>JAPUDO010000087.1:100096-188973 GCA_027493055.1 Niabella sp. | reverse complement strand
CTTCGGGTAATCAGGACCTGCAGGGAAATGGGTATCAAAACCGTTGCTGTTTATTCTACAGCAGACAGCGAAAGCCTGCATGTGAAGTTTGCTGATGAAGCGGTTTGTATAGGGCGTCCTGCCAGTACAGAGTCCTATCTTAATATCCCCAATATTATGGCGGCTATTGAAATTACCAATGCCGATGCGGTTCACCCGGGTTATGGGTTTCTGGCAGAAAATGCAAAATTTGCGGATATCTGCAATAAAAGCAATATCAAATTTATAGGCCCTACGGCTGATATGATCAATAAGATGGGCGATAAGATCACAGCTAAGGAAACTATGATCAAAGCGGGGGTTCCTGTGGTTCCGGGCGGAGAAGGTTTGCTGGAAAGCGTAGCCCAGGCTAAAGTGCTGGCACTGGAGATTGGTTACCCTGTTATTTTAAAAGCTACTGCCGGTGGCGGTGGTAAAGGTATGCGCATAGTATGGGAAGAAGGTGAATTAGAGAAAGCTTACGATACAGCTAAAATGGAAGCGGCAGCATCGTTTAAAAATGATGGTATTTATATGGAAAAATTTGTGGAAGAACCACGCCATATAGAAATACAGATTGCAGGCGACCAGTTTGGCAATGTATGTCATATGAGTGAACGAGACTGTTCTATTCAGCGCCGCCATCAGAAACTGGTGGAGGAATCTCCCTCGCCTTTTATGACACCGGAGCTACGCACAGCTATGGGTGATGCTGCAAAAAAAGCCGCTGCGGCTATAGGGTATGAGAGTGTGGGCACTGTAGAGTTCCTGGTGGATAAGCACCGCAATTTCTACTTTATGGAAATGAATACCCGCATACAGGTTGAGCATTGCGTTACAGAGGAAGTGATCAATTTCGACTTAATAAAAGAACAGATCAAAATTGCTGCGGGAGAAAAAATTTCAGGACAGGATTATATTCCCCACATGCACAGTATAGAGTGCCGCATCAATGCGGAAGATCCGTTTAATGATTTTCGCCCATCTCCGGGTAAAATAACCACCCTGCATGTGCCGGGCGGGCATGGTGTAAGAGTAGATAGCCATGTATATGCCGGATATACCATTTCTCCTTATTACGATTCCATGATCGGCAAGCTGATCACGGTGGCCCGTACCCGGGAAGAAGCTATAGATACCATGTATCGTGCTTTGAGCGAATACGTGATAGAAGGTGTTAAAACTACTATTCCCTTTCACCTGCAGTTGATGAGAGATGAGAATTTTATTAATGGGAACTTTAATACCAAGTTCCTGGAAACCTTCCAGCTGAAGAAATAAAAAAAACGGGCACCATCAGATAGTGCCCGTTTTTTATAGAATACAGCTGTTATTTTTTTGTTACTGTGATCCGGGTATCAATGCCGGATGCCATGGGTACTTTCTGGCCCTGCACTTCAATATTTCCTTTTAATGTTTGTCTTACAGTGGTAATCATAGGCATACCTGTTTCAATATCAACTTCTGTATTGCCGGTTACATCGCCTGTAAGGTCAAGTTCCATCTCAATGCCGTTTGCGGTCATTTTAGAAGTGCTGTCGGTTTTTAAACTGCTCACAGTATTAATGAAAGCTCTTGTGCCTTCTACTTTAGCCAGGGTATAGGTACTTGTTCCGGAAATAATATAAGGGTTTTTCAGGGTAAAAGCTGATGTCCATGAATCGCCAACTTTTACAGGCTTTTCAGGATAAAACCCAAAAGATTGCTGCATAAGGTTTTTCATGGCATCTTCTCCTAAAACGCTCTGTATTGTTTGCCTCTGCATTTCGTCTGCTCCTAATCTCTGCATGATTTCTTCCATACCTTCTACCTTAACCACTTTTCCATCAGGAGCTAAAACCACGCTCATGGTTTGCCCTTGCAGCGCTTTAAAGGCATGGCTGGCAATGTTGGAAGAATCGGTATCATTGCTGTCCATGTTTACTGTTTGTCCCATCACATCCATACTCATCTGCAGCCTGTTGTAAGTCATGTTCAATTTTTTGTTAGCTCCTTCTGCCGCAATATTATAAGACATATGAATATTATAATCCATATTAAACTCCAGATCCTGCCCCAGTATGTTCTGAAAAGTTTTTGTTTTCATGCCTGTCAGGACCTCATATTTACTTCCGTTTGCAGGGTTGAATTTCAGGGTATAGGTTTTCTGGCCATAAGCCGGACAGCTTATAAGTAATATAACGGCTATAGATATCAAGACAGACTTCATGTATACTTTTATTGTTTCTGTAAAACTATATAATACCCACTGCTGGCAGGCGTTACCCGGAAAGAGGTTCATTAATGAAACCTGTTATTTAAGCGTACTGATCAGCTTGTCATTTAAGGTTACATAATCCTGGTTTTTAGCAGCAAGAGCAAGCTCTTTTGATTTCAGAGCAGCTTCTTTTGCCGCTGCTTTTTTACCCAGTTTGGCAAGGGCACGGGCCTGCTGATATCTTATCCAAAAAGCATTAGGCTGGGCCTCAACTGCTTTGGCAAACCATTCTTCCGCTTTTTTCAGGTCTTTTCCACTTTCAAGGTAATAAGCGGCTGCCTGGAAATAAGCGGGTTTATCAGAGCTCATTGACGCATCAATAGATGCCATGATCCTTGCATCTATATTGGTTTTTACAGGGAGGCTTACCGCCGATTTATCCCAGCTGATCACCAGCTCGCAGCTTTCCGGCTGAATATTGTCAAACTGGATCGTAAAGTTTTCTACTTTGGTGGTCAGTGGTTTTACTTTAGCTGTAACTCTTACCACATCCTGATCCTGTTTATAAGCAGCAGGGCTTGTCACATCTGTTTGCCTGGTGATAATTAACGTCCATGAAGCAGCGCCCGGTATGCTTAACAGGCCATACTTGCCGGCAGGGATTTCTTTACCACCTATAATTACATCGTCTCCAAAATTAAGCGTAGTAGCGCCATTGGCCCCTGTGCGCCATACTGCATTGTAAGGAACCAGGTCCCCGAATATCTTACGGCCTTTTATTGCCGGACGGCTATAAGAAAGCTCAATACTGGATAGTCCGAATTCTTGCTTTACTGTCTGGGCCGGGCTGGGGGCAGGCATTTTTATCTGCGCCTTTCCATAAGATAAAGCACTTAGCAATACAATAGATAGAAGTAATTTTTTCATGTGTATATTATTTATATATTTTTTGCCGGTAAAAATAGCGAATAAAAATGATGTTATAGTTACGGGTGGTAACACTGGGTGCATTCCAAATTGTCGCACAGAAAAAATCTCCTTATTAATTTATAGTCTACCTCACCCCTACAAAACTTCCGAATTTTTCTGAGACGCTGCCACCCTCTATCGCTCTTCGGGACTACAAGTCCCGAAGCCTTACCTACTTTTTAAATGTAGCCAAAGCCCACAACATAGTCCTGTGAAACAAAATGCTTCGCAGCACATCGTTGCTTAACTAAAATGATATGGCAGCAGGGGTGTATAAATCTAAACATATTGCCGCAATGTAGGCTTAGATGAAGCTGGCTGCCGGTAAATTATTTAAATGATGGGTGATACTGCTCCAGGGTTTTACGCAGAAATTCCTTATCCAGATGGGTATAGATCTCTGTGGTGGTAATGCTTTCATGGCCCAGCATTTCCTGCACGGCACGCAGGTGGGCACCGCCTTCTATCAAGTGCGTGGCAAACGAATGGCGGAACGTATGTGGAGAAACGGTTTTATATATGCCTGCTTTCTGTACAAGATCTTTAATGATCAGGAAGATCATAACACGGGTGAGCTTTTGCCCGCGCTTGTTTAAAAATAAAATGTCCTCATTGCCGGGCTTTACGGCAATATGGTTGCGGATATTTTTCCTGTAAATATCAATATACTTTATAGCCGGGCTGCCTATAGGCACCAGCCTTTCCTTATCGCCTTTGCCTGTAACCCTTATATAGCCTACATCTAAGTATAATTGTGAGATACGCAGGTTTACTATTTCGCTTACACGAAGCCCACAGCTATAAAGCGTTTCCAATATAGCTTTATTACGGGTGCCTTCGGGCTTGCTGAGGTCAATGCAGGAAATGATACTTTCTATTTCTTCAAAACTTAAAACATCCGGCAGTGCCCGTTTGGTTTTTGGAGCTTCCAGCAGGAGGGTGGGATCCTCTGTAACTATATCTTCCAGCGCGCAGTATTTATAAAAGGCGCGAATGCCGGAAATAATGCGGGCCTGCGAGGTTGCTGTCATCTCCAGTTCGCCGATCCATTGTATGAAAAACTGCAAATCCTGCAGCGTAATGGCTGCAGGATTCTTTTTAATATTTTTTATTTCAAGAAACTGGGTAAGCTTATCTAAATCGTGCAGGTAGGCCCAGGTTGAATTTTCAGAAAGAGATCTTTCTAACTGAAGATATGCTTTAAACCCTTTTTTGTATGGTTCCCACATGGATTATTTGAAAGAGAGCGGGTTGTTATGCACTATTTCTTTGCCTTTCACAATCAGCTTAGCGTAAATATTGCTTTTGGTAATATTTACTGAATCAATAAGGCTATGGATATTGTCATAATCTATTCCTGTAACGCCTGTATCTGTAAGCAGCTGTTTGGCAATCTGCCCGGTAGCCATATCTTCTACATAAATGAAGGTATTATCGTAATAAGCTACAAGCCCGTTCTCCAATTTGAATTTGGGATCAAAATTGTTGATAGCGCTGGTAAACTTGTTGGCAGCGATACTTCCCTGATCAAAAGGCAGCTTCAGTAAATAACCCCGGCCGGTAGCACAATCGTTAAATTTTATCCAGGCGTATTTGCCGTCTATAATATCTGTAGTGAGGAACTGTTTGGAAGGAACAACCGGTTTTTCTATAAACTCGTTAAAAACAATGTCTTTAATTACGCCCATTCCACCCTTTTCCCAATGTATGGAATCAATCCGGCAGTCTTTAAAACTTATTCTTACAAAAGGTTTGTCGGGCGCTTCAGAGCGAACAACAATAGGCTCGGTTAAGCAGGTAGTGTCGCTGCAAAATGGCTGGGACGCAGTTCCTTTGCCACCGTCTGAACAGCTGGCGAAGGCAAGAATGGCAATAACAAACGTAATGCTTAATAATTTCATGTGTTGAATTTTTTGTTCTGCAATAATATATCAGGTTACTGAAGCAACAAACCTACATAAAAAAATTGTTTAGCCGGGTGATTTATATCAGGTAATTCTACTTACAGGAAAACATCTTCCAGTAAAAAATATTCCGGTGGCCCGGCTTTCTGAAAAGTGATGGAAACAATATCATATTGTATCCATTTATACCCGGGGTTAAGAAAAAGGTATTCATCGGCAGCGTTCTGAAGAAATCTGAATTTTCTTTTTGTTACACTCTCCTCGGGATGGCCGTAAAAAGAAGTGCTTCTTGTTTTTACTTCAATAAAGTGTAATTTTTTACCTTTAGTGGCAATAATGTCTATTTCATAATGCGCATGGCGCCAGTTACGGCAAATAATAGTGTAGCCTTTGGCTTCAAGAAATCCTGCTGCCAGTTGCTCACCGTTTTTACCCAGTTCATTATGATCGGCCATTGCTTATCTTTACCTGAATTTACTATAAAAAATTAATATGCAGCAGTTAGCACCTTTAAGCGGAAGTATAAAACATTATGATTGGGGCGGCATCTCTTATATACCATCCCTGTTACAAATAGAGAACCCCAACATGCAGCCTTTTGCAGAGTATTGGCTGGGAGTACATCCGCAGGCTGGTTGTATGCTTATACTGGCCAATGGGGAAGAAGTATTGCTAAGGGATTATATAGCGGCTAATGGTGTAAAGGCCCTGGGGGATAATGTGCTGAAAGGGTTTGGTAATATGCCTTACCTTTTAAAGGTTTTAGATGTGAAGGATATGTTGTCTATACAGGTGCACCCCTCTAAAAAGCAGGCTGCTATTGACTTTGAGCAGGAGAACAAAGCCGGTGTTCCTATTGATGCGCCCAACAGGAATTATAAGGATGCCAACCATAAGCCGGAGCTGATGGTGGCTATGAGTGAGTTTTACCTGTTACATGGTTTTAAACCGGAAGATGAACTGGAAGCCATTCTTACCAAAATAAAAGAGCTGAAAATATTTAAATCCGTTTTCAAAAAGAAAGGGTATGCCGGGCTATATAAAATGGCGATGGAAATGCCGCAGGAGCAGGTGAATGAAGTGCTGCAGCCGCTTTTGAGCCGCATACTGCCGCTGTATCAAAACGGAACGTTGCAAAAAGATGATGAAAATTTCTGGGCGGCCCGGGCTGCGCTCACTTTTGACAGGCCTGGTGTAATTGACAGGGGCATATTTTCTGTTTACTTTTTTAACCTGGTACGGTTGACAAAAGGACAGTCAATTTTCCAGGATGCCGGTGTGCCCCATGCTTACCTTGAAGGGCAGAACGTGGAAATTATGGCCAGCAGCGATAATGTTTTAAGGGGAGGGCTTACAACAAAACATATAGACAACGCGGAGCTGTTAAAGCATACCAAATGTGAGGCTACCCATCCCAAAATAATTAAAAAAGCCAGGGCTGCCACTCAACACTATAAAGTTCCGGTGAAGGACTTCTCATTAAGCTCCTATAAGCTTCAGAAAGGAGAAAGCATTACATTAGATATAGCTACCGCTGAAATTTTCCTGTTAATGGAAGGAAAGGTTTCGTTGCAGTCGAAACGGCTCAAAGTGGTTTTGGCGCGGCCCGATATAACTGCTGCTGCTTTTGCAGGGGCTGTAGTTACGGTTAAAGCGCTGGAAGATTCCTGGCTGTTTAAGGCGGCGGCGAGATAAGTCGGGAAAGTCAGGAAGTTAGAAAGACCGAAGACGGACAAAAATGAATATTGAGCGTTGAACATTGATTGTTGAATATTAATGGTCAATACGAATTAAGTCTGAAGACCGAAGTCGGAAGTGTCCTGTCCTGAAATCAGCGTCCTGCATTTTGCTTTCAGCTTCGGGCCTTTATGGTGCGCTGTGCGAAGCGTCCTCACTTCGCAATATTTATGCTGTCGCCTGTGGCGACCTTTTAAATAAAAAGGCTTTAATCGCTCAACTCTACAGTCGAAAAGTCGGAGGTCAGAAGACGAAGGGCAGAACGTACCTGCTCGCTACTTTCCATCTCCTATTTGCATGGTTTTGCTGTGATAACGCTCCGGACCCTGATAGCGGGACTTTAAATAATTATTTTTAAACTCAAGTATATCATCATACGTATACCAATTACCCCTGAGGACGAGCTTTTCATACACTAGTGTTTCAAATAAAGTTCCGTCATCTTCTTCATAAAAGGTATTGTGTGTGGGCCTTCCTAATAGTTTGATCACTTCTTCTTTACTCATCCCCGGCTTTATGTTGTCTGATTTGGATGAAGCAGACTTTAAAGAAGCACAGGAAACGATAGTCAATAAAATAAGGATAATAAATGGAGTGAATAGCCGGCTCATAAAAATGGGTTTAAGTGTAGGATTAATTTTTTTTGTGTTCTGTGTAGAGGTGCTTTTCGCGTCCCTGCTCTAATGATTCCAGTTTCCCATTTTTGAAATGGAGCATATTATTAACTTCGAACCAATTGTTTTTCCAGATGGTTTCTTTATAATAATAGATCTCGTACAATGAGCTGTCTGCTCCAAAATGAAAAGTTTGCTTGTACGGCTTGCCAGCCACAGCTGTTATTTCTTCTTTGCTCATGCCAGGCTTTATGGTATCAAGTGTAAATTTACTGGTACGCTGTATGGCACAACCTGCAAGGAGACAGCCAATGCTAATAACTATCAGCAGCTTTGTCGCTTTCATAAAGGAAGGATTTAAACGTCAGACGAACATTTAATTCTTTAGGTTGTAAGCAACGAATCTGATTTTCAGCATGTACCTTAGCGTTTTCTAAATTCTTATGACAAAAAAGGAACGCTATCAGTTTGTAATAGATTATTTTTCGGTGCACATGCCGGAGCCTGAAACGGAGCTTGTGTATGATAACCCCTACCAGCTATTGGTAGCAGTTATTCTTTCGGCACAATGCACTGATAAAAGGGTGAATTTAACCACGCCTTTTATATTTGAAAAATACCCTGATGTGGCCAGCCTCAGCAAAGCTTCTGCTGAAGATATTTTTCCGTTAATTAAAAGCATTTCCTATCCCAATAATAAAAGTAAGCACCTGGCAGGGATGGCAAAAAAGCTTGTTGAGGATTTTAACGGAGAGATTCCCATGACTGTAAACGAGCTGGTAACGCTGCCCGGCGTGGGGCGCAAAACAGCTAATGTAATTACTTCTGTTATAGAAGGACAACCGAATATGGCAGTGGACACGCACGTAAACAGGGTAAGCAAGCGCATTGGTTTAGTGCCGCAATCTGCCACAACGCCTTTGGCTGTAGAAAAAGAACTGGTGAAAAATATACCTGCCGCATTGATTCATAAAGCGCATCACTGGTTGATTTTGCATGGCCGCTATATATGCGTGGCACGCAATCCTAAATGTCGCGAATGTGGCCTGCAGCAGGCCTGTATGTGGTTTTTAAAAAATGGACCCGGTCAGCAATAAACCGGCATGCCACACCTTCTTTTACTTTATCAGTTATATTACAACACCGGATTTAAAAGCTATACCTGAGCCCGCCTGCGCCTTCAATTCTTGACAGGCTTTCCCTGTTCTTGGAATCAAGTTTAATAGAAGAGCCATTATGGTTGATCCTGGATAAATATCCTGCATGCAGGTTAAGGTTTATCCCGGCAGATAATCCTTTCACAATTTTATAATCAACACCGGCTTCTATTAAAGATCCTAATGAAGCGCCTTTGATAGTACTGCTGCCGGGCATTCCAAAATTGATCCAGCCTTTGTCAGTATAACTCATATACCCCAAGCCTATACCTGAAGTTACCTGCCATTTTTCGTTGGCGCTTATGCTTTGCACCCGGTAAACAGGGCCAATGAACTGAATGTTGATATTACTATTTACTCCCAGGTTATTAGATGTGCCGGATGTGGTAAAGTAGGAATAATGAATACCGGCTCCGTTTTTCTGGTTCCAGAACCAGGTAAGATCTGACGTAAACACCGGGCCATGGCTGATGTTTTTGTAGTACTGATCACCGGAAGGTTTTTTCCCAAGCCGGTAAGCATACCCGCCTGAAACAGCAATCTTTAATTTAGAAAAATGATCATTATCATACTGTGCCTGGCACCATATAATGCATAATATAAAAATAAGCAGCAGCGTTGATTGTTTTTTCATCTGATAAGGATTACAACTATAGTTGTAAAAGTATGTCATCAAAGCTTTACTTTTACTACACAAATGGGTAGTGCATAAAAGAGCATACTATGAAAGCTGATATTGAAGATTTTTTTAAGCCGGTATCCGCAAGCAAAAAAATATCTGTTTACGATAGCCAAAGGCTGGCAGCATATATTGAAACAGCCGAAGCCTTTGCCAGGGCTTCCTATCAAAGCGTTTACATAGTTGATTACAGAAAAAGAGGTTTTGCATACGTTTCGGATCATCCGTTTTTCTTATGTGGATACACTGCTGATAAAGTAAAGAACATGGGGTATGGTTTTTATTTAAACCAGGTGCCTGCAGGTGATATTGACATGCTGGTAAAAGCGAATGCTGCGGCGTTCGGTTTTTTTGAAAGTGTTGCTGCCGAAGACAGGAAATATTTAAGCATGTCCTGCGATTTTCACTTATTACAACCCGGTAAGCATACAATACTGATCAATAACAAGGCTACACCACTTGCGTGTGATGACGAGGGCCGGATATGGCTTGTTCTGTGTGTTAACTCACTGTCTTCGCAAAAAAAATCAGGAAATGTTATTATGCAAAAGGCGGGCGATCCGGGAAAATGGTCTTTTGATTTAGGTACATCCGTATGGAAAAGGGTTAATGATGAATTGCTTAGTGAAAAAGAAAAGGAAATCCTTTATTTTTCAGTAAGGGGGTTTACAATGAAAGAGATCGCTTCCCGGCTTTCCCTTTCGCCGGAAACCATCAAGTATCATAAAAAAAATATTTTCAGAAAGCTGCATGTAAAAAGCATAACCGAAGCAGTTACCTGTGCAGCCAATTACAGTTTAATTTAAAGTATTCATTAGTGTAGGTCCTGTTAGCGTGGGTTAAAAAAAAGGATTATCATTATAACAGCTTGTTTCTTATACGGAATGGCCTGCTTTTTGTCTTTACAAAAGTATGAGCCCCCCATTTTTCAGCATTGATGATAAAGCAACTCCTGTGATCGCTTTTGCGCTCCACGACGGGCATTTCATTGACAATACCTTGCACGATTACCTTCTGCTGGGTGAACAGGGCCGTTCCCGTGAGGAAGATCCTTATACAGGATACATGATCGCTGATCTTCCTGTCAGTAAAGTGGTGGTACATACTTCGCGCTTTCAGCTTGACCTGAACAGGACAAAGGATAAAGCTATTTATTTAAAACCGGAAGATGCGTGGGGGTTAAATGTCTGGAATGACTTACCTGCGGGTGCTATCCGTAAGCTCCATAAAGATTATGATTTATTTTACGATGCTGTTGCTGGTATAATTGAAGCCGCAATAAAAGAACACGGCTGTTTTTTTATTCTTGATGTGCATTCCTATAATCATCGCCGGGAAAATCCTTATACAGAAGCTGATGCCCTAACCCATCCTGAAATAAATATGGGTACCGCATATAACGGGAAGAAGTGGCAGGGGCTATGTAACCGCTTAACAAATTTTTTTGCAAAAGCAGATGCATTGGATCATAAAACAGATGCCCGGCAAAATATTATTTTTAAAGGTGGTGCATTTGCCCGGTGGGTCATTGAACATTATGGCGAATATGGTGCCGTATTTTCAGTTGAATTCAAAAAAACATTCATGGATGAATGGACGGGCATAGCTAATATACCACATATAAACGGGCTGAAACAGCTGCTCGCGTTATCGGTAGGCTTTTTGTCCAAAGAAATAAAGAGCAGGAACCCAATCGTAAAATGATGACGGATACCAGCCAGAAAATATTGAACAGGTTACAGGACAAGCTGAAAAAGGCAGAGCCTATACATATCAGCCTGCCTGGTAATGGCATTCTGAAAATAGAAAAGCCGGTTCCTTTTTTATTGGTATATCGCTTAACAGGAGGGAAGGATTATTTTCCCGGACGCCTGGGTAAAACAGAATCTGCTTACCTTATAGCAGAGGACAGCCCTGATGGCTTGTTACGGGAAATAGTACAGTTAGTGACCCGCGTTTTCTTTGATAAGTTCAAAGGGTTCCTGCTGGTGGAAGCCTGGCAAATTCCACTGGCTTACCGCTCACCCTTTACTATATATATAAGCCAAAAGAGCGCTGTTGCCACCGCGCGTAAATTAGATACTGAGCTTGGTAAAATTCCTGTTCATTCCTGGGGCAAAACTTCTGTATTAAAAAAGCAGGAAACGCCTGCAGCGCCGCCTGGAATGAAAGCTTTGCTGGAGAAAGAGCAGCTGGAAAAAGAGGGTATTACCTTGATGGGAATAGAAATTGCACCGGTATACATAAACGAGGTTACCGGGAAAGCCTATCCTCTATTCCTGCGTGAATTAAGAGCCGGCTACAGCAAGGCTTTACGTAAAAGCTTTTTTGAATTTATACGGTTACAAACTACCTTTATTACGTCCCACTTTCAAATGCTGGGGACTACCATTATTGATGATAAGGCAAGAGAGATAGACAGAGAGCTTGCGGCTTACACCAAGCTGTTCGACTTTTTAATGCTGGTAACGCCCATTAACGTAAATGAGGCATGGCAGCAATTTAAACAGGACCATTATTCAAAAGATCCTGTATTCCATTACAGGCCTATGCCGGTAGATCCTGAGATCATTAAGCGTAAGATATACAACCTGCCGGTTGAAGATATTACAGATCCTACTATTGCGTTCCTGTTCAGGGATAAGCGGAAAGAGATTGATCGGATGCTGAACATGATGCAGGAGAGAGAAAAGCATGATTTTATGTTAAGCAGCCTGCAGTTGTTTGGTCCCGTTAGTGAGCAGCTGTTAGATATGGCAAAAGCGCTGCTGGTTGCTATAGATGTGGTCAGGACGCCGGTGGCGGGATCCAAAAGATTAAATGCTTCGGGGTTTGCACAGCTTGCCAGGAAAGAACTGAAATGGCTGCGCACGCAGGATAAAAGCATTTCAACCAATATCCGCATTGCGGATGATGTGGAAGGGGTATTGGTGTCAAAAGGGGTGCTTAATATTAATTCAGGCTTTAGCGTATCTCCCAAAAGAGCAGTGTCATTGTTACAGCATGAAGTAGGAACGCATGTGGTAACCTATTACAACGGTAAAGCGCAGCCGCTGGAACTGTTTTCTATAGGTGTTCCGGGATACGAGGAATTACAGGAAGGCCTGGCGGTGTTAGCCGAATATCTTACCGGCGGACTTACCGGCAGCCGTATGAGAACGCTTGCGGCCCGTGTGGTTGCTACGCATGAAATGGTCAGCGGCAAATCTTTTGTAGAAACTTTTGGCCTGCTTACGGATAAATATGCTTTTGAACATCATGCTGCATTTAATATTTGCATGAGGGTGTACAGGGGTGGCGGGCTTACAAAAGATGCTGTGTACCTGAAGGGTTTTCTCAATATTATAGACTATATCAAGAGGGGTAAAGATCTGAAGCATTTATTGATTGGTAAGATCCGTGAAGATTATTTACCGGTAGTTCAGGAATTGATACACCGGAATATTTTATTTGAAGCTCCTGTAACACCCCGGTTTCTGACAGGCGCATTTACAGAGAAGCTGGAAGGCATAAAAAAGGCCGGGAATATTTTTAAAATGATCCAACATTAAAACAATATATATGCGAATAGCTTTTGTTATTAACGATTATGATAGAGAAGAGCCTTCTTTTACTACCACACGCCTGGCTTTACAGGCATTGCAAATGGGACATGAAGTGTATTACATAGCAGTAGCAGACTTTAGTTATACGGCATCTGAACAAATGGGAGCCCATGCTAAAAAAGCTCCGGCAAAAAAGTTCAGGAGCCTTAAAGTTTTTATGGATGCTGTTTTTAAAGCAGAAAAGAAACTCATTGAGTCAAAAGACCTGGATGTGCTGATGCTGCGTAATGACCCCTCTATCGACCTTGAGGAAAGGCCGTGGGCCCAGTATGCGGGTATTGTATTTGGCCAGCTGGCAAAAAAGAACGGGGTGCTGGTACTGAATAACCCTGATATACTGGGAAGAGCGGCAAACAAAATGTATTTTCAATACTTTCCTGAAAGTGTACGCCCTGAAACGATTATTACAAGAAACATTGGGGAAATAAAAGCTTTCTATACCGCACACAAAAAGAATATCATCTTAAAACCTTTACAAGGCTCGGGCGGTAAGAATGTTTTCCTGGTGAATGAAAGGAACCAGAATTTCAACCAGATTGTTGACGCCATCGGCCGTGATGGTTATATTGTTGCGCAGGAATACCTGCCTAAAGCCAGTAAAGGCGATATACGTTTGTTTTTACTGAATGGAAAGCCGATTGAGATAGATGGTAAAATAGCGGCCATACACCGTTCGCAGGCAAGCGGTGATATACGAAGTAACCTGCATCAGGGCGGATCTGTTTCAGTGCCTAAAATAACCAGAGCGGTATCAGATATTGTAGATGCCGTAAGCTATAAGCTCATTAAAGATGGTATGTTCCTGGTGGGTCTTGATATTGTTGGGGATAAGCTAATGGAAGTAAATGTATTCAGTCCGGGAGGTATGGGACACGCTTGCCGCCTGAATGATGTTAATTATTTTGAGGAAGTAATAAAAGCCATAGAGCAGGAGCTGGAGTAGCTGGTTTAAATCGCTTCTAATCTTGTCAGTTTAAATTTTGACAGGTCCTCCTGCTTTTGTGATTTGCAGGTAAGCCGGTGCGGATAGGAGATTCGCTCCTTCAGTAACTCCATTATATAATGGCCATTATTGCTGGTTGTTACGTCTACCTTATAGGTATCTCCTTCATGATACAGTAAATGTGTGTGGATCTCAAAATCTATATCATAGTTCTGCAGGTGCTCGCGCAGGTGACATTCAATAGCCTGCTCGTAAAAAGAACGGCGCGATAAGCCACGGAATTTGTTTTTGTAAATTTTCCGCAGGAGCGTTCTTACCATAATGTGGCCCACGTCTTCTACTGCAACGTGGCCATAATAAATGCCAAAAGGCATAGCTACAGCATTGGCAGCAAAGCGGTCTCCACCTACGTGTGAACATTCCCATACATTCACATCAGCATTGAACGATTCAAAAAATTTATATACCGGGAACCCGAACTTGGCGCAACATTTATCTTTTTTCCCATTGGTGCAAATCACAAAAAAAGGATCTGTTTGCCACGCTGTACGGGGATCCGCTATATAGTCGGCTAATTGAACAGAAGGTGTATTTTCTATAGCTGTTTCTATAGTAAAATAGCGGCAGGCATTACAGTCAACAAAAGATATTTTGCAGTCCTTAAAATTTGTTTTGTTATTCCTGATAAGCAGCACCTTGCCTTTGTACGATTTGGCCAGCCGCTGAATGCTGCGCAGCCACTCTTTATCAAAATGGGCCTCCATTACTTTTTCAGGAAAAGGGTTACAATGTTCCAGGAGAATAAACACCTCCGAATTAGCCGCCGTTCCACTCAGCTGCTCCTTAAAATATCTGGAAGCGGTGCTGCAAAAAAATACCTCTTTATTGATGTTATGCTCCAAACAATACTATTTTTATAGTTCTTCAATATAAACAACGCCTTCCCTGATAAGTTGAACGGCCAGCTCTTTTGCTGCATCAGTTGCTGCCGGCAGGTCCTGTAAAGTGAATTTTTTATTGTTGAAAATGTAATCCAGCGCAGGTTTTGCTGTATCGGGAAACTGTATCGCTTTTCCTAAAAGCTGCAGCTCATTACCCTCCTCTTTTTTAACAAAGTTGTAAATGACGCCTTCATTCAAAGCCAGCCTGGTGCCGGGAGAAAGTTTGCTTATTGTACGGATGCTTTCAAAGTAATGATGTACCGGTTGTGGCTGTGCCGCCCTGTAATTTTTATTCAGTCTTTCAATTCCTTTATCAAAATCAAGCGCTGAAAGTTTTTGTTTAAGCGCTTCTGTTTTTTCTTTTATTAAGGAAGAGAGATCTTCTTTCCAGAAAGGAACTGCTTCCCTGAACATTTTGAACTCTTCCAATTGAGGGAAGATCTCATTAAAATACCTTGCCCATGTAAAAGACAGAACGCCAATAGTGATATGCGATGAAATGCCATCATCAGCTATAGCATCATGCACATAGCCGCGGGGCACATACAAAAAGTCGCCGGGGCATAGCTGGATAGTCTGGATAGGTTCTTTTTCATAACCCTTGCTTACAAAGGTTTGGTTTTTGGTAGGCAGCTCTTTTTCAAATCCATATAAATGCCATGTTTTAGTGCCTGAGATCTGCAGTACAAAAACATCGTGTGTGTCCCAGTGCGGGTTAAAGCCCTGGGATTTATCGGGAGTAATATATAAATTAGCCTGAACAGGTGCATTGAATTTTTGTGAGAGTTGTAAGCAGCAGTGAGAAAGGTTGTTGAAATATCTTTGTCCTGCCTGTATCACAAAAGTAGCCCCGTTATTAAAAAGAGCAAATGCTTTATCTGTATTAATGATACCATCCTTGCGGTGATGGCCAATTGGAGTGCTTTTAAGTGTGTACTCTGCGTGGGGTATTTCTTTCCCGTTTTTTACGATCCTTACCGACGGATAGAAAATATCTTGCCGTTCCAGGTAATCGGAGATCTCTTGTGAGGTCAGGATATTATTATAATAAGTTTCATCATTCCTTTTTATATGCAGGATATCTTTTTCATGATACTGGTTAAAAAAGTCTTCAACAGAACAGGGGGCTACAATATTTTTAAAAAAATGATTCATCTGTCTATTTTTTGTTTTTTTAATTGTCAGATGGAATTTCGTATAAGAAAATATTCATTGTTTTTGGGTATGAGAATGTCCAGAGGACTCCTTAGGAGAATGTTTTCTTATGCTTCATTTCATGATCGGTTATTATGAAGTATGCAAAATGCAAAAAAAGCCGCAGAAAATAAATGTTCACTGCGGCTTTTTAAAGTTTTGTTTAAATAGCAGGATGATCAGGCTCCTGTGCCATCTCCATCAGCACCACCATCTCCGTCAGCTCCTCCGTCCCCATCAGCGCCACCATCGCCATCGGCTCCTCCATCTCCGTCAGCGCCATCTCCGCCATCAGCGCCACCGTCTCCATCGCCATCACCATCTCCGTCGTAAGCTCCGGCAGTTTCTGAAATGTCATCTAACCTGGTTACCTGTAATTCATCCTGGGAAAATTCGATATTAGTTGTTTCCATAAATAATTCTTTGAAGTTAAAAAAGCTTGTTTGCATTTCTAAAGTAAACAATCTTTTTCATTTATAAAAATCTAAAAAACAGGAGCGCCGTTCTTTACAAATGATTAACAAATTTTTGTTCGTTTTCACAATACATCAATAATTTTAATGAATGAAATATTCTTTTCTTACGTTGTTAGTGCTGTTCTGTGTAGTTGTTAATGCGCAGCCCATCAAATATACAAGCGGTAATCTCCAATGGAACGCAGACTCATTGGGGAATCACCGTTTTATCCTTCATCTTACTGCTGCTGAGTTTGCAAAAAACAGGAGCGTAGCCCAGGCTGTTATTCCCTGGCGCCGCCATGATGATGATCCCGGGGAAAAGCGGGTAATTGTTATTGCCGAAAAGGGTGCAGTGCCTGTTAACAATAATAAAGTGCTGAAAGCAGATAATGAATCAGGCAGCCTGTTGTTTGAGCCTGTTGCAGGGCCTGGTACTTACTTTGTGTATTATATGCCGTATAAAAATGAAGGGCGCTCCAATTATCCCAAAGGGGTGTATCTGGCGCCTGCAGAGACTGCGGATGATGCATGGATCAGGCAAACCATGTTACGAAAGGTTTTTGCGAGGGCTGATACAAAAGCATACGAATCTATTGATGCTTTTAACAGTTTTTATCCCATGGAAATAATTGCCACAAAGAATGAAACTGCGGCGCTGGTTAAAACCGCAGGCAGCAAAGGTTATATAGTGTTTCCTGAAGATCGTATGCATCCGGTAAAAATGACGGAATACCTGCCGCAAAGATGGGTGCAGCAAGGAATAAAAAATAGCTTTACTGACACGGCTGCAAAGGGAGAATACTTTACTTTTCAACTAGGCATTTATGCATTGCAGAACCTGAAAAATGTGCGGATTAACTTTTCTGACTTAAAAGCTGCCGGTGGTAACGTAATCGCAAGTAAAAATATTTCCTGCATAAATACAAATGGTACAGATTACAAAGGCATGCCCCTTATGAAAACAGTGAATGTGGCACCTAATACGGTTCAGCCTATGTGGTGCGCTGTTGATATTCCTGTCAATACCGCTGCGGGTATTTATAAAGGCCGTGTAACTGTGCAGGCGGATGGTGCTGCTTCGCAAACTGTTCATCTTACTATTGTGGTAAAAAATAAAACGCTAAATGATAGTGGCATTAATGAACCGCAAAAGCAAACCAGGCTAAAATGGCTTAACTCAACACTGGCACAGGATAACACAGTAATAGCACCTTATACACCTTTACAAATTACAGATAGTTCTGTTGCCCTTTTGGGAAGAAAAGTGCTGATTAACAAAGATGGGTTTCCTGCACAGATACAAACCTTTTTCACGCCGGAAATGACAGCAATAGGTACAACGCCCAACAATCTGTTGTTAGAGCCGATTCACTTCCATTTTATTGAAAGCAGCTCTAAGAAGGATGTTCAATGGAAAAGCAGCGGCGTAAAGTTTTTAAGGAAAGATGCGGGGACTGCTCAATGGCAGGCTGTAAATACATCCGCAGCTATGGAAATGAAAGTAGATGCAACGCTGGAGTTTGACGGCTTTCTTTCTTACACGGTGAAGCTTACCGCTTTGCAGGACGTGGGTTTTAACGATATTAATTTCCATATTCCTGTGTTACCGGCTATGGCCCGGTATTTTATGGGGCTTGGTCAAAAGGGAGGCTATCGTCTTGATTCTGTTTTATGGAAATGGGACGTGGCTAACAAAAACCAGGATGGCGGCTGGATTGGAAGTGTAAATGCCGGCCTGCAATTTTCCCTTCGGGATGAACATTATGTTCGCCCTTTAAACACTAATTTTTATCTGCAAAAACCGTTGTTATTACCGGCTTCATGGGGTAATGGTGATAAAGGAGGTATAGATGTATTTAAAAAAGGAAGCTCTGTTTTGGTAAACGCTTATAATGGCCCGCGCAGTATGAAAAAAGGAGATACGCTGTATTATAATTTTAACCTGCTCATTACACCGTTTCATACTATCAACACAGATTTTCAGTGGCAGGCGCGTTTTTATCATAAATATAATAAGCCCGACAGTATTAAAGCCAAAGGAGCTACCGTAGTTAATATTCATCATGCTACGCCTATCAACCCTTATATTAACTATCCTTTTATTGAATGGAAGAAGATGAAGGGATATATCGACAGCGCTCATGCTTTAGGATTAAAAGTAAAAATATATAATACGGTCCGCGAGCTATCGAATAAAGCTTATGAAACATTTCCCCTGAGAAGCCTGGGCCATGAAATTTATTCACCGGGGCCGGGCGGCGGATTCAGCTGGTTGCAGGAGCATGTAGGCAGGGATTACATAGCGGCCTGGTTTGTTCCGGAAATAAAAGATGCAGCTATTGTAAACAGTGGCATGAGTCGCTGGCATAATTATTATGTGGAGGGAATGAACTGGCTGGTGAAAAATGTAGGTATTGACGGCATTTACCTGGATGATGTAGCATTTGACCGGATTACCATGAAGCGAATCAAGCGTGTGCTTACCCAAAACGGTCGCCCGGGAATTATAGACCTGCATTCGGCCAACCAGTATAATAAAAGCGATGGATTTAATAATAGCGCCAACCTGTACATGGAGCATTTCCCTTACCTGAACCGCTTATGGTTTGGTGAATATTTTGACTATGAGAAAAACGGTCCTGATTTTTACCTGACCGAAGTGAGCGGCATCCCTTTTGGCCTGATGGGTGAAATGCTGCAGGATGGCGGTAATGCCTGGAGGGGCATGTTGTATGGGATGACTAACCGTATGCCCTGGAGCAATAATGCAGATCCGCGGCCTATCTGGAAACTTTGGGACGATTTTGGAATGGAAGGTTCTGAAATGATCGGTTACTGGAGCCCTGGTTGCCCTGTAAAAACGGATAACGGCAAAGTACTGGCAACTGTTTATAAAAAGCAAGGCGCTGTATTGGTATCAATAGCAAGCTGGGCTGATAGCGATATCAATATTAAATTAATGATAGATTGGGAAAAGCTGGGCATTGATGCTGCGAAGGCTGAAATAACTGCTCCCCCGGTTAAAAACTTCCAGCCTGCTAAAACTTTTAAACCGGGAGAGGAAATTCCGGTTGAAAAAAACAGGGGCTGGTTATTGATCATAAAATAAGAGCCTGTTTAAAATTCATCTGATAGTTTATTTAAGATGTTGGTGATAACACCAACATTGGTGGCCGCCGTTAAGGATGTCATGCCTGCGGCAGATAAATTATCACCCGCAACTATACTAAAACTACATTAAATAGCTTATAAGTAATTTCATAATACAAATTTAAACAGGCGCTAAATTTCTTCTGAAAAGATTATTATCGTCTTGTGACGGACACCCTGTTTTGGGTTTGGAGAAACTTCTGCTTGCAATCAGGCAAGTTTCGCGTAAGTTTGAGGAACATCTAAACGTATAATGATGAAAAGAAAAATATTTTTAAAACAACTGTCTGTTTTTGCAGCGGGTACTGCAGTACTGCCTGCGTTTGGTAATGAAGTTCTTTTTTCTAATGCAGCTAAACCATTTTTTGAGATATCGCTTGCCGAATGGTCATTGCATAAAGCGCTTTTTGCAAAAGAAATGGAGAATCTTGATTTTCCTGTAATGGCAAAAAAAGAATTTGGGATCAGTGTTGTGGAATATGTGAATTCCTTTTTTAAAGACAAAGCTGAGGACACAAAGTATTTAAACGAGCTGTTAAAACGTTGCAAAGACAACGGTGTAAAAAATCATTTAATTATGTGCGATGGGGAAGGGGAGCTTGGAAACCTGGACGACAGCAAAAGATTGCAGGCTGTAGAAAATCATTATAAATGGGTAAATGCGGCAAAGTACCTGGGTTGTAAAACCATCCGGGTAAATGCTGCGGGTAATGGAAGCAGGGAGGATGTGGCCAAAGCTGCGGCTGACGGGTTATCCCGCCTGGGGGAATATGCTGCAAAAGAAAAAATCAATGTGATCGTGGAAAACCATGGCGGATACTCTTCTGATGGCAGTTGGCTGAGCGGAGTGATGAAGCAGGTGAACAGGCCTAATGTAGGCACTTTGCCAGATTTCGGGAACTTTTGTATAAAACGTGATCCCAAAGACTGGAAGATATGTACAGAAGAGTATGACCGTTATAAGGGCACCCGGGAGATGATGCCTTATGCAAAAGGTGTAAGCGCCAAGTCTTATGATTTTGATGAAAAGGGTAATTGTATGGAAACAGATTATTATAAGATACTCCGCATTGTGAAGGACTCTGGTTTTAAAGGCTATGTAGGCATTGAATATGAGGGCAGCAAGCTTTCGGAAAAAGAGGGTATCCTTAAAACAAAAGCATTGCTGGAACTTGTGCAAAAGCAATTAAAGTAATGAGCGGAAAATTAGCTGACAGTTGGCAGATGATAGTTGACAGCATTCCTATAGTTCATGGCTTCATTATGAACCATGAACTATAGGAATGTCGTTACTACTGACTACTGGCTATTCCCTATTCAATAAACTGTTTCCTCAGTGATCTTACCAGTTATTCCCCTGCTCTTTATTGATTCTTTCTGATACATCAACAGGGCCTGTTTGATGCCAGTACGGATCATATTTTACAAACCAGGAAAGCCAAAGACTGCGAGATAGGCGCATGAGCCAGGGCTGTAAGCAGGTAAGCAATATAGCATTAAAAATGATCCAGTAAAAAATACGGTTATCGTTCACCGAAAATCCTATTATCACCCACCATGCAATAAGGCTGGCCACACTTGCAGCTATGGCAAGCATATAGCTCACATAGCTGGTGCCATAATAAAAACCTACTTCTATTTCAGTTGCCTGTCCGCATACGGGACAATTTTTATTCATTTTGGTAATCTCGCTGAGCTTTAAGCTAAGCGGTTTCTCAAATAACTTTCCTTCCCTGCAACGGGGGCAGTAAAATCCCAGCACCGTACCCAGGTAACTTCTTTTTGCTTTTCTATGATCGTGTTCCATTCGATATGATTATTTCGTGATTGCAGTAAGTATTTTTTCCATCTGCGAACTGCGGCTTCCTTTTATCAGTAAATAGCTATGGTCAAAAGTTTGTTGCCCTGCCCATCCGGCAGCTGCAGCTGAATCCTCAAAATATATGAACCCGTTTTTAAAGGGCAGGAAAGGTTTTCCTACCAATATTACCTGGTCCCAGTTGTATTGTTTTATTTGATTAACGAGCGCCTCATGTTCAGCTTCGGTTGCGGCTCCCATCTCGGCCATAGCTCCCAGCATTAGTATTTTTTTGTTGCTGTCAATCCTTGAAAAATTTTCGACGGCCAGCTTCATACTGCTGGGATTGGCGTTGTAAGCATCCAGTATGATTTTATTGGTCCCATGCTCTATTAACTGAGACCGGCTGTTGGATGGCTTATAGCTTTCAATAGCTGCTTTAATTTTATGGATGTCTACTCCAAATTCATAGCCCACGGTAACCGCAGCCAGTACATTAGGTAAATTATAATCACCTACCAACTGTGTTTGTATGGAGGTGGCAGACGCGTTGATGTTCGTGTCAACTTTTAATAAAGTGCCGCCCTCTTCTGCTTTACCCGTAATATCTGCACCGGCACTGCCATAACTGATAACTTTGCCAATACCCTTGCTCATCGTTTGCAGATACTCATAATCTTTCATAATGAAAGCCGTTGCATCGAGCTGCGTTCTTAAATAATCAAACAGCTCGCCTTTTCCTTTCCTGATACCTTCTATACTGCCAAATCCTTCCAGGTGCGCTTTGCCGCAATTGGTGATCAGGCCATGTGTGGGTGCTGCTATTTTACAGTATCCTTCAATTTCATGCAGATGGTTGGCGCCCATTTCTACTACCGCAATTTCCGCATCGTTCTTTATTTTAAGAATAGTTAGTGGCACTCCAATGTGGTTGTTCAGATTCCCTTCGGTAGTATAAACCCTGTACTTTTCGCTTAATACAGCATGGATCAGTTCTTTGGTTGTTGTTTTCCCGTTACTTCCGGTAATAGCAATAAAAGGGATAGAAAACTGCCTGCGATGGTGATGAGCCAGTTGCTGCAGGGTGGCTAATACATCGTTTACCAGAATGGTTTTTCCGGGGACCTCAAACTCTTTTTCATCTATGATGGCATATACTGCGCCAGCTTCTAACGCACTTTTTACGAAAGCATTACCATTGAAATTGGGACCTTTCAGTGCAAAAAAAATATCTCCTGCTTTTAATTTCCTCGTATCTGTCTGCACATTTGGATATTGTAAATAAATCTGGTAAAGCTCTTCAATGTTCATAGCTGCAAAAATAACTAAACCTTGCGGTTTAAAATATTTTGGGCTTACCTTAGCCGCAAATCATTTATTATGAGTTTCAGAATTGGCAGTGGTATTGATTTTCATCAGTTGGTGGAAGGTCGTGATTTATGGATCGGGGGTATTTTAATCCCTCATACAAAAGGGGCACTGGGCCATAGCGATGCTGATGTTTTATTACATGCGATCTGTGATGCCTTGCTGGGTGCCCTGGCTTTAGGTGACATTGGTCTTCATTTTCCCAATACTGATGAAAAGTACCGGGATATTGACAGCAAAATTTTATTAAAGCATTGTATGGATCTTATTAAAGAGAAAGGGTATGATGTGGTAAATATTGACGCTACTCTTACTTTACAGGAGCCGAAAATAAAACCTTATGTTGCAAAAATGCAGGAAACAATTGCCGGTATTTGTGCCATTACGGTTGCTGATGTTTCTGTTAAAGCCACCACTACCGAGGACATGGGTTTTGTAGGCCGGGAGGAAGGGCTGGTAGCTTATGCTACGGTGTTATTGAGGAAAGCCTAATGTGTAAATATTGTATTCCGTGCAATATTAGTATAAGCCATTACTAAAAGATGCTTTTTACTGTTCTGGCATCATTTGCCGGCAATATTAATGAAGAATTTTGCGTAAATTTGGACTAAAGAAAAGGCAATGGAGTTTGATACAGATATTATACGGGAGCACCTGCATAAGTATATAGATACTGCTGGCGATGAAAAGATCAGGGCCATTTATACTATATTGGAAGAGGAAGTTGAAAATATTGATCTTTACAACAAGGATATTGAAGCGGCCGAAAAGGAAATATCTGAAGGTGATTTTTATTCGCATAAACAGGTAATAAACACCATACATGAGCTGAAAAAATAGCACGGGATGGAGATAATATGGGCGAAAAGTGCACTTAACAGCCTGCTCAAAATCTATGAATATATTTATGAGAGCTCACCACAAAACGCTCATAATATTATTACAGAAATTGAACAAAAAGTAGCTGTATTAGCTGAGCAGCCTGACAGATATAAACCTGATAGTTATAAAAAAAATAATACGGGGGCCTACCGTGCGTTCGAGTATAAGCGAATAAGGATTTCTTATAAAGTGAGTTTTACCCGAATAGAAGTGGTAAGAGTGAAGCACACGCGTCAGAGGCCTCAGCATTATTAGTTCCATTCAATATTTTGTTAAATATTCCACATTCTCAGAACTGGTTTCAGCTTTAGCTTCAACAGGCTATCTTTGCCGCTATGGCACAACTGGAAGTTAAAATTGTAAATCAATCGCAGCATGCTTTACCGTCTTATGCTACTTCCGGTGCATCCGGAATGGATTTAAGAGCGTCTATTACAGAAAATATAGTATTACAGCCCCTGGAAAGGGCCCTGGTTCCTACCGGTTTATTTATTGAGTTGTCCGAAGGATTTGAGGCCCAGATCAGGCCGCGCAGCGGACTGGCTATTAAACAGGGTTTAACCTGCCTTAACACGCCTGGCACAATTGATGCAGATTACAGGGGAGAAATAAAAGTTATTTTAATTAATTTATCTAATGAGCCCCAAACCATTCACAACGGCGATCGTATCGCTCAAATGGTTATTCAAAAGGTGGAGTTGATAACCTGGGTGCCTGTTGACACGCTGGAAGAAACAGCGCGTGCGGCAGGAGGTTTTGGTCATACGGGGAAGCAATAAACAGCCGGAAAGACGAAAAGTCCGGAAGTCGGAAAGATCGAAAGACGTAATGAGGCGGATTGAGAATATTAATTATACTTATGGAAGTTTATTTAGATATGAAGAAATTATTATTTATAGTTACGGTAGTGGCGCTTACATCATGCAGTGCCAGTAAAAAAGCGAGGAAACAGCCTCCTGTAATTGATACGGCAGCTACAACGGCAGTGGAAGAAGAAACGGCGGCATCTGTACTTTCTAAAGTGAACGAAATTGGTTTCAAAACTTTTTCAGGAAAGGTAGATGTGGACTTTGATGATGGAAAAGGTAATGGAAAAAGCGTAAGCGCCAAGCTGGTGATGAAAAAAGATGAAGCCATCTGGTTATCTGCTGGTATTTTGGGTTTTGAAGGGGTGCGGGCATTAGTTACAAAAGATTCTGTAAAGATCCTGAATAAGCTCCAAAAAGAATATATAGCTACCAGCCTGGCGTACCTGCAGGATAAAATTGGCCTGCCTGTAGATTTTACTACACTGCAGAACCTGCTGATTGGTAATACGGTATTCGTAAATAAAGATGATGCCAGCTTTACCAAAGAGGGCACTAATTATATTGTTACCTCCCAGGATGCACATTTCAAAAACCTGCTCACTGTTTTAATGCCAGGTTATTTACCTTCGGTAAGTAAGCTCAGCGATGCGGATCCTTCTAAAAACAGGAGCGCGCTGCTGACGTATAATAATTATACAAATGTTGCGGGACGTAACTTTTCAACACGCAGGGATATTGCCGTAAACTATAAAACCAATATTACCATAAAGCTTGATTTCAGATCTTACGAATTTGATGGGCAGGTAAGCACCCCATTCTCAGTACCATCAGGATATACTCAAAAGTAAACACAGGCTTAAATATGATATACCCGGCTTTAGTACTACTATCATTTTTGTTGGCTGCCAGGCAGAAATATTCAGGGACCCGTCCTTTAACGCTGGCTGTATTGCTGGGCTTATTGTTTGCCGGATCAGCAGTATCGGCCCAAAAAACCAGCGACAAAACAGCAATGGAAGAAGAGCGCAGGAAGCTGCAGTTAGAGCTCAGGCAAATACAGGAAGCTTATGATGCTGTAAAAGGCCAAAGCACCAACAACCTGCACCAATTGGCGGCGCTTAACAAAAAAATAGAAGTGCAGGAAAGATATATTAATAATATAGGGAAAGAGATCAGGCTCATAGATGATGATATTTATTACAGTGCTATCGAAATAAAGCGCCTCAAAAACCAAATGGATACATTAAAGGCTCACTATGCAAGAACAGTAGTGTATGCCTATAAGAACCGGAGCAACTACGATTATCTCAATTTTATATTTTCGGCTAATAGCTTTAACGATGCTGTAAAACGCGTAGCTTACTTAAAGAGCTACCGGGGGTATCGTGAAAAGCAGATGGATGATATTGTTAAAACACGTAATCTTATTGACAAACGTTACTCGCAACAGGTTGTAAGTAAAGAACAGAAAAAAGGAGCGTTGGAATCCAGGACCAATGAGTACAATGTGCTGGAGCAGCAAAAGACGGAGAAGGATTCAGTAGCAAAGATATTGCTGTCCCAGGCAGGTTCTTTACAAAAACAGATCGTCAAAAAACAGCAGGAAGATAAACAGCTTAAGGCCGGTATTGCTGCTGTGGTTAGAAAAGAAATTGCAGAAGCTAAAAAAGTAGCCCAGGAAGAAGCAAAACAGCGGGCAGAGGCAGAAGCTAAAGCACGGCAGGAAGCATGGGCCCGTGAAAGGGCGCTGGAAGCAGAAAAAGCCCTGGCCGGAGCAAAAGCAGTAACGCCTTCCACCACACCGGTGCCGCAGGCAGAAGAAGCAGCGCCTGCTGCACCTTCCAGGGAACTGAAATTTGCCCCTGTGGGGGCGGGCAAAACGGGCACTGTTCGTAATGTGCCTGTCTCTGGTAATCCTGTTATTGCCAATGCTGATCCCATTGCCATAGCAAGGGCTAAAGAGCCGCCACCACCGGCAGCTGCGCTACCAAATAAACCTCCTGAAGGGGGCTATCTGAATTATAAGGCAGACGATATTGCACTAAACAGCGACTTTTCTCAAAACCGTGGCAAATTACCTTCGCCTGTTGATGGCGTGATCACCTTGGGCTTTGGCCGCTATAAAATTGAAGGGGTGGGGCCGGATATTGTTGGTGATAACCCGGGCGTAACTTATACTGCACAGGTAGGCGCGGCTGTGAGGGCTGTATTTAACGGAGAGGTGGTGAGCGTTTCAAAGGTTGGCGGAACGTCTTTTGTTGTAGTAAGGCATGGTAAGTATTTTACAGCGTATAGCAATCTTGCTTCTGTTAGCGTGAGCAAGGGCATGGCTGTAACACGTGGACAAACCATTGGCACTGTTGCGGCAGATGAGGAAACCGGCAGCGGTAAGCTAGACTTTATTTTAATGATCGAGGAGCGCAATATAGATCCCAGGGTGTGGCTAAGGTAATAACCTTTGTAATTTAACGTATCTTCCTGCAATGGATACCAATATTATCAGGAAAGTGGAAGTGGTTAAGGTAACTGCAGAAACAACTGATGCCCGTACTTTAATATTAAAGCCTTTAGACGGTTGGCAGCCCCGCTATAAGCCTGGCCAGTTTATTACATTCATATTTCATACAAAGAGCGGGGAACAGCGCCGCTCTTATTCCATTACCTCATCGCCTGCAGCGGGGGAACCGTTATCGGTTACAGTAAAAAAGCTGGATAACGGGGAGTTCTCCCGGTGGCTGGTTTATAAAGCGAAGCCTGGCGATATATTACATACATCCGGTATCAGTGGTTTTTTTGTGCTGCCCGAAGAAACAGAAGGAAAAGTATTTTGCTTTCTGGCAGCAGGAAGTGGCATTACACCTTGCTTTTCCATGATTAAAACCCTTTTGCTTACCACGAAGCAGAAGATATTCCTGTTTTACAGCAACCGCAACGAATCTGAAGCCATTTTTCTTGAAGCGTTGAAGCATTTACAGGGCTTATACAGCCACCGGTTCCATATTCATTTTATGTATAGCTATAAGCTGGATGTATATCAAAGCCGGCTCAGTCATTGGTTATTGACACATCTTATCGATAAAAATTTTAATGGTACAGATAAGAGCAATATCCTGTTTTATATCTGCGGCCCGTTTGATTATATGCTGATGTCCACCATTTCTTTGCGAAACAATGGTATTCATAATGCACAGATATTTAAGGAAGATTTCAATCCTATGCCTCCTGCCAGGTTACCGGCTCCTCCCGATAAGGACCTGCATTGGGTTACATTGCATGTGGGCAGCAAGGTACATACGATTGAAGTGCAATATCCCCAGAGCATTACAGCATCAGCAAAAGCAGCAAAAATTACGGTACCTTATAGCTGCGAAGCAGGCCGTTGCGGAAGCTGCGTGGCTACCTGCGTTTCCGGTAAAATATGGATGGCTTATAACGAGGTACTGACTGATGATGAAATTGCCAAAGGGAGGGTGCTCACCTGCCAGGGTTTCCCGGTGGGAGGAGATGCGGAGATTGTATATGAATAGGTTATTTCGATGCTGGATACAGATTACTGGTTACAGTCTAAGTACTAAGATCTAATGTCTTGAATAACACATCCTGAAACCTGGAACCTGAAACTTGGAACTGAGCTTTAATTGTTGAACATAGAATATTGAATGTACGGATATTCTATACAAAGGCATGAAATATTCAATAACTAATTTTCAATCGGGGTAAAGTGAGTTTAAATCCTGAAACTTTGAACCTGGAATCTGGAACCTGAAATCAGGAACCTGTAACCAATATGGGGAAAACTGCTTTCAAAAAATATTTTTTTGTTTTTTACAGGCTGTTACATTTGCATCCCGGTAAATTGACCGGCACTTAAAAATTAAAGATGGATTTAAAATATATACAGCAAATAGCTACCGATTTATCGCTGCCTGTAAAGAACGTAACCAATGTGCAGCAATTGCACGAAGAAGGCGCCACCATTCCTTTTATCAGCAGGTACAGGAAAGAAGCTACCGGCAATATGGATGAAGTGCAGGTAGGAAACGTAATTGATAAGATAAAATATTATGATGAGCTGATAAAGCGTAAGGATACTGTGGTGAAGACCATAGAAGCTGCGGGTAAGCTCACTCCCGAATTAAAGCTGCGCATTGAAAATTGTATCTCTGCCACAGAGCTGGAAGATATTTACCTGCCCTATAAACCCAAGCGTAAAACCAGGGCCACTGTGGCTATTGAAAAGGGGCTGGAACCTTTGGCACAATTAATTTTTTCGCAGGAGAAAAATATTGGTGAGGAGGAAATAGCCTGCTTTGTCAATGAGCAGGTAAAAGACAAAGCAGAAGCTTTGCAGGGCGCCAGGGATATTATTGCCGAGTGGGTATCTGAGAGCGAGCAGGCCAGAACGCTGGTGCGCTCTATGTTCCAGGAAAGCGCTGTAATTGCTGCGCGTGTGCTGACAACAAAAAAAGAAACGGAAGAGGCACAGAAGTATCGTGATTACTTCGACTTTAAAGAGCCGCTGGCTGATTGTCCCTCGCACCGGCTGTTAGCGATCAGGCGTGGAGAAAAAGAAGGTTTCCTGATCATGGATATTGCTATCGAAAAAGATTCGGCTATTGGTGAGCTGAAAAATGTATTTGTAAAATCTTCTGGTGAAGCAGGCCAGGAAGTGGCTTTGGCAACAGAAGACGCGTACAGCCGCTTACTTAAACCTGCAATAGAAACAGAATTTCGCATGAGCAGCAAAACCGCTGCCGATGAGGAGGCGATCCGTGTGTTTGCTGAGAACCTGCGCCAGCTATTACTGGCCTCGCCTTTAGGAAGCAAAAGAGTACTGGCTATAGATCCGGGCTTCAGAACAGGTTGTAAAGTGGTGTGCCTGGACGAAAACGGAACTTTCCTGAAGTATGTAACCATCTATCCTCATGCGCCTCAAAATGAATGGGAGGGCGCTATTGCCACTATTAAAGATCTTGTTGGTAAATATAACATTGAAGCTATCGGTTATGGTAACGGTACTGCCAGCAAGGAAACAGAGAAGCTGGTACGGGGTATAGACTTTGGCAAACCTGTTTCCATATTTATGGTAAACGAAAGCGGTGCTTCTATTTATTCAGCAAGTGAAGTAGCGCGTGAAGAGTTTCCTGATGAAGATGTTACCGTGCGTGGCGCTATCAGCATTGGCCGTCGCTTGTTAGATCCGTTAAGCGAGCTGGTAAAAATAGATGCTAAAAGTATAGGTGTAGGTCAGTATCAACACGATGTGAATCAAAATCGCCTCAAAGATAGCCTGGACAACGTAGTACAAAGCTGCGTGAACTATGTAGGTGTTGATGTAAATACTGCGAGTAAACATTTGCTGACTTATGTGTCTGGTCTTACATCAACAACAGCAAAGAATATTGTAGAATACCGGAATAAGAACGGCGGATTTACCTCACGCGGCGAACTGCTGAAAGTATCTATGCTTGGCCCTAAAGCCTATGAGCAATGCGCAGGCTTTCTGCGGATACCTAATGCAGAAAATCCCTTAGATAATTCTGCGGTGCACCCGGAGAGCTATGGGATTGTAGAAGAGATGGCAAAAAAACTGCATTGCACTGTAAACGATATTATAGCAAAGCCTGATGTGAGGAAACAGATAAACCCGCGTGATTTTATCAGTGAAACAGCAGGAGCATATACCATTGAAGATATATTGAAGGAGCTGGAAAAGCCGGGCCGTGATCCACGTGATACGATTGAAGAGTTTCGCTTTGCCGAGGGTTTAGCCACTATGGCTGATCTGAAGCCGGGGATGAAAGTGCCGGGTATTGTTACCAATATTACCAATTTTGGCGCTTTTGTGGATGTAGGCGTAAAGCAGGATGGCCTGGTGCATGTTTCTCATTTAGCCAATAAATATGTAAGCGATCCTAATGAAGTAGTAAAGCTGAACCAGAAAGTAATGGTAACCGTGCTGGAAGTGGATGCTTCCCGTAAGCGTATTGCGTTAAGCATGAAGGAGGAGAATAAAACAGAACAAAGGCCGCGCACCAATATGCCCAAAGGTACCGCGGTGAGCTATAAACCAAAGAACAACTTCCAGTCCAGCCTTGATGCACTGAGGAAGAAATTTGATAAATAACCTGGTCTGACCGTCTCGGTCTGACCAGATTATTTAAAATCGATCTTGCTGTAAACACAGAGTCGTGCAGTCTGCTCTACAGCAGTAATTCAGATAGATGGAGAATTATATATTGTAGTTTGCATAAATTAAGTAAATCTGTGTAGCTGGCCTGACCGCAGGCAGGACAAACGCATCTGATTTTGAAGGGTTCCTTGCTCTATGTCACTCCTTGCGGAGTTTTAAATCGCGCGTACTCTTGTTTTTATAATCCTGTCAGCCCTACAGGCTTATTTGACCAGATAGCTGGCTTTTCAGGAGTAAAGCGGCAGCGACATTTTCAATAGAATATTTCATCCGGGAGGGGAAGAGCAGCAATATGTCAATTTTAGATTTTGAATTTATGCGTTCATCCTAACCCGTATCGTGTGGGCACATCCCGTAGGGATGTTATGTTTATAGACCAGGTTACCGAACGATGACATAATAATAGATTTGTTTTAATTAATTTTGCACTATGGATACTACTATAGCCAACAGCCCGGTAAGTTTAACCGCCGGAGCTGTAAAAGAAATAAAAAGACTGATGAATGAACCTGGCTTTGATAAGGCACAGTACCTGCGTGTAGGAGTAAAGGGTGGTGGTTGCAGCGGCATGAGCTATATTTTAGGTTTTGATGCCAAAGAGGGTAATGATAAGGAGTTTGAAATAGAGAGCATTCCCTGTATTATTAATAAGTCTCATGAGTTGTATTTAGCCGGAATGGAAATAGACTGGAGCGAAGGTCTGGATAACCGTGGATTTACCTTTTCTAATCCTAATGCCAGCAGCACCTGCGGCTGCGGAACCAGTTTTGCCGTTTAACCTCACCCTGTCCGTACTGTCGTCCTGAGCCTGGCGAAGGTTCGCTGTACGGATATTAAGTATTTAACTAATGCCAGTTATTCATTATACACATTGTCCTGTTTGTAAGTCACACAATCTGCAGCCTGTTTTCAATGTAAAGGATTACACAGTTAGCGGCAAGGAGTTTGAGATAGTTCACTGTAATGATTGTACACTGAGATTTACGCAGGATGTGCCGGTATTGGAAGAGATAGGCCAATACTATAAATCCGAAGATTATATTTCGCATACCAATACAAATAAAGGGCTAATCAACCGCTTATACCAAAGGGTACGCGTTCGTACCATGAAGCAAAAAGCTGCTGTGGTAAAAAAATATACAGGACTGCAAACAGGTAATTTACTGGATGTTGGCAGCGGAACGGGTACTTTTTTACACACTATGCGGTTGCAGGGCTGGCGGGTGTCTGGCCTTGAACCCGATGCCGATGCAAGGGAGCTGGCAAGAACGGAATATGGCGTAGAATCCAATCCTTCTCACCTTTTGTTTTCGTTAGATTCCTGTAGCTTCAATGCTGTTACACTTTGGCATGTGCTGGAGCATGTACATGCCTTGCATGAGTATGTGGAGCAAATGAAAAAGCTGCTGGCTAAAAATGGTGTATTATTTATTGCGGTACCTAATTATACCACCAAGGATGCCCGGGTGTATGGAAAGTATTGGGCTGGCTATGATGTGCCCAGGCATTTGTATCATTTTTCTCCAAAGGCTATGCAAACGCTAATGGAACAACATGGATTAGAGATTGCGGGGATGCTGCCTATGTGGTTCGACAGTTTTTATGTGGATATGCTGAGCAGCAAATACAAAACCGGTAAGGTCAACTATGTTAGCGCCGGTTTGCACGGCCTGGCATCCAATATTAATGCTGTTGGCAATGTGCAGCAATGCTGCTCGGTTATTTATGTTGTCCGGGCTAAATAGGGTTGGGATATCTTTTGAATCTTTAGTGAAAAAGTAAATATGCCACAGATGCACGGAAATCCTTTGATACTTAGTTTAACAGAATATACTAACATATTGCTACTATTTTTCTGCAAGTAAATTTGTAAATAATTCTCAAACCCTTGCACAAAGAAATTTCGTCAACTTACAAAAATGCAAAACTATTTTGTGTTAAACCTATCCATTTATTTTTATAAAATATCTGTGTATCTGTGGCAATTAACCAGCGGCCACTAAATAATATTATTTAGCCCATACTTGCTAAGGAGGAAGGTATTATTGTCCTAACTGCACCTCGTACAATTCAGGCCATTTCTTACCGGTGATGTAGATCTTTTTGGTGTCAGCATCATAAGCAATACCATTGGGTACATTATTGGGTTCTTTACTGTTTACGCGTTCCCAGATATCTGAAATATCTATCCTTCCTGTTATCAGTCCGTTATTAGGGTCTATTTTTAAGATATATGGCTGCTGCCATACATTTGCGTAAATAAAACCATCAATATATTCAAGTTCATTAAGGTTATAGGCTAATTCACCATTGAATGTTACGGATTGTGTATGCAGCAATTTGAAAGTGGATGGTTCATAAAAGTATAAGTTCCCGGTACCATCTGTTACAATTAATTCTTTGCCATTGGTAGTAATGCCCCAACCTTCAGTGGTGATATCAAATTCTTTCACTTTTTTAAAATCAGGAAGTGTATAGGCAAAAGCTTTATTTTCACGCCAGGTAAGCTGATAAACGGTATCGTTTAAAATAGTAATACCTTCTCCAAAATATTTTGGGTCGAGGTCAAGTGATTTTTCAGCTTTACCCGTTTCCAGGTTAATTTTCATTAAGCGCGAAAATTTGCTGCCCACTACATCATACGCTGCGCCTCCTGTTCCTTCATATAATTGACCTTTATAAACAACCAGTCCCTGTGTAAATGAAGCCGTGTCGTGTGGATAGGTTTTAATAAGCGATAAACTGATGGCAGGAATGATATTATCCGTTGCAGGTTTACTGGTGGCGGTATTACCGTTTTTATTGTCCTTACAGCTAATAATGCCTGCTGCAAATACAAGTGCTATAAAAAAAGAGGAACGTTTCTTCATGCTGTACAAATAATTGGCTGCAAACGTACATGAAATTTTTTATTCATAAATTATACAAAGAATGAATGAATCCCGAATGTTTTCGGAATATAGAAGTTCCTCATGACCCAAAACTATAATAAATATTCATAGGAAATGCAGGGGAAGGTATATTGGGAAAATCATAAAAAAAGGAATGGAGGCATATTTGTAAACCATTTTACTTTGCATTTGTTAGGATAGGTTATGAAAGGCTCCTGCCCTTAATTGTTATGAACAAAAAAGAACCATCATTTGTATTGATTATACTGGCTTTTGCCGCTGTTTACATTATTTGGGGATCAACGTATTTCTTTATAGAAATGGCTGTTAAAAGCATGCCGCCTGCTATATTAGGCGCTGTACGCTTTTTTGTTGCAGGAATCATAATGTTGTTATGGGTGGCTTTTCGCCGGGAAAAGATCTGGAATAAAGCCGCCGTGCTGCCTTCTGCAATAAGTGGTGTGCTGATGCTTTTTCTGGGAAACGGTGCGGTAATATGGGCCGAACAGTCTTTGCCCAGCTCGTTTGTTGCCATTTTCCTGGCTTCGGCGCCTTTGTGGTTCTTATTGCTGGATAAAATAAACTGGAAACAAAATTTCAGTAACAAATTTACGCTCCTGGGCGTAGCTATTGGCCTGTTAGGCGTTATTGCCTTATTTTATGAGAAAATAGCAGCTACCGGTTATAGTAGCACTTTTGTTGCTTTACTGGTACTGTGCACAGCAAACATCAGCTGGTCTTTGGGATCTTTATATTCAAAATACAGGGTGCGTAATATTTCCCAATCGGTAAACGCCGCCTGGCAGATGTTTGCGGCAGGATTTGCTTTTTTGCTGGTAGGCTTGTTCAATAAAGATTTTTCAGCCGTTCAGTGGTCGCAGATCCCGGCACAGGCGTGGATGGCAACAGCTTACCTGGTTGTTTTTGGTTCTATCATTGGGTATAGCGCCTATGTATTTTTACTAAGTGTAAGAAGCCCGGCGCAGGTAAGCACCTATGCTTATGTGAATCCTTTAGTGGCTGTTCTGTTAGGTGTATGGATCAATCACGACCGTTTAACAACGATGCAGCTGCTGGGGCTGGCTGTTATTTTATGCAGTGTATTTTTTATTAACCTTGCCAAAAGGGAGCAGGCTAAGAAAACTGAAAGGCTGAAGACGAAGACAGCCGCTTAATAATACTTTTATGACGCATTCCGTACGGGGTAATATAAAATATTCGGTATTAGACCTGGCAACAGTTTGCCAGGATGATACCCTTCAGCAAACCTTTGCAAGAAGCTTACAAACTGCCCGCTTTGCGGAAAGCCAGGGTTATACGCGTTACTGGTTTTCCGAACATCATAATATGGAAAGCGTGGCCAGTGCAGCCACATCTGTTTTAATTGGCTATGTGGCAGGAGGTACCACTACCATCCGTGTAGGCTCCGGGGGGATTATGTTACCCAATCATTCTCCATTAATTATTGCGGAGCAGTTTGGCACTTTGGGATCGTTATATCCCGGCAGAATTGACCTGGGTCTGGGGCGTGCACCTGGTACAGATGGCTTAACAGCTATGACCATCCGGAACAGCCCTGTTAATGCGCCGTATGATTTCAGGGCGCATATCAAACAGCTTCAAACCTATTTCAGTTCTGAAAATGCCGGTGCTAAAGTCAGGGCTTTACCGGGCGAAGGGGTGGAAGTGCCGCTCTGGATCCTGGGTTCCAGCACAGACAGCGCTTACCTGGCAGCACAGTTGGGATTGCCTTACGCTTTTGCAGCGCACTTTGCCCCGGCGCAGTTAATGCAGGCGCTTTCTATTTACAGGGAGTACTTTCAACCGTCAGCTGTATTGCAGCAACCTTATGCGATGGCCTGTGTAAATGTAATTGCAGCAGCAACAAATGAAGAAGCAGTCTTTCTTTCCACTTCTTTATACAAAATGTTCATGGGTATTTTTACCAATGAGCGGGCGCCATTACAGCCACCTTTTGATCCGGGGGAACTGCGGTATCTTTGGACCCCCGAGCAGGAATACGGTGTAAAACAGATGCTTGCTAATTCTTTTATCGGCGATAAAAATACCATTGCACGTCATCTCTCGGGGTTTTTGGAAGCCACAGGCATACAGGAAATAATGATCGCTACCCAGGTCTTTGACCAGCAAAAAAAGGAGCGTTCTTTTCAATTGTTTAAGGAAGTTATTGATAGTATATCCACGTAATGATATACGATGGCAAATACAGATGATTCTGGACGATTATGAGGGCTGCCATAAGTAATGTAGTACAAGCGGGCCCCGTTTTAGCGGGGTGGACTGTGGCAATTTTGATGAGCTATATTCTCTGCCGGCCAAGGGCAAACGCATCTGATTTTGCGGGTTCCTATGCTTATGTCACTCCTTCGGAGTTTTTTTAACACGGTTACTCTTGTTTTATAATCCTGTCAGCCCTGTCCGTCCGGCAGGCGGGCTTTCAGGCTTAATTGTCCGGTTATTTGCAAACCCTGAAAGGGTGATATTATTTGCTTTGGACTTGAATTTAAGATGTGTTTGCCTGCCTGCCGGCCCCATAAAAATGAATAAATCTTTACTTTGCATTAAGGTGTAACATTAGTATCTTCAGCACCTAAACAAACTTTTATGGATAGTACAATTCAACAAAAAGTAGATCAATGGTTGCTGGGCAATTATGATGAAAATACTAAAAACGAGATCAGAACATTACAATCTGACAACCCAAACGAACTTGCTGATTCTTTTTATCAGAATCTGGAATTTGGAACGGGAGGCCTCCGGGGCATTATGGGTGTGGGCACCAATCGTATGAACAAATACACGGTGGGAATGGCTACACAGGGTTATGCTAATTATTTAAAGCAGTCTACTGATGGCGAGGTGAAAGTAGCTATTGCACATGATAGTCGCAATAACAGCCGGTTTTTTGCAGAAACTACTGCCAATGTTTTTGCTGCCAATGGTATTAAGGTATTTTTATTTGAAAGCCTCCGCCCTACGCCGGAGCTTTCTTTTGCTATAAGAACCCTGGGCTGTCAGGGTGGGGTGGTGTGTACCGCCTCACATAATCCTAAAGAATATAACGGTTACAAAGCTTACTGGAATGATGGCGGCCAGCTGGTTCCGCCCCATGATAAAAATGTGATCCGGGAAGTTGAAAAGATACACTCTGTGGATGATGTAAAGTGGAGCGGGGGAGAAGCCAATATTACCATTATAGGAAAAGATATAGATGAAAAGTATATCGAAATGGTGAAAGGGCTAAGCGTGTACCCCGAAGTAATTGAAAAGCACAGCGACCTTAAAATTGTTTATACGCCTATTCATGGAACGGGTATTACATTAGTGCCACAGGTGCTGGAAAGATTCGGGTTTAAAAATGTGCATATTGTGGAGGAACAAAAAACTCCTGATGGCAATTTTCCTACAGTATCTTATCCTAACCCGGAAGAGAAAGATACCATGAGCATTGGTTTGCAAAAGGCAAAGGAACTGGATGCTGATATTTTACTGGGAACTGATCCTGACGCCGACCGTGTAGGTATAGGTATTAAAAACAATAAAGGTGAATGGGTGCTGATGAACGGTAACCAGACGGCTGTGCTGGCTTTTAATTATTTGCTCGAGGCCCGGAAAGAAAAAGGGATTAACCAACCTAATGATATGATCATTACCACCATTGTAACAACAGGAATGGCGGATGATCTGGCAAAGGGGAACGGGGTTACCTGCTACCGTGTGCTCACCGGTTTTAAGTGGATTGCCGAAATGATAAGGCTGAAGGAAGGAAAGGAAAATTATGTTATTGGCGGGGAGGAAAGCTTTGGCCTGATGATAGGAGATAAGATCAGGGATAAAGACGCTATAAGCGCTGTAGCCCTGTTATGCGAAATGGCGGCTTATGAAAAAGACAAGGGAAAAACGCTATTTGACAAGCTACTTGAATTGTATGTTAAATATGGCATTTACAAAGAAGACCTGATCTCTATTACTAAAAAAGGAATGGATGGCCAGCAGCAGATAGCAGCCATGATGCAGGGCTTTAGGGAGAACCCGCCTAAAGAGATCAGTGGAGTTAAAGTGGTAAGCGTACTGGACTATGATAACAGTACCGCCACCAATGTTCAAACAGGAGAAACATCAGCTATCAGCCTGCCTAAATCCAATGTATTGCAGTTTATAACAGAAGATGGATCTCTCATATCTGCAAGGCCGAGCGGTACTGAGCCTAAGATCAAGTTTTACTTTAGTGTAAAGGAAAAGCTGGAAAGCCCTGAGATGTTTGATGAAGTGAATGCAAAGCTGGATGCCAAAATTAAAGGTATTATCAGCGATATGAACCTGAAATAATCTGAAAGTAAAATGATAAAAAAACCGTTGCATAAGATCTTTGCAACGGTTTTTCTTTTGAATACATTCAACAGCATTAACGTGCCGGTTAGCTTATATTTTGTGGCGGATGATAACACCCTGCCACTGCGGACCCAGCTGTGGTGTGTTATCACCTACAGCAAAAATGTTGTGCACCGCATTAGCAGTATCAAAGTACCGGTTTATGTGTTTGATTAATTCGCTCTTGTCAGGTATTGTTTTCTCTTTGTTCGTTTAAGTATTTCTTCCGGATCACATCCTGTACATTAATGCCCGAGATTTTGCTTTCCAGCCAGCTGATCACATCCAGGTAAGCAAAGGCCCTGGATTCCAGCCGGTGATTCTGGTATTTTTTCAGCTTATTCAGTAGCTTTTCAAATTCGGGTTTAATAGTTCTTTCGTTAAACTTAAAAGCATGGCGCAGGAACCGGAACATCTCTTCTTCTACCTTGCTCAGGTTTCCCATTTTAGCCATATAGCGATACACTGATTTGATAAGGTATTCCAGTAAATTATAATTGCCCAGTTCATAGTGAGCTATCAGGTGCAGCAGCCTTGAATAGCATTGCAGGTCTGTGCGCAGGTCATCTTTCTGGTTAATGATCCGGTTCAGATAATCTATAGCCTTCCCGTTATCCCCGCTGCCAAAATAGAGGCAGGCTATCTTATAATAAAACACCATTACCCGGTGGCGGTCTAAATAACGGGCATGCTCCACTAACATTTTCTCCAGGAAGGGGACCATCTTTATTCCTTTGTGAAAAGTGCCTTCCAGGAAGTGAAGGTTGATAACGGCCGTGTATAAATAAACATAAGTGACAATACGGTTATTATCTGTATCCTGGATCAGAGATGACTGTGCAAAATGCTTGAACTTCTTAATACATAAGGCCAGCTTATCATGATTCAGCAGGTTGAAATGTGCGCTCATCAGGTTATGCATGCCTTTTACATACATGGCCGTTTCGGTTTCTATCATCCTGGGATGCTGCTCAAATACATCCACCCATTTCTGGCAATACCTGTAATACATCAGAAAATCGAGCTTGATATAAGCATACCACACATAAGACTGGTACAGGTACACTTTTTCGTAAAAAGAATTCCCGGTATCAGCAGGCAGATGGGCTTCAATAAATTGCTGTGCTGTTTTCAGGTCTTTCTCATTCCGGGCATGACCGTTTTGAATATACCAGCCATACAGGAGCAACGTAAGGTTGGATAATGCATTAATATTCGTAATAGTTTTGTTAACTGTATCAGCCTCGGCAGAAAGCTCACCGGCTCGTGTTTGCAGGCTCCGGGTTATATATAATGCCTCAATTTTCTTTTCAAAAAATAAAGCCTGCTGCAGATACGTGAGTTGATTGTGTGTTCTCGCAAACTCTTTTATGCGTTCTAAGATCTTTAAGGTTTGATGATAAAGCCCTTTATTATAAAGAATACGGGCATTGTCCAGCATCTCGTGTAGCTGAAGATCTGTGTTTCTTTCATCCTTCAGCACCCTGAGGCTGCTTAATATCTGGCGATACAATAATGCCTTGGTATTGGAAAGCTGCTGTTTTTTTATGCTGGGCGCTTTTTTCAGGACCAGTGCGTCATCGTATTCGCTCATTTTGTCCAGCGCATCAAAAAGTTGGAGGCTTTTAAGGCTTTCCGAACCGGAGTTACGGTTCACAAACAGCTTCAGGTTTCTCTTTTCCGACTTTTCAAGAGATTTGATCAACTGAAACAGGGCATCTGTACTTCTACTGGGCATTGTAATTTATATACCTGTTAATTATTGATAATCAATAAAATAAGAAAAAAAATCAAAACTTATATGATGTAAATCCGCCTACAATATAGTTTCTTACACAAGATAGTAATTGTTTACTTTTATAGACAGATTTTATTAACGTGATTTTCGCGTTAAAAATCTGACCGCAATTTATTCATTCATAACGATTCAAAATTTATGGCACAAGACAAAGTTTTCATTTTCGACACTACGCTGAGAGACGGAGAGCAGGTTCCTGGTTGCAAGCTCAACACGGAAGAAAAAATAAAGCTGGCTCTTGAGCTCGAAGCATTAGGTGTTGATATTATTGAAGCAGGCTTTCCCGTTTCAAGCCCCGGGGATTTTACATCTGTAAACGAAATTTCAAAAGCAATAAAAAACGCTACCGTTGCAGGCCTTACCCGTGCGGTGCAAAAAGACATTGAAGTAGCTGCTGAAGCCCTGAAGCCCGCAGTTCTTCCGCGTATTCATACAGGTATTGGCTCTTCAGATAATCACATTAAATACAAATTCAATACTACCAGGGAAAATATTATTGAGCGTGCTGTTGCCGCGGTGAAGCTGGCGCGGAACCTGGTTCCTGATGTTGAATTTTATGCAGAAGATGCCGGCCGTGCCGATCTTCAGTTTTTAGCTCAATTAACAGAAGCAGTAATTGCAGCAGGTGCAACAGTTGTTAATGTTCCTGATACCACAGGCTTTTGCCTGCCTCATCAATACCAGGAAAAAATGGCCTACCTTATTAATAACGTTCCTAATATTGATAAAGCCATTTTATCCTGCCATTGCCATAATGATCTGGGTTTGGCTACAGCTAACTCCATTGCCGGAGTGATGGGTGGTGCAAGACAAATAGAATGCACTATCAACGGTATTGGAGAAAGAGCCGGTAATACATCGCTTGAAGAAGTGGTAATGGTCATTAATAAGCATCCTGAATTAAATCTTACCACAAGTATTAATACAAAAAGATTGCTCCCTATGAGCCGCCTCGTATCAGATACCATGCGTATGGTCGTCCAGCCTAATAAAGCCGTCGTCGGTGACAATGCATTCTCTCATTCTTCAGGTATTCATCAGGATGGGTTCCTGAAAGAAGCCACCACTTACGAAATTATAGCTCCTGAAGAAGTAGGTGCAGACACGAGCCGCATTGTACTTACCGCCCGCAGTGGCCGTAGCGCCCTGGCTTACCGTTTTAAGAACCTGGGCTATGAATTTGACCGTAACCAGGTAGATGAATTATACCAGCAGTTTTTAAACGTGGCAGATGCTAAAAAAGAAGTGGAAGACAGTGATCTGAAAGAGATGGCGGATAAGGTAAGCAACTATTCTGCAGCCAATACGCAATAATCAATATGCTTCAGACAAATGTGTAAGACAAAAAGGCTAATTGTATCAGGAAATATAAACACTGCCGGGGAAATAATAAATAAAAGGTAGCTTCTTTTTTACGCTTAACTATTAAGCATTGACTATTGATTATTAAAAATTATTTAGAAGATTAAACTATAAGGAAACTCGAATAACTATTTTTTATGAGCGAATTAAACAAATACTCGAAAACTATAACACAAGATCCTACACAACCTGCCGCACAGGCGCAGTTGTATGCTTTGGGATTAACAGAAGATGATTTAAAAAAGGCACAGGTGGGCATTGTAAGCATGGGATATGATGGTAATCCCTGTAATATGCACCTGAACGGATTGGCTGTAGATGTAAAAAAGGGCGTATGGGAGAATGACCTGGTAGGACTGATCTTTAATACTATTGGCGTAAGCGATGGCATGAGCAATGGTACAGACGGTATGCGTTATTCACTGGTAAGCCGCGATGTAATTGCAGACTCTATAGAAACTGTTTGTGGTGCGCAGTATTATGATGGGTTAATTGCTATCCCCGGTTGCGATAAAAATATGCCCGGCTCTTTAATGGCTATGGGGCGTTTAAATCGCCCGGCTATAATGGTATACGGTGGTACTATTGCTCCCGGACATTATAAAGGGCAAGACTTAAATATTGTTTCGGCATTTGAGGCCTTGGGGCAAAAAATTGCAGGAAAGCTTGATGAAGGCGATTTTAAAGAAATTGTAAAAAGAAGCTGTCCCGGTGCAGGTGCCTGCGGAGGTATGTACACGGCCAACACTATGGCATCGGCCATTGAGGCTATGGGGATGAGCTTACCTTATTCCAGCAGCAATCCCGCATTAAGTGAAGATAAAAAGCGTGAATGCCTGGAAGCGGGGAAGTATATCCGCCTTTTATTAGAAAAGGATATTAAACCGCGCGATATTATGACACGTAAGGCTTTTGAAAATGCTATTACTGTGATCATGGTATTAGGAGGCAGCACAAATGCTGTGCTGCACTTGCTGGCTATGGCCAGAAGCGTGGGTATTTCTTTAACACAGGATGATTTTCAGGCTGTCAGCGACAGGGTGCCTGTGTTAGCTGATTTTAAACCCAGCGGGAAATACCTGATGCAGGACCTGCATGAAAAAGGCGGTGTTCCTGCTGTAATGAAGTATTTATTAAAGAACGGCTTGATTGACGGAAGCTGTTTAACTGTAACCGGTAAAACCATTGCAGAGAACCTGGAAAATGTGCCCGACCTGGATTTTGAGAGCCAGGATATTGTAATGCCTTTGGATAAGCCGATTAAAAAAACAGGCCATTTACAGATATTGTACGGTAATCTTGCCGAAAAAGGAAGCGTTGCAAAGATCAGCGGTAAAGAGGGCGAACGGTTTGAAGGAACCGCCCGTGTATTTGACGGAGAAAAGAAACTGATAGAAGGGCTGTCGAGTGGTAAAGTAAAGGCCGGTGATGTAGTGGTAATTAAAAATGAAGGCCCTAAAGGCGCCCCTGGTATGCCCGAAATGCTGAAGCCTACAGGCGCTATTATTGGTGCAGGGTTAGGAAAGTCTGTAGCCCTTATTACTGACGGGCGTTTTAGTGGCGGTACGCATGGATTTGTGGTAGGACACGTAACACCGGAAGCTTTTGAAGGCGGCCTGATAGGCTTTGTTGAGGATGATGATATTATTGAAATAGATGCGGTAAATAATAAACTCACACTTAAAGTACCGGATGAGGAGATTGCAAAACGCAGGGCAAATTGGAAACAACCTGAATTGAAAGCAAAGAATGGAGTGCTGTACAAGTATGCCAAGCTGGTAAAAGATGCGAGCGAGGGGTGTGTAACGGATGAGGATTAAAGCCCACCCAACCCTCCCAAAGGGAGGGCTTTGAAAGAGTTGGTCAAATGAGATTTAAAAATAAAATGGAATTTTAAAATAAAGGGCCTGCTTCCTTCTCCAAAGGAGAGGAGCGGGGGTGAGATTATGCAAATTATACAGTCCATACAAAACAGGATTTATGAGATCAGAGGTGAGCGTGTGATGCTCGACTTCGATTTGGCTGCTTTGTATGAGGTGGAAACTAGGGTTTTTAACCAGGCTGTTAAGAGGAATATAAAACGCTTTCCCGGTGATTTTATGTTTAGACTTGCTGCTGAAGAGTGGAAATCTTTGAAAGAGCAATTTGTGACTGATTATACACAAATGATTGATAATCAGATCGGCCAAAGATCACAATTTGTGACCTTAAACAGTAGAATAAGCACAAGATACCTTCCTTACGCATTTACCGAACAGGGCGTAGCTATGCTAAGTGGTGTTTTAAATAGCGATAAGGCCATCCAAATGAACATCGCTATTATGCGGGCATTTGTAGAAGTGAGGCGTATATTAATACAACAAAGTGATTTGAAAGAACAACTGAAAGAATTAAAGGAGCGAGTCAGTGGGCATGATGTACAACTAAATCAAATTTATGATGCGTTAGAGAATCTCTTAGATGAAAAAGCTGCAGAAAGAAAATGGAATGGACGAGAACGCATCGGATTTAAACTTTGAAAGAACAATTTTAAAAATAAAAATGTTGAGTTATGAATACTCTTGAAATACAAAAAGAAACAGCCACAGCGCACACCCAGCCAACCGAAACCATGTCGGGAAGCAAAGCGGTTATTGAATGTTTACTTGCAGAAGGAGCCGAAATTATTTTCGGTTACCCAGGTGGGGCCATTATGCCAATTTATGATGCCCTTTATGATTATAAAGACAAAATAGAACATATCCTGGTTCGTCATGAACAAGGTGGTATTCACGCCGCCCAGGGCTATGCCCGTACCAGTGGAAGAACAGGCGTAGTATTTGCTACCAGCGGACCAGGCGCAACCAACCTTGTAACAGGCCTGGCTGATGCGCAGATCGATTCAACCCCTTTGGTTTGTATTACTGGGCAGGTGTTTGCTCATTTACTGGGAACAGATGCTTTCCAGGAAACAGATGTGATCAATATTACAACACCGGTTACCAAATGGAACTACCAGGTTACAGATGCCAATGAAATCCCCCATGTATTGGCCAAGGCGTTTTACATTGCAGGCAGCGGACGCCCCGGCCCCGTTTTGATAGACATTACTAAAAATGCACAGGTACAGCAGTTTGAATTTCCCGGCTATGAAAAATGTACTCATGTGCGCAGCTATCGCCCCAAGCCTATTGTAAGGCAGGAATATATTAGGCAGGCAGCGGAGCTGATTAATAAAGCCGAAAAACCCTTTGTAGTATTTGGACAGGGCATAATATTGGGCGAAGCAGAAAAGGAATTTGCCGCTTTTATTGAAAAAGCCAATCTTCCTGCTGCGTGGACTATTATGGGCGAAAGCGCCCTGCCTACCGACCATCCTTTAGGTGTTGGTATGTTAGGTATGCATGGTAATTACGGTCCTAATGTATTGACCAATGAGTGTGATGTATTGATTGCGGTAGGAATGCGGTTTGATGACCGTGTTACCGGCAGATTGGATAAATATGCAAAACAGGCTAAAGTAATTCATTTAGATATAGATCCTGCGGAGATAGATAAAAACGTAAAGGCAACCGTTCCTGTTTGGGGCGACTGTAAAGAAACATTGCCATTACTAACAGCTTTGGTTGAACAAATAGATCGTACTGCATGGATAGATAAATTTAAAGAATACGCTAAAGAAGAGCTGGAGCAGTGTATTGCACCTGAAATGAACCCAGCTGGTGACGTAATGAGCATGGCCGAAGTATTAAATGCGCTTAACGAGCTGACCAACGGCGATGCTGTAATTGTAACCGATGTGGGTCAGCACCAGATGGTAACCTGCCGTTATGCTAAGTTCAATAAAACGCGCAGCAATGTTACCAGTGGTGGTTTAGGAACTATGGGCTTCGGACTACCCGCGGCTATAGGAGCTAAATATGGCGCACCCGACAGAACAGTGGTGGCTATTATTGGTGATGGTGGTTTTCAGATGACTTTACAGGAGCTGGGAACGATCATGCAATTTGGTGCTGATGTGAAAATCCTGATATTGAATAACGAGTTCCTTGGCATGGTTCGCCAGTGGCAGCAGCTCTTTAACGACAAGCGGTATTCGTTTGTAAATATCACCAGCCCGGATTATGTAATGCTTGCAAAATCCTACGGCATAGAAAGCAATAAGATTGACAGGCGTGAACATTTAAAGGATGCGTTAAAAACTATGCTGGAACATAAAGGGAGTTATGTACTTGAAATAATGGTAGGCAAAGAAAATAACGTATTCCCCATGGTGCCGCAGGGTTGCAGCGTAAGCGAAATAAGGCTGAAATAGTGAGTGATGAATGATGAGTCATAATAACAGATCACCTAACTGTCGACCTAAATAGAACGTTTATAAATAGTACTAAATTATAAATTATGTTTTTACAATTGGCACATACGAAAATGGATGTCTATAAGCTAACAAGATCATTTGTTGTAGCCTGTTATAAAGTGACAGAAGCTTTCCCCAAGGAAGAAAAATTTTCTCTTGTCAGCCAAATACGCAGAGCCGCGATATCTACTCACTTAAATCTTGCTGAAGGCTGCTCAAGAAAATCCAATGCGGAAAGATGTCGTTTTTTTGAAATTTCAAGAGGTTCAGTCATAGAGGTTGACGCAGCAATGGATTTAGCTGTGGATCTCAATTATACAACAGCAGATGAAATTAAGTATTTAGAAGAATCTCTTGTTAATTGCTATAAACAACTTTCAGGATTAATCAAGTCTGCTAATTACTGATCACTCATCACTCATTACTGATTACTCATTACTGATCACTCACAATATCATAATTCATAAATACAATGAAACAACAATATACCATCACCGTTTATGCAGAAGACCATATTGGTTTGCTATCACGCATCTGCATCATTTTCTCCAGGAGAAAAATCAATATAGACAGCCTTAATACTTCTTCCTCAGAAGTGGATGGCATCCATCGTTTTAATATACTGATAGATGAAACAGAGGAAGTAGTAAAAAAACTGTGCAAACAAATAGAAAAACAGGTAGAGGTTTTAAGAGCCTTTTATAATACTAACAATGAAATTGTTTGGCAGGAGCTTGCTTTATACAAAGTACCTACCAAAGAGGTGGCCGAAAAAATGGTGGTAGAAAGGATATTGAGAAAATATGGTGCACGCGTAGTTTGCGTAAGGCCTGATTTTACCGTATTTGAATCTACAGGGCATACGGAAGATACAGAAGAGCTGGTTAAAAAACTGGGAGAGTATAACCTTGTAGAATTTGTAAGGGGCGCCCGTGTAGCCATTATGAAAGAAAGTGAAGGCTTTCACCAGAGGTTGAAAGATTTTGAGTATAAAGAGCCGGGCGAAGAAGTAATAGAAAATGAGTTCCTGGAGCAGGGAGAAAAGATCTTTACCATGTAATTTTATCAAAAGATTTCATGAACCAGCATTTTGGACTCATACGTATAACACGCAATAATTTTATTGAACTGTTAAATGGTTTAAATATTGAGCAATTAAATAAAGTACCTGTTGGGTTTAATAACAACATAGCATGGAATTTTGGCCATATTGTTGTAGCTGCACAGATACTTTGTTATCGTTTTTCCGGGTTGCCGCTTAATATAGACAATAGCTTTGTTGAGCGTTACAAAAAAGGATCAAAGCCCGAAGCGTTTATTGCACAGGAAGAAATTGATCTTCTTAAACATTTATCTTTGAGCAATATTGACCGGTTGGAAGCAGACTATAATAACGGTGTTTTTAAAAGCCGGTCTTTTACTCCATATATTACCAGTTTCAATGCGGAATTAAATAATATTGAAGAAGCTATAGCTATGGTACAATCGCACGAGGCATTGCATTACGGCTATGCGCAGGCACTAAGAAGATTAGTTCACTAATAAAATAAATCCTTACAACAAAAAATCAAAAATTAAAAACACGAATAAACAATGGCAAATTATTTTAACACACTACCTCTCAGAGAGCAATTAAATCAATTAGGTGTTTGCGAATTTATGAGTAACGATGAGTTTGCAGACGGCGTTGATGCGCTGAAAGGAAAAAAGATCGTAATTGTTGGTTGTGGCGCACAGGGTCTTAACCAGGGATTGAATTTAAGAGATAGTGGTCTGGATGTTTCTTATGCTTTACGTAAGGAAGCCATAGAAGAAAAAAGGGCAAGCTGGAAAAACGCTACGGATAACAACTTCAATGTAGGTACTTATGAAGAGCTGATCCCAACTGCTGATTTAGTGATCAATCTTACTCCCGATAAACAACATACCAGCGTGATCAACGCAGTAATGCCATTGATGAAACAGGGCGCTACATTGTCCTACTCCCATGGCTTCAATATTGTTGAAGAAGGTATGCAGGTACGTAAAGATATTACTGTTATTATGGTAGCTCCTAAAAGTCCCGGCAGTGAGGTAAGAGCTGAATATCTGCGTGGCTTTGGTGTGCCTACTTTAATTGCCGTACACCCCGAAAATGACCCTGAAGGCAAAGGACTTGATTGGGCAAAGGCTTACTGTGTAGGAACCGGTGGTCACCGTGCAGGCGTGCTAAGGTCTTCTTTCGTTGCAGAAGTAAAGTCTGACCTGATGGGTGAGCAAACTATTCTTTGTGGCTTGCTGCAAACAGGCTCTATCCTTTCTTTTGATAAGATGATAGAAAAAGGAATTGATCCGGCGTATGCATCCAAACTCGTTCAATATGGTGTTGAGGTAATTACAGAAGCTTTGAAGCAAGGTGGTGTTACCGGCATGATGGACCGCTTAAGCAACCCTGCCAAAATAAAAGCATTCCAGGTATCAGAAGAATTGAAAAAAATTATGCGCCCTTTGTTCCAGAAACATCAGGACGATATTATGAGCGGAGAGTTCAGCCGTGTAATGATGGAAGACTGGGCTAACGGTGATGCCAATTTGCTGAAATGGAGAGCAGAGACCGGCGAGACTGCCTTTGAAAAAACGCCTGCCGGCGATATGAAGATTGGTGAGCAGGAATATTTTGATAACTATACTTTAATGGCAGCCTTTATCAAATCAGGCGTGGAATTAGCTTTTGAAACAATGGTGGAAGCAGGTATCAAACCTGAGTCTGCTTATTACGAATCATTGCACGAAACGCCTTTAATTGCCAATACCATTGCACGTAAAAAATTGTTTGAAATGAACCGTGTTATTTCCGACACTGCAGAGTATGGCTGTTACCTGTTTGACCAGGCATGTAAGCCCTTATTAGCAGATTTCATGAAAACTGTTGATACCGATTTAGTAGGTAAAAACTTCAACGAGGGCAAGGACAACGCTGTGGATAATCAACAACTGGTGGAAGTAAATGACGCCATCCGCAATCACCCCGTAGAAGAAGTGGGCCGCGTATTACGTAAAGCCATGACCGCTATGAAGGCGATTAAAACGGCCTAATATATAGAAGTACGAGGCGTCCTCGCCTCGTACTTCTATGTTATCGCCTCCAGGCGATAGAAGATATGCTGTTTTTTATTTTACCAGCAGATGAGTAGGTTTCATCAGTGTTGTTCCGATAACCATCGGAAATCACTTCAACTGGGGAATATAAATCAGCCTATATAAACGAACCGCATTGCGCGCCTTAGGCGCGCAATTTTTTTAAGTCTCCCTTTTATCTGGATAGATTATCCAAATCTTGCCTGCTGAATATCAGTTATCCACATTCATTGCTAAAAATGTAACAAAAAGCCCGGCTTGATCGTATGGATATTAAACAGAACTATGATTTTTTTTAAGCAAATATTGATAGCAACAACTTTGCTACTGCCTTGTTTAATTTATTCTCAGGATGGCAAAAGGCTGGCACCACTTCAAATGAGCCAGGATGTTGACTCCTTAATCAGCTATGTTGAGGCAACACACATTAATCCTTATTACAAATATCCTAAAGACAAATTTTACAGAGAGGTGAATTCCCTTAAGAAAAAGTTGACAGTAAGCTTAGACTTAATTGACTTCTATTTAAAAATTGAACCCCTGTTAGCCAAATTACAGGATGGTCATACAGATCTGCCTATTCCAAAAGATATTTATAATAAGCAAAACCCCTACGAGTTACCATATATATTTAAATTGGCAATTCAAGAACCGTATATAGTTTGCCAGAATGCTAAAGCCAACTATCCACCGGAAATTCCAAATAACGCAGAAATTATCAGTATCAACGGCGTTTCTGCAAAAGCAATAGTAAACGAAATTGTTAACCTGAATACGGGTGAGAATCCGGGTTTTAGAGCTGAATATGGTTCAAGAAATTTTAGCTTCTATCTTGAAACTATTTATAAAACCAATGGCAATTATATAATCAGGTATAAAGTAGGTAAAAAAACGGGTATCACGCATATAAAAGGGGTTAGGCAAAAGGAACTTTTAAACAGGTTAAACCAATTTAATCAGCGCTCAACAAATAATACTGAAAATAACAAACGCAGCTACAACCTTATTATTAAAGATAGCATTGCAATAATTGATTTTAAAAAATTTGATTGGAACGGATTTAAAGCTTTCGCAGATTCAAGCTTCAAATTAATAAAGGATAAAAAAATAAAAAACATCATAATTAATTTAATTGACAATGGTGGCGGGGACTCTGATGTGGGTGATGCTTTTTTTCAATATATAGGAAATAAGCCATTCAGGCAGTATGATAAAGTCATTGTAAAGCTTAGTCAATTATATAAAGATCGTTTATTGAAAAACTTAGGTTCCAAACAGCCAGGCGAAGAAGTGTTAAAATATTTGAATAAAAAAAATGGCACCATTGACACTTTCTACCTGGATAACAACAGCATTCAAGATAACCCGTTGCGCTTCAATGGAAATATATATCTTTTGATCGATTCACAGACGTATTCATCTGCAGCAGACTTTGTCCAATGCTTTAAATTCTATAAAAGGGGTACTATAGTCGGAGAAGAAAGCGGTGGTTTGATCAAAAGTTTTGGAGATATTGTAACAACCCATTTACCTAACTCCGGCTTAAGGCTTACAATTTCGAGTACGTTATATTATAATGTAGGTGCCAACGATAATGATTTCACCGGTGTAATTCCTGATGTGGCAGCACCTAAAGAGTTAGCGTTAAAAAAGGCCTTAGAAATCATTGGCGGTGATAAATAAAAACTTCATCTAACAGCGTTCGCAGGGTGATAGGTTGTACTGCTATTGAGAGGGGTTCTGCTTATTCTCTATAGTTACCCCGAAAATCCACCAATTAGCAGTATTTTTGTATTAGATATGATAACATTAACGATACATATTCCTGATAAAAAAGCTGGCTTGATCAGGCCGCTTTTAAAAGAGCTGGATATTACAACAGCGCCTGTCGTTACTAAAAAAAATAATAATGGCAAGTCGCGCCATCTGCCTAACTCCGAAACTGTCAAGGCTATTAAAAATGCCGGGACAGGAAAAACAAAACATGTTACTGATTTTAAAGCTTTTTGGTCAAGCGTCTGATGTACAAGATCGAGTATACCAACAAGTTCACATTCAGATTTATTCTAAAAGCTAAACGGCTTTAAATTCATCCGGCAATTAAAAAACCACATCTGTGCCTCCGTGGCAATTAACTTTTACCCCGATTATTAATGGCTATTCTCAACATACAAGATCTTTCTGTTCATTACGGCCTCAAAACCGTTATTGACAACCTCTCACTAACAGTAAAAGCAAATGAAGGGTGGCTCATACGCGGCGAAAGCGGAAGTGGTAAGACCACATTGGCCAGGGCTATTGCAGGCCTGGTAAAGCATTTGGGCTGCATCGAAATAAATTTTGACAAGCAAAGTGCATTACCTGCCAGGACGCTTTTTGTAGAAAACTGGTACCGTTTTACCAATCTCGAAGGCGACAGGAATTTCTATTACCAGCAGCGGTACAATCACCAGCAAAAAAGAGATACAGTAACTGTAGGCCGGGAGCTGGAGCTGCATGGAATAGAAAACTCGTTGAACACCGATTCTTTAAACAGTCTGGTGACAACATTTCAGTATGACAAAGTACTGGACGAGCAGCTTTTTGAAATCTCCAGTGGCGAGCATAAAAAATTACAATTGATCAAAGCGCTGTGGCTAAGCCCGCAGCTGCTTATCATTGACCAGCCTTATACGGGGTTGGATAAAGACTCCCGCACCCATCTTAATCAGTTACTAAATGAGTATGCTGCAAAAGGGGGAACGCTCATTATTATTAGCAATGATATGGAGTTGCCGGAGTGTGTTCATCATCTTATAGAATTGAAAAACGGGAAAATTGTAAATAGTGCTTATAGTGTAAATGAGAAGTTCTCTATTTCGCCCTTCGGGGGAAACACAAAAGGGGCAAGGAGTGAGGCTCAGAAGCTGCTTCCCTCTTTTCTTACCAACCCACCTGAATATACCTCACAGGAGCTTGTTTACATGAAAGACATTCATGTACGGTATGACGAAAAATATGTGCTTACAGATATTAACTGGCAGGTTCATGCCGGGGAACGGTGGTTGCTGCAGGGGCATAATGGTTCGGGAAAGTCTACGCTCTTAAGTTTGATTACTGCGGACCATCCACAGGCTTATGCCAATGATATCAGGTTGTTTGGTGTGCAGCGCGGTGGTGGTGAGAGTATATGGGATATTAAAAAACGCACTGGTTTGATATCTCCGGAGCTGCACTGGTATTTTGATGCCAATGCTACTGTTTCGCAAAGTCTTGCGTCCGGCTTTTTTGATGCCAACGGGCAGTACCAGCGCCTGCGCTATGCTCAAAAGCAACAGTTAGAAGAGCTGCTGCATTTTTTAAACCTCTACGAAGTGAGGGATGAGCTGCTGGCAACGCAACCTTTGGGCAAGCAGCGTTTGGCGTTATTAGGCCGCACCATTATTAAAAACCCGCAGCTATTGGTATTGGATGAGCCCTGCCAGGGATTAGACCAGCAACAAACACAATATTTCAATAACCTGGTAGATGAGATCAGTAAAAATGGCGTAACCATTATTTACGTTGGACACTTTGAAACACAGCTGCCATCATGCCTTACGCATAAGCTGGTATTAGAAGAAGGTCGGGTTATCCTCCGGCAAACTATTGGCGATTAGATGGCCATATATTCCTGACTTTTTCAATTTGTGTATCAGGAGTAATTTGGTTCGATAGCTTTACTCCATTGTTATCATACAAATCGCAATACATGCAGGATTGCACTGGCGATCTGAACATATAAACAGTGGCACCATTTATCCTGAGCTCTTTAACAGTATAAAGCTCTTTGTCTGGAACGTTTTTAAGTTGTACAATTGCTTCCTGTAGCCAGGCTGGAATATCTTTGGGAATATCATTATCCACATTGCTCTTTTTTGAGCAGGCAAAAAAACTGATAATGATCAGTAAAAATAAGAATGGTTTCTTCCTATACGGCATACATTAAATATGTTATACGATAAACGAAAAGTTTTAACTAAACGCAACAACTTTCCATTCTTTATTTTTTCCTCCTCGCCGCTTTAGCCACTTCATTGTAATCCAAACATAGTTTTATCCAGTAATTAAAATCCGTTGTGGAGGCAAACCCTTCGGGGGTCACATAGCAATAGCCTTTTAGCTGGCGGCCCCGCATGATCATTGGCTGGTAGCCGTTTCTTTCGGCAACTTCATATTCCAGCACGGGGTCGTAGCGGCACATCAGGCCTTCTTCGGTTATATTGATGCACATTTTATCATTTACTAAAAATGCCAGTCCGCCAAACATTTTCTTTTCTTCTATGGATAAACCCGGAACAGCAGCAAGCTGTTCCCTAACCCTGTTTGCTAATATTGTATCGTATGCCATGGCAATAAATGAGGTTGAATGGTATGAAGGATCAGGGTAAAGTTAAAGACTATTTATCTTATGTACTGTTGCGCATGCGCGTTGAATATTGATTATTCAGTGCTGTTACCGCCGTTGCGGGTGTTATCACTCGCAATTATACTGAAGCGTTAAGTAAACGTCATGGATAGATTATTAAATATTCCAATAATCGATCATAGCTTTCCAAGCTGCTGGATAGCCGCTCTCAGTACTTCATCTTTCTTGGCAAAGCATAGTCTTATTATCTTATCGGGTTGTGGCATTTTGTAAAATGCGCTCAAAGGAATGGTAGCTACCTTATGTGCTGTGGTGAGCCATTTTGCAAATTCCACATCGTTTAAATCGCTGATATTGCTATAATCATATAGCTGGAAATAAGTTCCCTGGCTTGTAGGTAGTTTTTTAAAGCGTGATGTTTTCAATCCTTCAATCAACAACTCTCTTTTTCCTTGCAGCAAACTTGCTGCAGCACCTTTTTCATATATTTCGAGGTACTTTGCCAGCGCATATTGCGCAGGGCTGTTAACGCTGAAGGTCAGGTACTGGTGTATTGATTTAAATGCTTCTGTTATTTCTTTAGAAGCTACGCAATAACCGATCTTCCATCCTGTAATATGAAATGCTTTGCCAAAAGAGTATACAGAAATTACCTTATTGTTTAAAGACTCCTGCAAAAAGCCCGGTACATGGCGATGGGCATCATAAACAATACTATCATATACCTCGTCAGACACTATATAAATATCTCTGCCCTCAATTATTGCAGCTAATTGGTCCCAGTCGTCCTGTGTCCATACATAACCTGTAGGATTGTGTGGTGTATTGATCAATAGGGCTTTCGTTCTGGCAGTGATGGCCCGGGCAATTTTTTGCCAGTCTATTGCAAAATTATCAGCGGCGCTCAAAGTAATTTTTACAGGGATGCCTCCGTTAATCTCTATAGCCGGCAGATAACAGTCAAATGCAGGCTCTAAATAAATGACTTCATCTCCTTTTTCAATAATAGTGGTAAGCGCTGTATAGATACCATACGTGGCACCTGGTGTAATGGTTATTATTTCGGGCGAGCAATAATCAGTGCTATGCCTTTCGTTTAGCTCTTCTGCAATATTTTCGCGCAGCTTCATCAATCCCTGCATAGGGGTATATTGGTTATATCCTTCTGTAACAGCTTCCTGTAACAGCCCCTGCAGCTCAGGCGCTACAGGATAATCAGGCAGCCCCTGAGACAGGTTATAAGCGTTTTCCTGCGTTGCCAGGCTGGTCATTATAGTAAAAATATTAAGCGGCGAAGCAGAATGTTTGGACAGCAAACTCATTTTTATAAAAGCTTGGTAAAGGAATAATAACTGCTAATATCCGGTAATTTTCCTATTTAAAAATCAAAAGCATTATCTCTCTAATTTGGGAAACAATGCTTTTAATATCAGTTATGCCATTTGTTAGCGGTTGGCTGTATTTACAATAATTATTTTACTGTAAGATGTTGTGCCATCCTTATCAACCTGGGCAATGCGTAGATAAATTTTTCCCCCGTCAATACCTGCAAGGCTATTATCATTTTTGTAGCATCCATATGATGCTATAGTCAAAAGGCCTGTAGTCAATGCTATTTGTGCTTTCCTGCTTTTTATAGGCAGTACAGAGAACAATAAAGACAAAGCTCCGAATCCTAATAAAGCACCGGCCGTTGCAGTACCAATGGATATTTCATATTGAAGGGGTGTTGAAGAATTACCTTTATTAGCTTTTGAAATTACTTTCGCCATAGTAACAAAATCTTCACCATTTTTTGAAATTTCAATTTCAAAATGCTTGTTGTTGGTTTCTGATATAGTATTCCATGAAACACGTAATTGCTCATTAATGATTTCAGCATTTACCGGGCCAAATGTAACAGGTAAAACTGCGTCAAAAATAAAAGTATCAAAAGAGTGATACAGCCCGTTCGCATCGGGATTGTTATTGCTTATAAATTCCGGGTTATTTGTATTATATATAATCCGAACTTCATCTACACTTCCAAAACCGGCTGCTGTAAGCGTAACAGTTGAATACCATGGCGCAACATGAGAAGCTAAAATGACATTCTCTGATACGGCTTGTACGCCATTGTTATATCCGATAACTGTGAGATAGTTTCCCCATGTTTGCCATTGGGCGTCATGGGCTTTAAAGCTTATAAACTTAAAGGGTGAACCATCAGTAGTCTTAATAATAAGGGCCTTAGGGTCAAAATACAGACTGTTGATACTGTTTACCCAGGTTATAGTAGCAAATCCCCCGTCATTAAATACAGTTGGCTCCATAAACCAGCCATCCGTTTGTTGCGATAAACCTTCTTGCGGTATATAGTATAAAGCACCATCAGGAGAAGGTGTAGTTCCATTGAGGTTACCAACATAGATATTTACAAATTTAGTTCCGAGCGGGAACTGGTGGTTAGCAGGTATTACCTGCCCCCTGCTGAATCCGCGGTCTCCAAATCCAATAGTTTGAGCGTTGGCAGATCCAATAATAATAATAATAAATACGCTTAGTTTATACAGTTTGCAATAAAAATGTAAAGCATTGGTTAGAGGCATTTTGGACATAAAGGGCTTTAAGTTGGTTTAGAATCAATATGGTGGCCAAAGATAACGGATCTGTTCTTATATATGATTATTTTGTAGGAAGTGTATATTAGAGTTTCCCTGAAGTATTATTTTCACTCCATTCATAATTTGTATTTTTGTACTTTATTTTAGTCAGAGCAATAAAATGTTTTATGCGATCCAATTCCCTGAGTGTCCAATCAGTTCAGTCAGCAGCACAACGTTTACAATCCATAGTTTTACAAACGCCCTTACAATTAAATACTGTTTTAAGCCGTCAGTTTGAAGCTAATGTTTACTTAAAACGGGAAGACCTCCAGTTAGTGCGCTCTTACAAGCTGCGTGGTGCGTATAATATGATGAGCAGCCTTCCCAAAGAAAAGCTGGAATGTGGCGTGGTGTGCGCCAGTGCCGGAAACCATGCGCAGGGCTTTGCGTTTAGCTGCAAGGCCTTAAATATAAAGGGCACCATCTTTATGCCCTCTATTACGCCCAAACAAAAAATAACACAAACAGAAATGTTTGGAGAAGATAATATTGATATCATATTAACCGGTGATACTTATGATGACTGCGCCAGCGCGGCAATTAAGTTTACCGCAGAGAATAATATGACCTTTGTGCACCCGTTTGATGATGAAAAAGTAATAGAAGGGCAGGCTACCGTTGGCTACGAGATTTATGAGCAACTGAAAAATATTGACTATGTGATTGTTCCTATCGGCGGTGGCGGATTATGCGCAGGTGTTGGCAGCTTTATAAAAGCGGTAAGTCAGGCTACGAAAATCATTGGTGCAGAGCCGGAAGGAGCACCTTCCATGACTGAAGCGCTGAAAGCAGGTTATCCTCTAGCATTGAACAGTATCGACCGCTTTGTAGACGGTGCCGCTGTAAAGCGTGTAGGAGATATTACTTTTGATATATGTAAGCAGGTTTTGGATAAAGTAATCCTGGTTCCCGAAGGCAAAATATGTACCACCATACTGGAATTGTATAACAAAGATGCTATAGTGGTGGAGCCGGCTGGAGCGCTTTCCATTGCAGCGCTGAGTTTCCTCGGAGATGCTATTAAAGGTAAAAATATAGTTTGCATAGTAAGTGGCAGCAATAATGATATAGACCGTATGCAGGAAATAAAAGAGCGCAGCCTGCAATATGAAGGGTTAAAGCATTATTTTTTGATAGATTTTGCGCAGCGGCCTGGTGCTTTAAAAAATTTTGTAAGTAATGTATTAGGGCCTGATGATGATATTACAAGGTTTGAATACATGCAGAAAACCAATAAAGAAAGCGGGCCCGCGCTTGTTGGTATCGAGCTTAAAAATAAAAATGACTATCAGCAACTGATCAGCAGCATGCAACTGCATCATATCAGCTATACAGAGCTTAATAAAGATGATGCGTTATTTAGTTACCTGGTATAATATAAGATGATCATATTATTACAAATATTATTGCCTGTAGCGGCGGTATAAAAATTAAATAATATCTAATTATTTTTAAAAAATTTTAGATAAATGATAATTTTATCTCTTCCGTGTCACAATTTTGTCAAATTTCCAATTTTTTTGATTAATTTACACGGCTCTCGATTGTCTTCTCCATATTGAAAAACCAAAATTTTTATAAATTTTTTATAAGGAACTATGACAGAAAACAAAGGTCTTTATGACCCATCTTTTGAGCGTGATGCGTGTGGAATTGGTTTCGTTGCCAATATTAAAGGCAACAAAAACCATCAGACCATTTCAGACGCGCTCACTATTCTTGAGAACATGGAGCACAGGGGAGCCTGCGGATGCGAAGCCAATACTGGTGATGGCGCAGGAATTATGATCCAGATTCCTCATGAGTTTTTTTATGATGAATTACTTCATTTGGGCATCACGCTTCCTGCCATTGAAGCATATGCCGTTGGGATGGTTTTCTTCCCAATGGAATTGAGGGTGCGGGAAGAGTGCCGCGAGATCTTTAATCGCGCAGCAGAAAAAATGGGGATGCGTGTTATCCACTGGCGTAAAGTGCCTGTCACTAATTCAGGTATTGGCCCCAGTGCATTGAGCGTAGAACCAGCTGTTGAACAGGTTTTCATTGAGCGTCCTGCCGGCGTGGAAACAGCCATCGAGTTTGAAAGAAAACTTTTTGTTTTACGAAAATATGCTACACACATAACCGGCAATGCCGTAAAGAAGGACGCTGTAGGGTTTTATATTTCTTCACTGTCCTGCCGTACTTTGATATATAAAGGCCAGTTAACCAGCCACCAGGTGCGTGAATATTATAACGATCTTTCTGATAAACGTGCCGTAAGTGCATTTGGTTTGGTGCATTCAAGATTTGCTACTAATACCTTTCCTTCATGGAGATTGGCCCAGCCATTCCGTTTCATAGCGCATAATGGTGAGATCAATACCTTGCAGGGAAACCTGAACTGGCTGCGTTCTGCCGAATCCAGCTTTGAATCGCCATTGTTCACAGAAGAAGAAATGGACATGCTGGTTCCTATTGTAAGCAATGACCAGAGTGACTCAGCCTGCCTGGATAATATGGTAGAGCTGCTGGCTTTAACAGGCCGTCCGCTGCCACATGTAATGATGATGTTGATCCCTGAAGCCTGGGATGGTAATGAAGAAATGGATCCTGTTAAAAAAGCGTTCTATGAGTTCCATGCCTGTTTAATGGAACCCTGGGATGGTCCGGCTTCCATTTCATTTACCGATGGAAAAATAATCGGGGCTACTTTAGACAGAAACGGCCTCCGCCCTTCACGCTATTGCGTTACTACAGATGGTCGTGTAATCATGGGTTCCGAAACCGGCGCTTTACCTATTGACCAGAGTATCATCAAAGAAAAAGGAAGGCTGCAGCCGGGTAAAATGTTCCTGGTAGATATGGAGCAGGGCCGTATTATTAGTGATGAGGAGCTAAAGCAGGACATCTGTTCAAAAAAACCTTATGGAGATTGGTTAAACCAATATAAAATACGCTTAAATGAGCTGCCTGAACCCCGTGTAATGTTCAGCGACCTGGGAGCAGACCAGATCTTCAAATACCAGAAAGCGTTTGGCTATACATCAGAAGATGTAGAGAACCTTATTACGCCTATGGCTACCGATGGTAAAGAGCCTATCGGATCTATGGGTGTGGATACACCACTTGCTGTTTTGAGCGATCAGCCGCAGCATTTAAGTTACTATTTCAAGCAGTTATTTGCACAGGTAACTAACCCGCCTATTGATCCTATCAGGGAAAGAATGGTAATGTCATTGGCTACCTTTGTAGGGAACAATGGCAGCTTATTAATAGAAGATGAAAAAGACTGCCACGTTGTAGCACTAAAACAGCCGGTGCTTACCAATTACGAATTGGAAACGCTGAGAAGTATTGATACCGGCAGCTTCCAGGCTAAAACGATACAGTGTTATTTTGTAGCTGATGGAAAACCTGGCTCCATGCGCCGCGCGCTGGACAGGCTCTGCCGTTATGCAGAGGATGCCGTGAACGACGGCTTTGAAGTACTGGTATTGCAGGACAGGGCCATTGATGGCGATCACGCTGCTATTCCCTCTTTGCTGGCCGTGTCTGCTGTGCATCACCACTTAACAAGAAAAGGCTTGCGTGGTAAAGTGGGTATTGTTGTAGAGGCCGGAGATGTATGGGAAGTACATCATTTTGCATGTCTGCTGGGCTTTGGCGCTACGGCAATTAATCCTTACCTCGCTTTCTCAACTATTAAACTGTTAAAAGAAACAGGTAAAATAAAGTCTGATAAATCAGTAGATGAACTGCATAAAAATTATATCAAAGCAGTAAGTGACGGATTGCTGAAGGTTTTCTCCAAAATGGGTATCTCCACGCTTCAGTCTTACCAGGGTGCCCAGATTTTTGAAATTATTGGTCTTAATAAAGAGGTAGTGAATAATTACTTCACCAATGCTACCTCCCGTATTGAGGGTATGGGCCTTGACGAAATTGCCCGGGAGGCGCTGGCAAAGCATCATTTCAGCTTTACACGCAAGCAACTGCCTGTGGACCTGTTACCCACCGGAGGGTTCTATCAATGGAAGCGTAAAGGAGAAGCGCACATGTTTAATCCGCAAACCATTCATTTATTGCAGTATTCAACAAGGATGGGGGATTACAACACCTTTAAAAAATACACGAAGCTGATTGATGAACAGGGTCAAAAGGCAATCACCATCCGCAGCCTGTTCGACTTTAAACGCAGCCGCCCTTCTATTTCTATTGATGAAGTAGAACCGGCAGAAAATATTTATAAAAGATTTGCTACCGGCGCTATGAGCTTTGGTTCCATCAGCTGGGAAGCGCATACTACCCTGGCTATTGCAATGAACCGCCTGGGTGGTAAAAGTAATACCGGTGAAGGTGGTGAAGATGAAGCACGCTATACCCCATTGGAAAATGGCGATAGTATGCGCAGTGCTATCAAGCAGGTGGCCAGCGGACGTTTTGGCGTTACCAGTTTATATTTAACAGAAGCGGATGAGCTGCAGATAAAAATGGCACAAGGAGCAAAGCCCGGGGAGGGTGGGCAGCTTCCCGGCCATAAAGTAGATGACTGGATCGGCCGTACAAGGCACTCTACTCCGGGTGTAGGGCTGATCTCTCCGCCTCCTCACCACGATATTTATTCTATTGAGGATCTGGCACAATTGATATTCGATCTCAAACATGCTAACCGCCATGCACGTATTAATGTGAAGCTGGTGAGTAAGGCGGGAGTGGGTACCATTGCCGCAGGTGTTACAAAAGCAAAAGCTGATGTAGTACTGATTGCCGGCCATGATGGTGGCACAGGTGCATCGCCGCTAAGTTCCATTCGCCATGCAGGTTTACCCTGGGAGTTGGGCGTTGCAGAAGCGCAGCAAACCCTTGTAAAAAATAAATTACGCAGCCGTGTGGTTTTACAAACTGATGGACAGATGCGTTCAGGCCGTGATATTGTGATTGCCACGTTATTAGGCGCCGAAGAGTGGGGTATTGCTACCGCAGCACTTGTAGTAGAAGGTTGTATCATGATGCGTAAATGCCACCTGAATACCTGCCCTGTAGGCGTGGCTACACAGGACCCTGAATTAAGAAAACGCTTTAGTGGTAACGCAGATCATGTGGTAAATTTCTTCAAATTCATCACACAGGAAATGCGTGAACTGATGGCCGAACTGGGTTTCAGAACGGTTAATGAAATGGTAGGTCAGGTAGATGAACTGAAAATAAGAGAGGGCGTTGATCACTGGAAGTATAAAGGGTTAGATCTTTCTCCTGTTCTTTATAAAGAACCAGCAGAGGAAGGAGTAGGTATTTACCACTATGAAGCGCAGGATCATGGTTTAGATGATATTATCGACTGGAAGTTCATTGAAGCAGCTAAGCCGGCCCTGGAAAATGGTACGCCGGTAAAAGCCTCATTTGATATCGTAAATACAGATCGCGCAGCGGGTACTATTTTATCTCATGAGCTTACCAAAAAATACAGGGATGCAGGCCTGCCAGAAGATACCATTCACATCCAGTTAAAAGGCACTGCCGGTCAAAGTTTTGGCGCTTTCTGTAACAAGGGGATTACGCTGGAACTTGAAGGAGATGCCAATGATTATTTTGGCAAGGGATTAAGCGGCGCCAGGCTGATTATCTATCCGGATAAAAATGCAGGTTTTGTTCCTGAAGAAAACAGTCTTATAGGTAACGTAGCTTTCTATGGTGCAACAAGCGGCGAGGCTTATATCCGTGGTAAAGCCGGTGAAAGGTTTGCCGTACGTAACTCCGGCGCTACCATGATTGTAGAAGGTGTGGGCGACCATGGTTGTGAATATATGACCGGCGGGCGCGCTATCATACTTGGTCCTACCGGCCGTAATTTTGCTGCAGGCATGAGCGGTGGTATTGCATACATTTATGATGCTGCTCAAAAGTTTGCCGGTAACTGTAATATGGAAATGGTTGAGCTGGATCCTGTGGATGCAGAAGACGCAGCTTTCCTGCAACAACAAATAGAAAAGCATTATCAATATACCGATAGTACCGTAGCCCGGTTCGTTTTAGACGATTTCGAAAACCAGCTTAAGAATTTTGTAAAAGTATATCCAAGCGAATACAAAAAAATTATGCAGGCTAAAGTGGCACAAAAACAAATAGCTTAAAACAATTTATAATTTGAGATTTAATGATTTGAAATTTAATCTCAAATCAGAAATTATAAATCAGAAATAATTACAATGGGTAAACCAACAGGATTTTTAGAATTTACAAGAGAAACTCCATCGAAAAAGCCGGTAGAAGAAAGACTTCAGGACTATCGCGAATTTGTAGAACTATTTCCCGAAGAGAAACTCAATCACCAGGCAGCACGCTGTATGGATTGTGGTATTCCTTTTTGCCATAGTGGTTGTCCTTTAGGAAATGTGATACCCGAATTTAATGATGCTATTTATAGAAAAGAGTATCGTGAGGCTTATGAGATATTGACATCAACCAACAATTTTCCCGAGTTTACCGGCCGTATTTGCCCGGCGCCCTGCGAAATGAGCTGTGTATTAGGGATTAATCAGCCACCGGTAGCTATTGAAGAAATAGAAAAACATATTATAGAGATAGCATTTGAAAAAGGCTTTGTTGCCAGGAAAGCGCCTAACGTAAGAACCGGCAAAAAAGTAGCGGTTGTCGGCAGCGGCCCTTCGGGTCTTGCTGCTGCGGCACAGTTAAATTATGCGGGTCACACGGTTACTGTATTTGAGCGTGATGAACAACCGGGTGGTTTATTACGTTACGGTATTCCCGATTTCAAGCTGGAAAAATGGGTAATTGACCGCCGTATAGCTTTAATGCAGGAAGAGGGAGTTACTTTTAAATGTCATGCCAACGTAGGCAAAAACATAAAAGTAAATGACCTGATGCGTCAGTATGACGCTATTGTTTTGGCCGGCGGCAGCACCGTCCCGCGCGATTTGCCTATACCCGGCAGGGAATATAACGGTGTTCATTTTGCAATGGATTTCTTAAAGCAAAACAATAAACGCGTTGCCGGTAAAGATTTTTTAGCGAATCGTGATATTGAAAGCAATATACTGACTGAAGAGCTGCTGGCCACCGGTAAAAACGTAGTGGTAATAGGAGGCGGTGATACGGGCAGTGACTGTGTAGGTACCAGTAACCGCCATAAGGCAGTATCTGTAACACAGTTTGAGCTTTTGCCTATGCCTCCCAAAGAGAGAACAGATTTAATGCCCTGGCCCACTTATCCCATGCTGTTAAAAACTACTACCAGCCATGAAGAGGGCGCACAAAGGCATTGGAGCATTGCCACCAAAGAGTTTATTGGCGATGAGAACGGCAACCTGAAAGCCCTGAAAGTAGTAGACCTGCAATGGACAACTCCTGCGCCGGGTCAGCCTGCTAAATTTACCGAGGTACCCGGCAGCGAACGGGAATTACCCTGCGAATTAGCCCTGCTGGCAATGGGATTTGTTCATCCGTTACATACGGGAATGCTGGAAGAATTAGGCGTAGAGCTTGATAACAGGGGCAACGTGAAAGCCGCGGAGTTCAATTATAAAACCAATGTATCCAAAGTATTTACGGCCGGTGATATGCGCCGGGGGCAAAGCCTTGTAGTATGGGCTATCAGCGAAGGCCGTGAATGCGCCCGTAAAGTAGATGAATACCTTATGGGAAGCTCTGCACTGGAAAGTAAAGAAAGCTCTATACTGATGTCATTTCAGTAAGGGAAATGGATTGTTTATAAAAGAGGAGGTTCCCTCAAAAGAATAAAGCTGTGTGAGGCAAGGACGCCTCACACTTTTATTTTATAGCCTCAGAGTAATATGTATAAAGGGGAAAAAGAGACTTCTCCTAACCCTTCTCCAACACTATAGCCATCCATAGCTTTCTATCAGCCTGTCCCGCTGGCTTCGCGAAACAGGCACTGTATCACCGGTGGAAAGCGTAAGCAGGTTCTCATTCCGGTTAAACGCCTTAACCATATTCAGGTTAATGATATACTGGCGGTGTATGCGTAAGAAATGTTGCTCTTCCAAAACTTCCTGCAATTCTTTGAGCTTTCGTGTTACAAGATGCTTCTGCTTATCTGCAAGCACAATATGGGTATAGTTTCCCGAGGCCTCGGCATAAGCAATATCTTTGATATCTATAAATGTTACCTGGTGCAGGCCGGGTATGGCTAATTTGCTGATGTGCCCCTGTTTGAGCTGCTGCTTTGCCTGTTGCAGCTGCGCGCTGTGTAAATATTGTTTTTTACCGGCTTTATCTATAACATCGTCCAGCTCTTCCTTATTAACAGGCTTCACCAGGTAGTCCATGGCACTAAAGCGAAAGGCTTTCAATGCAAATTCATTATAAGCGGTAGCAAATACCACGTTAAAACGGATAGGGTTTATACGTTCCAGCAGCTCAAAACCATTCATCTGGGGCATTTCAATGTCTAAAAAAACCAGGTCGGGAGCCAATGTTCCTAATTGCTGCAGGGCCTTTACAGAACTGGTAAAAGTTTTGATGATCTCTATTTGCGGATAATTCGCTAAAAGCATTTTCATCATTTCTATACTGTCTGTTTCATCATCAATAAGGATGGTCTTTATACTGTCCATTGTTTTTGTGTTTTATCCTACAGGTATTTTAATAATTACTTCTGTGCCGGTTGCCACACCATTCTCATACAGGTCGTTGACAGATATATTGGCGTTCGTTTTATTTTTCGCATTCAGTAGCTCCAATCTTTCCCCGGTTATGTTCATGCCAAATGACTTATGCGTTGTTGCTAACCTGCTTTTTAATGCCGCTGCTTTTTCCCGGCCAATACCGTTGTCTTTAACAGAGATGACCAGCATTTCATCCTGCTCCGATACATGCACTGTAATAAGCCCGCCACCTTCCTTATGCATCAGCCCGTGCCAGATGGCATTTTCCACATAAGGCTGTATCAGCATAGGTGGCAGCTCCGTATATTCAGGGTCGGCGTTTTTGTCCACTATTATTTGATACTGCAGTTTTTCTTTAAAACGCATGGCTTCCATGTCTAAATAAAGCCGGATGGTTTCTATTTCCTGCTTTAAAGTTATCTGGCTGTTCTTGCTGTTTTCCAAAACCAGGCGCATCAGCCTTGAAAACTTGGACAGGTAGGTTGTAGCGGCTTCCATATCATTTTTTTCTGCGTACAGTTTTATCGAATTAAGGCAGTTAAAAATAAAATGCGGGTTCATCTGGGTTCTCAGCAATTGCAGCTCCGACGTCATTTTTTGCAGCTCTGCATTCTTTTTTTCTTTTTCCAGTTGTTTTCTTTTGTACCCCAGGCCCAGCGCAAAGAAAAACAGCTCGCCGAGTGCACCTATTTCTAAGTAAGTGACCGGGGCAAAAATTCTTGACATGAACTGGTTCGAGTAATTATTTAAAAATACCTGTATCAACCCACCTGCCATAATTAAAAACGAGCCTGCGATAATGTAGCGTGGTAATATCTTTTTTTTGCACTCAGGGATGAGGATGATAGCAATGATTGTGAATGAAATAAAGGGCAGGAAAGTAACGAGCATATTAAATCGTGTAGGAAAAAAGTTGTCTGACCTGAAAAGATGAATAAAAAAGACCAGGAAAATTGCTGTCAGAAGCAGATACAAAAATCCGTTAGCAACTTTTAAAAGCCAGGAAGGTTTTACCGGGTTCAAAAACCGCTTCAGGAATAACATATAAAATATTCCGATCAAAAGCGTATAAAAGTTAACACTGTCATGGAAATAAGTAGGTATAACTTGTGAAACAATACGCATATCGTTACTTAGCTCTAAGGAACGTTCGATATAAAGAAATAAGGAAAAACTATACAGAGAATAGAATAAGTAAGCGCTGTCCCTGTTAGACATAAATTGAGCAAGATTGAAAATGCTTAAAACAAAAATACCGCCCAGAAGCAATAGCTGAATAGCAAATGTGGGTTTCCGGCTCCTTTCATTTGCTATCTCGTTTTCAGCATATTTCAGGGTTGAAAATAATTCAGGACTTATAGCTGTCTGCATTTTATATAAGCTGGAGATTTCAATAACAAATGATTGTACCGAGTTAGCTTGCAGTGTAAGCGGTATGCCATATAAGGTATGAAGCCCGCTGTTTTGATAAGAAAAAAAGCCTGCCTCATTAATACTGCCTGGCGGGTTTCCCTCCGTGATTTTTACCAAAGGGTGCACACCACAATTTAGTATCGCTGCTATATGCTTATCCGAATTGTTTTGTACCGTAAACTTTATCCAGAAGCGGATATATCCTGTGCTCCTTAATTTTAACAGCCAGTGCTCATCTAATGAGGACAGCTGCTTGTTCGTTTCACCATTAAAGTTAGTACAATTGCTGTCCGTATAAATAGTGCTATAACGGGAAAGGTCAATATGGCTAAAAGTGTCTGTAACATGCAGCGTATCATTTTTTTCTTTTTCTGAATATAGCCGTGCATGGCAAATATTAAGCTGGGCCAGAAACACAAGTAGTATTAAAAATGACCGGGGATGCATAATAAGGTGTCTTTCACTTTATAACTAAAATTACAAAAAGTTAAGAAAACATGAGGCGTTATGGGTAATGATGGGTACATAAATATTTCTGGTTGAAGCTAAACTAACTCCAATATATATAATCAGCTTACTAAATATGTACCAATGGTGCATTCTATTGTATAAGCTGAAGAGATAAAGCAATGACAGTTCCATTGTATCAACTATCACGCACGCTCAACTGCACGGCACAGTTAAAACAAAATTACCGGAAAGATCAGCCCACATCGTAGCAGGATACGAGTTATTTTGGTCTTCATAAAAGCGGGAAGGGGTTTCATACATCAGGATAAACAGTTCGTACAGCCGCTGTGCTTCTTCGTTCTGCCCTGGCCTATTTTTGATGCAGAGGCCTTACAAACAAATTTGTTAAACTTTAAAAACACTAAAATGAAAAACATGATCCTTTCCGCCGCACTGCTTTTTTCTGCAGCCGTTCATAGTGCTGTAGCCGGCGTTTATCCGGGGAATGAAAAAGTAGTAAAAACTTTTAACGAGGTTTTTAAAAATGCCCGTAATATAATATGGAGCAATACGGCCCGTCTTTATAACGTGTCTTTTTCTATTGCTTCAGTCAGAGCCTCCGCTATGCTGGACAATAAAGGCAACCTGCTTCAAACTGTTCGCTATTATAATGAAGATAGGCTGCCTGCCACTATTCTTTATGCCATAAGAAAAGATTATCCGCGGAAAGATATTTTTGGAGTAACTGAAGTATCAAATAAACATGGCATTATTTACAGGATAGTGCTTAAGGACGAAAAAAGCTATATGTATATTCATGCCAATAGCTATGGAGAATCGGAAGTGATTTCAAAATATAAACGTGGAGATAAATAGGTTTTTTGATGATCATTTATATTTTTTCTCATGTAAAACCACGGAGGAGGTATTCTTGCCTTCTCCCTTTTTTAACCCCCGCCTTCCTGCCGCTCGCTGTCATAGCACAGACGCAGCAACCATTCCGGAAAATAAGAAGGTATTGAAAGTACTCCCGGCTTATGTTTTCCTGGTCTCTGATAATTTCAGTGTATTTATATGAAATAAAAATAATTTTGATAATTTGATATTGTTACGATAATTTCGTAATTAAAAATAATATTCATGATTATGATATTTCGTTGTACCAGCCTGTTGCTCTTGGCATCCATATTATTTATAAATGTCCGGGCGCAAGGCGTCAGGGCACAGAGAATTGTATATGATCTCACTTTTCAAAAAGACACTAACGATGCCGGCTCAAAAATAAAAGACCAGTATGCTTTGGATATTTTTGATACCCATAGCAAATTTGTAAGCTTTACCAAACTGAAAGGCGATGCTTACATTGACAGCCTCTCTAAGGCAATAGAAGCACAGGGCGGCATCCAGAATGTAAAATCAATTAACATAAGCAAGAGTAACATGGGAAGCGGTGCTAGCTATGAGGTCTATAAGTTCAGCGATGGTAAAATAAAATTTCAGCAAAGGTTACAGCGAAACAATTTCGGCTATGAAGAAGATATGTCAGGGCTAAGCTGGAATGTTACTGATACTATTGAAAAATACGGTCAGTATAACTGCCAGCTAGCCAAAACATCTTATGGAGGCAGAAACTGGAATGCTTTGTTTACAACCGAAATCCCTGTTAATAATGGCCCTTATAAATTTTCCGGCCTGCCCGGCCTCATTGTAAAAATGTGGGACGATAAAGAGCAATGCCTGTTTGAGCTGGCTGAAGTTAAAAATATAACGGATGGCAATGCTAAGATACCCATTGCTGAAATAATAAAGAAAAGCGAGTTTAAAAAAATGGAAGAAAATGCCCGGGTGACGCTACTGGGAATGGTTTCAGGTATAACAAATCCTGGAGGAGGGGCAGTTGTTGTTGGGAGTATTCGCGATCATAGCGGAAATGAAATATCTCAGGAAGAAATACAGCGGAGGCGCGCTGATGCTGAAAGGAAAAACAATAACAGGCTGGAGCTTTTATAATACAGTATTTATGATGAAAGGGTTGGCCCTGCTGGTATGCATAGGCATAACAGGAATATTGTGTGCACAGGTTACTATCAGTGGTAGTGTGAAAGACCAATCCGGTAAAGGATTAGTTAATGCCAGCATCATTATTTCCCCGGTTCATACTAATAAAGTGCTGGCTTTTAAAATGACCGATGTCAAAGGTTTATTTAGCATAGCACTGGAAACCTCTTTAGACTCAATACAAATTAAGTTAAACCTGCTTAATCATGAAACTGAGATAAGGCTGCTAAGTAACAAAACGCAGGAAGTGCATTTCATTGCCACGGAAAAAGCAACGGTTTTAGAAGAAGTGGTAGTAAAAGAAGCGATGGTGTATAGAAAAGGGGATACTATTGTGCACGATGTGGGGGAGTTTGTTAATAAAGATGACAGAACGCTGTCGGATGTTATCAAAAAAATGCCGGGCCTGGAAATAGATGAAGGTGGCAAAATAACATACCAGGGCAAAGACATTAACCAGTTTACGGTAGAAGGGAAAGACCTTATGCAGGGAAGGTATGGCATCATTCCCAACTCTATTCCTTATAAAGATGTAAGCAAACTTGAAGTTGTAGAGAACAACCAGCCTGTAAAAATGCTAAAGGATAAAGTACCATCGGAAAATGCAGGCATCAACTTAAAGCTTAAAAAAGCAACTACCTGGACAGGTACTGCTAACCTGGCTTCGGGCTTTTCGCCGTTGCTGTGGAATGTTAAACTTACCCCCATGCTGTTCTCTAAAAAGAGACAGGCGCTGTTTAGCATAAAATCCAACAATACCGGCGAGAATATTATTTCTGAAACGGCCAATTTTATTGGCTTGTCGGGGTTTGTAGGTTTTTCGCGGGAAAATGAAACCGGCAAATTTTTAAGGGTGTCGTCCGTAAGTCCCCCTGCGTCTGTTCCCCAAAACAGGTATTGGTTTAATACCACGCATACGGGCTCGTTAAATACTTTACAAAGTTTTCAAAAAGACTGGGAAGCCAGGGTAAATGTTCAGTACGTATATCATGAGCTGGATGTAGCCGGCTCTTCTCAATCCAGCATCACCAACTTAGATGCTATGGGAAATGTTTTAAACACGGTGAACTTCAGCAGGAGCAGCGAACTAAATGATATTTCCAGGAACCTGAAGACTACGCTTTCATTAAACAGGAATACCAAAAGCAATTTTTTTAAGAATGACCTGACTTTTGCAATGGATAGGAGCGGGGTACGCTCCACTGTTAAGCTAAACGGGATACCTGCTTATCAGCAAACGCATGCTAATGGCTTCTCCATTCAAAACTCATTAAGTACGGTTTTGCCTGCGGATGAAAAATCAAAGTACCTGGTAAACCTTCAGTCTTATGTCAATTATATAAATGATCCTGAATGGTACAGGGTGGATTCTTTACAGGCACTGGAATTTTCAGACGCCGCCATGCAGTCGGCCTTATCCTTAAAGCAGCTAAAGCGCTCCGGCAGTTTTAATACCACCAATTCAGCAGGTATGGCGCTTACAGTGAAAAATTTTACAATAACGCCAGCTATCCGGTTTAGTTATGCTAACGAATTATTAAACACAGAACTGGAAGTAGAACCTTCTTTGGGAAATAGACAACAAATGAAAGAACCCTGGCTTAACCGGTTACAGTGGGAAAATTTTAATGCACAGGCAGCGGCAGGTATTAACCTGAAGAAAGAAAGATTCCGCTTCTCATTAAACCTCCCCTTATCAAACAATATCATACATGTAAAGGATGATGAAAATGCTTTTACAAAGAGTATAAATAAGTGGCTTTTTCAGCCTTCGATGTTTACAGAATATGTGGTTAAGAAATTTACTTTTTCTGTAAATGCATCAAAAGGAAATCGCTTTAGCAGTTTAACAGCAATTTATCCCGGTTATGTATTCAGCGCGCTCGATTTTAATGCTTATCAATCACCCATTGAAGAAGCCCAAATGTTGAATGCCGGCGGGCGTATAAGTTACAAGAATCTATTAACGAACATGGACGCCAATGCCGGGTATAGCTATAACCACAGCAGCTCCAACATCATGCTGGCAAGGCAAATAACCGATAACGGGCAGCAGGTAATTACGGCCATTTTGCAGGATAACGACGGTAGCAGGAATACAGCTTTCCTTAACCTGGGCAATTATATAAAAAGTGCTTTAACTTCTATTGGCGCCGGATACACTTACTCGCGTTCCCAAATGATAAACCTGCTGAATAATAACCTGTTTACAACAGTCAATCACAATCATGCAGTAAGTTTTAAAATGGAGAACAGCTATTTAAGCTGGCTGATAGCCAATTATAACCTTACTTATGCCCATTCAAAAAGAGCGGACCGGGGAACAGGAAATACCACAAGTGCTGTAACACAGTCCGGCAGATTAGCTTTTTATATTTTTAAAAAAGGTTCTATCAGGTTTTCCGGGGATTGGAACTCTTACAACATCGGCCAGAAAAAATTCAGCAATCAATTCCTTGATGCCGCTTACAGGCATACAATGGGTAAAAGAAAAATTGACCTGGAAGTGAAGTGGACCAATATCTTAAACAATAAACAGTACGAACAGGTTATTATCAGTAATATTCAAACAAATATCACACAATTCAGCCTGCGCCCTTCCCAGGTTTTGTTCAGTGCCAGGATGAATTTAAGATAACTGGTAGGTGCAGTTTTTTATAGTGCCATAACGCACATGGCCTCGCTGCAAATAAAGAAGCCGCCCCGAAGAGCGGCTTTGCTTTTAAACAAAAAAACAATCAAAGATTTATTTTCCCTCAACAACTTTATATACAGTCTGCCCGTCTTCACTTATTTCTTTATAATAAACGTTGTTGGGAGAAACAAACAACTTTTTACCGTTTACAGTTACCTGTTTGCTATTGCGTGGCAGCTGTTCCAGCCGGTCGCCCACCTGCGGCCTTACCGTATAAGCATCATTTTTATCAGTAACAGGCTTGGCATCACTATCCTCATTTACAATCTCAGGTGTATCATCAGCACTGTTATAGTTTTCATAGGGGGCGCTATAATCATTTTCCTGAGTGTTTAATTCGCCGTTCCTGCCAGCTATTAAATATACAGGTCTGCCGTCTGCATCTACATCCTTATAATAGTAAGTGCCATTTTTTTCGTAATAATATTTACCATCAATCTTCTGCAATTTTGCTCCTGCCGGTAGCCGGCTTACTTCACCTCCCAGGGGCGTTGCCACTATTTCAAATGCTCCGTCCTGTCTTTCGCGAAGGTAAGTGTCGCCTTTCCGGTAGTAGATAATTCCATTGATTTCCACTTTCACCGCTCCCTGGGGAATGCTTCTTACTGTAGCTCCCGGAGGAGGCACTACTACACCAATATTTACTCCTACACCAGGCCCCCATCCATAACCCCACACCCTTGGGCCATAAAACCCGCCCCACATACCGCCAATGCCTACAGAGACCATCGTCCGTGAGCGATATACCGGGTGGCCCCTGTAAATACGGCCCCGTTGAGCGTTAGCCTCCATTTCTGCCAGGAGTAAAGCAGCAAAGAGTATTGCTGGTAACATAAATCGCTTCATTTTATGCTATTTTTTACAGGTAGGACGCTTCATTTTGTAAAAACGATGCGTAAGGAGTGTTAAAAAAGTTGGGAAGTCAGGAGTCCCGGGGCCGAAGATGGTGTCTTAAAGTTTATTTGTTTTAAGGTTGCTGGAAACTTTCATTGAGCATTCATTGCTGGGCATTGAATATTGAGTGTTCGGATATTCTATACACAGGCGTTGTTAGTTAGGCAGTAATTAAATTCAATCGTAGTAAACGGTGTTCTGCTTTTAGTCTTCGGCCTTTAGCTTCTGGCTTTCAGCCTTTCGCTATCCGCTTTCATGTCATACATCGTACACCAAACATCGTACATTTTATATTATGCTGGTTGTTGGATACTGAATACAGGTTACTGGTTACTTGTTGTGTCCTGCTTTCGGACCTCGGACTCCCTGACTTTCCGACTTTTGATCTTCCCGACCTATTCAAAAATTATGTACGTTTGACGCCAATACAAATACTATTACTATGGCAAAAGAAAAGAGTACTAAAAAGAAAGAAACAAAGAATGCACCTGTAATAACTCCGGCATCGCTTGAGTTTTTAAAGGAATATATTAATAATGCATCCCCGGTAGGCTTTGAAACCTGGGGGCAGAAGCTTTGGCTTAACTACCTGGCCCCTTATATTGATGAGCAGTTTGTAGATCCTTATGGTACGGCAGTGGGCGTTATTAATCCAGGCCAGCCCTTTAAAGTAGTGATTGAAGCGCATGCAGATGAGATCAGCTGGTTTGTGAACTATATCACCGATAACGGTCTCATTTTCCTCAAAAGAAATGGGGGCGTAGATCACCAGATAGCTCCCGGCCTTCGTGTGAACGTGCATGGTAAAAAGGGTATCGTAAAAGGTGTGTTTGGATGGCCTGCCATACATACACGCATTGGAAAAGAAAATGAAACACAGCCTAAAGTAGAAAATGTTTGTATTGACTGCGGTGTAAGAAGTAAAAAAGATGTGGAAGCATTAGGCATACATATTGGCGCTGTGGTTACTTACCAGGATGGCTTTGATGAACTGGCAAATGATTTTTATGTAGGACGTGCCTTTGACAACAGGGTAGGAGGTTTTATGATTGCAGAAGTAGCCCGCTTATTGAAAGAAGGTAAAAAGAAACTGCCTTATAGTCTTTACGTTGTGAACGCTGTTCAGGAAGAAATAGGACTTCGTGGCGCTGAAATGATCGCCCGGCGTATAAAGCCCGATGTAGCCATCATTACTGATGTAACGCACGATACCGGCCATTTTATGATCAATAAGAAGATTGAAGGTGATGTGGCCTGCAGCAAAGGGCCCTCCCTGGCTTATGGACCGGCCATCCATAACAAGTTGCTGGCCTTTGTTGAAAAAGTGGCCGAAGACCATAAGATACCGGTGCAATGGCGGGCACTGAGCAGAAGCACAGGTACCGACACGGACTCTTTTGCTTATGCCAATGACGGATGTCCGTCGGTTTTAATTTCAATACCGCTGCGGTATATGCATACCACGGTAGAGATGATTCATAAAGATGATATAGAAAACACTATCCGGCTGATGTACGAAACTTTGCTAAAGCTTACACCTAAAACGAATCTGAGCTATTTGTAAGGGATGTATTAGTGAATAGTAAATGGTTAGTTGTGCGTAGGTATCCAAACTACTCACTATTCACTACTGATAGCTCATACTAAATTTAATATTAAGTTATATTTTAATTTGAAACCTGTCAAAGATTTTGGCAGGTTTTTTATTTTTTTCAATAATGATTAGTTCAAAATGTTAAATAATATTGAAGCGTAAGCCGGATGATCATTAGAAAATGATTAAAAATTGATGTTAATCAAGTTATTTATATGTTAAAGCCTGGTTACAATTTGTTAACATAACAACAGCAAATGTTAAATTTTAATGCTTTTCTTTGCGACTTAAAATTGTTTTACATGCTAAAAAAAATTCTTCTTCTAACTACGCTGATAGTCTTATCGGTTGCGGTAGTAAATGCACAGGTAACCACCAGTAGTATTACTGGGACAGTAACAGATACAGAAGGAAAAGGTTTGCCGGGGGCAACCATTAAGGCAACCCACATGCCATCAGGTACTGTCTATAATGCCGTTTCAAGAGTTAACGGTTTGTTCGATTTGAATGGACTGCGTATTGGCGGCCCTTATACGGTTGAGGTAACTTATGTGGGCCTGAATCCTGAAAAAATAGAAAATATTTCATTACAATTGGGTATTTCTTTCTCTTTAACAGCTGTATTAGAACAAAAAGGTACAAGTCTAGAGAATGTGATTGTTGCTTCTTCAAAAAAGAGAGTTGCCGGAATCAAAACCGGAGCTACAACATCTGTAAGTTCTGAGCAATTGAAAACAATGCCTTCTATTTCCAGGTCAATTACAGATTTTACAAGGCTAACACCCCAGGCAAGCGGAACAAATTTTGCTGGTCGTGATGCCCGTTATAATAATTTTCAGGTAGATGGGGCAAACTTAAACAATAACTTCGGTCTCAATAACGATCTTGCACCAGGAGGAGGTTCGCCTATTTCATTGGATGCACTGGATCAGGTTAATGTTAATATTGCGCCGTTTGATGTAAGACAATCAGGCTTTACAGGTGCTGGCGTTAACGCGGTAACAAAAAGCGGAACCAATCAGTTTCATGGGTCTGCCTATGGGTTTTTAAGAAATCAAAACTCCTATGGTTATAAAGTAAACGGACAAGAGCTAAATAAAACACCTAATAAAAACAGTGTGGTTGGGGCTACTTTGGGCGGTCCGATCATAAAGGATAAACTCTTCTTTTTTGTAAGTGGTGAATCTGAGAAAAAATCGAGACCGGGAATAACTTATGTTGCTAAAGGCTCTTCTATAGCAGGTACACCATCTAATACAACCCTTGCTGATCTTGCAAAGGTTTATGATTTTGTAAAATCGAAGTACGGCTATGATTTAGGCGCGTATAATAATTTCCCGAATTTTGATGAGAATAATCGCAAGTTGTTAGGAAAGCTGGATTGGAACATTACTAACAGGCATAAATTGATTTTAAAATACTCCGACTATAAGGGTTATGAAGTATCTCCGTTAAATTCAAGTTCAGTTCCCCAAAGTGGAAGAATTTATGTAACAGGCCAGGCAAGCGGAGTTACCAGGTTGCCTAATAACCGTTTTAGTGCAAACTCAATGGCTTTTGCGAGTGGCAACTATGGAACTAACAGACTTGTAAAAAGTGGTTCATTAGAATTGAACAGCAGATTTAATAACTCTATGGCAAATCAGTTTATCGCCACTTATACAAAATCAAGCGATATTCGTCAACCAGCCGGGAACCCTGATTTTTTCCCAACTGTTGATATCTTTAATGGTTCGGGACAAAACTACATTAGCCTGGGGTCAGATCCCTTTACCATGAACAATCAATTAATCAATAATGTCTTGAATTTTACTGACAACTTCACTTATTATGCTGGCAGACATACATTAACTGCCGGTATTACTTATGAAAGGCAGAAAGTTGGAAACATGTTTATGGGTGGCGCTGCTGGGCATTATGTATTTAATACGCTTGACGATTTTCTTAATGAAGCGGCTCCTGCATATTATGGGTACACTTATTCTTTGGTATCCGGTGAGCCTGCAGTATTTTCTGCAAATTTGAAAATGGCGCAGGTAGGTATTTATGCTCAGGATGAATTTAATATAAACAATCGTTTTAAACTTACATATGGAATAAGAGTAGATATGCCAATTTATGGAGAGAGCCCAATTGGTAATCCCAAAATCGATGAATTGCAATTCCCCGATGCAAAGGGCAACATGATTAACTATAACACCAGCGCATGGCCTAAGAATACGCCATTGTTTTCACCAAGAGTTGGGTTTAACTGGGATCCAATAGGTGATAGGAGTTTAATAGTTCGTGGAGGAACCGGAATTTTTACAGGCCGTGTACCTTTCGTATTCCTGACAAATATGCCGTCTAACAGTGGTATGTATCAAAATGCTGTAGTTCTTAATACTGCCCAACAACTTATAGATGCGGGTATTACCAAGTTCAACCCTAACACGGATGCGTATGCAAATTCTCCTGCATTTGGAAAAACAGCAGGTGCCAAAGTGCCTCAAAGTTTTGTTTTAATTGATCCTAACTTTAAATTTCCACAGGTATGGAGAACGAATATTGGTGTGGATAAACGTTTTGGGGATGGCTTTACTGCAAGTGTAGATTTGATATATACAAAAGATATAAATGCTGTAGTAATGCGTAACCCCAATTTAAAAGCACCAACAAGCCAGCTAACCGGTCCGGATAATCGTTATTATTATCCAGGAGGTATTAGTGGAAGTTTATATTATCCTGATGCTCAGGTTGGTACTCCTATTGTTTTGGAAAATGTGAAAAAGGGTAATGCATTTTCATTCACTGCACAGTTGTCTAAAGATTTCAGGAGTGGTTTTTCGGGTATGATTGCATACAACTATTCGCAGGCTAAAGAAGTTAGTCCTAACCCTGGCAGCAGAGCTACTTCGGCTTGGCAATCTATCAATAATGTAAATGGCTCAAATGCGATGGTGTTAGATAATTCACAATATGCAATTCCACACCGAATTATTTCAAACCTGTCTTACAGAATAGAAAAAGGCATTTTTGATTTTCCTACTCAATTCTCACTTTTCTATGAAGGAGCAAACCAAAGTGTGATTAGTTATAACGTTAATGGTTCAATTGTTGGAGATGGAAATACTGAACTGATGTATGTATATAAATCAGGAGCAGATGTTCCCTTTGTTGCCACCTCAAAATACACCGTTGCTCAGCAACAGGCAGCTTATGATGATTTTATAGCAAGTAGCAAATATCTTACTGAAAAGAGAGGCAGCTATGTAAATCGTTATGGTGCCGTTTCTCCCTGGTATAATCAAATTGATTTCCGTCTCTTACAGGACTTAATAGTACGTAGAGATGCTAGCGGAAGAATTAGCAGGAACCTTCAGTTTACATTAGATATATTTAATATTGGTAACATGATTAGCAGCAAGTGGAAGAATTGGGGATATAAGCAAACTACAACATTGACAGACCCTTTAGCATTTAAAGGATATGTTAATGGCGCTCCTGCTTTTAATATGAGGGAGTTTAATGGTAAACTTGCCAATAATGCTTATCAGGATTATTTATCCCTGTCAAGTACATGGTCTATGCAAATGGGACTAAGATTTACCTTCTAAGTTTTCATAAAGGATTTTTTTAGAAACCGGCCTCGCGCCGGTTTTTTTATTCCCGGGAAATCAGGACAAAAATTTTTAATTATTGACAAATGGCCGTATATTTGGGACAAATAAGCGAAATATGAAAAGCCGTAAAACTACATACGATCATTTTGCAGAAGAAGAGCTTTCTACTGTGGAGGAAGCCGCAGTAGCTTATAATATTTCCAATAAAAATATAACCGGCCCTTTGGCGCTTTTAGGAATTTATAACTACGGCATTGAAAGCGTTACAGATTTTATCAGTTACATCCGTGAAGGAATACCTAAGAAGGCGCTGAACCATCTTGCTGAAGTAATGGCATTATCAGATGCTGAGCTATCCGCGGTTCTTCATATTTCGGACAGAACATTACGCCGCTATACCTCTTCGCAAAAACTTAATCCGGAACAGTCGGAGCGGGTGTTAGAGCTGGCACGCCTGTATGCAAGAGGCGCTGATGTTTTTGAAGATATGGAGTCGTTTAAATTATGGATGGAGTCGCCCGTAGGTGCATTGGGCAATAAAAAACCAAAGAGCTTTTTAGATACTTCCATGGGTATTGCTCTGCTTATTGAAGAACTTGGCCGTATAGAGCATGGAATTTTTGCGTAGAAAGTCGGAAGTCAGAGGTCAGAAGTCCGAAGACCAGAGATTACACCGGAAGCGCGAAGCCAGTATCTAGCATCCAGAATCCAGCAACTGGTGTAGAACCTGAAACCTGGATATTGAAACCCGATTTTGATTTTTTGCTTCTCTGATCACTCATCACTCACCATTGACCCAATGAAAGTTTACAGGATCAGCAAATGTAAATTTATTGATGACCTTAGCGGAAGGGGTGCGTCGCTGTATCCGGGCCGATGGCATCATAAAGGAACGTTCATTCTTTATACTGCACAATCGCCGTCACTGGCTATGCTGGAAAGTGTAGTGCATATCACCACTATGGTTCAGCTTACTCTTTGTATGGTTTGCCTGGAAATACCCGATGACAGCATTACAGGGATTTCAATAGAGCAGCTTCCGGACAACTGGTTTATGAATCCTGCTCCTGACAGTATAAAACAAACAGGAGACCTGTTCATTAAAAATAAAAAGCACCTGGCATTGAAAGTGCCATCGGCGGTGATGCCTGAAGAGTATAACGTGTTATTAAATCCTGCACATCCGCATTTTAACAAAGTAAACGTCCTTTATTCAAGAACATTAAGAGTGGATGAGCGGTTGCTTAAGCGATGAGCGTTATGCCTTTACTTGTCAAGATGTTGTTGCTTTGAGAATGGTCAGAAGAATGTCCCCCTCGTTTGGAGGGGGGTGTTGTAAAGCTTGTTGTTTAGAGGGGAGATGAAGGGGAAGGATGGGAAATTTCCGGCTTTATAAGTTATGAAAATCCGGTTTGAAAATCACCATTACAATTATCCCCCTACGGCCTGCGGCCACCTCCCCAGGGGAGGACATGTATCTTGTCAGAAAAAATAGCAGGTCAAATATCTGTCCACACGATGGGGCAGACCGGGGTTGTCAGACCAAGTAAAAAAATGCCCCGGAGAAAAACCGGGGCATTGCTTATTCAAAATGTAATTTAATGCTTATTCAGCGGCTGCTGCATCATCTTTTTTTGCTGCAGATGCTTCCTGGTCCATTTTCTTTTTCAGATCGGCCAGTACGCCTAAATCACCTAAAGTGGCTTTTTCTACTTTGCTTTGAATAGATTTAACCGCTTTCTTGGTTTTTTCAGCTTCAGCACGTTCCGCTTTCTTGATACCTTCACGTTCTGTGTATTGTTCCTGTTCCCAGATCCTTGCATGAGAAACAACAATACGTTTTTCGTTACGGTCAAACTCAATTACAACAAACTCTGCGGTTTCGTCCAGCCCTAAAGACTTACCATCTTTAGTGGTCAGGTGACGGTTAGGAGCAAATCCTTCGAGGCCGTAAGGTAACTGGATGGTAGCACCTTTGTCATCTTTACGGGTGATGGTTCCTTCGTGGATGCTGCCGATAGCAAAAGTATCCTGCAGCGTGTTCCAGGGATCTTCTTCCAATTGTTTATGACCTAACTGGAGTTTGCGGTTTTCTTTATCAATACCTAAAATGATAACGTCTATTTTTTCACCCACTTTGGTGTACTCACCAGGGTGGTTGAAGCGTTTTAACCAGCTCAGGTCGCTGATGTGGATCATACCGCCAATACCCTGGGCCAATTCAACAAATACACCATAGTTAGTGATGTTTTTAACTTCGCCTTCATGTTTGGTACCTTCAGCAAACCTGCTTTCGATATCATTCCAGGGATCGTCAGTTAATTGTTTGATAGAAAGGCTCATTTTGCGGGTATCCTTATCTAAAGTAACAATCTTCGCTTCGTGCTCATTGCCTAATTTGAAGAAGTCTTTAGCGTTGATTGGTGTATTAGCCCATGTAATTTCACTTACGTGAACCAGTCCTTCCACACCAGGATAGATCTCTAAGAATGCACCGTAATCTTCAATATTTACCACTTTACCTTTTACAGTGTTGCCTTCTTTAATATCTTCAGGCAGCACATCCCAAGGGTGCGGCGTTAATTGTTTTAAGCCAAGGCTGATACGTTTTTTCTCGTCGTCGAAATCCAGTACCACCACGTTCAGTTTCTGGTCCATTTTCAACACCTCGTTCGGGTGAGAAATACGGCCCCATGAAATATCGGTAATGTACAGTAAACCGTCTAAGCCGCCCAGGTCCATGAACGCACCAAAATCGGTGATGTTCTTAACAGTACCTTCCAGTACCTGGCCTTTTTCCAGCTTGCCGATGATTTCTGCACGTTGGGCTTCCATATCGCTTTCAATAAGCGCTTTATGAGAAACCACAGCGTTTTTGATCGTTTCGTTGATCTTAACAACTTTAAATTCCATTGTTTTACCAACAAACTGATCGTAATCTGTAACAGGCTTAACATCAATTTGAGAACCTGGCAGGAATGTTTCCATGCCAAATACATCAACAATAAGTCCGCCTTTGGTTTTAGAGGTAACCAAGCCGGTAACCACTTCACCTGTTTTATTAACCTCAACAATTTTCTCCCATGCACGGGTAGTGCGGGCTTGTTTGCGGCTCAGGTTCAGGTGTCCGTCCCTGTCTTCTTTTTCAACAATCATCACTTCAACCTCGTCACCTACTTTAAGGCCGGGTATGTCGCGAAACTCGTTTAACGAGATAAGACCATCGCTTTTAAAACCAATGTTCAAAACCACATCAGTGTTAGTAAGGCCTACTACGGTACCGTTTACCAGCTCACCATCATTCAGCTGAATAAAAGTGTTTTCGTACACTTTGTCGTACTTTTCTTTTTCCTCTTTAGAGTAAGAAGAAACATTGCGTTTGTCTACGCTCCAATCGAAATCATCGTGCGCAGTTTCTACCACTTCAGCAACCTGGGGTTTTGCAGGTGCTTCAGCAGGAGCAGTAACCGCTTCAGCGGCTTCCACAGGTGCTGTTGTTGTCGCTGCAGAAGCTTCTTCTACCGGTTGTTCGGCAGCGCCAGCGTTCTCCTGTGCATCAGCGTTTAATTGTTTAAAATAAAAGTTCATAAAAAAATCCGAAGGGTTTAAAAATTCGGACTGCAAAGGTACGAATTAATTCCTGATTTCTGATCTCTGATTTGAGCAAATCAATATATTGGAAATCAGTATATTAACGATGTTTTATTCGTCAAATAGCTTCCTTCCCGTATTTTTTATAATAAGCGATCAGCCAGATCACTACATCATTGTAGGACTGCTTGCCTTTAGGCTGGTTATTGGCTTTTAAAAAATAACCATAAAATTTATCAATATAAGGCTCTATGGGGTTCCGGTATTTCCTGTAAAAAGCAGTATAATCTGCCTTATCCTTTTTTACCTGTATATGCAATGTGCTGTCGTAAGCCTCAGCCTTTACTGAGTCCACATAAGCCAGTTCTCGGATAGCATAATGATACATATCGAAATAAACAGAATACCTGAAATTTACGGAAGGATGTAACCTGCACGCCAGGAATCCTACAAAATTGGCTTCACTTTCTTTGGCATAGCCCAGCTGGTGGGCTATTTCATGAGAGGCTACAAAAGGTTCTACACAGGGCGGTATGGTGGTATTTACCTGTGCTTCGCCTGTAAAAGGATTATAATATCCCTGGAAGCCCATATAATTACCCAGGTAGCTGAACAGGGAAGGTTTTACCGAATAGCCCTTGTAATCCAGGAAAGGATACTTTGCTGCTGCTATTTTATACAATAATGCCGCATTTGAAAACAGGTTCTTTTTAGTTTGAAAAGAATCTCTTATTGCAGGTGTAAGCAGCGGGGCATGCTCATTTACACGGTTTCTTAACAAATATACCAATGTGTCCAGATCGTTGACGGAGTACTGTTGTTCTTTAAGTCCCAGCTGGCTTGCTATACCTTTCCTTGAATAATTCAACCCCCATAAACTATAAAACAGCACATACAGAACCAGCAATATAAAGCCTGCTCTCCTGGTGGCACGCAGCATGTACAAACGGGAGTATTTCTGCGCCTTAGCATGTTTTATTACTGTAACTATTTTGTAAATGGCCCATACAATAGCAACCGTATAAAGTATATCTCCCGCGCTGAAAGGCAGCCAGCCCAACAGGCGCCTTAGCACTATTGTAATAAGCGGATATATGCCATATGTATAATATTCCTCTACCCAGGCGGGGCTGAGTGATAATATTTTAATACCAATAGCTAATACCAGCAATACTCCCCAACGTATCCATTTCATTTTCAGCTTCTGCAACATAGCCTCAAAAATAAATAACAGAAAGATGAAGCCCCGGGAATTTTTCAAAATCCGGAAAATAAAAAAAGGGGAAAAATACCCGGATATTTAGCGATAAGGGTGTCTTACATTCGCTATGAAAATGATCTATTTGTTAACACCTGCTAAATACAGCTAAATAAAATGGAAATTAAAGGAAAATTGTTTATTGTTGGTGTAATTCTGTTTCGCCTGCATAAATGGATAAAAAGGGTAATCATAAGAAAAAAGGATACCATTACTAAAAAGGAGCTTATAGATTATTATGCTATGTATCATTTATCGTGATTGCATTTTCCTATGCTGAGGGATAAAGAGAGGGTATTTCCCCTTATCTGCCTGTCACGGATAGTGAAACTGGTATATTTTGAAGGGGCTTATCAGACTATTGACTATATTTGCTGCTTTAATGACAGCAAGTAAATTACATATTATCGCTTCCTCATTTTGCTGGCGTTGGCGACCCTGACGTTCTTTGCCATTTTAATGGCGTGCAGTTTTCTTATCTTTACACCCCTTAAAATTGATTGATTATAATGCAGGCAACTTATAAAGAGCCCGATGAGCTGGGTTATTATGGCGAATTTGGCGGCGCTTATATCCCCGAAATGTTATACAGGAATGTAGAAGAGCTTCGCTCCAATTATTTAGATATCATCAACAGCGCCTCTTTCCAGGAAGAGTGCCGTTTTTTATTAAAAGATTATGCAGGCCGGGAAACTCCCCTGTATTATGCAGCGCGGTTATCTCAAAAGTATCATACTAATATTTACCTGAAACGTGAAGATCTTTGTCATACAGGAGCGCATAAAGTAAATAATACAATCGGGCAGATATTGGTAGCCGAGCGTCTTGGTAAAAAGCGCATCATTGCCGAAACCGGTGCGGGACAGCACGGGGTGGCAACTGCAACGGTTTGTGCCTTGAAAGGGCTGCAGTGTATTGTATATATGGGAGAGAAAGATATTGAGCGCCAGGCACCAAACGTAGCCCGTATGAGAATGCTGGGCGCTACTGTGATACCTGCTACCAGCGGAAGCAGAACTTTAAAAGATGCTACCAACGAAGCCATCCGCGACTGGATCAATCATCCGGAAAACACCTTTTACATTATCGGGAGCGTGGTAGGTCCGCATCCTTATCCCGATATGGTAGCGCGTTTTCAAAGTGTGATCAGTAAAGAGATCCGTACGCAGCTAAAAGAAAAAACAGGTTCCGAATTACCCAAGGCTGTAATAGCCTGTGTAGGTGGTGGCAGCAATGCGGCAGGTACTTTTTACCATTTTTTAGATGAACCCTCAGTTGATATCATTGCCGTGGAAGCAGCAGGCTGCGGTGTAACATCGGGCATGAGCGCGGCTACTACACAATTAGGCAAGCCCGGTATTTTACATGGCAGCAAAAGTTTTGTAATGCAAACAAAAGATGGCCAGGTAGTTGAGCCGCACAGCATTTCAGCGGGTTTGGACTATCCGGGTATAGGGCCTTTACATGCCAACCTGTTTGTAACCGGGCGTGGTAAATTTTTAAGCGCTACAGATAAGGAGGCTTTATCGGCTGCTTTTGAGCTGGCCAGGCTGGAAGGTATTATCCCTGCCCTGGAAAGCGCCCACGCGTTAGCCGCATTAGAGCAGGTGAAGTTTGATAAGGATGATAACATTGTGATTTGTTTAAGTGGCCGTGGCGACAAGGATATGGAAACATATATGAGGGAGCTGAATAAGAAGTGATGGGGGAAATGGTGAGTAGTGAATAGTGAATGGCGAGTAGGTCGTATAATGAGATAAATAGAATTTTTGTCCCGGCAGCAGCATATATGGCATCTTCGTTGTCCCGAGGACTTTTTTGGAGTGTCACTCTCTTCAGCAGTTGTATATGTCTCGTCCTATATATTTTCAACAACAAATACCGATAGCTAGAAACCGGTAACTTGAAATCAGAATAAAATGAGCAGATTAAGTGAAGTTTTTAAATCAGGAAAAAAGATCTTGAATATTTACTGTACAGCCGGATTCCCCAGGCTGGACAGCACGCTGCCTGTAATGAGGGCTTTGCAGGAAAGCGGGGCAGATATCATAGAGCTGGGAATGCCTTACAGCGATCCCCTGGCCGATGGGGAAACCATTCAGAAAAGCAGTGCTGTTGCCTTGGCTAACGGAATGAATATGCAGGTGCTTTTTGAACAATTGAAAAACATGAGACAAAGCCCCTCCCTCGGAGGGGTTGGGGAGGCCATTCCCGTTGTGCTGATGGGGTATATGAACCCTGTATTACAATATGGATTTGAAAATTTTTGTGCAGACGCCGCCAATGTAGGTGTTGATGGGCTGATATTGCCCGATCTTCCCCAGCATGAATTTGAAAAAACGTATCGGGCTATCCTGGAAAAATATAACCTGGACCTTATTTTCCTGGTAACCCCTGAGACTTCTGAAGAGCGTGTAAAAAAACTGGACAGCCTGAGCAGCGGCTTTTTGTACGCCGTATCCTCTTCTTCTACAACCGGTGGCGAAAAAGATTTTAACGAGGTAAAAGAATACCTGCAGCGCTTACAAAGTTACCAGCTGAAAAACCCGGTGCTGGTAGGCTTTGGTATTAAGGATAAGAAAACATTCAATGACGCCTGTAAATATGCAAATGGCGCTATTATTGGTTCTGCGTATGTCAAAATTATCCAGCAGGCGCCATCGCCCGAGGTACTGACCAAATGCTTTATACAAAGTATCCTTAATTAACAAATTGCTAAGTTCTCGCAAAGTAATTTTACAACCGGCCCGGTGTATCGTCCGTCTGTCTTTTGTTTTACCTTAAGTTATCGGCTCATATGCAACAAAATGGGCTTCGTTTTTAAAATAAATATCATTAATGAAGTTTTTAGCATTCCTTACTATTCTTTGCCTTCCTTTATGCTCCTTTGCACAGCAGCTAACATTAACCGGTACTATTTCAGGATTGGCTGATGATGCCAAGGTATCGCTTACCGATCTTCAAAACCCGGTTGTGCCGCTTGCCGAAACTAAATCGAAGGCAGGCGCTTTCAGGCTGTCTGCAAAGCTGGACGGGGCTTCTTTGCTGGGTTTGAGCGTGGGAGACAGTATTAAAACGGCGGTGCTTTTGGGAAACGAAACAGTAAATGTGTCCGGCGCTGTTGATCAGAAACCTGATGACTGGAAGTTTACCGGTTCTGCCATTCAAAACAGCTTTACCGATTTTCAAAACATATTTGTACCAAAGTTCTCCCAGCTGAACCAGATGGTGAAGGAAATGCAATATGCCGATGGTACTTTAACCGGCGATAAGAAGCTGCAAAATGCTATAGATGATATTCAAAAATCTGTAGATGACTTTATTGCCAAAAATCCTGCTTCTCCTGTAAGCGCCCTGGCTATTTTATCAACCATCAGTATTACAGATGATATAGATATTTTGGAGAAACGTACCAATAGTTTGAAACCTGCCGCTTTAAGCAATGTATTTGGCGGTCAGCTTAAAAAAGCTCTTGTAGATGCACGGTTTAATTCTATAGGTAGTATAGCGCTCGATTTTTCACAGGCAGATACAACAGGCAGGCAGGTTTCTTTATCACAGTTCAAAGGTAAATATGTACTGATAGATTTTTGGGCCAGCTGGTGCGGCCCCTGCCGTAGAGAGAACCATTTTCTTGTCAAAACTTTCAACCGTTATAAAGACAAAAACTTTACGGTATTAGGCGTATCGCTGGATGAAGATAAAGAAGACTGGCTAAGGGCGATAGCTAAAGACGAACTGAAATGGACGCAGGTTAGCGACCTTAAAGGCTGGGAAAATGAAGTAGCTATGAAGTACCGCATCACGTCTATTCCACGAAACCTGCTTGTTGGCCCTGATGGAAAGATCATTGCAAAAGACCTGAGAGGCGATGACCTCGATGCTAAACTGGAAGAAGTGCTGCGAAAATAGTTGATCACAGGTGGCTGTCAAAAGTCAATTTTTCTTCATAGCCGACCCTCCTGCAAGGGACTCGGCGTAATAAGGTGGATTAGTAACGCTGCCACACAGGTCAGCCAGTGCTCGTGGCTCAACGTCAGACCTGCGTGAGATAATAAACAACCGGTTAATTATTTCGTAGCTGAGTCTCCGGCAAGGGGCTCAGCGTAATTTTATTGCACTAATTCCAGTCCCCTGTCATTACCTTTATCAATTGCCCGAATGCCTTCTGATATCCATTTAGGCGGTTTGTCGCCTTTCAGAAGCCAGTCAAAAAATTGTTGTTCACGTACCTGGATGTCTTTCCTGTTCTTGCGTTGCACAAGATTATGCTCTTCGCCATTATAGTTTAGCATCCACACCTGTTTACCTAATCGGCGCATACCGGTAAATAATTCAATGCCCTGGTACCAGGGTACGGCGCCATCGTTATCATTGGCCATAATAACCAAAGGCGTTGTTACTTTGGGCAGATGGAACAGGGGCGAGTTTTCAATATATAATTCAGGCTTTTCCCATAGTGTAGCGCCGATGCGGCTTTGCGTTTTTTCGTATTGAAACTGGCGGTTCATACCGCTACTCCACCTGATACCGCCGTAAGCGCTGGTCATATTAGCTACAGGAGCGCCGGACCATGCAGCTGCAAACATGGGAGTCATGGTAATTAACTGCGCTACCTGGATGCCGCCCCAGCTTTGTCCCTGAATGCCCATATGCGCAGCATCTACCCAGCTATGCCGGGTTAGCGCTTTAGCGCCGCTCACTATATAATCGTAAGCACTTTTTGCAGGATGCCCGGTGGTATAGGAAATATCGGGTGCCATCACTACGTACCCACGACTTACAAAAAACGAAATATTCAGTCGGCTCGGTGTAGGTGCCGGCGGTATGTATTTATAAAGATTATCTGAAAGCTTTTCATAGAAGTATAAAATAACAGGGTATTTTTTGGCACTGTCAAAATTTTCGGGTTTATACAAAATACCTGTAGCTGCCTTACCGGAAAATGTTTTCCAGTGGTATAAAGATGCTGTGCCCCAGTTGTATTGTTGTTGCTGGGGGTTAAGGGTAGAAAATTTTTGTTCTTTCCCGTTGTGGTACACATATACATCGGGAGATTGTGTGTAGCTTTCTTTGGTGTATGCATACGTGGCTATGTCCCTGGCCTTCGTTACCTGGTCATAGTAAAAAGGTTGTTCGTTAAAAATTTGGGGGTCAAATAACAGATTGCTTATCTTGTTATGCTGCATCATTACAAAGCCGCTTTTCTTTGTTACATTATTAAAGGTCTTCAGTATGTTTTTATCAGTGGCTGTTATATATTTTTCATCTGTATCGGTTGGTATATAACGATAAGTGATCTTGTTTTTTCTTCCATTTGCTGTAAGGTTTACGGGCACTGCTTTTCCTGCCGGATCTGTCAGCCATATATCGTACTTGTCATAAACTAAAACATACTGATCTCCATTCTGCCACCCCATTAATCCATAAGGAGAGGGGTTGTCCGGTATATCGTTCTCTTCATCGTACAGTGGTACTTTAATTGCTGCAGTTATGTTTTTTGTAGTAGTGCCATCGAAAGAATAATAATGCTTTGTTTTGTTATCATACCATAAAACATATTTGCCTGAGGGTGATATCCAGGTTGGTCTGATATCTCCATCCAGGTTTTTTATGGCAGAAACGAAATTTTCATTGGCAACATCAACAAGATATACATCTTTAAGGGTGTTGCCTGTCCACTGGGATGCCACACGCCGGCCGGTATCTGTTACCGCCACAAAATAACGGGCATCAGCATTAGTACCTTCATATACGTTGGGCAAGTACCTGCTTCCTACCTGGAGCATTTTCCGGCTGTTAAAGTCATAGATGGCCAGGTAACTTTTTTCCCTGTCTTTTTTCTGATTTTCTAACTGGTAAGGCTGCAGGTAATCATCCCTGTAGTTCCATATATCAAGATTCACTTTATCAATATCTGCCAGGCTGGTATCTTTAGGTGGACGTATGGGCGCCGTACCAAATAAGAGCCTTTCCCCTGATTTGCTGAAGCTGATCTTTGCAAATTCGCTTACAGTGCTGCCTTTGGGGAAATGGGCAGTCAGTGTGTCAACTAAAACAATGGAGCTGTCCATCGCCTGTTTATAATACCATAGTTTATAAAACCTGTTCAGCGCTTTGGGCTTTGCATCCCGCTCTGCAACAAAGGCAACCTGATCTCCATTATCAGATATAGCGAGGTTCTTAAAGTCGTTCCCTCCCCGTATTAAAGTATCTGCTTTTTTTGTATTCAGATGATACAGCACTATGCGGGCTGTTTTGACAGTGTCTTTCAGGTTTAAGGTTTGTTCCAGCAGCAAATGTGTTCCTTTTGTATTAAAGACATAGTCGTTTACATTGATAAATGATTGTTTTTCTCCATTGGCTGTATTGATCAGTAACAGGCGATTGTTCTTCCCCGGATCGGTAATACTATCTTTTTCCTCTCCAGGCTTTATGCTGCTGATAACATATTGTAAAGAATCAATCACCTGTCTCAGGCTATCTTTGCTTTTATCTGATTTATAGCCTGGTTTGGTTTGAGGCTCATTCCGGAATAAGCAGGCCACCCATTCGTTGGCTTCTTTTGGCATTTGAAACGAAAGCAGGTCAGGATACTTTTGAATGCGCTCTCCGCCCAATTCTATTATTGCAAAGCTGTCCCTGGGCATTTCATCGGGCTTCTTTTTCCTGATCTTTGCCTGTCTTATGTCTTTATACAATGGTTTTATTTTAAACACTACAGACCTACTATCTCCCGTAATACCTGCATCATATCCCCGCGGAATAATTTTTTTATAAGTGTTTTCTGTTGATTGTATGATCAGGTCATCATCACCTTCCTGTACTTTAATATTGTACACGATCCATTTTCCATCGTTACTTATTTTTATTTTTTCTACAGACTGCCATGTGTCATATACAGAATGATCCAGGGGCTTTTTCTGCGCGAAAGCGGCAGTATGTACAGCTGCCATAAACACATATACAATCAGTTGCTTCATGAGTTTGTTTTGAGATAGCATATCTTTTATAAATTCTTATAATCAAAAACAATATTGCAAAATATTTTTACCCCATTTTGCAGCATTACATCAGAAACCATGAAATCGGGGGTATGATGTGGCGGTGCCTTGGCTGGGTCATTACCTTTAGGCATTCCTCCATAGTAC
>JAPUDO010000087.1:0-100086 GCA_027493055.1 Niabella sp. | reverse complement strand
AAAAACAGCAGGCGCTTTAGTGCCGTAAAAAGAAAAATCTTCTGCACCGGTTACCCATTTGGTTTCCTGAACATTTTCTTTTCCTACAGCCTTCTCCAATACAGGTATTATTTTTTTGGTAAGCTCAATATGGTTAAAGGTAACAGGTGTGTTTTTGTTGATCATTACTTCAACAGTAGCATTATTAGCCGCAGCAACGCTTTCTGCTATATGTTTAAGGCGGCGGTGAATATCCTCCTGCATGGCAGTATCAAAGGTTCTTATGGTTCCTGCCATTTCCAGCTCTTCAGGTATGATGTTGTTACGTACGCCTGAGTTGATTTTGCCAACGGTAAGTACAACCGGTGCTTTGGTAAGGTCCTGCTGTCGGCTTACAATCTGCTGCAGGCTGTTAATGATTTGGGCGCCGGTAGCCACAGGGTCAACACTTAACCAGGGCTGCGCGCCGTGCGATTGTCTGCCTTTTACTTTTATGGTAAACCAGTCGCTGGCAGCCATAAAAGGGCCGGGTTTATAGTACACTTTTCCTTCTTCTATCCAGCTTTCAATATGCAGTCCAAATATGGCGTCCACTTTGGGATTTTCCATAACGCCTTCTCTCACCATAAGGTCAGCTCCGCCTTCCTCGCCGGGAGGAGCTCCTTCTTCGGCAGGCTGAAATATGAATTTTACAGTGCCGGGCAACTCCTTTTTCATAGCGGCCAGCACTTCGGCTGCGCCCATGAGCATAGCTACATGGGTATCATGGCCACAGGCGTGCATCACCGGAACTTCCTTGCCTAAGTATTCTCCTTTGGCTGTTGACTTATAAGGAAGATCATTACGTTCCAGTACCGGAAGTGCGTCCATATCGGCACGCAAAGCAATTACAGGTCCGGGCTTACTCCCTTTCAGAATACCTGCCACACCTGTTTTTGCCATTGTTCGGGTTTCAATGCCCAGCTTTTTCAGATGGGCAAGTATATATTGCTGTGTTTTAAATTCACGGTTGCTTAGCTCGGGATTTTGATGTATGTGACGCCGCCATTCAATAAGTTTAGGCTGTATGGCCTCAGCTTTTGAACTTATGATACCTGCATGATTCTGGGCTTTTAATGATAATGATGCCAAAAGAAAAAGGCTGATGGGAAATGAAAATTTCTTCATTGTCCTAAATTACTTAAAAAATATGGTTTAAGGGATGCTTCAACCTTAGCCATCTTATCCATGTGGCAGCTTACCCTGAATCAGTATGCTATTCTGCAAACAGGTCTTTCATTACTATTTCTGCCTGTACCCTGCCAATGTAATAGTCATTTTTCTTTACACCATACGTAGTAATGAGTGTAGGGAAAAGTGTTTTTCTTGTTTGTGTTTGTTCTCTGAATACAGCAATTTTATGGTCCAGTTCACCTGCGTATTTCTTATCGATCACAAACGCATCAGCAGCAAATTTTATTTCACATATATTCATGCAATGGTCCTGCCGGTCCAGCAACAGATCTATTTGTGCGCCGCTAACATTTTTTACTTTGGGCTGATAACGCCAGGCTGAATTTTCTGTAAGTACTCCTGAAATGCCTAAAGCCCGTTTTATTTGCAGAACATGTTTTTGGCAAATGGCTTCAAAAGCAAAGCCGCTCCAGCTTTTATAGGATTGTCCTGTTGCTGTTTTTTGCCAGGTGCCTGTTCCGGTTGCGCGTGCGTGTGCTACAAACTTCATAAAAAACAGGCTGTATTCATCTGACAGTTTATAAATACTGTCGCGGGATGTTTTTTCAAACGGAATATATTGGGCTATGAAGCCCGATTGCTCCAGCTCATCAAATATGCGGGTGGTTCCTCCGCCTGTAGTAAATCCGCAGGCCTCTATCAGTTCGGAACGGCTCATGCCCGAAGGTCTTTTTGCCAATGTCCGTACCACGGTTTCATGATTACCCGCATTGTTAAACAGTGAGCGGTACAGGTTATTAAATTCGTTTTTTAAGAATCCGTTTTTTTCAAAAAAAAGCCTGTCAATTACCTGGCTGGCGCTTTCTCCTTTCTTCACCTGTTTCAGGTACAGCGGAATGCCGCCCATTGCCATATAGAGCTGTAATATCTGGTACTGGTCCAGCCGGATTTCCCTGCTTTTGAGATAATATGCGCACTCCGCCAGGGAAAAAGGCAGTAAGCGAATGGTGCGGCTAACCCGGTTATGCAGGCCGCCCCGGTTGTTGATGATATTTTTTATCATCCAGGAAGCAGCCGAACCGCAGATAATTACTTTTAACTGTGGCTGCAGGGAGGCCCAGGTATTCCACCAATGGCCAAAGGCTTCCAGGAACTTTGATTTAGGTGTATGAATCCAGGGAAATTCGTCGAAGAGAACAACTATGGGTTTCTTTTTCAACTTTCCTTTTAAAAAACCGGTAAGCATAGCAAATGCCTGGATCCAGTTTTGAGGAACAGCAGGGGGAATGGCCATTTTTGCGGTTTCTTGCAGGGCCTGGGTAAAGTTAAATAACTGGTCCTGGAGGCTGGCTTCGTGCATGCCGGTCAACTCAAACACCATCTGCGGCGCAAAATAATTACGCACCAGGAACGTTTTTCCTACCCGCCGCCTTCCGTATAGGGCAACGAGCTCAGCCTCACCTGAGTTTAGGGCTTCTTTGAGGATTTTTTTTTCATCTTCTCTTCCTATTACTTCCTGTACCATGTTATATGTATTGGTATAGTTGTCCACAAATATATTTTTTATATAGTTATGGACAAATATAATTTTTTATATCTGTCCATAAGTGTATTGTTTTATATAGTTATGGACAAGTATAAATTGATGCGGAACGGACTTTTTTTATCAATCATATAGCTGGTCCGTCTAAAAAGTAATATTTTGCCACAAGGGCATAAAGGCATAAAGAAAATACAATGTAGAAATCAATATCTTGGTTTTTTGCGCTTTAGTGGCTTATCTTCAAACCATCCTGGTGAGGCTTAACTAAAGGATAAGAATATAGATAGGCAGGGTAGGAGTCAACCCTCTTAATAAAAGTGAACCAGCTTGAAAAACTAAAACTCCCTGGGCTGAAAATTCTCCAGCTCTTTTGCCACTGCTGTAACAAAGGTTGCGCCAAGGCTGCCATCGATAATACGATGATCGTAGCTCATGCTGATGTACATCATGTGCCGGATGGCAATGCTGTCGCCATGGGGAGTTTCTACAACAACGGGACGTTTTTTAATAGCTCCCACTGCCATAATGGCCACCTGCGGCTGGTTAATAATAGGCGTGCCCATCAGGCTGCCGAAAGTTCCAATGTTAGAAAGCGTAAAAGTAGCGCCCTGTGTATCATCAGGCTTTAGTTTGGAGCTGCGGGCCGCATTGGCCAGGTGATTGACCTGTTTGGCCAGGCCCACAAGATTCAGCTGATCTGCATTTTTAATAACAGGCACGATCAGGTTGCCATTAGGCAGGGCGGCGGCCATACCTATATTGATGTCTTTTTTTACAATGATCCTGTCCCCATCCACTGAGCTGTTGATAAGCGGGAATTTTTTAATGCACTTTACAATAGCTTCTATAAACAAAGGCATGAAAGTGATCTTGGTGCCTTCGCGTTTCTCAAATTCATTTTTAACTGTGTCCCGCCACAGTACTATATTGGTTACATCGGCCTCGCTGAAGCTGGTTACATGCGGGCTGGTATGTACGCTCCGCACCATGTGCTCTGCAATAAGCTTGCGCATGCGGTCCATTTCAATGATCTCCACGTTACCACTGGTTTGTGTGGCCGGCGTTTCATAAGCCGCTACGGCTGTGGTTTCCTTCTTTACAACTGTTGCAGGAACTGCAGCATCGCTCTTGCCTCGTTGGGCGATATAGTCAAGGATATCATTTTTCGTTACACGTCCTTCGTTGCCGGTGCCCTTTATCTGCTCCAGCTCGCTTAGTGAAATACCCTCCCGCGCGGCAATGTTCAGTACCAGGGGAGAATAGAACCTTGCATTACTGCTGTTTCTTAACCCTGTTCCTTTATTTATTTGAGAGGATATTACTTCAGCGGGTGTTTCTTTCACCTCTTCGGCAGGTGTGGCTTTTTGTGTTTCAACAGATGGAGCCGCCTTTACTTCGGGTATGGCCGCTTCGCTGTCGCCTTCGGTCCGGATCTTTGCAATAACGGTATCTACCGGCACTACGTCATTTTCTTTATACAGTATCTCTGTAATGGTGCCCTCAGCGGTGCTGGGCACTTCGCTGTCCACTTTATCAGTAGCAATTTCCAAAACGGTCTCATCCATTTTCACGGTATCGCCTACGTTCTTTAACCATTTCAGAACGGTTGCTTCCATTACGCTTTCACCTAATTTAGGCATTACCAGATCTACTATTGCCATTGTAATAATTGTTTTTAATTTTTTGCTCCACGCTGCAGTATTACTATCATCGCTTTTGCATCGCATCCCGAAAACTTTTGGGATACTACTGTGCAGATGGCGGCTTTTACTGAACGAGTAAAATACAGCCCCACAAAAGTAGGGAAATGGAAATTAACCGGGACTCAGACAGGTGTATGATAATTTACTTTTCGGAGTGGCTGAGCGGGTATGTATGAAAAAACCCCGATGGATGCAAAGCAGCGCCAAGCGGGGAATAATATTATAAAGATAGTGTTATGCAACAAATATTGCTGCAGGCTTAATTTTCTTTTGCCGAAAGGAAAAAGGTTTTATGGATATTACCAGTTTTTAGCAATTTTGTGGTATGACAAAAATCAATGTGAAAAACACCGAAATAACTATTATATCAGTTGAAGAGCGTGATTATATTTCGCTTACTGATATGGCAAATGCAAAAGGAAGTGAAAGCCGGGCTGCAGATATTATCAAAAACTGGATAAGAACCCGTTATACACTTGAGTTTTTGGGAACCTGGGAGCAAATCAATAACCCAGATTTTAAAGTGGTGGAATTTGACCACTTTAAAATGCAGGCAGGGTTACCGAGCTTTGTTCTTAGTGTTTCCGAATGGATTGAAAAAACCAATGCTATTGGAATAATTGTAAGAAAGGGCAAATATGGAGGTACTTATGCATCATAAGGACATTGCTTTTGAGTTTGGCTCAGCCATAAGTGTTCCGTTTAAGTTATACTTAATAAATGAATTTCAAAGACTCAAAGAGGAAGAACAAAAGCAATTAGGGTGGACGGCGAAGAGGGAATTAGCAAAACTCAATTATCACATTCATACAGATGCTATAAAACATAATCTGATTCCGCAAGAACTTTCACCCGCGCAAACTTCAGTTATTTACGCCAATGAAGCAGATGTGTTGAATGTTGCATTGTTCGGAATAACAGCCAAACAATGGAGAGATGTGAGTCCGTGGCTGAAAGGGAATATTCGGGATTATGCAACTATTAATGAATTGATTTGCCTGTCAAATATGGAAAACCTGAACGCCGTTTTTATAGGTGAAAAAATGCCACAAAAAGAACGACTGATAAAGCTAAACAAAATTGCCATCCAGCAAATGAGCATATTGCAAAATAGTGAAAACAGGAAATTATTGAAATAGCCTGCAATGAAATTGTGCAGGTATCGGGAGTGCAAAACATACGGACAATGGCTGATGATATATCACTCATCAAAAACTGGGCGCAGATGAATCATTTGAAATGGGATAATAGTAGTATTCTACGCTACGATTCTTTTGGTGATTGTCCGATAGAAGCCCCCCATTTTAATATCTGAATAGTATAGTACCATTCCCTTCTACTTACTATCTTCACCGCAATCAATGATAAACTTCCTAAGCAGGTTCAACGCCTGTTGTGCTGTGGATTGTATATTTCTATCCCTGTCGTAGCCCAGGTTTAAAAGTTTGGTGACAGTTTTATTTTTATTCCCTGCCGCGATCCAAACGGTGCCTACGGGTTTTTCGTCATTATCTGACGGAGGGCCCATGATGCCGGTTGTGGCTACCGCGTAATCGGCATCAAATTGTTTAAGCGCGCCTGCTACCATTTGTTTAGCGGTGGACTCGCTGACAGCGCCTTCAGTTTGCAGCGTTTCATGGTTTACACCTAAGATTTTTTCTTTAATATTATTATTGTACGTAACTGCGGCCCCGTTAAAGTGTGATGAGGATTTAGGCACGCTGGTTACCAGGTGCGCTATATAGCCTCCTGTGCAGCTTTCGGCAGTAGCCAGGGTCTTTTGTTGTTTTTGAAGCAGCTTGCCTATAATAATTTCCAGTGTATCATCATTATCTGCAATGGAAATTTCTTTTAAAGCGGTACATATCTGTTCGTACGGCCCGGCCATTTCCTTTTCCAGTAATTCCTTATCCATGCCTTTGCCGGTAAGCCTTAGCTTTACCTGTCCATAACCGGGCAAATAAGCCAGCCTGATATGAGGTGGCAGTGCCTGCTCTATATCCGCTATTTTTTCTGCAACCAGCGATTCACCCATGCCAAAAGTGGATAGCACCTTATGTGCTACAACATATCCTCCAAATGTTCCGATAATTTTTGGCAATGCCTCTTCCGTAAATATTTTTTTCATTTCATAAGGTACACCCGGCATAGACAGGAAAATGACTTTTTCTCTATCCTGGTTCTGACTTTCGAACCACATACCCGAGGCAGAGCCATGAGCGTTATGCAGGATGGTGCAGCTTTCCGGCAGATCGGCCTGCTTGATATTCTGTTCGCTTAAATAGGCTTTTCTTTTATAAACATTTACATAAAGATTGTGCAAATGCGCCAGCACAGCTTCGTTCCGTACCAGTTTTGTTTTAAAATAATCGCATAATAACGGTTTGGTGATATCATCGGCAGTAGGGCCTAAACCACCTGTAATGATAATGAGCCTTGAATATTTTCTTTCTTCGTCCAGTGCCTTCCATATATCATCATATACATCACCTACAGCTACGCGCCGCTTTACCCATATACCGATCTTATTCAGCTCCTGGCCAATAAATGCGCTGTTGGTATCAATGGTTTGCCCAATTAATAATTCATCGCCAATAGTAATAATGGAGGCATTTATTTCATTCATTTCCGTATGTATTTAAATAACAAATATCTTTGAAATAACGCTAAAAGAAAAAGTAAATTCAAATACAATACTAAGAATGAGAATATCCCTTTTATTAGCATGTTCTATGCTCCTGGGTTTTTGTTTAAAAGCGACAGCTCAGTGGGACCTTGTAGCTTGCGGCGATGATAAGGTAATGCTTATAGATAGCAGGAAGTCTGTAAAAGGGCAGGCGGCTATCGTATGGACATGGACCGTTGCGGAGGCCTGTGACCTTCCTTTACCCTATCGCCAGCTGATGGTGCCGCTGGATGAATGTAAGCCCATAGATGGCGGTAAAAAACTATTACTGACATCATCGGGAGGGGGAGCTGTGCTATTGGATATCAAGACAAAAAAAGTACTTTTTTACGCTAAAGTGCCGATGGCGCATTCCGCGGAAGTATTACCGGATGGACGAATAGTGGTAGCACTATCTACACATAAAGCAGGCAATAGCATCGCATTATATGATATTACAAAGCCGGACCGGCTGCTGTTTAAAGATTCTTTATATTCGGGGCATGGAGTAGTATGGGATAAAGCATCTGACAGGCTTTTTGCTTTAGGTTTTGATGTATTAAGGGCATATGAGCTGAAAGACTGGACTACTGAAACGCCCCGGTTACAGTTGGTACAGTCCTGGAAACTTCCGGATGAAGGTGGGCATGATCTGTTGGCTATTGATAAGGATGAATTGCTGGTAAGCGCCCATCATAATGTTTTTATCTTTAATACCAATACAGGCGCATTCCGTGTATTTGATATGCTTGCGGGAAAGGAAGATATCAAATCGGTTAATTACAATAGAAAAAATAAAAGACTGGTGTACACCCAGGCTGAAGAAAGCTGGTGGACGTACCATATTTATCAGAAGAACCCCGATAAAACCATTGAAATACCGGGAGTGAAATTGTATAAGGTTCGCGTACGTAATAAAAATTAAGGATCCTCTATGATCAGGACAATCGTATTCTTTTTATGTTGCTGGAGCGTTTCATTGCCGGGTGTTGCCCAGCAAAGCCCGAAACTGTCTGCGGCTATGGATTCGTTTACTAACGATCCGCAATTGAAATTTGCTACATCAGCATTGTATGTTATAGATGGCACTACAGGTAAAGTGATTTTTGACCAGAACGGAAGTACCGGCATGGCTACCGCCTCTACTTTAAAAGTGATCACTGCCGCTACTGCGTTGGATATACTGGGAAAGGATTATACCTACGAAACCAGGATCGGCATAGTTACCACGCCTAAAGGTAAGAGTCTCTATATACAGGGTTCTGGCGATCCTACTTTCGGCAGCTGGCGCTGGGAAACTACAAAGGACAGCCTTATTTTACAGCGCATAAAAAATGCTGTCAGGCAATCGGGTGTAACACAATTTGAGTCTGTTATCATCAATACAAAAGCATGGAAGGATGATGATGATATTCCCGGCAGGTGGATATGGGAAGACCTCGGTCAATATTATGGCGCGGGCTCGCAGGGACTTAACTGGCGGGAGAACCAGTTCGATCTTATTCTAAAGTCAGGCAATAATATTGGTGACCCGGTAAGTATTGTCAAAACAATACCCTATCTCTATGATTATAAAATTGTATCCCAGTCTACGACAGCAGGAAAAGAAACAGGGGACGAAACAGCACTTTACTATCCTTCAAAAGGAGAAAGTTACAGCGTTTTAAAAGGAACCATTCCCGCGGGGAAAAGCAGCTTTATTGTTTCGGGCTCTTTTTATGATCCCACAAGGCAGTTTGCCAAAACGATCATTGATGAGATCGGGGATTTTGCTACGGTAAAAGACAACGCTATTGAAATTACCGGGAAAACATTTGATAATCCTGCCTGGATATACACGCATACTTCTCCTGAACTGTCAAAAATTGTTTACTGGTTTTTACGGAAAAGTATAAATCTTTACGGAGAAGCACTACTGCGTACTGTAGCACTGAAAGTAACCGGGGAGGCCAGTACGGAAAAAGGCATTGAAGCGTTTCAAAAATATTGGGCGGATAAGGGCGTTGACAAAGAGGAACTGCATTTGTACGATGGATCAGGCTTGTCTCCGCAGAATCGTGTTACGCCCCGGGCAGAGGTAGCAGTATTAAAATATGCAAAGAAGCAATCCTGGTTTCCCGAGTTTTACGAGGGCCTGCCTTTGTATAATGATATGAAGATGAAAAGCGGTACTATTAACCGGGTAAAAGGGTTTATCGGGTATCAAAAATCGAAAGGTGGCAGGGAGTATATATTTTCTATACTCGTTAATAACTACAATGGGAGCCAGGTGTCATTAGTGCGAAAGATGTATAAAGTGCTGGATCATTTGAAAGCCCCCTAAATCTCCCAAAAGGGGACTATTGTTTTCTTGTTTTTCTTGCGCAGGTCTCTGACCTGTGCATTACCGTTACTTAGTTGTTTGTTAAGAGTCAACTTTATATGACCGAGCTAAATTTGGGATTAAGTAACGCAGGCGCACTGGTCTCAGACCAGCGCGAGAAGTAAATTTCATTTTTTGAAATAATTTCATTTTTGTAAATTCGCATAAATGGTCATTATTACCAAAATAACCCTTGAAAAATACGCCCGAAAGTACAGTCTTTCCGCTGAGCCGCTCAATACGTGGTATGATATTGTGAAGAAAGCTGATTGGAGTAGTTTTTCAGACGTACGGAACACTTTCAACAGTGCGGACTATGTTGGCAATAATAGAGTAATTTTCAATATAAAAGGGAATGTTTTTCGCTTAATTACTTTAATTCTTTTAGAACAAGAACAGTGTTTATTTTATGGTTTGGTACACATGCAGAATATGATAAATTAAATAAAACAATCGGCGCCAAAAACGTAGAGCATGAAAATTAAAAATAATAAAGAATATAAAGAAGCCCTGCATAAAATTTACCAGCTTATGAATAAAGGCGAAGGAAATATTACTGATGCCGAAGCAGAACAGGTAAAGCAAATGGCAAATGATATTGAGTATTATGAAGACCATATACTGAAAATAATGCCATTACCGGTAACTGTTGCGTCTATAGTGCGGGAAAAGGTAGATGAAATGAATATTACCCAGGCCCAACTTGCCGAGATGTTAAATATCCGTACCGCCAAACTCTCACAAATTTTGAATGGCAAACGCAAGCCTGATGTTCCGTTTCTAAAAGCTATACACAAAAAATTAAACCTTGATGGAAATTTTATTCTGGAAAGTGTATAAAACATTTCTTCCCTCTGCCCTGTGCATTACCGTTACTTAGTTGTTTGTTAAGAGTCAACTTTATATGACCGAGCTAAATTTGGGATTAAGTAACGCAGGCGCACTGGTCTCAGACCAGCGCGAGAAATAGAGAAGTAAACTAATCAAGTAATATTTAAAAATATTCAAATTAAGAATTATGAAATTCTCAGAACAACGATACAGCAATATGCAATATCGCCGCTGCGGTGAATCAGGTGTTTTATTGCCGGCTATTTCTTTAGGCCTGTGGCATAATTTCGGAGATGTGGACGATGTGAAAGTATATCGCAAAACATTGCATACTGCCTTTGACAATGGCATTACGCATTTTGACCTGGCGAATAACTATGGGCCGCCACCCGGAAGTGCAGAAGTAAATTTTGGTAAAATATTGCATACCGATTTTAAAGCGCACCGGGATGAGCTGATCATCTCTACCAAAGCCGGTTATACCATGTGGCCCGGACCTTACGGCGATTGGGGTTCAAAAAAATACCTGGTGAGCAGCCTAGACCAAAGCCTGAAACGCATGAAGCTTGATTACGTGGATATTTTTTATCACCACCGTCCGGATCCCAATACTCCCCTGGAGGAAACAATGACTGCGCTGGACCTGATCGTAAGACAGGGAAAAGCTTTATATGTGGGCATTTCAAATTACCGTGCGCCGGAAGCAAAGAAAGCGATTGCTATGCTGCGAAAGCTGGGCACCCCCTGCCTGATCCATCAGCCTAAATATTCTATGTTCGAACGTTGGGTGGAAGGAGGCTTGCTGGACCTGCTGGAAAGAAAAGGTGTGGGATGTATTCCTTTTTCACCACTGGCACAGGGCCTGTTGACCAGTAAATATTTAAAGGGAATTCCTAAAAATTCCCGCGCGTTCAAGGCGCATGGCTTTTTACAAAAAGAGGCTATAACCAAAGAACGGGTGCAGCAAATCCAACAATTAAATGAATTAGCAAAGCAACGCGGGCAAACCCTGGCGCAAATGGCTTTAGCATGGTTATTGAGGGATGAAAGAATAACGTCTGTATTAGTGGGAGCAAGCAGCGCCACTCAATTGCTGGACTCATTAAAATGTTTGAATAATATAAAGTTCGATCAGGTTGAATTGGATGCCATTGAAATGATCTTAAAAGAAAGCTGATTTATTTTTGCTGAATGCCGTTGTTTGAGGCGTGAACATCTCAAACCTTGCTAATTGTCTTTGGAAATTCAATAAACAATAAAAGTGATTACAATGAAAAAGTTGTTTTATTTTTTTCTTATGGTACCAGCTGCCATTTTTATGGCCATGAGCCCGGTTGTAAATAAACAGGACGCGCTCGAAGGTGCATGGGAATTTAGTTATGAAGGACAGGATTTTGTGATGCTGCTCCAGGACGGGTATTGCATGTTTACGCAATACAGCCTTTCCGGTAAGAAGTTTGTACTTACTTCAGGTGGCCCTTATACTGTAGCCGATGGCAAAGTAAAAATCAAAACAGAGTTTAACAGCGCGGATAAAAGTGATGTAGGCAAATTCCATGAGTATGCATTTACACTTAGCGGAGACGAACTGATCACTAAGATGCCTGACGATGGCTTTAGCCTTACCTGGAAACGTATAGATACCGGCGGGAAAAACCTTGCAGGAAACTGGCGCATTACCAAAAGAAAACAGGGAAATGAAATGGCCGATATTCCGTTGCGCGCCAGGAGAACTTTGAAACTGCTGACCGCTACGCGTTTTCAATGGGCGGCTATCAATATAGAAACCGGCGAGTTTTCCGGAACCGGCGGCGGAACTTATACCTTTAAAGATGGCAAGTACACCGAAAATATAGAGTTCTTTTCCCGCGACAGTTCACGCGTGGGCATGTCTTTAAGCTTTGACGGTAAACTGGAGAACGGAGACTGGATCCATTCCGGCAAAAGCTCCAAAGGCGATCCTATTTACGAGATCTGGAGCAGGATGAAGGAATGACTTAATAATATGTAGCATTTGCTTTCCATGCTGAATCTTTTTGAGCTGGGGTTAAGCTATAATTATATTTATACAAGGATCCTTCCCAGTCGCCATAGTTGGGATTGGGAATCACAATAAATCTTTTGCCGAACTCATGTCTGTTGTTCAGCACGTTTGCTGTTCTTTCTGTACCAGGCTTTTTATCAAACAAAACAGAGAAATCGCCCAGGTTATCGCCTATCAGTAAAACTACATTGAATTTTTGAGTTATGTCTGAGCGCCGCGGCTCCTTGCCTGACGTAGTGGTCATGGTAAGCAAATGTTCTTCATCTGCATTGGGAAAACCAAATTTCAGGAGATTGCGGAGGGTAGCTTCGCGTTCTTTTTCGTTCCGGTTTGTAACATAAAATACGGTAACACTTTTTGCCGCTGCATTTTTAAAGAATGTGAGTGCGCCGGGTATGGTGTCTGCATCTGCTTTTTTCACCCATTCACTCCACGAAGCATTGTCGAAGTCTTTACCCTGTAAGGCGCGTTGTATGGCATAAGGACTATTATCCAAAGCTGTTTCATCAATATCGGTAATAACAGCAAGAGGCTTGTCAGAGGGCTTTTGCAGTGATTCGTTCAGCCGAAGCTCTGCCAGGTTATATGCCTGCTCGCAAAGCGCCTTATATTCAGCTGAACGCTGCATCCAGATGGCAGTAAACAGTTTGCCATGAGGTATAAAATCGGAGGAACTGTTTACGGGGGTATTACTTACCTGGATTGTTTTGCAGCCTGACAGCAGGCAGATAAAGAGTAAATTGTATAGTAGAAATTTCATTTGTTTTATATATTTGTTTTTACGGGCCTGCCAGGAGCATATTGAAATCATGTGCATATTACCAGGATACCCTGTCTATTAAACAGTAAATTTAATTTTTTATAATTTAAAATAAAACAGTTTCATGAACAGCCGTCGCGATTTTATCAGGAGAACAACAGTACTTGGTGCAGGCGCTTTAATTTCTGCCGATTTACTGGCAATGAAAAGTGCCATTGCTCCCAATAATAAAATTGGTGTGGGCATTATTGGTTGTAAGGGCCAGGGGTGGAGCAATTTGAATGCTTTATTAAAAGTGCCTGAAGTACAATGCGTGGCTTTATGTGATATAGATGATAATATCCTGTCACAGCGGATGGGTGATCTGCAGAAATTGAATATAAAACCTAAAACATATACCGACTATCGCAAGATGCTTGCCGATAAGGACGTGGATGTTGTGGTAGTGGCTACTCCTGATCACTGGCATTGCCTGCAAATGATTGATGCCTGTGCCGCCGGTAAAGATGTGTTTTGCGAAAAACCCGTATCCAATTCTATTTATGAAGCGCAGTTAATGAGTAAAGCTGTGCAGCGTTATGGCAGGGTAGTGCAGGTGGCGCAATGGCAGCGCAGCCAGCAGCATTTTAAAGATGCGGTTGCTTTTGTACATTCCGGTAAGCTGGGAAAAGTTTCTTCCACTAAAGCCTGGATGTACAGGGGTGGTACCACACCATTACCCGTGGTGCCAAATGGAGCGGTTCCGGCAGGAGTAAATTATGATATGTGGCTGGGCCCTGCAAAAAAGCGCCCTTTCAATAAAAACCGTTTTCATTACGAGTTTCGCTGGTTCTGGGATTATGCCGGCGGGTTAATGACCGACTGGGGGGTACATCTTATTGATATGGTGCTGATGGGCATGAAGGCTGGAACACCAAAATCAGTTATGGCTACAGGAGGCAAATATGTTTTTCCTGATGATGCGCGCGAAACGCCTGACATACAAACCGCGTTATACGATTTTGGCGATTTCCAGATGAGCTGGGAGCATAATATGGCAACCGGTATGGGCTTGTATGGTATGCAGCATGGGATAGCGTTTATTGGAGACAACGGAACTTTATTGCTCAACCGTAGTGGCTGGGAAGTAAGAGGTGAGAAAAATAAGCTGGAATCCGTACCCTGGACAAAATCGGTTGACAGGGGGCTGGATCTTCATGCTGCAAATTTCATTGATGTTGTAAAATCCCGGAAAAAAGAAGATCTGAATTGCCCTTTTGATGCAGGTGCTAAAGTGGCCATTGTAAGTCATTTTGGAAATATTGCGGTTCGTACCGGTGAAAAAATATACTGGGATGAAGCAAAGAATACATTTAACGTAGATAAAGCAACCCGGTTAGTAAAGCCTGTGTATAATAACGGATGGAAGCTGCCGGTTGTGTAACTTTGTAATCAGAACGCCTGGTTAAATAACAGGTAGTATAGCGTAACAATGAGAACATATATGCTAAGGTATTCAGTTTTGATAGTATTATTTGTTGCTGTTTCCTGCTCCCGGAGGTCGGTATCTGTAGGAGAAGAGATTGCAAAGAACTATTCGCTGAAGGTAAATGAAAAGACTGCCGTTGCCAATGCAGTTATTACTTTAAAAGAGGTGAATGATAGCCGCTGCCCCGTAAATGCGAACTGTATAAGGGCAGGGGAAGCTATTGCTGTTTTAAACGTAGTGATCAATAACAACAGTGAACGAAATATAAACCTTTGTACGGGCGCTGATTGTAATGCAAGAGCGCTAAGTGAAACCTATACTTTGTCTTCAGATGGTGAAAAATACCTTTTTAAATTAGATAGTATAACGCCTTATCCCGGTAAAGGATCGCAGGAAGAAAAAAAAGTATATTTCTCTGTAAGTATGCCTAAATAAAAAGTGAGTAAGACGGATCATATCATTCTGTTTGATGGTGTATGCAACTTGTGTAATGGTGCTGTTCAGTTTGTGTTAAAACGTGATAAGGAAGCCGTTTTTAAATTTGCGTCTCTGCAATCTGATGCAGGAAAAAAGCTGCTGGAAGCGCACGGTTTGCCGGAAGATCATTTAAAATCTTTTGTTTATATCTGTAACGGTGAAGCATACACCCGGTCTGATGCGGCTTTGAAAGTAGCTGCCCGGTTATCTTATCCAACGAAATTGCTGTCATGGTTTATTATTGTACCGAGATCTATAAGAGATTTTGTGTATGATCTTATAGCCCGTAACCGTTACAGGATATTTGGCAAGAAAGAGACCTGTATGCTGCCAACACTTGAACTGAGGCAGCGGTTTATTAGTTGAGCATTGAAGCTTAAAGAGCTTAAAGCGCAAAGCAAAAGGCTTAAAGTGGAAGGCTTCAAAATGCAATGCGCCAGGCATCAGCTTTTAGCATCCAGCCTTCAGCCTATTACTTCATACTGGTGATCCACCACACATTTCCAAAAGGATCTTCAATGCCTCCGCTGCGGCCGTAATCCTGGTCTGCCAGCTCATTGATGATCTTGGCGCCGTTTTGCAGTGCTATTGTTGCTGTTTCATCGGCATCATTCACATATATAAAAAGATTGGAATTAGCCACACCGTAAAATTCGTTCACGTCAGCGAACATAATGTTACAGCCGTTGATCTGTACTTCAGCGTGCATAATAAATTTATTGTCATTGTCGCGGTAGCTTTTAAAAATTTCGGTAGCGCCAAATACATTTTTCGTAAACGCAATGAAGGCTTCCGCATTTTTTAGAATAAGATAAGGCATTACTGCCTGGTGCCCTTTAGCTATTTTCATAATGATGAATATTTATTTAAATACTAAAGATAGACTTTATCGCACTAAGTATTTAAGGAGCAGGAATTCTATATTAAAAAACCAGGGCAGTGCCAGCGTTGAGGCCCATATAATAACAGTCAGTACCTTGCCGCTTATGGGAATATCTAATAAAAGATTTCGCTGTAAAGTATTCTCAATCTCTGCGGCTATTTTATCTTCTTTTTCATGATACTGATAGGGCGGACCAACAGCTATATGCTGAAGCGCAGGCGTGCAAGGTATTACAACAGCCCGTATATCCCAATAATCTTTATCACTTAATTCGTGGTAGGTTTTGTTGACATCAATACCCGATTGCTCTATCTCTTTTTCAAGCCTGCCGGAGCTGAAGCCTGCAAAGAACCTGTAAATAAGCATTGCAGGAAAGATCAGTAACACATAAAACCTGCTGGTGAAGGCAATGAATATGGTAGCGGCAGCAGACATAAAGAGAAAAATATTGCTCAAAGTGCCTTCTTCATTTAGAAATACACGGTTTAATAATTGTCCGCCGTCTAAAGGATAAATGGGTAAAAGGTTCAGCAGGTTGGCCCAGATCAGCAGTTGTGCTATCAGTTGCAGCGGTACGCCGTCTATATACAAAGAAGGGTGATCTTTTGATACAAAGTGGATAATAACACCCAGGAAGATACCTGGTAAAGGCCCTGCCAGTAATATCACGGTGCTTTGCCGCTGGCTTATTTCTTTTTTGCTTCCTTTTACAAAAGCACCTATAAAAGGCAGGAAGAGCACGCTCACATCAGCATAGCTGTAATACTTCATTGCAATAAAATGGCCTGCTTCGTGCAGCAGCACCACTCCAAAAATGACAAGCAGCAGATCCCACCTGCGCAAAAGCAGATAGCCTATACCGAGGTACAAAACGATACTGTATAATCCTTTAAGTAATAAAGTCCTGCCTTCTGTTGGCTCCAAAAGAAATTTAGGAGGATAGCCGGCAGTAGGTTCCGGTTCTGTATGCTCATGATGCTGTGCAGGCATATTATCCAAAAAACGGTTTTATTTTTTGATAAAGCGGCTCAGGCATCCCTGACCTTTGCATTGTTTGGGCGGTCATGAAAAACAGCAATACAGTCCCGGTGGCAAGCAATTCCTTTTTTTCGTTATAAACTTCCTGTTGAAACAATATTTTGTGGTCTTCGGGAAGCTTATTGAGAATAACCTTTACGGTGAGCAGATCATCATATAAAGCAGGACGCAGGTATTTGCAGTTTACTTCCACAACCGGCATAATAATACCTTCGCGCTCCATATCAGCGTAGGTAATTCCTAAGCTCCGGATGCACTCGGCCCTTGCCACTTCAAAATATTGAAAGTAATGGCTATGGTACACTACGCCCATCTGGTCGGTTTCGGCATAACGCACCCTTATGGTTGTTTCATATTGATACATAGACTATTTGCCTATCTTTTTATCCAGGCTATACCTGCCGGGGCCTACCAGGAAAATGACAATAAAAATGGTCAGGAAAAGCCCGGACAGCTCACCTTCTCCGTACAGGTCTCCGCTATGTGCAAAAAACAGGGCAACGATCATTGCAATAATAAGCGGTAAAGTAGCAAGCCTTGTTAATAAACCGATAATGATCAGGCCCGCACAAAATACCTCAGCAAAGAGCGTAAGCCCTAACGATGCCTTTACACCAATATGAAAAGGGTCTGCAAAACCTTTGGCAACGATAGCATTGAAGTTATTTATTTTTTTTAATCCGTGATTCATTAACATGGCAGAGCCTGATACTATACGCAGCAGCAAAAGGGCAATGCTTACTGAGGGTTCTGCATATTTACTTGTCATTAGCTTCATAACTGTTCTATTTTTGAATAAAACAAACTTAGGGAATTTTAGCAGCATTCCTGTCCTTCTGCTTTAAAACAAAACTCAAACGCACAATAAAAATTGAATTGCTATATTCGTTTTTAAATTCAGAGGGAAAATGTTTGAGCTTCTTACAAGATATTTATTGGAGTATAAAAAATTACCTGTTCCGCAAACAGGCATTTTTGAGCTGGAAAAAAAAGATGCCGATGCCCATCTGTCCGCTGAAACAATTGTAGCTCCTGCATGGCAGGTGAAGTTTATAGCAGATAGAGATACTGTGGATGCTATACCTGATAACTTATATAACTGGCTGGCAATAAATAAAGGGGTTACTAAAGAAGAAGCCAAACACCTGTTTGAGGCGTTTGCAAACAGTCTTAAAGAGCGACTGGCAAATGGAGAAAATGTGCTATGGGAAGGGCTGGGCGCTTTGCAGGAAGTGGATGGGGCGGTGCAGTTTGCACCTGCAGCAGCTTATTTTTCTCCTTTTACCAATGTGGCTGCTAAAAAAATTACCAGGGAAAATACCAGCCATGCCACGCTGGTAGGAGATAAGGAAACCACTACTGCCCGGATGCGGGAACAGCTTTTATTACCGGATGAACGGAAAGGAAAAGGTACAACAGCGATGTGGGTCTTACTTGCTGCCGCTTTGGTAGCTGCTGCATGGTATTTCTCGCAAAACGGGTGCCATACATCTGCTACAGGTAACAGGCAGAAAGTGGAAAGCACTAAGCCGGGTGATACTTATAAGCTCCGGTAATGTTGTTAATCGGCAATGGTATTGATCAGCTTTTTCTCACCTACGATCCATACCATATCTCCTTCTTCAAAAATCCAGGTAGATTCAGGGTTTAAATATCTTTCCCCATTGCGTTCTATGCCCACTACAAGCCCGTGTGTAATATTCCTGATATTGCTTTCGCGGATGCTTTTATTTACCAGCGGAGAACCCACTTCAATGGTCAGCTGTTCCAGCCGCATTTCTATTTCACGGGTATTTTGAATAACCTTCTTATCGGGCCTCAGCAGGGCGTTCATTCTTCTTTCCTGGCCATCGGTACAAATAATATATAGCTTGTCGTGAGGGTATATTTTTTCATCGCGCTCCGGCGGAATGATCGTATTAGCGCCACGCCTGATCATTGCTACATTTATACCAATACGTTCGCGCCATTGAAGCGCTTCAAGTGTTTTACCTATAACACTTACCGCATCTGCAGACACTTCAAATGTAGTGAGGTGCGCATCCCAGGGAGCCAGGCTCTGGTTCCTTTTTTGGGCAGCCTGTTCCGTTATAAGCCGCTGCTGTTCAATTTCCCTGTTATTAAGATTCTTCACAAAACGGTCTTCAATATTGTCATACATTTTCTGCAACCGTTTCCTGAAGATAAGTATGGATACTAAAAGCGCAATGCCAAAATACAGGGCAATGTCCAGTGAGTAGATGCTTCTTAACAAAAGAATGGTAAAGAACAAGGCCAGCAATACTTTTATGATGCGCATGATCCATATAGGTCCATGATATCTTTGCTGTGTATAAATGCGTGCAAAAGGTTCTGTTTTTTCGTTTCTGATCATTAGCGCCCATATAAATGGCCCCATGGCTGCGGCAGTAAGCACAGCGGAAGTAAAACGCCCGAAACTATAATTGAGGTCTTTCAGCCAGGGCAAAAGAAACGTATTATTAAGGGCTATAAGCGCAATGACAACGGATGAATAAACAATGGTATTAATGATAAAAAACTTAAGCACATGGTTCCAGTCATTGATAGCTCTTAAGGCAGTAGCTTCGGAGCTGTACCGGTTCAATCTTGCCTGCCATTTGGGAGAAAGATGGCTGTTGATCCAGTTATAAACTTTAGTGCTTGACAAAGTGAGCGAAGGCGCAATAAAAATGGTAAGCGCCGAAACGGTAATAATGATCGGATAAAGCTCGCTGCTGACCACATTGTACTTTTGGCCCAGGGAAGCAATAATGAAGGAGAATTCACCAATCAGCGCAAGGCTCATCCCGGTTTGAATAGATACCCTGAGGCTGTTACCTGATATAAAAGCTCCGGCAGATATAACAATGCTTTTACCTGCAATTACTGCTGCTGTTATAAGCAAAATAGGCAGCCAGTGATCTTTAATTACATGCAGGTCTATCAGCATACCTACCGATACAAAGAAGATAGCGCCAAACAAATCCCTTACCGGGATGATCAGGTGCTCAATTTTTTCTGCTTTGGTGGTTTCTGCCAGCAATGATCCCATGATAAAGGCGCCCAATGCGGCAGAAAAACCGGCCTGTGAAGAGAGGTACACCATCAGGAAGCACATGGCTACGGCAACAATCAGCAGTATTTCGTCTGTTAAAAACTTTTTTGCTCTTTTTAAAAGAGAGGGTATAAAAAGGATACCGCCTACAAACCATACAATAAGAAAGAACGCCAGCTTTAAGACTGACATGCCTAACTGGCCTGCATCAAAAGTGTGGGTAGCGGCAAAAGTGCCCAGCAATACCAGTAATACTACAGCAATCAGGTCTTCTACTACCAGGATGCCGTACACCAGCTGTGCAAAATTCCGTTGCTTTAAACCCAGGTCGGCAAAGCTTTTAACGATTACTGATGATGATGAAATAGTTAAACAAGCGCCCAGGAAGATGCAATCCATCAGGGGCCAGTGCATCAGCTTGCCCAGTCCGAACCCGATAAACGCCATACCTATTGCTTCAAACCCGGCTGCTGTTGTAGCTGAGCTGCCCATTTTGGCCAGTTTTTTAAAGCTGAACTCAAGTCCCAGGCTGAACAGCAGGAATATAACCCCGATCTCTCCCCATACCTGTACATCGGTCATTTCATACACCTGGGGCGGGAAAATTTTGAAATTAGGGCTGATCAGTATGCCCGAAACAAGATAGCCCAGTATAAGCGGCAGCTGTAATCTTTTAAAAATAAGCGTTATAACAGAAGCTACGCCCAATATCAGGGCCAGGTCTGTAATTAAATGCGGTAAATGGTTCATAAAATTTTATAATGTCGGCTTCAGTGCTACTATCATCTTCCTTGTGTCACTCTCTTGTGCTTCACAGCATGTCTCATCCATAAAGTATTCGAATAAAAAATAGTCAGCATTGACTGTTTGGTCTCCGGTGAAATATAATATTTTTTTTTGAAATGCTGGAAGCTCTTAAAAAGCAGGTCGTTATTTTTGCCGCATTTTATATAACTATATGCAACAAGAAACATTAGCGTCCAAACCGCATTATGAAGTACTGGATGGGCTGAGGGGTATAGCCGCCATAGCAGTAGTAATTTTTCATTGCTACGAAATACTCACCCCTGATTTAACCCAAAGCCCCATAGCTCATGGCTTTCTTGCTGTTGATTTTTTCTTTTGCCTTTCGGGTTTTGTAATAGCTTATGCCTATGATAGCCGTATCCATCAGATTGGTGTGAAACGGTTTTTTGTCAACCGGCTGATCCGGTTACAGCCATTGGTTTTGCTGGGCACGGCTTTAGGTTTGGCCGGATTATTTTTAGATCCTTTTACCACATCGCCTGTGCAGGAATTTGGGTGGGGAAAAATAATCATAGCAACGGTTTGTTCTGTATTGATGCTTCCATGCCCTATATTGGGCAGGTATGAAAATGTATTTCCGCTAAACGCCCCTGCCTGGTCCTTATCAATGGAATATTTTATAAATCTTGTATATGCTTTTGTACTGGTTCGAATTACAAAAAAACTTTTATTGGTTTTTCTCGCCATTGCCATAGCATTTATTGTATGGACGGGCTGGCACAGGGGAAATTTACTGGGAGGATGGAATGATATTACTTTTGCTGATGGATATGCAAGGGTGTTATTTTCTTTTATTGCAGGCTTAGTGGTATATCGTTTCAGGCTCACCATAAAAAATAAGCTGCATTTTGTGTTTTACACTATCCTGTTAGCTGTTGTTTTTTTGTTTCCCCATTTTGAGAATGACTGGCTTACAGAAATACTTTTTGTAGTAGTACTATTTCCCCTGCTGGTTGCCGGCGGCGCCGGTACGCATGTTTCGGGCCGGGTTAAGAAAATCTGTACTTTTTTAGGTGATATTTCTTACCCGCTGTATATGACCCACTACTGGATGATATGGATATTAGGTAATTATGCCGCTACCAGCCCCGGGGAACGTAACCTGTATTTATTCTCGGGGGTAATATTTATAACTACTATTGTCCTGGCATGGGCATCATTACGGTTTTTTGATGAACCTGTTCGTAAGTGGCTGACAATGAAGATTAAAGGGAAAATATCAAATCAGCAATCCTAAATCAGAAATTTATCTTACCTTTGCAATCCGTTAAAAAAAACGGATATTTCCTGAAGAGGCCCGAAAAGGGTTCCGCCGGTGCGGGAACGCCTCAAAGGTGTAACAATTAAATCATTTATTTACCATGCCTAAGGTAAAAACAAACTCAAGCGCTAAAAAGCGTTTTAAAGTAACAGCTACTGGCAAAATCACTCACCAGAAGAGTTTCAAACGTCACATCCTGACAAAAAAATCTACCAAGCGTAAACGTCACATGCGCATTGATGGTCTTGTAGCAAAACCCAATGTAGATTTCGTAAAACGTTTGTTGAGGTTGAAATAAGCCACGGCTTTTCACCTTGTTAACATTCAAACATTTTAACTTTTTAAACTCTTTAAGACATGCCACGTTCAGTAAATGCAGTTGCTTCTAAAGCCCGCAGGAAAAAAATATTAAAACAGGCCAAAGGTTTTTACGGTAAACGTAAAAATGTATACACCGTTGCCAAAAACGTTGTAGAAAAAGGTATGACCTACATGTATGTAGGCCGTAAATTAAAGAAAAGAGAATACCGCACTTTGTGGATCGCGCGTATTAACGCTGCCGTTCGGGAAGAAGGGTTGAACTATTCTCAGTTCATCAACAAATTACAAACCAAAGGTATTGAGCTTGACAGGAAAGTGCTGGCTGATTTAGCTATGAACAATCCTGAGTCTTTCAAAGCTTTGGTAGCTTCTGTGAAATAGTTGCGTTACAGCAAAAAGTTTAAAGGGCGATGCTTTTAATAGTGTCGCCCTTTTTATTATTTTTGTTTTATATATTTAACCTGGAATGAACAAAGAAAACACCGTAAAATTATTTGAGCAAAAGCAGGTTCGCTCTTTTTGGGATGAAGAGCAGGGAAAATGGTATTTTTCTGTTGTAGATGTAATTGAAATACTAACAGAAAGCCCTCGTGCAAGAAAATATTGGAATGCGTTAAAAACCAAGTTGAAAGCGGAGGGAAGTGAACTGTCCCAAACTTTGGGACAGTTGAAAATGCAGGCTGAAGATGGTAAAATGCGTGAAACAGATGTTGCTGATACAGAAACGTTGCTTCGCATTATTCAATCTATTCCTTCTCCCAAAGCGGAGCCTTTTAAGCAATGGCTGGCAAAAGTAGGCTATGAGCGTATGCAGGAGATTGCTGATCCTGAGCAAAGTTTAGATAGGGCGAGGGAGAATTGGCAAAAATTGGGGAGAAGTGAAAAATGGATACAACAACGTATGTCTGGCCAGGAAACCCGAAACAAGCTTACTGGTTACTGGAAGCAAACGGCGTAGAAAAATCTGACGAATTTGCTTTTCTCACAAATATTATTCACGAGGAATGGACTGGGTTAACGGTTAAGAGACACAAGGATTTAAAAGGACTAAAAGCACAGAACCTGCGCGACCACATGAGTGAGGCTGAATTGATATTTACCGCTTTGGCCGAATTATCTACCCGCCAAATTGCTGAAACCGAAAAAGCAAAAGGCGTTAGACAAAATGCTGTGGCAGGTAAAAAAGGTGGCAAGATAGCCAAAGATGCAAGACTTGCATTAGAACAAAAAACAAAACAGAAAGTAATTACACCAGAAAACTTTCTGCCTCCATCAAAGGAAAAGAAAAGAATAGACAAAAATCAATAATATCGTTCTTCCTCTCCGAGTTTCACCATTAGTCCTGTGCGCCGGCTATGGACTGGGTGGATTTGGAACGAAACTTTTTCAAATATCCGTTTTTTGCCTTAGGTTTTATGCCGGGTCCCGCTCACGCTCCTATCCACGCAGGGAGACCCGGCCGGGAAATAAGTAATCGCCTTTTTGTATATATAAACCGGGTTTGGCCGGATTGCTGCTGTGCAAAGTGTCCTCGCTTCGTAATACTACTCTGTAGCCTAGAGCTACCTTTTTGAACCGAAAAAGTTTTATATACCCCTTATTTGCATATAAATCATAGTTCAGATATATTTTCCCTAATTTAGCGCTCAATTTTGTAAACCAATAAGTGCCGGAGCAGCCGGTATTATGGCTAATGAATAACTCATATTTAGGGCTGGTAGAACAGACCTTTAACTTTCCCCAGGAGGGAATTGACGTTAAAAAAGGCAACCTTATTTTTAACGGTATAGATTATAAAGCTTTGGTGAAGAAATATGGCACCCCGCTAAAAGTAAGCTACCTTCCTAAAATAGGGATGAACATTAACAAGGCAAAGCAATACTTTGCCAATGCTATGAGAAAGTATAAGTATGAAGGAAAATATTTTTATACTTATTGCACCAAAAGCTCTCACTTTTCATTTGTGGTGGGTGAGGCCCTGAAGCACAATATACACCTGGAAACTTCGTTTGCGTATGATATTGATATTATCAATCAATTGTACAAGCGCCGTAAAATAACCAGGGATATCAATATTGTATGCAATGGCTTTAAACAGAAAAATTATACTTCGCGCATAGCCAAGCTTATTAACAGTGGCTTTAAGAATGTGATCCCGGTGCTGGATAATAAGGAAGAGCTGAATATGTATAAGCGCAGCATAAAAAGCAAGGAGCCTTTTAAAATAGGTATCAGGATTGCTGCAGAAGAGGAGCCTACGTTTCCTTTTTATACTTCAAGACTGGGTATCCGCGCCAAAGATGTACTGGAGTTTTATGTGGATGAGATAGAGGGGAATGAAAACAAGTTCCAGCTGAAGATGCTCCACATTTTCTTGAACAAAGGCATTAAGGATGATATTTACTATTGGAGTGAGCTGCGTAAAAGCATCAACCTGTATTGCCAGCTAAGGAAGATCTGCCCCGAGCTGGATTCACTGAATATTGGCGGAGGTTTCCCTATTAAGCACAGCCTTGCTTTTGAGTACGATTACCAGTTTATGATCAACGAGATCATCAGCAATATCAAATCTGCCTGTAAAAAAGCCAAGGTTCCGGTACCTAATATTTATACAGAGTTTGGCAGTTATACAGTGGGCGAAAGCATGGCACATATTTACAGCGTAATAGGAGAGAAGCGCCAGAACGACCGCGAAACCTGGTATATGATCGATTCTTCTTTTATTACCACGTTGCCGGATACCTGGGGTATTGGTGAACGGTTCTTAATGCTGCCTATTAATAAATGGGACAATGAATACCAGCGGGTGGTGCTGGGCGGTATTACCTGCGATGGTCATGATTATTATGACAGTGAAGAACATATCAACGAGGTGTTTTTACCCAAAATAAAAAATGATAATGGTGTGGGCAATACTATTGTACGCCCGGTAGATGCGGCCGAACTTACAAAGAAGGAAAGCAGCGGGGAAGATGAGCCGTTATATGTGGGTTTTTTCCATACGGGTGCTTACCAGGACCAGATCAGCGGGTATGGTGGTATCAAGCATTGCCTTATCCCTTCTCCCAAACACGTTATTATTGAGTATAATAAAAACGGGGAGCTGGAAGAATGGGTATATGCCAAAGAACAATCAGCTCAAAGTATGCTGAAGATACTGGGGTATTTGAGATAGGAATACTATAAAATAAAGTATCGCAAACTGCGCGATGATTTTTATTCATATAAAACGGGGCTGTCATTTAATGGCAGCCCCGTTTTGCGTGGGGCCTTTAGCCACTTATAAGGAACAGCTTTTTATTTTACACTATCCCGAAAGTATTTCTGTTATGTGAACACATGATGCTCTGCGAAACAATGCTCTGCGAAACATTTTGTTTCGCAGTATTATGTTGTAGCCTTTGGCTACATTTAAAAAGTAGCCGGAGGCTACAACATAGAGCTTCGGGACTACAAGTCCTGAAAAGCGATGTTAACTTAATGACATTGCCCGCAGAGATTGAATCATAAGAAAACGATGGCTATATATAATGTGCATTTTAGAAGCTCTAAATATCGCGTAGCGATAAAACGTTAATAGAATGAAACATCTAACAGCGCTTCCTGCGCCCCGTAGGGGCGCAACTATCGATATTCCCTTCTGGCAGAAGTATTTCTCGGATCGGTCTCAGCTGCGGCCATGCAGCTTCAGATGGTGTGTGATACACAAAAAAGAAACTGCCTTTTTGAGACAGTTTCTTTTGGGATAATAAAGTAATTCGTGATGCCTATTTAATAAACATACCTCTTGGGTTGCTTACGCCAGACATGAAGGTTTCAGCGCCTGTTCCATCCAGGTTGGCGCGTTTGATAAAGCCATTATTCGTTTCGGCCCAGTACACTTTACTGTCTTTATAATCAACTGTAATACCAGAGCCGCCCCTGTTGCCTGATACATTCACGATCTTCACAATGCCGCTTCCGTCCAGGTTAGCCTGCATAATGCCCGTTTTATTCCTGTCATCGTAGTAAATCTTTCCGTTTACCTCATCAACATACATACCATAACCGTACGCGCCCTCAATAACCATTCCTACCCCGCTTCCATCAGATTTGGCCGCGTAGAGGTTTTCATCATTCACCTCGTAGAAGTAAATAATATTTGTTTTTTTGTTGAATCCAATTGCTCTCATAGCACCCCCAGGTACATTTATAAATGTTTTCTCATAGCCGGTTCCATCCAGGTTGGCTCTTGACACATTGGGACCGTCCGCAATGTACATTTTACCCTCTGCAAGATTAATGGCAATACCGTAAGGAGAAGCCAAACCTGAAAGCAGCTCTGTAAGATTGCTGCCATCTGCATCCATGCGCCAGATCTTTCCTGAATTGGAAGACTGAAAATCGCAATAGTAGATTTTTTGATTTACTGAATCATAGGCCATGCCATGAGCTTCTTTACCAGTCATGTTGATGACCGTTTCAACTGTTGAACCCGGTACCAGCGATATTTTACGAACCAGCTTACTGCCGTATTCAATAAAATAAAGTTCTTTATCCGTATCTATAATAATATTGGGATCTATGATCACAATATCAACAGCATAGTTGCCAGTGCCGCCTTTTCCAACCGCCTTTAGCTTAACCGTATACGTTCCCGGACTGGTGTATGTTTTTTTGGGTTCTTTTTCTGTAGAGGTTGTTCCATCGCCAAAATCCCAGGTGTAGGATTCTGCATCTTCTGATTTATTGCTGAACTGAATGGCTTCATCAATATTCAGCTCTGTGTTGGTGATGGTAAAAAAACTTTTTACCGTAGGGGGCAGATCGTCAAAGTTGTATTTTTCTTTTTTACAGGCCACCATAGCAATTATGGCGATTAAAAAAGCAGGAAACAGTCTTTTTAATATGATCATCATTATAGCGTTTTTAGTTTTTTATTTTAGTGTAAAGCCTTCTCCGGGGGCGAAAAGCGAAATGCGGGCATCTTTAAAAGCCACTTTGTTATTACTGAATGTTTTTAATTTCTGAGGCCTTGAAACTACTACTACCTGGCTTTCACCTGCCACTTTCACCTTTTTACCTGTTACGATAATGGCGGTGCTTTCATCTATGCCAATTACCATTTTATCCGGATGGTCGGCCAATATGCTTAAAAGCCGGTTATACCGGCTGCGTATAATAAAGTGCTGGTCAATAATAGCGCTGGTTACAAATCCCATTCCCTGTGCAGTAACTGCGTTGTTCTTTTTTACTTCTTTAAAGGGATCCTTAGCGCTTTTGTCTCTTTCTTCGCCGGTGATCATAATTTGCGACATTACCGCAGCGCCAGCACTTGTACCGGAAATAGTAGCTCCGTTGCGGAAGGCGCTGTGCAATGCCTCATACAATTTAGAGCCGCTCACTACGGCCATAAATTTATTCTGATCGCCGCCTGTTATATAAATCAGCCGGGCATTCTGTACAGAATCAATCCATGACTGGTTATCGTTTGCCTGGGCTTTGGTGAAGTTAAAGCTGGCGATGGGATTGCTGCATACCGGCGATAATTGAGAACTGAAATAAGCTATCGATTCTTCCGGGATGCTGGTGGCCATTGGCAGGATAACGATATAGTCAGTGGGACTGAGATGGGCTGTTTCAACCAGCTCCTTCATCAGTGCCGGAGAACGGTCTCCGCCGCCAATAATAAACAGGCTGCCTTTGTTCTGGCCATAAGCAAGTAATGCTGTACTAATAAAGATGGCGAACAAAGCGCACCTTCTGATAAAAATTTTCTTCATTATTTATAAATATAAACTGATATTTTCCCGTTTTCGTCCACCGTGCCGCGGTACATGCCCGAAGTATTAAACTCCATGGCTACTTTCCCCGATTTGTCTAAGCCAATGATACCGCCATCGCCGCCCATCTTGCCAATTTCTGCAATCACCTGCTTTGCCGCATCAGTAACCGGCAGCTTTTTTAATTCAATAAGAGCAGACATGCGGTTGGCAGCTACTTCCCTTATATAATATTCGCCCCAGCCGGTGCACGAAATACCAGCGGTAGCATTATTACAATAAGTGCCTGCGCCAATGATAGGGGAGTCGCCCACGCGGCCATACCTTTTATTGGTCATGCCACCTGTAGAAGTTCCGGCTGCCAGGTTCCCTTTATTATCTAAAGCTACAGCTCCCACGGTCCCGAATTTCTGGTCTTTGCGGGAAATGCCGTAGATCTTACTATCGCGGGGATCAATATCAATATATGCCGCCCTGCCTTTTTCTTCTTCCGATATAGTTCTTTGCAATTGATCCCAGCGCTCCTGTGTGAAGAAGTAAGACGGGGGAACCGTATCGCATCCGTTGGCTGCTGCAAATTGTTCGGCGCCTTTGCCCACCATCATCACGTGCTCCGATCTTTCCATTACAGCTCTTGCCGCATTGATCGGGTTTTTTATGTTGGTTACACCTGCCACAGCGCCCGCTTTCAGCGTTTGCCCATCCATGATGGACGCATCTAATTCATTCTTGCCATCGTGCGTAAATACAGCACCTTTCCCGGCATTAAATAGTGGTGAATTTTCCATTACGTTAACAGCTGCCTGCACGGCGTCCATAGAAGATTTCCCTTCTTTAAGCAAATTGTAGCCATTCTGAAGTGCTTCGGTTAAGGCCTCTGTATATGCTTTCTCCTTTTCGGGCGTCATAAACTGCTTCTCAATGGTGCCAGCACCGCCATGGATCACTAATACGTATTTATGCGTATCGCCCTGACTGCAGGAAAGCAGTATGCCGCTGCAGCAAAGAATGAGGCCAATGGTTTTAAAAATTTTCTTCATGTTGTAAAATGATTATTAACGGGCAGATTGAACCCAGTTTCCAGAAACGGCCGACCACCAGAACTTTTCTAACCCAATGGTATTTTCCGGCTCAAAACTGTTCATATTAAATTTATTGTTGCTTACGGTTGCCGATATGGCGGATACCTGTATGGCTTTGCCATCTCTGTTCCATGTTACCGGAGTGCCGGTGGTAAAGGTTTCTGGAGTTTTGGCTGCATCTGTTTTGGTGAAAAAGGCTTTGTTGGTACCTACAACGGTAGCCATACCGGTTTCATCTATGCAAACAGCTGTTCTTTCATCCACCGCAATGCCGTAAGGCGTTTTGCTCCAGTCTTTCATGATCCTGCCCAGGAAAGCCACTGTGCGGGCCTGCCGGTTGCGCTGGGTAAAATGCTGGTCGGTAATTACGTTTTGAAGAAATGGCGCTTTCAGGAAATCATCCCGGCCAATAAGCACTCTGTCTCCATAAGGATTGGCCAGCGCATTAATATCAGGTAAATCTATACCCCCTCTTTCTGCACTGAAGTAATAGTTGCCCAAAATGGCCGCCCCGGCGCTGGTACCACCTACCGGTACTTTCTTTTCGGTAAGGAGGTAATTGATGGCAGCCATTGTTTTGGTGCCCTTCCAGTAATTGGTATAGTCCGACTGATCGCCACCGGCAATAAACAGCATTTCTGCTTCGCGGATAATTTTGGCCACCCCATCGTTATCTGCCAGCTTACGTGAATCTATTTTCAGGGTTTCTACGGAGTTCACCGTACCCAGTCCTTTTACATAAGCATTGTAGGCATCGGTGCCAGTGGCTCTAATGATTACTACATCTCCGCCGCCGCTGCGGTCTATCATCCATCTAAAGGCTGCATCTACATCCGCGCCACCGCCCATGATCACTATCCCGCTTTTGGTAGTGGTTTGTACATCAGCCGCATCGCCTACAATGCCAATAGAGCCCAGGCGAACTTCGGGATCTTTGGGCTTAGGTGCATCGGGCCTGAAAGGGTTATTAGGATCGATCGATTTGCCACAGCCAGTGAGCAAAACGGCCATAAGTATTGTAAAGTAAAATATCTTCATTACTCAATAATATTCAGTTTTAATAATTAGGGTTTTGAACCATATTTTTATTAATAGACATTTCCCTGTCGGGGATCGGGAAATTGTATTGCGCCGCTGTTGGCTCAAGCCTTACTGCGCCCGATGTATTGATGGCATCCTGTGTAGTGCGCTCTACCGGCAGCTTCCTGCGTTTGAGGTCAAAGAAACGATGGCCTTCAAAAGCCAGCTCTTTAAATCGTTCGTTGTAGATAGCGTTCAGCAATACCTGCTTATCGGTGAAGTTCTGATCAATATAGTTGTAGATCCGGGCCCTTCTCAGGTCATTCAGTTCCTTGGCCGCGGCGGCAATGTTGTTGCTTTCTGCTTCTGCTTCCGCTTTAATTAAATACATTTCTCCGGTACGGAAGAGCTTCACCGAAGCCAGCCCGCGATAACTCGGGTCTGGGTCACCACCTACATATTTGTTTACCAGGTATTGCGATTTACCTGCCGGGCGCGTGGGCGCATATTGGATATAGCTGCTAAAGCGCACATCGTCGGCGCGCTGGGTCACTGTGCCAAACTGATCGATGAGCTTGAAGGAAGGAGCATATAAAACGATTTCGCCTGTTAGGCGGAAGAAAATGTCCCCGATACGGGAATCGCCTCTTATTCTTCCCAGCTTCCATATCACCTCCGCCTGGCTTGCATCTTTCCATATCTTATCGAAATCAGTTTTAGGCGCTAAGGGGTCGCTTGCTATTACTTCTGATGCATAAGTAATGGCATCGCTCCATTTTTTTTCGTATAAGGCTACTCTTGCCTGTATGGCAGATATAGCCGTTTTAGTGATGCGGCTATTGTCACTGAACGAAGAAGGAATCAGCTCTTTGGCGGCTTTCAGGTCTGCATTAATGTTGTCAAAATTGGATTTTACGCGTTCTCTTGCCAGGTAAGCAAGGCTGCGTTCTTTCATGTAAGTTACACCCAGTCCATCCGGTTCATAAGAGGATGCATAAGCCCTCAGCAGCTCAAAATGACTATAAGCTCTCAGCGCCAGCATTTCGCCCTGGTATTGATCTAAACGGCTTTGCGCGCTGGGAGCCGGCATGCCTGGAACTGCTTCCAGCACACGGTTGGCGCGGTCTATCACCACATAGTACTCATAATATGCTCCAGTAACCGAGCCTGAAGAAGAATTGTACTGCCATCGGGTAGCCGATGTATTGGATACTGTATTTTCTGTGGGTAGCATGGCTTCGTCCGATACGATGGCTACCGCTTCTATCAATGAAGTGGTTAAAGGGGCATAGGCACCCCTGACACCCAGCTCAAGATCGTCTAAGTTACGGAATGCTTTGGAAGGGTCGATATAGTCGGAAGGCGGTGTATCCAGCTTGGAGCAAGACTGGAACGCCAGCCCGGCCAACGATAGGAAAACAAATATTTTCTTTATGTACATAACGGGTAGATTAAAAATTAATATTAATGCCTGCTGTATATTTTCTGGCATTGGGGTATTCAAACCTGCCGTACTGGCGGTTATTTTCGGGATCGAGTCCGCGCCAGGAGGTCCAGGTGTATAGGTTCTCGCCCTGGGCAAAAATATCTGCCGATTTGAAGATCCTGGTTGCCTGCAGCAGCGTTGCCGGAATACTATAGCTCAGCTTTATATTTCTCAGGCGCATGAAAGAGGCGTCCTGTATATCTTTCGAGGTAAAGTTCCTCGGCACATCTATCCGTTGCAGCAGCGCCACATCGCCGGGCTTTTTCCAGCGGTCGTATAACATACGGCGGCTTTGGTTGCTACCCATATACGTCTCATTTTCGATGTAAAAGTCAATATTATTCCACCGTTGCACGTTTGATACATAAGAAAATAATACATTTAATGCCAGATTCTTCCAGCGAACCGAAGTGGTGATACCACCGGTTAATTTGGGGTACATTACTGCGGACATTGGTACAGACTGCTGTTCAGCATTGTACACATTGGTAACAGAGCCATCGCGGTTATAATACAGCGCATCGCCGGTTGCCGGGTCTACGCCGGCCCATTGCGGTGCGTAGTAGGTGCCATACGGAAGGCCTACTTTAATGATCCTTGTATCGCCATCTGGCGTTTGGTCTGTAACATCGCTCACCCGTAAAATTTTATTTTTATTATATCCTGCATTAGTACCAATGTTCCAGTTAAAGTTTTTGGTTTGGATCACATCGCCGCTCAGGCTAAATTCAACACCCTTGTTGCCCATCCTTGCAGAGCTTAAAAGTACGGTTCCGCCGGACCCCGCTCCGCCGGTTGCGGGAGGCGGGAGCTCTACAAACATATTTCTTGTGATCTTATTATAAATATCAGCGGTTAGCTTTATTCTTTGTGAATGGAAAAGCGACAGGTCGAACCCTGCGTTGAACTCATCCACATATTCCCAGTCAAAATCGGGATTGCCAATGTTACTGGGCCTGATTGCCGGCTGGCCATTATAAGTAGTATTGGCTGAATATTTGGGCAGGTAAGCAAAGTCGCTGCCAAAAGGACTGGCCGTTTGGCCATAGCTGGTTCTTAGCCTCAGTACAGAAATAAAGTCAGCCGTTTTTAAGAAGCTTTCCTGTTTCACATCCCAGCTGGCGCCAAAAGAGTAGAACCCATGCCAGCGGTTTTTGAGCGGCACAGATGAAACCGATGCGCCATCGTACCTGTAGCTGGCCGTAAGCGTATATTTATTATTAAACGTATAGCGTCCTAATCCCATAAAAGAAATCATAGCGCTGTTGGAGCGGCTGCCGCCTAAGTCCGACCGGGAAGCAGGAGGCAGGGTGATGCCTGCCGGCGTTTCCGGTAACCTGTCATCCAGGCCGTATCCCCTGTAGCGGAAGTTCCTGTAGTTGTTATACAGGTATTCTATAAACCCGGATGCTTCAAAGTCGTGCATTTCTATCCTTTTTTTATAGGTAATGCCGGAAGTGGAAACGATATTAAAATATCTTCTGAACTCTTCCTGGAAGTACCCTTTTCCGCCGCTCTGCCTGCTTCCAATGTAAGAAAGCGGGTTAATAAATACCTGGTCAACAGAATTGCGCAGGTCAATGCCTGCGCGGGTGCTGACCTTTAATCCTTTCGTTATTTCGTAGGCCATGTCCAGTCCCAATATGGTTTTTAACTGTTCTCTTTTGTCAGATGTTCCATACAGCACATCTATACCCCGGCTTCCCTCGCGGGTATCATAAAATCCCATACCATCGTCGGTAGCATGAAATACACCATCGGGCGTATAGGGATATTCGTAAGGTAACGCATAATAAACTGATGCCATAGGCGAACCTACTCCTGTACCGCCTTCATTATAAGTAAACCGGGAAGCAGAATAGCCAAGGTTAATATTGAACCCGGCTGTGAACTTACCGTAATTAAGGTTGGTATTATTGCGGAGCGAAACCCTGTCCAGCCCTGTTTCCTTTACAATACCCTGCTCCTGCCACAGGCTTAATCCCGTGTACGATTGTATATTTTCATTGCCGCCGCTAAGGCTTACCTGCTGTTCCATAAATTTGCCGTTCTGGAAGAAAAGATCCCGCCAGTCGGTATTAATGCGCCCAATACTGTCCAGTATGCGATCTGCATTTTGCTGCCATTGTGCTGATTGAGTGGCATAATTCGGGTTCTTGGGAGAAAACTTCCAGCCAGGGCCCATATCCCGTCCTGTTTCCAGTCCTACTTCTTCTTCAAACCGCAGGCGTTCGCGCGTATCTGTCATTTCAAAAGTGGGCTGTGTAAGCGTTGAAAAACCATACTGTGAGCTGTAGCCCACGCTTAGCCTTCCTTTTTTTCCTTTTTTAGTGGTGAAAACAATTACCCCATTTGATCCTCTTGAGCCATAGAGCGCTTTGGCCGATGCGTCTTTAAGCACGGTAACTGATTCAATATCTTCAGGGTTGATGGTCTCGAAATAGCCGCTTTCTATGGGAATGCCGTCCATAATATATAAAGGAGATTGGGATCCGTTGATAGAACCAATGCCCCTGATCACTACTGATGCCGCCTTACCTGGCTGCCCGGAGCTTGATATAACATTCAGACCAGGCACACGTCCCTGCAATATCTGCTCAACGCTGCTCATAGGCACTTTATTAATATCTGTAGCATTTACCTGGGTGGCGGCGCTGGGGCTTTTACTTTTTGAATATTCGGTATAGCCGGTGATTACAACTTGCTCCAGGTCATTGATATTTTGCTGGAGGGTAATGGTAATGATGTTATCCCGCCCTACTTTGAAGGTCTGGGAAAGATAGGAAACGTGCGAGACCATTAACAGATCTCCTTCATTTGCTTCGATCGCAAATGTACCATCGCCGGATGTAGTGACACCAGATTTACCGTCATTAAGACTTATCATGGCGCCTGCAACCGGATTGCCGTTCTGGTCAATGACCTTTCCGGTAACCGTTTTGGTAAGATTGGTTTCCCTGGCTGCGTTTATTTTGGCGCCAGACATATCTTTATGGGATGCTGATGCTGCCTTTACCTGGCATATGGGCATCAGTAATAACAAGAGGATCACTTTTATTCCCAATACACCTTTCCAAAAAGACCGGTTTTGCCGCTCCTTTTTCTCATAAACAATTAATGTCATATTTAATATTATTAGATTTAACGGGTGGAAAATAGTGTTTTATAAGTTTATAATGAAAATTTTTTTGCCTGCGCCGGTTATTTTTATCATTAATGCACCGTTACCTGTAAAGGAAATATATTTTAATATACAGAGATATGAGAACGGCTCTAATCCTTTCTAAAAAGTGCGGGGCGTAACAGATTACCTGCGTGTTATATAAAGATGGTGAGCAAGTTAAGTGGATGAGATTAGACCTCTTTCATAATTCGAGATTATAGATGGCCGCGATAAGATTTACTCTAAGAACGAACCGTCTTCTTCTGTTTCTGTAAGGGTAGACCAGTATTTTAAATATCTTCATTTTTCTGATGGTATGTCCCACCATTACTCTTTGAGAACCAACCGAATGATTGTGTTGCTTGTCAGCCTTGGTTAGGGGCTTTTTCTTTGTTCCTTTTATTGGTTTTTGACAGTTTGCATGTATTTTCTGGATACCTTGATAGCCACTATCAGTAAGGATTTGAACCGACGCAGGCAAATGAACTTTACTTTCTTTGAAAATGCGAAAATCATGCTTGCGTCCCTTTTCTACCGCTGTACAAATGATTTGTCGGCTAGCCTTGTCTACGACAATTTGAGTCTTTAAAGTGTGTCGTTTCTTTTTTCCCGAATAGTATTTTCGTTGTTTTTTTAGGTCGCTCTATAGGGCTTTCTCCCACATCTATCACCACTACTTCCCAGTCCATACTATTTTCCAGCAACTTTTTTTTGCCTGGTAAATGAAATATTTTACTATCGGGTAAGATAGATTCCATCTTACGAACAATGCGCCAGCACTGGGCTTCACTAATGTTATAGGTGATACTAATGTGTAAAAAACTACGATATTCCCTGTAATACATGAGCATGATCAGCAATTGATTCTCCAGGCTTACTGTGGGAGGACGACCTCTCTGGGTGGGCCTGCTTTGGCGATACTGAACTACCGCATCCAACATATTATTGGATACATTACGCTTTACACCTGTAAGGCGTTGAAATTGACTGTCCCTAAGAACTGATACATCTTTCCATTGCATCACAAATTGAAACAATTAAGCACAACATTACCAAAGACTTCTTTTGCACACATGTGAATAATGAATTATGAAAGAAGTCTAATGAAAAACCGCCTCAATTCCTTTTGACTGCTTCTCAAACTGGTGATGTTTATTCTTGCTTTTACATTGAAGAAGACACCAACTAAATAGCAACTTAGATTAGTTAATTGTCTGAAGCGTGGAGTTATTGCTACCTCTCTCCCAAGCTTGCGGCCACGGGGTTGTTGATGGGGGGGCAGATCCGGTGGATCGGCGCAATAGTTGTTGAGAAGCAACAGCTGATCAGTCATCCCCCGTAAATCTGTCTATCAGATCCTTATGCTGCAATGCCCATTTGATCAGTGAGTTATTTTCGTCTTTGAGATTGAGTTTACGACAAATACGGTGCCGGTGATTTTTAACTGTATGTGGACTGATAAATAAAGTGGAAGCGATTTCCTGGCTACTTTTATTTTGCGAAATTAGCCTGATGATTTTAAGCTCCGAGGCACTCAGAACCTGTTCAAATGATGAGGATGCCCGAAGCTTTCCGATGCCATGATTAGCAATGATTGACGGCCAGGCCAGCTTCAGGCCGGCAAAAATAGCTGCTTCATCAACTGGCTTGATGATATAATTGAGCGGTTGGTAGGTAAGGGCCCTTTCTATCATACCTTTGGATTGATAGGAGGTAATAAAGATGATCTCGAAAACATATTGTTGCCGTAATTCTTCGATTAGCTCCAAACCATCCTGGTCCTCTTCCAAATTGATATCACACAAAATCAGATGAGGCAGAAATTCCGGAATAATATCCAATACTTCTTCCCGGTTAAGTGCAATAGCAGTGTTGCAGGAAAAGTTGTTATTTATCTTATCCTCTATGAACCGGGCGATAATAATTTCATCTTCAATAATCAGGATCCGCATGCATATCTAAGTTTTATGGGGGAAGTTAAACCGATACATAGTACCGGTTGAGGAGTCTATTTGATATTGACCTTTTAACTGGCGGGTGAGGTCAGCAATAAGAGCCATTCCAAAGCCTTTAAAGGTTGCAGTACAAATGCCGCTACCATTATCATGGTAATTCATGCGCCAGCAATCAGGTGAACTTGCAGTGTTTATCTCAATGTACGGCGAAACCTGCGCTGAAAAAGCATGTTTATAAGAGTTGGTCAGAAGTTCTGTAACAATAAGTCCCAGGCACAGGCGATCAGAAGGATTTAAAACAGGGCATTCCTTTACATTGAACCTGATGTTGACAGCTACATTTTGGGCGAACATATTTTTAGTATGTTCAATAACACCTGCAAAAAGTTTTTCACCGGATATAGCATCGCTGTTAATCGAGTTAACAGAATTGAGCTGGTCATTGGCTAACATCATCGCATTGATACGAGATACGTTATCTTTTAGTATATTACTGATGCAAACATCTTTGCTATCCTTGAGTTGAAGACTATTGAGGCTGTAAAGTAGTTGAAGGTTATTCTTTACACGGTGATTCAGCTCATTCATCAGCAACTCTATGTGCTCACTTCTCCTGTTAAGTTCAGCTGTTCGTTGGATAACTTTTTCTTCCAGAAGCTGGTTTTGCGCTTCCTGCAATTCGTTGAGTTGCTTGAGGTAGGCTGATTTTTCCTTTTCATTGTTCCATAATTTTCCATTAATTCCAATCAGGAAAAACAAGCTCACTGCGATTAATATACTGCCGGATAATATATTAAATAAGCTGAAGATGCTTTCTCCGATAATGAAGATACCTGAGGCGGCGAACACTGTAATTGCCAGGTATACGATCACGCCATAAGCCAGGAAACGCTCCTGCCTGTCAAGTCTTTTCCAGATCAGCATCGTCCGGATCAGGTAAACTGTTTGTAAAATCAGGAATACGCCGTTAATCTTACTCATTATGCTGAAATTACCTGTAGTATAATGGATCAGGAATGAAAGTACTGAAAGTAACAGTATGCCCCATAGTATTGCGCGACCTATCCGGTAGAGCCGTATGTCTTTATCTTGCAGTTTCCAAAAGTTGAGTATGAGTAAGTAAAGCCCTGCCAGACCAAGATGCAGGAAATGTATGGTGAGCCTCCAGCCCAATTCGGGATGAGAGGGGAAGAACCAGTCGATCATATAGCGGCTCAAAGCAATATTATACAGTAAAAATCCGCTGATAAACAGAGCCAGCCAGAGGTAAGCCCTGTATTGCGTATTCAACCAGCAGATCATTACATAAAACAATAATAATAATGCTGCTCCCTGGAACCAATAGTCCACTAACTCCGACTTCTGTCGGACTGATAGAAAACTTTCTCGGTCATCCAGTTCAAAATTTAATACCGGCTTGTATTGCTTAGTGTGATGACTGCGGATTAATACCTGGTAATGAACACCGGCCTCCAGGCGGAATTGAAAGTAAAAGCGACTGTCCCCCGGATAAATAAACTGTGATGGCCGGAATGCGCCGGCTTGACGGTGCGTGATAATAGCACCGGGAGTATCCGCTAGTATGTAAAGATCTGCATACGTGAGGTGTTTGAACGATAAAATCACTTCCGCATCGAGGGGGCTGTGCAGATTTGTGAGAAGCCAAAAGATATGACCAGGACTAATAGGTTTAAAGGAGGCACCGGGTTGAAATAAATCACGTCTTACGAAAAGTAGATCAGGGTTATACTGCGCAGCCTCGTCTTCGATGATGCTAAACGATGGGTGCATATTAATTGCAGGGGCCGCTGTATGAAAAGTAATGGTATCGGTAGCTGCAGATACCGTCACTGCTACCATTAAAAGTAATATACAGATCCCTCTTGCATGTCTACAGTAATAAAATGATCTTGCTGTAAAAGCCACCCCGTTTTTCAATAACCGCATAAGATCCGTGAATGTATATCAAAATAGGCTTGCAAGATAGTTGTTTTCACTCAGTATGCTTCCATTTAGAACCCCGGGGGCTATTGGCGGGCATAGGCCTGCGATATATCTTTGAACCGATAATTTTTAATGTACTTGGTAACAGGTAGCTCTCTTTACCGATAATTGCTACAAATCTGTTTATTGGGAAAATCGTAAGAATTCTGGTAGAAACGCCTACAGGTGATTTTATGCCTTTACGGTGTCCAGATGCCTTTTTCTGTAATAATTTTTCAGTAACGGGGACTGGCGTTAACGCAGCTGTTTTACTGAACACACTGTTTATTAAGATACATATAAACTCTTTTAACCAAATAATAGTTTAATGAAACGTTGTATCTGGCTCATTGCCCTTCAAACATTATTGCTGCTATGGAACCCGGGGACGCTCCGTGCACAATGCCAATATTTTAAAACAGTGGTTTCCGGTTCATTGGGTCAATCTACATTTGGTATTAAGCAAGACGGGAGCCTGTTCGCGTGGGGCTATAATCGTAGTGGTCAGTTAGGTGACGGCACCACCGTTAACCGCAAGATCCCGGTAGCAATAAGTGCAGGTGCCAGCTGGAGAACAATAGCAGTAGGATCGTCTCATACCATAGCTGTAAGGTCAGATGGCACACTTTGGGCATGGGGGGCCAATAACAACGGCCAGCTGGGTGATGGGACATCGGTTGCTAAAAAAAGTCCGGTACAAATCGGTACGTCTGCTGACTGGCATTCGGTAGCAGCGGGATATGAGTTCTCTGTTGCTTTAAAAACGGATGGCACACTTTGGGCATGGGGCTGGAATAACAACAGCCAGTTGGGCGACGGGACAACTACAAGCAAGTTAAGTCCTGTTCAGGTAGGTGCAGACACTGACTGGAAGCTTATAGCAACCGGATTTTTTCACGTGCTTGCAATAAAAACCGATGGTAGCTTGTGGGCGTGGGGGCAGAATGTCTATAATCAAATAGGCGATGGCACTTCCTTTATCCGAAGGAGCCCGGTTAAAATTGGCACAGATACTGACTGGCAGTCCATTACTGCGGGAGCCGTTTACTCCGTTGCCATAAAAACAGGGGGAACTATGTGGGCCTGGGGTGAGAACAGAGATAGTCAGCTGGGAGATGGAACCAATGTTAACAGGAGTAGCCCGGTTCAGATCGGTGCATTTAACTGGCGTTTCGTTTCAGCAGGTTATATGCATAATATCGCTATTCGATCGGATGGCACCCTATGGGGCTGGGGTAAAAATAAGTATGGTGAGGTAGGAGATGGGTCAACTCTCGAAAGAAATAGCCCGGTACAGATTGGCACGGCAACCGATTGGCTTACAGTTGCGACTGGTGATTACTTTAGTTTAGCTCAAAAAACAACGGGCAGTCTAATGGGATGGGGTTCTGGTGGTGGCGGGCAGCTGGGTAACGGATACGCTTACAATCCCCTGGTACCGCTTCTGAGTAACATATACAACAGCAGCATTGCTGCGGGAGATGCTATAGAAACCGTCGGTACGATCATTAGTTATAATTCTTATATTTTTCATGTCAGTTGTAACCCTATCGCTGCCGTTCAGCTTAACAACAATACCGGGGAAGTTACGGCTGCGGTGAAAGTGATAACCAGTCAGCCGGCAAAATTCGTAAAGCGATACTATGAAATTACGCCGGCTGTAGACGCAGCTACTACCCAAGGAACAGTTACCCTTTATTTTACCAATGAAGAATTTAAAAGCTTTAACACCCAAACGCCCGTGCCGGCGCTGCTATTACCGGATGCAGATGATGCGGCAACGATAACGGCCCGGAAGGCCAACTTGTTAATAGAGAAAAGAAGCAGTAGCGGCACCGTACAAAATATTAACCCCGACGATAACAGTATCCTCTGGAATGCCGATGCCAGTCGCTGGGAGGTGACTTTTTCTGTGACGGGGTTCAGCAGTTTTTATGTAAAAACCCAGACGCAGGAACTGGTATTGCCTGTGAGCTTTGGTCCTGTATCTGTAACCTGGCAGGGCGATGGTTTGTCTGTAAGTTGGCAAACGCTTTCTGAAACCAATAACGATCATTTTATAATAGAAGCTTCTGCTGATGGAAAAGCTTTTCATGCAATAAATAAAATACGGTCCAAGGCAGAGGGCGGTAACTCAAGTGTTCCTATCGACTATTCGCTGTCGTTGGATATAAATGGTGCCGGTTTGGGGATAATGCTGGGATTAGGCGTGTTTGCGGTTCTGTTGATTATTCCGAAAAAGAACAGGAAGTGGATAGCAGCCGCAATAGTAGTGACTATATTCGGATTTTTCAGCTGTAATAAGACAGGTGTGAATGGGCTAAGTGGTAATGAAAAAATATTTATCAGGATTGTACAGGTGGATAAAGATGGCACTAAAAGCTATTCAAAGATAATTACGGTATCGAAAAGATAGAAAAGCTACAGATCACTGTTGTAGGGCATTTACCTTAAGAAGGAATATAAATTGGTGAAGAGAACCTGCTTTAAACAGCCCGGGCTTATCAATGATATATACAAGTGGAAGATAAGGTGAAGCCGGCAACCCTGTCAGGCTAGCCCAAAGAAATTACGGATAGGTTTTACTATCAAAACATACCTTCGGCCAGTCAGTATGGGCTGGAATGGTAGCATCAGTTACACCAGGGTAATAAAAAACTTATAATAATAAGTAATAGCATAATAGGATAATGTAACAGCCGGGCAGATCGTCCGGCTGTTACATTAACAGCCTTCTGCTACACGATCTTAAACATCTTTTTCCCCTCTGCGTAATCATACTATAGTGATCAACCGGGTCATATTGGAGAATATCAGACTGCTATACATTTCTATCCGTGAGTGGAAATGGAATTGGATCCCACCTTGCTTACAAAGCTTAGTGAGTGCGCTAACCTGTGGCTGACAACTGTAAAAGATCAGGGTTTTAAAGTGATATTTTAAAACAGAATAGGCTGCAATAACTGCGGCCTATTCCGGTGTCGGGACTTCTTTTTTAAATTGCTATGAACTTTTGGGCGTTTAATGAGGCTAACTGGAGAGGCTATTATGAGTCTAAGACAAATCTGTCGCTTCGCTATCAGGAAATGACACTTTTTTATTATAAAGCGTTGAATTTGTTGAACGCCCTTTCCAGCTATATTATATTATTTTATAGTAGCCTTAACTGCCTGCGATGCAGATGTCTGGCCGTCAATATCCACCTGAACAATACGTACAAATACTTTTTGATCATTTGATGCCTCTATAGCATAATCTGATTTGCTGCAGGAAAATAAGCTAGCGCTGATCAGTACAACGGAAAGCATTACCATTACAGGATATCTGTTCTTTCTTTTATACATGATGCTTCCTCCGGCTAATAGTACAAGTGCCAGTCCGCCCGCTATTGCTTTGCCGGGAATAGTATAGGTAAACTCATAGTTCAGCACCCCATTTGAGTTGCCATCAACAGCAGCGCTATTTACCTGACCAATCTTTGTAAAGCTCCTTCCATCATTTGATATTTCAATATCAAAATGGTTATTATTGGTCTCAGAAAGAGTAGACCAGTCAATTACCAGGGTGTTGTTAACAATTCTGGGGCTGATGGTACCAAAAGTAACTGGTAATGATTCTATACCCTGCCTGGCTCCGGAGCCGGTACCGGCGCATGAAGAAGAAGTGCCTAAAGTAGCTTTTCCAGGATTTTTATTTGGATTGGTACCATTTCCTGCATCGGCAGCATTTAAAGTAATATCGGGGCTTTCTGTAAGCGCATTTGAGCTTTTAAATGTTCCGGTTACTTCAATATAGCCGCTTCCTTCAATTACGTTCTTCTCACTATAGTTATAAAAATTTTTAGTGTGGATAGCTCCCGGGCAAGCCATGGTGTTGGGCTTGTTGTGAAATTCAACGCTTTCCGAAGCATTGATCACTCCTTTTATACTATTATTAGGGTTTTGAAATTTTAAGTCTGTGGTATTTACTGTTCCTCCTTCATTCAATGTAAAGTTGCCTCCGTTGCTGAAAATAGTATTAGCAACGTTTAAGGTTCCGTTTACGGTAAGTTTTCCGCTGGTTACCACATCTGTAGCTGAAACAGTAGTATTGGCGCTGACGATGAAGCCTGCCTGGCCCGGGTTCAGGGCTAATTTGCCCACCTGGAAGGATGTTGTACGGTCAATTGTTACTACAGGCGCAGGATTAGACCAGCCATTCATTTCATAAGTGCCGGTAATTTTCACAGCAGCATTGTGAGGGTAAGTAACGGTTGTCTGGGTTTTAAATGAACCGTTTACGGTAAGCTTAGCTCCTTCTGCAAGGATCAGGTTCCCGTCTAACTGGAAGGAAGATGAAGCGCTGGAGTTGATGGTAAGCTCGCCTTTAACCACCAGGTTACCGCTGGCATAAGAGGCGTTGGTAAAAGTTACAATAGCACCAGGCTCGATAGTTACAGTTTTTCCTGCGGGCCATTGAATGCCGTTTGCAGTATGAGTGCCGGCAGCAAAAGTATAACCTTCGGACTGCCATCCGTTTTGGGCATAAGAAAAGAAATATACATTGAGAATGCTGAGTAAAAGAACAATTTTTTTCATCTGAAAAAATGTTTTAAGGGCTTTAGTAAAAAGGGTTTAGTGCTTAAGCAGTGCGAAACTATACAGCGGAAAGAAGGGGTATAAGTGGTATTCGATGAACCGGCTGTTTTATTAGCCAGGCCCTTTATTTTTTTCGATGAGGCATTTTAGCTTTTTCCCAAAATGATGTGGGTGCAGGTATTCCCCGGCTGTTTACACTAAACTATAATAGAAATAATAGAAATTGTATGTCAGGCAGAGCTTGTTGACGCCTTTTAGGGAAAAATGCATCCTTCGTTAACGGTTCGTCTCTCCGGAGAAGTCCTTGGGACAGGCTCTCCGAAAGGAGTCCATTGGACACTGTGACATCAGGGCGACATTGAGGGACGGGATGGTTAAGCTTATATTATCGCTGATGATTGATGTTAAATTAGCAAATTTCAAATCTGATATTTTCCTTACCTTTGCAGCCTTAAATTCAGAACGCGTAATGCTTTGTTTGTAAAGTGTTGTAATTCATTGATTTAGGAAATAGTAAACGTTTATAATTCAATCAAGAATAATCATGGCAGATTTAAAATTTCAAAGAAACTTTGGTATTGCCGCTCACATTGATGCCGGTAAAACCACTACAACTGAACGTATTTTACGTTACACAGGTATGATTCACCGTATTGGTGAGGTACACGATGGTGGCGCTACTACAGACTGGATGGAGCAGGAAAAAGAGCGCGGTATTACCATTACCTCTGCTGCGGTAAGCTGTAAATGGCAATTCCCTACTGATAAAGGAAAGGCTGTTGCAGGTACTACTAAAGAATATTCTTTTAATATCATTGATACTCCGGGTCACGTTGACTTTACTGTAGAGGTAGAGCGTTCTATGCGTGTACTGGATGGCCTTATTGCCCTTTTCTCAGCGGTTGATGGGGTAGAGCCTCAGTCTGAAACAGTATGGCGCCAGGCCAACCGTTACAGGGTTCCGCGTATCGGTTTCGTAAATAAAATGGACCGCCAGGGTGCCGACTTTCTGAACGTGGTAAAACAGGTGCGCGAAATGCTGGGTTCAAAAGCAGTGCCTTTGCAATTACCTATTGGTGCTGAAGATAACTTCCAGGGAGTAGTAGACCTTATCCGTATGAAAGGCATTATCTGGCACGTGGAAACAGAAGGAATGACTTTTGATGAGATTGATATTCCTGCAGATATGGTTGCAGAGGCTGAAGAGTGGCGCGCTGCGCTGGTAGAAGCAGTTGCTGAATATGATGATGCTTTGATGGAAAAATTCTTCGACAACCCTGATACCATTTCTGAAGAAGAAATTCATGAAGCCATCAGAAAAGCTACTATAGACCTTAGCATCGTACCAATGATGTGCGGTTCTTCATTTAAGAATAAAGGAGTACAAACTGCTCTTGATGCGGTTTGCCGTTACCTGCCTTCTCCGGTTGATGTTGAAGCGATAGAAGGAACAGATCCTAACGATGCTGAAAAGAAATTAGTACGTAAGCCTGATGCGAAAGAACCTTTTGCAGCTTTGGCTTTCAAGATCATGACCGACCCATTCGTAGGTCGCCTGGCGTTCTTCCGTTGTTACAGCGGACATTTAGATGCCGGCTCTTATGTATTGAACGTACGCAGTGGTAAAAAAGAGCGTATCAGCCGTATCATGAAAATGTTCGCCAACAAACAAAACCCCATTGATTTTATTGAAGCGGGCGATATTGGCGCGGCAGTTGGGTTTAAAGAAATTAAAACAGGTGATACCCTTTGCGATGAGAACCATCCGATCACACTGGAAAACATGTTCATCCCTGAGCCTGTAATTTCTGTAGCAGTAGAGCCTAAAACCCAGGCCGATGTTGATAAAATGGGTATGGCTATTGCCAAGCTGGTGGAGGAAGATCCTACATTACGTGTAAAAACTGATGAAGATACAGGTCAAACCATCCTGAGCGGTATGGGTGAGCTCCACTTAGAGATCATTGTAGACCGTATGCGCCGCGAATTTAAAGTAGAAGTAAACCAGGGCGCACCACAGGTGGCTTATAAAGAAGCGTTCAATACAACTATCGAGCACAGGGAAACTTTGAAAAAGCAAACCGGTGGTCGTGGTAAGTTTGCTGATATTCAGTTCAGCCTGGGTCCTGTTGATGAAGACTGGAAGAAAGAAAATCCTGATAAGAGCTACCAGTTCGTAAACGACATTTTTGGTGGTGCTATTCCGCGTGAGTTTGTACCTGCTATCCAGAAAGGCTTTGAGTCTGCAATGACAAGCGGCGTGCTGGCTAACTATCCGGTTGATAATATGAAGATCCGCGTATTTGACGGTAGCTTCCACGCAGTGGATTCTGATTCCATGTCTTTCGAGCTTTGTGCGAAGCAAGGTTTCCGTGAGGCCGGCAGAAAGGCTAAGCCTATCCTGTTGGAGCCGATCATGAAAGTGGAAGTATTAACTCCTGAGCAATACATGGGTGATGTAACCGGTGACCTGAACCGTCGTCGTGGTATGATGGAAGGTATGGATACCCGTGCAGGTGTGCAGGTGATCAAAGCTAAAGTTCCGCTGAGTGAAATGTTTGGTTATGTAACTCAATTGCGTTCTTTAAGCTCTGGCCGTGCATCTTCTACCATGGAGTTCTCGCACTATGCTCCGGCTCCAAATAATATTGCGGAGGAAGTGATCGCGAAAGCAAAAGGTAAAGTAACTGCGTAGTGAATGGTGAGTAATGAGTAGGTAGTAGTTACGAACGATAAAATTAAACCCCGGTGATGAGCCGGGGTTTTTTATATCCCATAATATTTATAGTGGTTTGAAATGTATATTTCATCCGACAGTTTTTGTTTGATTTTGCATATTCTAATCGGCAATTATGGGCACTAATATTGAAGCCATAACATTTTTTGTCTAAGACCTCGTAGAGGTCAAATATTTATAGAAAAATGAATACATAAATATATGCGACCCCGTCGGGGTCGAACCTTGCTATATGGAATTTGTGAGCTATAAATGTGTGAATCCTTCGGATTCATTAAAAAGCCGGAAAAATTAAGGCCCCTCTAATATCTTTTATGGCTTTTGTATTAACCTACCCCTTCCTTACCTCATATTTAGCACAACAGAACGCTGTAACTGGCAGCAGTATGATCATAGTCCATCCCCATGCGGTGGGAACCAACCCCGCAATTATTGAAAGCAATGTAATGTAAAAGGGATAGCTCAATAGCAGCACACCCAACATTACAGAATCATGGTGATCTGTCTTGTTGAAAAAAAGTTTTACGATCAGCCGGGCAAATAAATATAAAGGCGCATGTAGTATGGCTCCGGTTAAAGCCGGTAATGCTAACAACAGCCTGGCAGCAGCTGATGTTTTCCCGAATTTATTTTCCAGCCCCGCCCGGTCTCTTTTATCTATCTCATAAACAAGAGGCTGTAATTCCTCCTTCAGCATCTTATTAAATAGTGTATTTTTTTCTCCGTCTGTAATTGCAGCTTCAAATTGCCCGGCTTCTAAAAAATTGCCAAAATTTATGATTATCCTTTTCCCATATTTCCTGAAAGAGCTATAATTGATCCCTGCAGGTAATATTTTCAAAGGTATCTCTTCATCCCATGCCTTAAAAGCAAGGCGTGCGGTGCCTTTTTTTAGCGGGCGCAGGTGCCATTCGTTTACACAAAGCCCTTCGCTGAAGATCAGTACACCTTCTTTTTGCTTAAATATTTCAATACAGCTGTCAAAGGTTTCATAATTGATGTTCAGGTTTTCAGCGCCCTCTCTTATGCGGTACACCGGCAGCATCTTAAGGGAGCGTAGCAAACGGAATATCCTTTTATTCTTAAAAGCGTCTCCCCGTGCCAGCGATGTAACAGGGATATCAAAAAGAATATCGAAAATAATGGCATCTAAAAAAGAGTTAGGATGGTTACTTGCTATTAGCAATGGCCCACTGGTTTTCAATAGCTCTTTTTTATCAACATTTATAGAATGAAAAAATAAATGGCTGATAAATCGAACATATATTTTAAGTACCTGGTAAAGCAAAGTTGGGTTTTGTTAGATGTCGGCAATTTATACAAATAACAAGAAATGTTTTCATTTTCTTAAATTTTTTAGAAAATAGGAGGAGATCATGACAGTGCATGACGGTTACAGGTATTTCATTGTTTATTTTCGGTTTGTAAAGATTTTGCTTACTATATCGAAAATATATAATTCATGAACGCTTTATTGGGAGTAATTTTTCATTTTATCGGTGGTTTTGCATCAGGGAGTTTTTATATACCTTATAAAAAAGTAAAAGGCTGGGCCTGGGAATCTTACTGGCTGGTTGGTGGTTTATTCTCCTGGTTAATTGTGCCGCCCATCGCTGCATGGCTTACTATTCCCAATTTTACAGAAATCATCAGCCAGGCAGGCGGCTCCACGCTGGGTTTTGCATTTATGTTTGGCCTGCTTTGGGGTATTGGAGGTCTTACTTATGGTCTTGGCGTAAGATACCTGGGAGTATCGCTGGGCAGCAGTGTCATTCTGGGGCTTTGTATGGTTTTTGGAGCCATTATCCCTGCCGTTTATTATCAGTTTACGCCTGAGGCGGGGAAAGATACTATCGGTTTGTTAACCGGTACCAGGTGGGGTTTAACCGTTTTGTCAGGATTGCTGGTTTGTGTAGTGGGCATCATCATTTGCGGGAAGGCCGGTATGATGAAGGAAAAAGAACTTACGGGCACAGGTGTTACCAACTCAGATCCTCATGCGGTGGGAAATGCAGACAGTGAAGCGCATCTTTCGGGGAAAGACGAGTATAAATTTGGCCTGGGCATAGTGGTTGCCATTATTTCGGGTGTTTTAAGCGCCTGTTTCAACTTTGGTATTGAAGCTGCCAAGCCCATGGCTAATGTGGCCAATGAATTGTGGAAAGCTGCCCATCCAGGGCAGGGGGAGTTTCTTTACCAGAATAATGTATCCTATATCATCATTCTTTGGGGCGGACTTACTACTAACCTGATATGGTGTCTTATGCTGAATGCCCGGAATAAAACTTTTGGAGATTATACCAATAGCAGAACCCCTATTTTAAGAAATGTTATCTTCTGCGCTTTGGCCGGTACTACCTGGTTCCTGCAGTTTTTCTTTTATGGTATGGGTGAAAGTAAAATGGGCAACGGTCCCAGCTCATGGATATTGCACATGGCATTTATTATACTTATTGCCAATGTATGGGGGCTGATACTGAAAGAGTGGAAAGGGGTAAGCAAAAAAACATTGGCAACCGTGGTATTAGGTATTATTGTTATTCTGGCTTCGGTATTGCTGGTAGGCTGGGGTAATTCATTGCGATAATACCTTTTTGAGGATGATGCGAAAACAACTGCCGCGTTGGGTTATTCCCGTTAAATGGTACTTAACTTCTATCTATAAAAAATAAAGAGGTTTACGAAGGCCAATAGCTTTCAGTAAACCTTAAACAACAACTTGAATTATGGCAACAGAAACTAAAACTTTTAAGCATGTTAGTTATCTATGGGATGACGCAAAAGCTGCTGAGCTTGCTGGGGATGAAGTGGCATTATTGATCTATCGTTCCAATTTGCTGGGCGCCGATTTACGGCTTACCAACTATGGCGGAGGAAACACCTCCTGCAAAGCAATAGCAAAAGACCCGCTTACCGGTGAGGAAACTGAAATTATGTGGGTGAAAGGCAGTGGCGGCGATCTGGGTACACTAAGAAGAAGTGGCCTTGCCGCTTTGTATGTAGATAAGTTACGCAGTCTTAAAAATGTATATCGCGGTTTGGAGCATGAAGATGAAATGGTAGAGCTGTTCAATCATTGTATTTATGATCTGAACTCCAAAGCACCTTCTATTGATACACCATTACATGGGTTTTTACCTTTCAGGCATATTGACCACCTGCATCCCGATGCTGCCATTGCTATTGCTGCAGCAAAAGACGGTAAAAAAATAATCGAAGAGTTATTTGGTGGCACTATTGGCTGGGTACCCTGGCAAAAACCTGGTTTTGAATTGGGTTTAATGCTGAAGCAATGCCTGGATGAGAATCCCGGTATCCGGGGCATTATGTTAGGCTCTCACGGTTTATTTACCTGGGGCAATACCGCTTATGAAAGCTATATCAATACGCTGGAAGTAATTGAGAAATGTGCAGAATATATTGATCAGAACCTTGGCAAAAAAGGCCCTGTTTTCGGTGGTGAAAAAATACAGGCTTTACCTAAAGAAGAGCGTAGCCAAAAAGCGGCTGCCCTTGCGCCTTTGCTGCGCGGCTTCTGCTCGTCTCATATAAAAATGATTGGTCATTTTACGGATGATGACCGTGTGTTGCAGTATATCAATTCCAATGACCTGGAAAGATTGGCGCCCTTAGGCACTTCCTGCCCGGATCACTTCCTGCGTACCAAGATCAGTCCGCTGGTACTGAATATTTCTACAGATGAAAACCTGGATGACATAGCTGCGGTAAAGGAAAAAATTGCTCCTTTATTTGAGGACTATCGAAACTTGTACGCAGACTATTACGATACCTGTAAGCATCCCGACAGTCCTGCTATGCGCGACCCTAACCCGGTTATCATTATCTACCCCGGGGTAGGTATGTTTGCCTTTGCAAAAGATAAGCAAACGGCAAGGGTAGCGGCTGAGTTTTATACCAATGCCATTAATGTAATGCGCGGTGCCGAAGCGATCTCCGAATATACTTCTTTACCAAGGCAGGAAGCCTTTAATATTGAATACTGGTTGCTGGAAGAGGCTAAGCTGCAACGTATGCCCAAACCTAAACCACTGAGCGGACGTATTGCTTTAGTTACCGGCAGCGGTGGTGGTATAGGAAAAGCTATAGCCAGGAAGTTTGCACAGGAAGGTGCCTGTGTTATTATTAACGATATTAACCAGGAGCGGATAGATGCTACAACGGAGGAGTTTCAAAAAGCATTTGGAAAAGATACTACGGCATCTGTTACGCTGAATGTAACAGATGCAGGCTCTATTGCTGCAGCCGTGGATGCTACCGTGCTGGCTTTTGGAGGCGTGGATATAGTGGTGAATAATGCCGGTATCAGCATATCCAAAAGTATTACAGATCATTCAGTAGAAGAGTGGGACAGGTTATACGATATACTGGTGAAAGGACAGTTTATGGTCTCAAAAGCAGCAGTAGCGGTCATGCGTAAGCAAAACCTGCCTGCAGGACAAACCGGTATTGGTGGGGATATTATTAACATTGTTTCTAAAAACTCAATTGTAGCCGGACCTAACAATGCCGGTTATGGTTCAGCAAAAGCGGCACAGGCACATCTTTCAAGGTTGCTGGCAGCAGAGCTGGGCGGAGACAGGATACGTGTAAATACAGTGAATCCTGATGCGGTGATTTCTGATTCTAATATCTGGGCCGGGGGCTGGGCCGAAGGCCGGGCTAAAGCCTATGGTATTACAGTAGAAGAGTTGCCGGCTTATTATGCGAAGCGTACATTGATGAACGAGATCATTTTACCCGACGATATTGCCAATGCGTGCTTTGTATTCGTAAGCGGCCTGCTCAATAAATCTACAGGCAATATACTGAATGTAGACGGCGGCGTGGCACAGGCATTTGTAAGGTAAACTTTTTTAAACTGATTCCTTCCCCCGAAGGGGGAATAAGAAGGGGGCGTCTTCATATAGCAAAGCAACAAGGGTTGGTGATTGTCCAGTCGGCTAACCCGTTTTTGAATATGTGAAAAAGTGACCGGGGGCATAATAAAAATGTATAAATTGAACTGATTAAATATTATGAATTATGATTTTGAATAAATCGCAGATTGATGCACATAATGACAAGGGGTTAGCCCGGCACAAAAAAAGTTTTGATTATATAGCTGGTGAGTTGGTGGATACCGAAGGAGTTATTAAGAAGCTGGTGGATTTCCAGGTGGCTATCCCATCGTGGGCTTTGGGTAATGGGGGTACACGTTTTGGCCGTTTCAGCGGTGGCGGTGAACCGGCTACCCTCGAAGAAAAAATGGAAGATATAGGATTGCTGCATCAGCTTAACCGGAGCAGCGGCGCCGTTTCCCTGCATATTCCATGGGATATTCCTGAAGATGCAAAAGCTATCAAAAGCCTGGCTGCTGATTTTGATTTGAAGTTTGACGCCATGAACTCCAATACGTTCCAGGATCAGAAAGATCAGGCGCTGAGCTATAAGTTTGGTTCCATGCAGCATGTGGATAAAGCGGTGCGCCAGCAGGCTATTGATCATAATATTGAAGTGATTAAATACGGGCAGGAACTGGGTTCTGCTTCGCTTACTGTATGGCTGGCGGATGGTTCCTGCTTCCCGGGCCAGCTCAATTTCAGGAATGCCTTTAATAACACGTTAGAAAGCCTGCAGGCGGTATATGCAGCGTTGCCGGAGGATTGGAAAATATTTGTAGAGTATAAAGCGTTTGAGCCTAATTTTTATTCTACTACAGTAGGAGATTGGGGCCAGTCTTTACTATATACCTCCAAGCTCGGCGATAAGGCTTATACTTTGGTGGATTTAGGTCACCATTTGCCCAATGCCAATATAGAACAGATTGTTGCTTTATTGTTGAACGAGAAAAAGTTGGGTGGTTTCCATTTTAATGATAGCAAATATGGCGATGATGATCTGACCGTAGGTAGCATTAAGCCTTATCAGCTGTTTCTGATTTTCAGAGAACTGGTTGACGGGATGGATGCGCGTGGCATGAACCATGCTACGGATCTGGGCTGGATGATTGATGCCAGTCACAATGTAAAAGATCCGCTGGAGGATTTATTGCAAAGCGTGGAAGCTATCCTGCTGGCGTATGCCCAGGCATTGCTGGTGGATGCAAAAGCGCTAAGCGAGGCACAACAGAATAATGATGTGGCGCTTGCACAGGAAATATTACAAACAGCTTTCAGAACAGACCTGCGTCCTTTGCTGGCAGAAGCAAGGTTAAGAGCCGGCGGAGCTTTGCAGCCATTGCAATTGTACCGCGATGCCAATGTGAGAAAGGAATTGATCAATAAAAGAGGCGCCGTTACTGTTGCCACAGGGCTGTAAGCCCCTCCCCAACCCTCCCCGAAGGGGAGGGAGTTGGTGTCCAATTGTTAATTACTAATTGTTAATTATTAATTATTCACTCCCCTTGATACCTGTAATTGCCATATTCGACATCGGAAAAACGAATAAAAAGTTTTTTCTTTTTAATGAAGATTATAAGATCGCAGAAGAATTATCTGTCAATTTTGACGAGATCGAAGATGAAGACGGGTTTGCCTGTGAAGATATCCGGGCGCTTAGGAAATGGGTAATGGATACATTAAACGAATACCTGGCCAGCGATACGTATGATATAAAAGCAATTAATTTTTCAACCTATGGGGCCAGCTTTGTACATCTGGATGAACAGGATAACCTGGTTACACCGTTGTACAATTATCTTAAGCCTTACCCGGCTGCTATTGAAGAAAAGTTTTACAATACTTACGGAACCAAAGATGCCATAACTCTAAGTACGGCTTCCCCAACTTTGGGAAACCTCAACTCGGGGCTGCAATTATATTCATTAAAGCATCATAAACCCCTGCTTTACCAGAAAACGGCTGTTTCGCTTCATTTGCCGCAATACCTGGGCTTCCTGGTAAGCGGCCGGAAATATGCTGACATTACCAGCATAGGATGCCATACGGCTTTGTGGGACTTTACAAAAAATGCTTATCACCATTGGGTAACAGCGGAAGGCATTGATAAAAAACTGCCTCCCCTTTTTTCTTCTTCCACAGCTATGGATGTAGTATATAATGGCAGGCAGCTGAAATGCGGGGTGGGGCTGCACGATAGCTCTGCAGCGTTTATTCCTTATATTCAGAATATTGATGAGCCCTTCCTGCTGATCTCTACGGGAACCTGGTGCATTAGCATGAATGCCTTTAATGATGCACCTTTAACAAAAGCAGAATTGGAGCAGGATTGTCTGTGTTATATGACTTTTGAAGGAAGCACGGTAAAGTCTTCCAGGCTATTTGCCGGTTATGCGCATGAACAGGCAGCAAAAAAGCTGGCGCAGCATTTTAACGTAGTGCCCAATTATTTTGAAAAAATAGCTTATGATAAAGAGCTGATAAAGGAAGAAGCGGATCTGATAGATCTGCTGGATTTTGATCCTTCCCCGTACAGTACCTATGAAGAAGCTTATCTCAATTATATCAGGCATACGGTTAATGCCCAGGTACAATCTACTAACCTGGTACTGAATAAAAAAGTAAAAAAGATCTTTGTGGATGGTGGGTTTGCCAAAAACGAAACCTATATGCAATTATTAGCCGATGCCTATCCGCAGGTGCAAGTGTACGCCGCTTCTGTATCGCAGGCCACTGCAATGGGCACCGCTATGGCTATCCATAAAGACTGGAACCGCCTGGAACTGCCGGATAATGTGGTAAGCACAAGAGCTTACTGAGTCCTTTTTAGTTTTTTTATATACCCCTTTTGCCACCGGGCCGCTATAAACACTTTAAAGAAATAGTATGAACAGTAAATAAAATCTACCTGTTTTAAAAAAGATTTGTTTGTTTTTCAATCCTGCCTTATCTTGCACGGGCTCATGTGCAACAACATCTCACATAACAAACTATATTCTACTGTAGTGTTTGCTGCAACCACAACCATTATTACAACCCGTTAAGGGTTGTACTTTGTCATATCACCACGTAGGGCCTATTGGCCGTTTTTCTAAATCATCTATAATATTTAATCGTTATAAACCATGCAGGTTTTAAAGTTTGGCGGTACTTCGGTAGCCAATGCAGAAAATATAAATAAAGTTGCGGCTGTTATAAAAAGCGCAATGGCAAAAGATCAAACCGTTGTGGTGGTATCTGCCCTGGGAGGTGTTACAGACATACTGCTGAATGCAGCCATCACTGCAGCAAAAGGAGATGAAGTGTACAGGCAGTTCATTACCGAAATAGAAAGGAGGCATTTTGATGTAGTAAAAAAGCTCATACCGGTGGCTCATCAGAGCCATTTATTGAGTCTTGTAAAAACTGCCATCAATGAAATTGAAGATATCTGTAACGGTATTTATTTATTAAGCGAAATTACACCGCGTACAAAAGACAGGCTGGCAAGCTACGGAGAGTGGCTTTCATCCCAGATCATTGCTGCCACACTGCAGTTTGACGGAGTGGAAGCGCAATGGAAAGATGCCCGTGAGCTGATTAAAACCAACAGTAATTATACACATGCGCAGGTAGATGCCCATCTTACCAAATCGAATATGATCGCTTATTTTAAAGAAGCACAAAGCAATGTTTTTATTATACCTGGCTTTATAGCATCTGATGCAGAAGGTGTAACAACAACTATTGGCCGCGGAGGGTCTGATTACACAGCTGCTATTATTGCTGCCGCATTAGATGCTGCCGTACTGGAAATCTGGACGGATGTGAGCGGTATGATGACAGCCGATCCGCGCCTGGCGGCCAATGCAAAAGTGATAGAGAAAATATCTTACGGAGAGGCGATGGAGCTTTCTCACTTTGGTGCGAAGGTGATTTATCCGCCTACACTGCAGCCGGTAATGAGCAAGAATATTCCTGTATGGATCAAAAATACTTTTGCCCCGGAAGACGCGGGTACGCTGGTTTTAAACAATGACGGTTCTGGTGACAGTGCAGGTGGGAATATGATCAGGGGCATTTCAAGTATCAATAACCTGGCTTTGCTGAGCCTTGAAGGCAGTGGCATGATAGGGATCCCGGGCTTTTCTAAAAGGCTGTTCGAAGCATTAAGTGCCGAACAGATCAATGTAATATTAATCACGCAAAGCTCATCAGAACATTCTATATGTGTGGTTATTGATGCTGCTAAAGCAGCTGTGGCAAAATCGGCTGTGGACGGAGCATTTGCCGGGGAGCTGGCCTTACGACAGTTAGAGCCTTTGAAAGTAGAAACCAGCCTGTCTATAGTAGCATTAGTGGGGGAGCAAATGAAAAGCCACCCTGGTGTAAGCGGAAAAATGTTTAGCGCCCTGGGAAGAAATGGCATTAATGTGCGAGCAATAGCACAGGGCTCGTCAGAAAAAAATATCAGCGCCGTAATATCCACTGCTGATGTTCGTGAGGCTATTAACGTTTTGCATGAAGACTTTTTTGAGACTACCTATAAGCAGGTGCATTTATTTATTGCAGGCGTGGGGAATGTAGGCGCTAAATTATTGCAGCAAATAAACAAGCAGCTGGAATCCCTTCAAAAGCACCTGAAAATAAAGATCAATGTCATCGGCATCAGCAATAGCCGGAAAATGATACTTAATGATAAAGGTGTTGATCTGAATAACTGGCAGGAAGAGCTGGAGCTGGGAGAAGCGGCTTCCTTACCGCTGTTTGTTGGAAATGCAATAGAAAGGAACCTGCGCAACTCTATTTTTGTAGATATCACGGCAAATGCTGAAGTGGCGGATGTCTACGGGAAATTATTACAGAAAAGTATTTCTGTAGTGGCTTGCAATAAGATAGCAGCTTCTTCTGATTATGATCATTACAGGAAATTGAAAGACCTGGCCCGTGAATTTAACTGTAAGTTTTTGTTTGAAACCAACGTAGGCGCAGGGCTGCCGGTAATTGGCACTTTGAATGACCTGGTGCATAGTGGTGATGAAGTGCGTAAGATAGAAGCGGTATTAAGCGGAACATTAAATTATGTTTTTAATAATTATGACGGAACCCAAACATTCTCAGCAGTAGTGCGGCAGGCACAGGAAGAAGGCTACACAGAACCTGATCCCAGGCTTGATTTAGGAGGTACCGATGTAATGCGAAAGATACTGATCCTTGCGCGGGAAGCGGGCTATGAAATGCAGATGGAGGATATTATAAACAACAGCTTTATGCCTGAAGCATGTATGCAGGGAACCGTGGAAGCGTTTTACGAATGTATGCTGCGCTACGAAACGCATTTCAAAAAGTTATATGATGATGCAAAAGCACAGGGGTGCAAATTGAAATTTGTTGCTACTTTTAATGAGGGTAAAGCATCAGTAGGTCTGCAGCACATAACCCCTGAAAATGATCTGTACCATTTATATGGAAAGGATAATGTAGTGCTGTTCTATACATCACGCTATACAGATCAGCCATTAGTGGTAAAAGGCGCGGGAGCCGGAGCTGATGTTACCGCAAGCGGCGTATTTGCGGATATTGTAAGAGCGGCGCAGTAGAATAGAGGTCAATGGACAATGGACAATAGACCATGGTCTATTGTTAAATAAATAACAGATAGCTATGAGCATAAAAATAAAATCCCCCGGAACAGTAGCCAACCTTGTGTGTGGCTTCGATATACTGGGACTGGCCATCAACGAGCCCTATGATATTATGGAGTTTGAGCTCACGGACCAGCCGGGAGTGATCATTGAAAATAGAGACGATTTTAATTTACCTACCGATCCGGAGAAAAACGTTGCAGGCGTTGTATTACTGGCTGCCCTGGAAAAAGCAGGTGTGAATAAGGGTATAAAGGTTTCTATAGAAAAACATATAAAGCCGGGCAGCGGACTGGGTTCCAGCGCAGCAAGCGCTGCAGGTGCGGCAGTTGGGGCCAATAAAGTGCTGGGTAATATTTTTTCGCAGGATGACCTGATACAGCTGGCTATGATTGGTGAAAAACTGGCTACAGGAGTAAAACATGCAGATAATATTACACCTTGTATTTTAGGAGGTGTAACACTGATTCGTTCTATTCATCCGTTAGATATTGTGCCGCTGGCTAACCCCGATTTGTTTGTAACGGTTGTGCATCCTCAAATAGAAGTACGCACTTCCGATGCCCGGCAGATATTGCGCAAGCAGGTTTTCCTGAAGGATGCTATAAAGCAATGGGGCAACATAGCCGGTCTGGTGGCAGGTTTTATGAGCAATGATAAAGCGCTTATTGGCCGGTCGCTGGAAGATGTTATTATAGAGCCGGTACGCAGTATTTTAATTCCCGCGTTTGATGTGGTAAAAACAAAATGTAAAGAAGCCGGCGCATTGGGAGGTGGTATATCGGGCTCGGGCCCGTCTGTTTTTATGCTTAGTGAAACAGAAGATATTGCCAGGAAAGTGGGCGTCATCATGAAGGAGGAGTATGATAAGATCGGTATAGAAAATTATGTGTATGTAACTACTATTAATAAGAATGGAGTGGAGGTGGTGAATAGTGAATAGGGAGTGAGAAGTAGTGAATGTCTTAACTTACTTCCTGCAGATTATTTACCTCTCGCACATTCTGTCAACTGTCATCCGTCAACTAGTCAACTACAAATGAACTACTATAGTCTTAATCATCAATCACCAATCGTTTCATTTAAAGAAGCAACTATACAGGGACAAGCGCCTGATAAAGGGCTGTATTTTCCTCAGCAATTACCTGTGGTAAGCAAAGCATTAATTAACGGCATTGAAAATATTTCAGATGTTGATATTGCTTTTGAAGTAATGAAGCCTTATGTAGCAGGCTCTGTCAATGATGAAGAGCTGTACCATATTGTAAAAGAAACATTGAATTTTCCTGTTCCCCTGCAATATGTGAATACTGCTATTGCATCGTTAGAGCTTTTTCATGGCCCTACGCTCGCTTTTAAAGATGTAGGCGCCAGGTTCATGAGCCGCTGCCTGGGCCATTTTTTAAAGCATGAAGACCGTGAGGTTACAGTGCTGGTGGCTACGTCAGGAGATACTGGAGGAGCTGTAGCCAATGGTTTTTATGGGGTAGATAACGTGAACGTAGTGATCCTGTATCCGAAAGGACGTGTAAGCCCCGTGCAGGAAAAACAGCTCACTACATTAGGTAAAAATATCACAGCGCTTGAAGTAGAAGGATCCTTTGATGATTGCCAGCGCATGGTAAAAGAGGCTTTTGCCGATAAGGAAATTAATGAAAAGAAATTTTTGACCTCAGCTAATTCTATCAATGTGGCACGCTGGTTGCCACAGCAGGTGTATTATTTTCTTGCCTACAAACAATGGAAGCAAAAAGATACGCAGCCTGTGGTTTGTGTGCCCAGTGGTAATTTTGGAAATATTTGTGCCGGTCTATTAGCAAAAGTTACCGGGCTGCCCCTGGGGCATTTTATTGCAGCCTGCAATGTGAACGACATTGTATCTCATTACCTGCAAACACAGGAGCTAAAGCCCAAAGAAACAACAGCTACTTTGTCTAATGCAATGGATGTAGGTAATCCCAGCAATTTTGTAAGAATTATTGAATTATTTCATAAACAGTTTCCTGAGTTAAAAAATAACTTGTCAGCATTCACTATAACTGATGAGGAAACTATCAACACTATCAGAGAAGTATATAAGGATCATGGATACACATTAGACCCTCATGGAGCTGTGGCATATTGCGCTTTAAAGCGCTATCTTGATACCCCACCGGGGGGCCGGGGGGGCGGGTTTATACTTGAAACGGCACATCCGGTTAAATTCCCCGATGCCGTAGAATCTGCAACCGGGCAAAATGTGAACATACCCGCAGCACTGGAAGAAATGATGAATCGTGAAAAAGCTTCTGTAGTAATGCAGCCCGACTTTGAAAACCTGAAATCATTTTTACTGGAAGGGCAGAAATAAGTATCCCGAGGATGGGTGCATTCCAAATTGTCGCACAGAAGAACCTCTTTATTATTCATAGACTACCTCACCCCGACACAAGACCTCCAAATCTCAGAGACCTTACCACCCTCTCATCAAAGAGAGGGCCCTCATAGACTCTAACTGTTTGAGTCGCAATAGGGCGAGGCGATAAGGAAATACAGTAAGAAGGATTGCTGCTTTTATAGTAGTATTTGTATCCACACTATAGGCTGACTTCCGGACCGCGACAATTTGGAATGCACCCCCTGAGGATTAGCTGTGATTTTGGTTGTATATTCGTAACTATACTGAATAGGGTTGTTCATGGCTGTATGTATAAGGATATTGATCTTGATTGTTTGCGTTCTTTTTCGTAGTACAATTATTGCCCAGCCTGTGAGCTTCGAGTACCTTACAGCCGAAGACGGTTTACCGCAAAGCACTATACGGGGTATTGTAAAAGACAGGTATGGCTTTATGTGGTTTGGTACCTGGAACGGGCTTTGCAGGTACGATGGATATTCTTTTAAAATATACCGCACCATCCCCGGCGATACCACTTCCATTGCCAGCAATCGTATTCATTATCTTCATAAAGACAGGCAGGGTACCATATGGGTATCTGTTTTTAACCAGATTGTATGCAGGTATAATTACGAAACAGATGACTTTACAAGATATAAACTGGCAGATTTACCTTTAGCATTCAGAGATTCTGTTAACCGGCAAAGGGATCTGCTTGCACTGCAAAATTCAGCTGATTTTTTAAAAAGCGTTATCGGCCCCTTCCATCTTGCAGGAACCAGGGAAAGCATTGTTTTTGAAACGCCTGTTGGTGTTCAGGGAGGTTTGAGCGATAATAATGTAAATTGCATGTACCTGGATGAAGCAGGTATTTTATGGATTGGAACAGGTAACGGTGGTATTAATAAAGCAGATCTGAACGCCGGCAAATTTCAAAGCGTTCCTGTTTATGCTAACCGGCAAAAAGACCTGTACATGGCCATACGGTCTATTTGGGTTGACGAAAAGGGTGTATGGCTGGGAACGGAATACGGAGGCCTGTATTACTTCGATCATCAAAAGCACGCGCAGCATAAGATTTCAGACAGGCTGGAAGGTGAGAATATCAAAGCTGTTCTTAAGGACAGCAAAGGAAATGTATGGATCGGGAAAAGATCCGGCCTGGACAAATATAATCCCCAAACAGGGCAAATCACGGCTTATTTTGAAACATCCGTCAACCCCTCGGAGAGCCGCTTTTATGCTATTGCAGAAGATCCGGTTACGCACGATTTATGGTTTTCTTATTACAACGGGATATTAAAATATAGCCCGCAATCCGGAACTTTTGAGAAACAGCTCCTGGAAGCCTATGGCCGTTCGGGCGCCGGCTGCCTGTTCTTTGATTCCAAAAATAACCTTTGGATCGGTACAGAATATTCGGGACTTATTCAGCTGAAACGCGATCCTCAAACCAATGCATGGGCTGATACGGTGGTGTACACGAGCGTGGCATCAGATAAAAGGTCGCCCGATGAGCGGGTATATGCAGTTGTGGAAGATTCGGAAGGCTCTATATGGGTGGGCGCTGCCAACGGTCTTACCAGGATCAATCCGAAAACCCGGGCAGTTAAAACCTATACCATTAAAGATGGTTTGGTGGATCATTATATCACACAGGTGATGGCTCAACCCGGCTATATCTGGTTTGCTCATAAAAACGGACTGTCCAAGTTCAACATCAAAACCGGCCAGATCCAGAATTATGCGGTTAAAAAACCGGGACAGGACTTCGAATTTATGGATGGGGCGGGCTTTTTTGATCGCTCAACAGGACAAATGTATTATGGCACTACAAAGGGCTTTGTTCATTTCAATCCCGATGAAATTGCGGATAACCCTTTTCTACCGGTAACGGCTTTCACTACCCTGCAGGTATTAAACAAAACCGTAAATGTTGGCGATACGATCAACGGCCGGGTTATACTTCCAAAACCATTGCACATGGCTTCATCCATTACACTTAGGTATGAGGACAAAAGCTTTTCTATTGAGTTTGCCGCCCTTCATTATTCAAACCCTGCAAGGAACCAGTATGCTTATATGCTTGTAGGACAGGATAAGGGTTGGATATATACTGATGCTTCCCGGCGTATTGCCAGCTACTCCAATCTTTCTCCGGGTAAATATATAATGATGGTGAAAGCTTCCAATAGCGATGGCGTATGGAACCCCAAGCCTGCAACGCTTGAAATAATAGTATTGCCACCCTGGTGGAAAACCTGGTGGGCTTATAGTATATATACCTTGTTACTGATTGCTGTTGGATATGGACTGTTCAGGATGATACAGGTGCGCCAGCAGTACCACCGGGAAATTTTAACCGAACGCTTAAAAGCCGAAAAAGCACAGGAGCTGGATCAGCTGAAGTCCAGCTTCTTCACCAATGTGTCCCACGAGTTCCGTACTCCTCTTACACTTATTATTGATCCATTAAGATCATTGCTTGCAAATAACAATGCCTCAGAAAAAGAGAAGCTGCATTACAATGTTATGTACCGTAATGCTCAGCGATTGCTGATGCTCATTAACCAGTTTCTTGATTTTCGCAAGCTGGAATCAGGCAAAATGAAATTGCATCCGCAGCGGCAGGATATAGTATCCTTTGTAAAGAACACTGCGGCAGCTTTTGATTATAAAGCACAGGAGCAGCATATAACATTTTCTGTAAAGGCAACGCCGCAATCTGTTGTTATGGGTTTTGATGCGGATGTTGCAGGCAAGGTTCTGTATAACCTTATTTCGAATGCTTTTAAGTTTACACCCCATGGAGGAATCATTGAAGTAAGTATTATAGCAGAAAGCGAAACACCGGCAGAGGTCATCCTCTCCGTAACAGATAATGGCAGGGGAATTCCGGCTGATAAAATTGATAAAGTATTTGAACCCTTCTTCCAGGTGGAAGGAGACGGTCAGCATTCTGGCAGTGGTGTTGGGTTAACCCTCACTAAAGAGCTGGTAGATCTGCATAAAGGAAAAATAACGGTAACCAGCCGGCCCGGTGTAGCTACCTGTTTCATGGTACATCTTACAAATCTTGAAACCGGCAATGCTTCGGCAGTCAGTCAATCAGTTGGATTTAATAGTACGCAAATACCTTCTGTAGCATTGCCGTCGGCAGATAAAGAGCCTTCCGGTACATTGCCCATAGTATTGGTGGTAGAAGATAATGATGATATCAGAAGTTATATAAAGCAGGGCTTATCCGGATTTTATTCAGTGCTGGAAGCAGCGGATGGCGCTGAAGGCTTTGAAAAAGCAACCGTTTCTATTCCCGATCTGATTGTAAGCGATGTGATGATGCCGGTTATGGACGGGCTTGAATTATGCAAAAAACTCAAAACCGATGAAAAGACCAGCCATATTCCCGTGATCCTGTTAACAGCCCGCCAGTCAGATCAGTATGAATCTGAAAGCTATGAGACAGGTGTGGATGCTTACGTGGTAAAACCATTTAACCTGTCCCTGTTGCTGGTGCGCATACGAAGTCTTATTGAGGGTCGTGCCCGGCTCCGGCAGCTATTCAGCCAGTCGCCTGAATCTTATTCAAACCCGGTAGGGCTGGGCACAGCAGATAAGGCCTTTTTGGCAAAAGCTACCCGCCTGGTAGAAGATCACATGTCTGATGGAGAAGTAAACGTAGAGTGGCTGGCCGGCCGGCTGTTTATGAGCCGTACCCAGCTTTACAGGAAAATAAAAGCGGTTACCAACCAGTCAGTGCACGAATTTGTAACAGGTATCCGGCTGCATAAAGCTGCTGAAATGCTTTTACAGCATCAGCATTCTGTAACCGAAATAGCCTTTATGGTAGGTTATGCCGATGCTACCAGCTTCAGCCGGATGTTTCAAAAACAATACGGAACCACCCCTAAAAAATATGCCCAGGCAGGCAGCCCCCAATAATACCTGCGGTTTTCTATAAGCATCTTTCGCTGCCTTGCTTTTTAATCATGTGAAATTTTATTTTTAACAAATTGTTGGTTATCAGTGATTTGATTTTTCGTACTGTATCAAAATGCCGATTTTTTGGTATGTTCTGCACCGTCTTTTTATATTTTCAGGATTAGCTTCGTTAGGCAGGAATCCTTTGGGTTTGCCTGTGATCAAAACACCACTTTGGTTGTTTCGCCTGAAAAGAAGATTAGTATGAAAAGAATTGTTGTGCTGCTATTGCTTGCTTTTAGCATATTGAGTGCTGTAAGTGCCCAGTCCTTTAAATTTGACTTTGGCAAGGGTAAAGCAGGGAAAGGTTATATCCCCGTTTTGCCGGGAACAGCTTTTACCCCTGAACGGGGATATGGGATAGATCTAAACACGCAGGCGGTAAGTAATACAAGTGTGGGTAAAGAACCTCTGACTGACGGATTTCTTACCAGTGATAAGCCATTCTATTTTTCAGTAAAACTTCCCGAAGGTAATTATGATGTAAAGGTTACTGTAGGAGATGATAACGGCACCAGTGATGTAGCTATCCGTGCTGAAAACAGGCGGATGTTTGTAAACAGGCTTGTTACTGCTAAAGGGGAACATCAAACGGTTTCTTTTACCGTAAATGTACGTGACAGTTTCATTGCGGGCTCCAACCAGAAAGTACGCCTTAAGGAAAGAGAGCACAGGTATTTGCACTGGGATGACAAGCTGACCCTTGAATTTAACAGCGCTAATCCCCGGATCAATGCTATTGAGATTACACCCAACAGGAAAGCGGTAGCGGTGTTCCTTGCCGGAAATTCAACTGTAGTGGATGGCGCAGGAGAGCCCTTTTCTGCATGGGGACAAATGTTTCCCTGGTTTTTCAAGCCTGGTGAAGTAGCCATTGTGAACCTTGCCGAATCTGGCGAAACCCTCAGTGGCTTTATAGCTGCACGCCGTTTTGCAAAAATGCTGAGTATGATGAAGCCTGGAGATTACGCCTTTGTGGAATTTGGCCATAACGATCAAAAACAAAAAGGAGAGGGCGTAGGCGCCTTTACCACCTATAAAAAGAACCTGGAATATTTTATAGACGAAGTGAAAAAAAAGGGCGGTATACCTGTGCTGGTCACCTCAGTGCAGCGCAGGCGCTTTGAGGAGGGCAGGATCATGGAAACCCTGGGCGACTATCCTGCTGCAGTCCGGCAAACGGCCGGAGAAAAAGGCGTTGCGCTAATAGACCTTAATGCCATGAGCAAAACTTTATTTGAGGCAATGGGCGAAGAAGGCTCGTTACGGGCTTTTGTGCATGTGCCTGCGGGTACTTATCCAGGCAGGCCTGAACCTATTGCAGATAATACCCATTTCATGCCTTATGGGGCGTATGAGGTGGCTAAGCTTATAGTAACCGGCGTAAGAAAGGCTCAGCTTGGCCTGGCAAACCGCCTTAAAGCTGATATACCCGCTTTTGACCCTGGAAAGCCGGGTACTTACGAAATTTTTTACTGGCCTGAAAGCCCCGGCAGGGACGCTACCAGGCCTGATGGAAATTAATAAAAAGGATTATTTAACGGCTTAAAATCTAAAATTATGAAGATCAACGGTATCGAAACCCGAAATTTCAATTTTGATTTGAATGTAAATCCTGACTCCGAAACATTTCTGTATCTGCAGGTAAAAAAGATCATCAAACAGGCTATTTTAACAGGCCAGATTGAAAAAGGAGTAAAGCTGCCTTCTGCAAGGGATATTGGCAAAGGCAATGTTGTATCGCTGGCTACCGCAGAAAGGGCTTACCGCGATTTGAGAAAAGAAGGTGTGATTGTCAGGAGAAAAGGTGACGGTTATTTTGTTTCAGAAAGTCTGCCGCTTTCACATCATCGTTAAGGTAATCGTTTTGCATCTTGCTGCCATGCAGGTATTTTTATGCTATGTGGGGTGTCCAAGCTATGCTATGCTATGCGAGGACGCCTCGCAATATTATTCTGTCGCCTCCAGGCAATTTCTCGTTATGCTAAAATTCTTTTAAATGCTTTGCAATTCGTGCAAATCCTGTTACCTTGCTATTGCATGCACGATTTAGAACCATATTATAACTGGCAGCACATTTATGTGAGCGAGGAAGATGAACGTTCTCCTTTTTACGGCACAGAACATTCCCAGTTTGAATATACAGATACTATATATAATTATTATATCCATCCGCAGTGGGATTATTTTGGCAGCAGAACGCTTTATATGAAAGTGCTGATGGCCGATTATGACGAAGGCTATGCGGTAATTGAAATGATAGGAGAGTGGAATGACGCAGTAGAAAATGATATAATGAGCATGAAGCGGGATGTGCTGGAAGCGTTTATGAATGAGGGGATATATAAATTTATACTGATAGCAGAAAATGTGCTGAACTTTCACAGCGGTGATAAAGATTATTACGAAGAGTTGCATGAAGAGCTTTCTGATGAGGAAGGCTGGATCGTATGCCTTAATATGCCGGAGCAAACCCAATATGATTTTAAACGGGCAAGGCTTAACCAGTTTATTGAATTGATGGTGCTGGACAACTGGAGGATTTATAAACCTTACCACCTTTTTAAAAAAATAGACGAAACTTTATCAAGAAGATTATTATAAAAGTTTTGATAGTGATAATTATCATCCCTGAACAGGCTATTAATGATAATTATCATATCCTGCCTGCCTTTACGGCGCTTACCTTTGAAGCGGTCCTTTAAGGATCAGTACCATAACTGGAATTAATAAATTATGAGCGCAATCGTTTTCGTCATTTTTTTGTCATGTTATTGATAATTCTGCGTTACATTTGTGCTATTCACTAATTAGATTTAGCTTATATGAACTGGTCGCATTTTTTTACTTCGAGTGTTGGAAAGAAACTAACGATGGCGCTTTCAGGCCTTTTTTTAGTAGCGTTTTTATTGGTACATGCGGGGTTAAATGCCTGCATCTGGGCTAACGATGAAGGGGTTATGTTTAACAAAGCTGCCCACTTTATGGGGGCCAATGCAGTGCCAAGGATATTAGAGATCGGTTTATTTGTATTTTTCCTGATACATATTATCCAGGGGCTGGTGCTTGAAGTGCAAAACCGAAGCAAGCGGGGTATGGGTTATGCCGTAAAAATAGGTAACAGGGGAAGCAAATGGTACAGTCGTGCCATGGGTATCCTGGGTTCTATTATCTTAATATTCCTGGTAGTACACCTTATAGACTTTTTTATTCCCTCCCGCTTTGGTGGCTTAACCGAGGTAATGATTGATGGAAAGCCTTATCATAACCTGTACGCTGAAATGAAATATAAGTTTGCAGAATATGAGTACAGGTATATTATTGTAACAATATATATATTAGGGGTAATAGCTTTGTTCTGGCACCTGGTGCATGGTATCCAGAGCGCTTTTCGCACTTTTGGCGTTACCAACCATAAATATATAGCCATGCTTACCGGCATAGGATGGGCCTTTGCAATAATAGTTTGTGGTGCATTTATTATGATGCCCATTAGTTTTATAGCAGGCTGGCTTTCTTAGATAGCGTTGGCGGTTGGCAGAGGCCAGTTGATAGGGTAGATAAAAAAACAGAAGGAAATATAAGTTTTTGAGAAGTGTATCTCAAATCAGAAATCTCAAATTTCAAATCGAATGATGCTTGATTCAAAAATACCTGCGGGTAAGCTGGAAGAAAAATGGAATGATTATAAAGGCCATTGTAAATTGGTAAATCCGGCCAATAAAAGAAAGCTGGAAGTGATTGTTGTGGGTACCGGCCTGGCCGGCGCTTCGGCAGCCGCTTCTTTGGGGGAAATGGGTTACAGGGTTAAGGCCTTTTGTTTCCAGGATTCTCCGCGCAGGGCGCACTCTATTGCTGCGCAGGGCGGTATTAATGCCGCCAAGAACTATCAAAACGATGGTGATTCGGTGTTCCGCCTGTTTTACGATACTATTAAAGGTGGTGACTATCGTGCGCGTGAAGCCAATGTACATCGCCTGGCGGAAGTAAGCGCCAATATCATTGACCAATGTGTGGCACAGGGCGTTCCTTTTGCACGTGAATACGGCGGATTCCTGAACAACCGCTCTTTTGGTGGTACACAGGTAAAACGGACTTTCTATGCTGCGGGTCAAACCGGTCAGCAGTTGCTGATAGGCGCTTACCAGGCTTTGGAAAGGCAGGTGGCTTTAGGCAATGTAGAAATGTATAACCGCCATGAAATGCTGGATGTAGTGCTTATTGATGGTAAAGCACGGGGTATCATTGCGCGTAATTTAGTTACAGGTAAGCTGGAAAGATACTTTGGTCATGCGGTGCTGCTTTGCAGCGGTGGTTATGGAAACGTATTCTATCTTTCTACCAATGCAATGGGCAGCAATGTAACCGCTGCCTGGAAAGCTCATAAAAAGGGCGCTTATTTTGCTAATCCCTGCTTTACGCAAATTCACCCTACCTGTATCCCTGTGTCAGGAGATCACCAGAGCAAGCTTACGCTGATGTCAGAATCTTTGAGGAACGATGGCCGTATCTGGGTACCTAAAAATATTAATGAAACCCGTAAGCCTAACGATATTCCTGAGGAAGACAGGGATTACTTCCTTGAAAGAAGGTACCCTGCTTTTGGTAACCTAGTGCCCCGCGATGTGGCAAGCCGGGCTGCTAAAGAAAGATGCGATGCCGGTTATGGTGTTGGTACCACCAAACAGGCGGTGTACCTTGATTTTAAATATAACCTGATCAATAAATACGGAAGAACAGAGGCTAATAAACAAGGTATCCAAAACCCCGATGAAGAAACTTTGGTACGCCTGGGTAAAGAAGTAGTGAAGGAAGAATACGGTAACCTTTTTGATATGTATGAAAAAATTACCGGCGAGAATCCTTATGAAGTACCTATGCGTATTTATCCGGCGGTGCACTATACCATGGGCGGCCTTTGGGTAGATTATGAATTAATGACAAGCGTAAAAGGTTTGTATTGCCTGGGTGAAGCTAATTTTAGCGATCACGGTGCTAACCGTTTAGGCGCGTCTGCCTTAATGCAGGGCCTGGCCGATGGTTATTTCGTAATTCCATATACTATTGGTAATTACCTGGCCGATGAAATAGCAGTTAAGCCCGTTCCTACTACCGATCCGGCCTTTGTTGCCGCAGAAGCTGAAGTAAATGAGCGCATCAACCAGCTGATGAATATTAAAGGAACTCAGTCGGTAGAAAGCTTCCATAAGCGCCTCGGTAAAATTATGTGGGAGAAATGCGGAATGGCACGTAATGAAAAGGGACTACAGGAAGCTATTATAGAAATACAGGAGCTAAAAAAAGAATTCTGGAAAAACGTACGTATCCCTGGAGGTATTTACGAAATGAACCCTGAGCTGGATAAGGCTAACCGTGTGGCAGATTTTCTTGAACTGGGCGAGCTGATGTGTAAGGATGCTTTACTGCGCAGGGAAAGCTGTGGCGGCCATTTCCGGGAAGAAAGCCAAACGGCCGAAGGAGAAGCTTTAAGGGATGATAATGAGTTTATGTATGTATCTGCCTGGCAGTATAAAGGAGAAAGCAACTGGGAGCTTGAAAAAGAATCGCTTAATTACGAGGTGATCAAGCCAACCCAGAGAAATTATAAATAAATAATTTGAAAATTTGAAAATGTGGTAATTTGAGAATGATAGTTCCATCATTATTGCTACACTTTTGAAAAATCAGATTATGAGAAACGACAAAGAAAATCTTATTGTAGGTAAAACAATTGATTTTTCACTTGCAATTATAAAATATTGCGAAGTTCTTGAACAGGAAAGAAAGTATGTAATCGCAAAACAGTTATTGCGCTCAGCTACATCTATTGGAGCCAATGTGTTTGAAGCACAGAATGCAGAAAGTAAAGCTGACTTTATTCATAAAATGAAAATAGCAGCTAAAGAGGCAAGCGAAACATTATATTGGCTGATTTTATGTGAAAAGAGCGACGGATACCGTTTCGAAATATCATTGAAACAAAGCCTTGAAGAAATTATCAGGATTTTATCTAAAATTATTTCTTCGTCAAAGGGTAAGATATATGGTTTTTTTATTTGGGGATTGATGTATGCATTTTCAAATCTTCAAATTTTCAAATTAACAAATTAAGAATGGAACATTATGAAATGAACCTCACTTTAAAAGTGTGGAAACAAAAAGATGCTAAGAGCAGGGGTAGTTTTGAAACATACCAGGTAAAGAACATTTCTTCCGAAATGTCTTTTCTGGAAATGTTTGATGTGCTGAATGAGCAATTGATACAGGAGGGCAAAGAACCGATTGCTTTTGACCATGATTGTCGCGAAGGTATTTGTGGTATGTGTTCCATGTATATCAATGGCCGTCCGCACGGGCCCTGGCATGGAACCACTACCTGCCAGCTGCACATGCGCGCTTTTAAAGACGGTGATACTATTGTGGTAGAGCCCTGGCGTGCCAAGGCGTTTCCTGTAGTAAAAGACCTGGTGGTAGACCGTATAGCTTTTGACCGTATTATACAGGCGGGTGGTTATATTTCTGTAAACACCGGGGTTACTATAGATGCCAACACACACATGATTGGCAAAGAAATTGCCGATAAGTCTTTTGCGGCCGCGGCATGTATCGGGTGCGGGGCCTGTGTGGCAGCTTGTAAAAATTCGTCAGCATTATTATTCCTTTCAGCCAAAGTATCCCATCTTGCCTTGTTGCCGCAGGGGCAGCCGGAAAGAAACAAACGCGCGCTTGCAATGGTAGCGCAAATGGATAAGGAGGGTTTTGGCAGCTGTACCAACACCGGTGCCTGTGAAGCAGTTTGTCCTAAAGAAATTGAGATCACTAATATTGCCAGACTTAACAGGGATTATGCCGGCGCTGCATTAGCTTCTGATGCGCATAAAGAATGATCGTTAGAATGAATAAAACAAAAACCGCCGGTTGTATCATCCGGCGGTTTTTTGATGCAGAAGATTGGCGGGCAAAAAGTCTTTGCATCCGTCCGCATTCTATAAATCAGCGGAGACTGTGTTAGATCTATTGTTCTTTTTTATTGTTAACCTTAACCACAAAGCTATATAAGGTAGTATTATCTTTTTTAACCTGCCTGATTTGCAAAAAGTAGGGTTTATTCTTGTCAGTTATATCCTTATCACGATTGCAGGCAATGATCGTGAACAGAGCAATTACCGGGAATAGCATTGTCCATTTACGTTTACGGGAAAAGCCAAAAGATAATAAACCTATGAAGCCTGCATATCCAAGTGTTTTTGTTGCGGCCCCGAAATCAATATGAAAGGTATAGTGCAGCAAACTGCTATTGTCCCCTTCCAATGCCTTCGATTTTACAGTGCCAATGCTCTTGAAATCAGTTCCGTCTTCGCTAAGCAATATATCGTAATGGTCTATATTACCTTGTTCCTGCACTTGCCAGGCTACGTTATAATTGGTTATTCTCAATCTTTACTTCCGGGTGTTCTGCTTTCAAAACAGTTCCGGTTTGCCCAAATGAAAAAGAAAATGCCGCCAGCAGCAATAATGAGATTGTGATAATTTTCTTCATACAGAAGCTTTAATAATAAAGTAACCTTGCAAAGGTAGTGCAAATCTATAGGAGGAAATATAAAACCTCTTGTTCTCCGGAAGCTGTGGATCCTGTGGTTTAGCAACAAAGATGATTTGATGAGAGAGGTTTTTCATCATTTAACAGATGCGCGGTCACACTGTCACACGCCGCTAATAATCCCTTTTATCCAATCCTTAAAAGCAGTAAATTTGCAGCCCTATGCAATTATCGAAAAATTTTGAACCTGCGCTGGTGGAGCAGTATTGGACCGGTCGCTGGAAAGAAAAGAAATATTTTGAGAGCAAGCCGGATAGCAGGCCGCCTTTTACGGTGGTGATACCGCCGCCAAATGTTACAGGAGTGCTGCACATGGGCCATACGCTTAATGAAACAGTGCAGGATATTTTAGTGCGCCGTGCCCGTATGAGCGGTTTCAATGCCTGCTGGGTACCGGGCAGCGACCATGCGTCCATTGCTACCGAAGCAAAAGTGGTGCAAATGCTGCACGAAAAGGGTATTGATAAAAACACCCTTACCCGTGAAGAATTTTTGAAATATGCATTTGAGTGGAAAGAGAAATATGGTGGTATTATTTATAACCAGATAGAACGTTTGGGTTGTAGCGTAGACTGGAACCGTGTAACGTTTACAATGGACGACCATTATTACAAAGCCGTTATTAAGGTTTTTGTTGATCTGTATAAAAAAGGATTGATCTATCGCGGTGCGCGTATGATCAACTGGGACCCGGTGGCTAAAACCGCGTTGAGCGATGAAGAAGTGGAATACCGCGAGGTGCAGAGCCAATTGTATTATGTAAGGTATAAATTAGATATAGCAGATAACAATATGAAAGGGAAGACTGGTTTAGAATCTTCCCTTACAAGCAGGCGAGCTGTGCCTTCCGCCGAAGCGGAATCCTTCTCTCACACGTCCGAAACGACTCCTGCTACTACAAAGTTACCAAAAATTATTGATTTTGGTATATTGGCCAGTACGGCAGAACCGGAAAGCAGCGATTATATCACTATCGCAACTACCCGTCCTGAAACTATCCTGGGCGATACGGCTATATGCGTTAACCCTAATGATGAGCGCTATCAGCATCTGAAAGGAGCGTATGCTTTTGTACCGCTTATTAACCGACGCATCCCCATTATTTTTGATGAATATGTAGATATGGAGTTTGGTACCGGCGCGTTGAAAATTACACCGGCTCATGATATCAACGACTATAACATCGGACTGAAACATAACCTTGAAGTAATTGATACATTGAATGATGACGGTACTTTAAGCGAAGCTGCGCAATTATATATTGGTGAGGATCGTTTTGAAGTACGTAAAAAAATAGCTGTTGATTTGGAGGCTTCGGGTAATCTGGTAAAGACGGAAAATATTACCAATAAGAATGGTTTTTCCCAAAGAAGTCATGCCGTAGTAGAACCCAAAATCTCTACCCAGTGGTTCCTGAAAATGCAGGAGTTATCGGGTCCTGCATTAAAGGCCGTTGTGGAAGGAGATATTAAAATACACCCCGGCGACAGGTTTCTGGCCACTTACAAACACTGGCTGGAAAACGTAAAAGACTGGTGCATCAGCCGGCAGCTATGGTGGGGACAACAGATCCCGGCGTGGTATGATGATTCGGGCAATGTTTATGTAGCAGAAACTGAAGAAGAAGCTAAAAGCCAAAAGCTAAAAGCTCAGGGCAATGAAAGCCTTTCGCCTTCTGCTTTCAGCCTTCGGCAGGACGAAGATGTGCTTGATACCTGGTTCTCTTCCTGGTTATGGCCCACACAGGTATTTAAGGGTATTACAGCGCCAGGTAACGAAGAGCTGAAATATTACTACCCTACATCGGTACTGGTTACAGGACAGGACATCATTTTCTTCTGGGTGGCACGCATGGTAATGGCGGGGCTGGAATATGAAAAAGAAATACCATTTAAAGATGTGTACTTTACGGGGATGGTGCGTGATAAGCTGGGCAGAAAAATGTCCAAATCCTTAGGCAACTCGCCTGATCTGTTAGAGCTGATTGATAAATATGGTGCAGATGCCGTTCGGTTCGGAATTATGATTGCAGCACCGGCTGGAAACGACCTGTTGTTTGATGAGGCCTCCCTGGAGCAGGGCCGTAATTTCAACAATAAAATATGGAATGCGCTGAAGCTGGTGAAAATGTGGGAGGAGAATCCTAATGGTATTATTAATGATGAAAATCAGGCTGAAGATGACTTTGCTACGCTTTGGATGCGGAGTCGTATTGATGAGGCTAAAGCAGAAGTAGAAAAGCTGTTTAAGGAGTTCAAGCTAAGCGAAGCGCTTAAAACGATCTACTCTTTAATATGGGATGACTTTTGCAGCTGGTACCTGGAATGGCAAAAACCTGAATTTGGTAGCGCTACTACTAACGCTAAGCTGCAGGCTACCATTGGCTTCTTTGAAGAGCTGCTGCAATTACTGCATCCTTATATGCCTTTTATTACAGAAGAAATTTATCACCTGCTGAAAGAGCAGGCTGATGATCTTTCTGTAAAACAGTTTAAAGCAACAGGTAGTGTAGATAGTACGATCATAGCACAGGGTGAAATACTGAAAAGTGTAATAAGCGCTGTACGTGATGCAAGGGCTAAGAACAATATTAAGAACAAAGAGGCCATAACCTTACATATCCAGGCTGAACATAAAGCCGGTTATGAACCTTTGTTCGATATTTTACGAAGGCAGGTTAATGCAGATAGTATCGCGTTTACTGATCATGCGGTTGAGAAATGTATCAATGTATTGGTACAAAAAGATAAGCTTTACATAGAAACGAAAACAGTATTGGATACTTCGGCGCAAAAAGAGCAGCTGCAGAAAGATCTCGTTTATTTTGAAGGCTTCCTGGTATCTGTTGAAAAGAAGTTAGGCAATGAGCGCTTTGTGCAGAATGCAAAACCTGAAGTAGTAGAAAATGAGCGTAAGAAAAAGGCAGATGCTGAAGAGAAGATCCATGCTTTGAAGGAAGCATTGGCCGGGTTGTAAGATGATTTATTTGCTGTTAATTAAATTCATTCATTCATGAAAATTCCTCAGCCGTTTTTACAAACTAATTCAGTCTGTGAGTCGCATATGCAGTTCCGGTTTAATGATAGTCTGCACCCTGCAACCTTTTTTCATGATCTGGGAAATATATGGAATAGTGATGTGCTTGGTATTGATGACCCTTCATTGTATAGAAGCCATGAGTATGGAGCCGGCACAGGCTCTGTAGTAATTGGTTTCAGACCTGAGTTCTGGAGGCGGTTTGGCCATGGCGGCATCCCTGAAAACTTAAATTCTTTTACGGAAGATATTGTAGGTATTAACGGTATGAGAGCGCCCGCTATGCAATTGGATTTCTGGATATGGCTAAACCAGCACGATCAATCTACATTGTTCGATGCCCAGCAGAAAATGCTTAAAATATTAGAGCCTCATGCTACTTTGGAAAATGAGCAGAGCTGTTTTACCTATCATAATAATATTACTTTTGACGGCTTTGCAGATGGGGTAGGCAATCCTAATATATTCCGGTCGAATGATGTAACATTGATTCCCGATGAACAGCCCGGGGCAGGCGGTACTACATTGCTTGTACAAAAATGGATCATACAAATTGATGAAATGAAAAAGCTGGGAGTGGGAGAAGCGGAAAAAGTGTATGGGCGCACCAAATTAGGCAGCCATGAGCTTTCTCCGCAATCAGACACTTCTCATGTGGCGAGAAATCAGTTTTATGATACAGCGGGCAATACAATTGATATTGTAAGAAGAAATGCCTATTTCGCATCGCTTAAAGAAGCGGGTGTTATTTTTGTAGGGCTGAGCAATAATATTGATATTACCTTAGGAATGCTAAAACAAATGTATGGTGTAGGCCCGGATGGTATTGAGAAAACGGATCGCTTATTAGATTATGCTACTGCAGTATCTTCTGCCAATTATTTTATTCCGAGTATTACAGATATGCTGGCGGTAGGTATAAAACCAAAGGATGAAGATTAAGTATGTGTTATTGCATTGTGTGAATGGAGAAAACTGTTTCGGCTATAATAAAAAACTTAAATAATACTGATGATTAACTGTATGAGGGCCTTTTTTCTTTTTATAGTCTTTGGTAATTTGCTGAATGCTGCAGCGCAGATTCCCTTTACAAAAGATACCGGTACTTACCGTGTAACTTACACTTCATCCAGTAATGGCAAAAGCTTACCTAATCAGAACAAAGTGCTGATATTTACCAATGCGCAGCATACGTTAGTTACAAATGAAAGAGATTTTAGGGAAGAGGGTAATTTCCCTGCAGAGCTTTTTATCATTGAAAGAAGCAGCCTGTACCAGCAGTTATATAGTTTTTTAAATGACAGCACCTCTATCAGCACAACAGATTCATCAGCTATAAAAAATCAGAAATTTGAGTTCCTGGAGGAAAGTAAAACCATCTTAGGATATGCCTGTAAAAAAGCTAAAACTGTTGTAAACTCAAATACTATCGAACTTTGGTACACAAAGGCATTGCCGGTAAAAGGCGCACCAGCAATTTTGGGCCAGGATATAGGCCTGGTGCTGGAAATGGTTCGTAATGGCAATTTTACGATGACGGCCGACGAAGTAAAAAAGACTGCCTTCACACCGCCTGCTTATTTTACCAAAGCGCGGCCAGAATTTATGGATCTGTTAAGTTACCGCGACAAGATATGGCAAAGCCGCTTTATTACTGTTCCTTTATTCAGGGACCAGGTAATCAATTTTGCAGATACCGCCACTGTAGAGCCTGGTGTAATGCGCTTTGCTAACGGAACTGTGGTAGTGAAGAAGGTGAAGTTTCCTGAATTTGGATCCTCAAATAATATTTTCCTGGAATTAAAAGAACAATCAAACGGCGATGCATATGATCGCACCGGCACTGTATTTTTAATTCCTGTTGATAAAAAGCAGTCCTTTTTAGATGGCTTGAAGAATGGGGCCGCCACCTTGCCCTTATATGAAAACGGCAATGGTAAAACATACCAGGGCGTAGTAGCTACCAATGATTATAACCCGGCAATAGAACTCATGCGCTTTTTTACCCCTTTTGGAATTAAAGGATATAATTATATTCAGCTTAAAGGAAAAGAATGGCATGAAGTAGTGCCTTACCGGCAGGATATTTCAGCGTTTGGCTCCCTGTTAAATGATAAGGAAGTGTATATAGGCGTATTTATTGGCAACTATGATAAAGGCGGCCATCGCATTAATGCTGAAATTACTATTCACAAAGATGCAGGAGCGTCTCCTGAAAAAATAGTCCCCCTTTTCAATACGCTGAATATTATGGAAATGGCAAACCAGGAATATGCTACTATGTTTAACAGTGATAAAGGGTTGGTTGTTGACTTTGAGTTAAAAGAGCCTGTTAAGAATGCTGTTTTAAGATATACTACAACAGGTCATGGCGGCTGGGGAAATGGAGATGAGTTTGTTCCAAAGGAAAATACAGTTTTACTGGATGGCGCAGTAGTTTTGAAAATAGTGCCCTGGCGGGAGGATTGCGGCTCGTATCGCTTATATAATCCCGCATCCGGTAATTTTCCAACCGGGTTATCATCTTCTGATTTAAGCAGGTCTAACTGGTGCCCGGGAACAGTAACCAATCCTTATATTATCAGTCTTGGAAATTTACCGGCCGGTCAGCATACGATACAGGTAAAAATTCCGCAGGGTAAACCCGAGGGTACCAGCTTTAGCGCCTGGAATGTGAGCGGGGTATTAGTAGGTGATTGAGCTGTTTGAAAATGATATAATTATCCGTTGATAGCCCCGGATAAACGCTACCTCGGGATCAGGCTGGTGGGCAACAAAAACTCAAAAAAGTATTTTCGTTCATTGCTGCCAGGCACAGGTGTGAGTAAATTGCCTGCCCTGAAACCCAATGTCAGGGGATGTTGATTCCACCACTTCGTATCAAAATAAATTTCAGCACCGGTGCTTTGTACGGCAGCTTTCCCTGTGTTTTTTTTATTAAATGCCACAGAGTAATCATAGAACAAATTAGCTCTTACGCGTTGCAGGTAAAAGATATTTGCAAAGCCCCAATCGGGATAAAGAACAGGAAAATGATAATTGCCTCTTGCTGTATATATCCCGGCAGAATCTCTTGCGGTATAACCTCTTGCAAACGCTGTGCGGTTGCCAAATACATTTTCAGGGCTTCCTGAATACTGCAGCGCACCGTTAAGCACCAGGCTGTGCGCCGGGAGCACACCGGGCAGGTATAAGTTAAGCCCGGCATAGCTTTGCCAGCTTTTAGTGAAGTTTAACGCATGCCGGAACTGGGCGTTAGCGCTATATCCAAACCTGGGGAAAATATCCTGTGCCATGGACTGTACCTGCTGTGACCAGCTGATGCGATGCGCCAGGTAGCTGAATTTTAGTTCTTTAAAATGGTCTTTATCAGGCCCTTTGTTGAAATCGGAACGAAAATAATAAGTGCTGCCTATATTAAATGATTTATAGGTACGGTTACCGGCCCAGCTTAAAGGAATGCTTGCTCCAAGGTAACTGTTCCACTCATCCCATTCCTTAACCTTGGAGGATACCTTTGTTTTACGGTTAAAAGTGTATTCAGAGCCAATATTGATATATGGGAAAAGTCCGCCGTATGCTATGTTGCCGCCTGCCGTATGCGTTTTGTCGTTTTCGTTATAGATATAGTAAAGCTGCGTTTCGGTAGTATTCAGGATATTATTGCCATAAAGCGTAAAGCTGAATTCAGGATCGGAATAGTTGGGCCGCCAGCTGTGCAGGTTTATAGGGCGTGTTAGTTTTGAGTAAGGTTTTGTTTTATAAATCCCGGAGGGTGCCTTGATTATATTTTCCTTAGCCAATAGGCTGTCGGCAATAATTCCTGTTTTGGACTGTACCCATTGCTCCATAGGGTAGGGCCTCCAGTCTGCAAAGCCGGAACCAGTTTGCTGTAGCTGGTAACCGTCAGCAGTAAAAATGCTCCATGAGGTTTTATCAAAGTCATTATTGATAAAATAGCTGCCCACACCTTCTGTTTTCATATTAAACAGGCGCCTGTTCTTGATATCGTAATAGAAAAGCTCGTCTTTCAGGTTTTGAGAAGCGCTGAAATATACCCTGTCTGCCCTGGCATAGATGGCGCCGATTATTGTAAGTGATGGTGGTGTCAGGTTTTCAATGGCGCCGGTATATATGTTGATCTTAGCAATATTAGTAGTAGCGTCCTTGTTACGCAGCACTGTTATAACCGTAGTGTCATCAATCATCTTGGGTGTTGAAAAATAGGCTACTGATTCCTTGCTGATCTCTTTCATCACTTTCCCATTGCCTGTGTTTAAAAGAACCAGGCTCGATTTTCCATCCAGCGCCACCTGGCTGGCGGCCACTATCTTTCCGTCAGGGGATATGTCGGGCGTAAAATACCTGGTTTTTGAACTGAGATTTTTTTGTTTGCCGGTATTGATATCCAGCAGCCTGATCTCACTGTAGCTGGTCCATCGCCATCTTGGATGAGAACTGTAGGCCGCATATACAATTTTGCCATTATTGTAGCCGTATTGCTCATCAATACTGATATCCCTGAACCTGATAAACTTTTCTCCCGCCAGCGTTTTTAAATAAAAGGCAGGGCGCTGGTTATAAGATGATTTAAGATATAACAGGTTTTGCCTGGATACCTGGTAAGGATAAAAATAATTGGTAACGGTTTGTTTATTAACAGGGAAAATATTAGCAGAATCCGCTTTCTTTTGTGCTGCTTGCAGGTTGTACATGTTCCTGTAATAATTAAAGGCACTATCCCTGAAAGTTTTGTAATCTGCTCCTGAATATCTTTTCACGGCTTTCTGCATAGGATAAATGAGTCCTTTATAGGCGCTTGCATCACGGGTTACTTTCGGCCAGAAATCGTTGCCATACTTTTGTATGCCGTAGTTCACTAAAAGGTACCCCAGGTCGTAATGATTAGGCACATAGTCTTTGAGTGATCCGTTCCTTAATTTCATCCAGCTGTAATTTTTGCCATACCGCCATAAAGCGGGGTAGGCTTTCAGAAAGAAAGGCAATGTTCCCCGTCCATGAGGGGCTAAAGCTGTTTCACTAAAAACAGCATCTCCTTCAAAAAACCAGTTAGGCACGGCAGCATTTACAGCCAACGCATAGCCTTCCTGCCCGAATAGTTTTTTCATTACGGCGCTTATGCCATTATCAAAATTGTTATATTGATGTACATGACGGTACTCATGAACGGTTAATTGGGTGGGCCACGAAAGGCTGCTGGGGTCATAATTATCGGCAGAGGGCATAATATAAAACTCGCTGCGGAAAGGTCCCTGGGCTACATATCCGTTAGTTATAACCGGCTGATTTTGCAGAACAATCTCTATTTTATTAAGCTTGTTTCCCAGGCTAAAGGGTTTTTGCCTGGCCAGCCCGCTTACATATCCTGCTACCTTCCTGGCTACAGAATCCAATCCTTCAGGAAATATAACGCGTGCTGTATCAGAGTTCATCTGCCGCCATTGGGTAGACGGCCGGTTCCCCCCAAATTGCTGTGCCTTTGCCCTGATGGGTAAATGCAGGCAAAAAGCAATCCCTAATAAAACACTAACGCTAAGCTTCATTTGCAATGGTGGGTACGATGATTTTTTTAGTCGTTTTCATAAAAATATAAAATTAACAGTTACATACTCCCGAAATTTGTCAGTAGGTATGTAATAAATTATTTTTACAAATATTTTTAATAACCTTTCCTGAAGAGATTTCGAAAAATATTGCTTATTGTACTGGCATCAGTAATTATTTTATTGACGGCTATATGGATTGCTATACAAATGGCACCTGTACAGAACTGGCTGGTGCATAAAGTTACTTCACGCCTTTCCAAAGACCTTAAAGCGCATCTTGCTATCAAGCATGTGGATTTTTCACTGTTTAACAAAATGGATCTTCAGGGTGTATTGATAAAAGACCGGCAACAGGATACTATTTTGAGTGCCGGAGCTATTACTGTGAATATTACTGATTGGTTCTTCTTTAAGAAAAATATCGAGCTGAAATATATTGGATTAAAAGATGCTTATATACACCTGCAAAGGAGCGACTCTGTATGGCGGCACCAGTTTTTGATAGACTATTTCTCAGGCCCTGATGAATCACCGAAAAAGAAAGAAAATACCATCAACCTGGCTTTGAGGGAAATTGATCTTAAAAATATATGGGTGAAACAGCAGGACGGGTGGATAGGCCAGGATATGACTGTGTCCCTTGCTTCACTGAATACGGTTTCCCGGAAAGTTGATTTCGCAAAGAAGCTGATTGATATTCAATCGCTCAGTATTAACCAGCCTTATTTTGCACTGCTGGATTATGAAGGCAACCGGCCGCCCCGCTTAAGAAGTAAAGTAGCGAAGCCTGTGATTACCGATACTTCTACCCTGGATGTGAACAGTAATAAATGGAAAATACTGGTAAATACACTTACGCTCCAAAATGGCACTTTTAAAAGCGATAACCATTCGCGGCCATTAGATCCCATAGCCTTTGATGGTAAGCATATTGAGTTTGCAAAAATTTACGGCGATTTTAAAAATGTAAAATGGGAAATGGATACCGTAACGGCTTCCATCCGGCTCAGCACCAGGGAGCGCAGTGGTTTTGAAGTAAAGCATCTTATTGCTGATGCCAAGTTTACGCCCCATGAAATGACTTTTGACAATCTTGATATTCAAACTAACGACAGTCACCTCCGTAATTATTTTAGTATGCGCTACGATGATTTCGATGACATGAACGATTTTGTGGAGAAGGTTACAATGGAGGGGCATTTTGAAAATACTGAGATCAATAGCGATGATATAGCCTATTTTGCCCCTGATTTAAAAACCTGGAAGAAGCGAATCCTGCTTCGTGGAAATATTAAGGGGCCCGTTTCCTCTTTAATTGGAAAGAACCTGGATATCCGCGCGGGGAACAATACTCATTTTTCAGGTGATGCCAACATAACAGGTTTGCCGGAGATAAACAGCACTTATCTTGATATAAAAGCCAATGAGTTTAAAACAGTATATGCAGATGCTATAGCTTTTATTCCTCCTTTAAAAAAAATAGACAACCCCGATCTGAGTAAGCTGGGCTATGTGAATTTTAACGGGAATTTTGCAGGGTTTATAGATGATTTTGTGACCTTTGGAACCCTGCAAACGGCGCTGGGCACAGTAAAGGCCGATGTAAACCTGAAACTTAAAAATGCAGCCTATCCTGTTTATTCAGGGACGGTTTCCACAGCGGATTTTCATTTGGGGCCGTTAATAAAAGATAATAATGTAGGGCATATAAGCCTTAATGCCACGTTGAAGGGCGCCGGATTTAACCCTCAAAGCGGTAATGTGGCTTTGGATGCCCGCATACAATATATTGATTATAAAGATTACCGTTACCGTGATATTACACTGGATGGGGAATTGAATAAGAAGATTTTTGACGGGTCTGTTATTGCCAACGATCCCAATGCACATCTTAATATGCATGGCCTGGTAGATATGAGCCGGAAAATACCTGAATTTAATTTCATGGCCAATGTAGATACGCTCAACCTGTACAATACCCATCTGTTTAGTGAAAATATTGCTTTCAGCGGCAGGATAAATGCGCAGTTCTCCGGGAATACTATTGATGACTTTTTAGGCAGCGCCACTATTGCCAAAGCCGCTCTTACCAGGAACGGATTACCCCTTTCTTTTGATTCACTGTCTGTAAGCTCAGCTATTGAAGAGGATCAGAAACGTTTAAGCATTATATCCAACGAGTTTAGCGCCAGTGTATATGGTGTTTTTAATATCCGGGATCTCCCTAATTCGGCTATGGTTTTTCTCAGCAGGTATTACCCTTCTTACATAAAAACGCCCCAGGCCAAAGTGCCTGAACAGTTCTTCACTTTTGATGTAAAGACTTCCGATTTCAGCACTTTTGCCACCATTATTGATAGCAGTTTGTCCGGATTTAACTACAGCCGTATTTCGGGGAGCATTAATACAACCAGCAATCATCTTTCCCTGGATGTAAATATTCCTCATTTTAAGTACCGGCAATTTGACTTTTTTAATACTGATATTGATGCTACAGGAACTTACGACAGCCTTACTGTATATGGCAGCGTATCTGATATTGGTATCACAGACAGCCTGAAAATACCCTTGGCTACTTTTAATATACTGGCACATGAGGACGTGTCGCAGGTAAGTATTTTTACGGGCTCAGGCAATAACATGTCCGTAGATGAAGCACGCCTGAATGCTGTTGTAAATACGTACAGCAATGGAGTAGGTATAAAATTCAGTCCGTCAACCTTTATGCTTAATGGTAAAGTATGGAACATTGAGGATAAAGGGGAGCTGGAGTTTAGAACCAATGCACCGGCTCACGGGCTATTGGTGCTAAAAGAAAGCACACAGGAAATAAAAATTGAAACCCTTCCTTCTGATGTAGGCAGCTGGAATGATGCAGCCATTACGCTCAGGCGTATCAATATTGGGGATATTGCTCCCTATTTACTTCCGCATAACAGGCTGGAAGGTATGGTAGATGCGCATGTGCTGATTGAGAACCCGGGAAAAAATATGAAGATCAGCTCCAATGATTTTGTTGGAAGGGCTATAAGGCTGGACAATGATTCCATAGGGGACCTGGGCGCTACAATAGTGTTTGATATGCCAACAAAAGAGCTGCAGGTGAATGGCAGCACCCTGGGGCAGGGAGATAAAAGCCTTGCTTACGACGTTAAACTTTATTTAAAGAACCAGGAAACCCAGGCCGATAATGTTATTGCATTAAAGCCGAAGAATTTTGACCTCAGGTATATAGATCGTTTTCTCAATATCCTGTTTTCAGACATCAGCGGAAATGTTACCGGTGATTTCCAGGTAAAGGGCCCACTTAATGCAGTAACAGTGGTAGGCAAAGGCCGTATACAAAATGCCGGTTTAAAAGTTAAGTTTACCCAATGCTATTATAAAATACGGGACAGGGAAATTGAGCTGAACGAAAATGAGATCAATCTTAACGGAATTGTACTGGAAGATACGGTTACAGGCAACCCCGTTTATTTAACCGGTAGTATCCTGCATAACGCTTTTGACGATATGTTCTATGATATCACCGTATCTACACGTAAACCCGGCACGCGCGATGCCCGGAACAACAGGCCGGTACAGGTGCTGAAAACCACTTATGCTGATAATAAATTATTTTATGGTGATGTAAAAGCTACAGGTTCCTTTGTACTGGTAGGCTCGGAAGATAACAGCTTTATGAAAATTGATGCTATTGCTACCGACAGGGAAGAAAGCAGTTTTACTATAGCTTCTGCCAACAGCTATGCTGATAAGATGCCTGAATGGCTGGTGGAAAGAAAGTATGGAGTAGAGGCAACGGACAGCCTTATGGAAATACGGGGAGACCAGTCAAACATGTCCTACGAGCTGGATGTAACAGCCAACCCCAAAGTGCTGATGAAGTTTGTAATGGATGATCTGACCGGAGACCAGATAGTAGGCCGGGGTTCTGGTACCCTGAATATTAAGGCTGGAACCACCGAGCCTCTTGCTATAAAAGGAAGGCTGGATATAGAAGAAGGTACGTATAATTATACCTTCAAATCTTTTTTCCCCAAGCCTTTCGAAATCATTAAAGGCACCGAGAATTACATATCCTGGGCGGGCGATCCGTTAAAGGCCAATATAAATATACAGGCAAGGTATAAGGCCGAGCGTGTAAGCTTTGCTCCACTGGCCGGAATTAACATAGACCAAAGTTATGCCAATACAAGAGAAACCGTGTATGTATATGCTGCGCTTACCGGTCAGCTCTTCCAGCCTGAGTTTAAGTTTGAGCTGCAATTAGATCCTAACAGCCGGTATAACAACGATTTTAATGTAACCAATGCCTTACAGCAGATTGAAAGGAGCCAGACTGAAGTAACAAGGCAGGTTACTTATCTTATTGTATTCAACAGCTTTGCCCCGCCCCAAACGGGTGTCTCAAATATTGGTATTGGCGCTGCAGTAAATGAGCTTACCTATAATACTATTTCCAGTTTATCAGGATTACTGTTTAACGAGGTAAATAAAAAACTGAATACGGCTTTGGCTTCATTATTAGGACAAAATGTGAGGGTAAACTTTAGCGGCTCGGTTTATAATCGCAATGTGTTTGGCGTTAATACCAGTAACTTTAATATTAACCAGGCTAATATCAGCGGTTCTTTGTTAGTGCCTTTCTTTAAAGACCGGCTGGTTATTTCTTTGGGCAGCTCGCTCGAAGTGCCTTTACAGTCTGCCCTGCAGCAAACTCAGCCGCTGTTCCTGCCCGATGTTACCGCCGAATGGCTGCTGAATACAAGCGGCAGTATCAGGCTTAATTTATTTTACCGGGAGAACCTGGATTATCTTACAACATCCAGCTCGGGGGCTGCAAAAACACTTAAAAGAACCGGCGGCGGTATCTCTTTTAAACGCGAGTTTAATACGTTCAGAGAATTGTTTATCAATACAAGAAGGCGGTCAGAGCGTGAAGCTAACAGGAATGCCGCATTACCTGCAGATTCCACTAACAGGATGAAACCGGATTCAACAAATAAAAAAATTGAACCCCTTGTACCTGTAACAGTACCTGCCAAGGAGCCGTGATCCCGGTGAACTGTTATCCATTACCTGGAGTTTAATAGTCTTTTAAACAGTTGATTATTCAGGTATAGGATTTCTATACTGTATGATTGACATAGCCATCTGCCTTATCAACCTTTCAACTATCCAGAAAGAGTTCGGAAGACCGAAGTCTGAAGACGGAAGCTCGTGTTCTTAACATTCAACATTTTGTATTCAACATTTCCTCCGTCCTCTGTCATCTGTCCTCTGTCATCTCAATACAACCACCGCTTCAACCGGGAAATGATCAGATGGGAATTTGCCAAAATAAGTATCGGTAAGAATACCCCATTTTACAGCCTTAAATTGTTGGCTGATAAAAATATGGTCAATAACCCCGGTACTTGTAAAGTCATTTTTAAAAGCATTAAAAGACCCGTTGTTTTCATAAGGGTATTGAACGTCTTTATAGCTATCCCGAACGATGGCTGATCCGGTAATTACTTTATAAGGCTCACTGCTCCGCTCCGCATTAAAATCGCCGGTCAAAACAACAGGGGCGCCCTTTGCTATTGCCTCTATTTTTTTGAGCACCAGCTTACTGCCTTCAAGTCTTGCTGTTTTACCCTGATGGTCGAGGTGCAGATTGAAAAAATAAAATTTCTTTTTAGATTTTTTGTCCTGTAAATATACCCAGGAGCAGATGCGGTTGCAGCAGGTAGCATCCCAGCCCAACCCGGGCTTGTCAGGTGTTTCAGAAAGCCAGAAATCGCCTGAATTTAAAAGCCTGAATTTATCATTTTTATAAAAGATAGCCGAATGCTCTCCTTTGTCGCTGCCATCATCGCGCCCTTTTCCGTAGCGGCTGTATTGCGGCAATGTGGCTGCCAGTTCGTTTAGCTGTTCGGGCAGGCCTTCCTGTGTACCAAAAATATCAAAGTCATGATAACGTATCAGGCTGGACATAGCAGCTTTCCTGTCTTTCCATAAATTGCCCTGATCATTTGCACTGCCATAGCGGAGATTGTAAGTGGCTATGGTATAGGTTTGAGCTGTTGAACAGATTGTAAAAAATAATAGGAGCAAGGATAGTGCTGTCAATGAAAAAAAATGTTTGCGTTGCATATTATAAGTTGAATTTTATTAAGATTTATCTGCCTGTTTTTGACAGAGCTGGCCTTCCATATAGTACACAGCCTTTGCAGAGGGCAAATCTACGGTCGTAAATTATATTCAACAACATTTAATTATCTTCTACCACCTTCCAATATCCTCCCTTTGCAGGCCCCATACGCTTTATCCTGTTTTTTTCCTGTAATTGTTTCAGGTACCTTTGTACAGTGCGCTGGGTTAATGGAAGCATTTCGGCAATTTGCAAAGCGGAATATTTATTGTTGTTGCTGATAAGTTCCAGTATTTTTCTTTCATTTTCTACGACATTTTCTACGACATTTTCTACGACATTTTCTACGACAGATGTAAATATGGTAACCTGGAAGCCTTCTCCTATTGTTTTAAAATCGGGTAAAGGCAGTTTCTCATCAGCAAAATAATTCATAATACGCCCAATACCTGAGCCGTATTTTTCGATCAGCCCCAGGTTTTTAAAAAACTCGGCAATGGCTTTGTTCCGTGGTGTAGATTTATAATTATTCTGCAGCAGATCCTGTACGGTAATGCCTTCGGGCAGCTTTCCGGGATTATAAAACTCTATTTTGTCATCAAAGATTTTTACCACGGAATCTGAATGGGAACGATAATCACGATGAATGATCATATTCAACACAATTTCCCGAACCGCCTCCAAAGGGTATTGCCATTTCCGGGTGTTCTGTGCCTCCCCGGTAATAATCAAAGCCACATTAATATGTTTTTTTACAAAATCCAGTACCTGTTCTACCTGCGTTATAATATCAGCCTGTGTACGTGAGGCGTCCTTAATTGTTATGATATCCTGGAATCTGCCCAGTTCAATAGTTGTAGCAATAGAATCCTGGTTTTTGAACATTAAATAAGCTGCATTTGTCGGTTTTTCTTCCCGTATCAAATCGTATTTCAGCAGGAAAGATAAGGGCGATTCTGTAATGGTCATTCCCCTGTTTTTCATAGCTTCTATACATTGCTGTACTTTATCCAGAGAAATATCGTCAAACCTGTGAGCCGGATCAGGATAAGTATCCCAGCTGGTATTCAGGGATTGCAAATGCAAATTAACTACTTCCGATACTGAAAGCAGGTGATTAGCATTCTTAACCCGTTTGTAATACCTGCCCTTTACTGACACCGGCTTTACGGGGTATTCCTGGATCTTCAGGGCAATTACCGTTCTGCCTCCTTCCTCAATAATCTCTGCATCAGGAATAATGGCCGGGACTGTTTTATTTTTAACTTCGTTAATCCACTGTGCAATAGTTTCCCTTCCCGTGCCGGCGCCTTTAACCTTGCCATCGTCAGAGACTCCTATGAGAACCGTACCCCCGTTTGTATTGGCAAAAGCAACCAGAGAATGAATCACTTCATCATTAAATGAAGTTTTAAATTCCATGATTTCATTTTCACCCTGTTGTATGAGGTGTGTGTGGTGTTTTTTCATTGGTTTATATGCTGCTATATTTAGCGCCTCAAACGGGTTAAGCCCTGTCAACCGTGATCTGTCAACTGTCCTCTAAAAATCATGTCCCAGCTTTTCACGTTTGGTGCTTAAATATCTTTCGTTGTGCTCATTAGGTGAAATGATGATGGGCACATTTTCAACAATTTCCAGTCCGTAGCCTACCAGTCCCACGCGTTTGCGCGGGTTATTGCTCATCAGGCGCAACCGGGTTACATTCAGATGCCGCAGTATCTGCGCACCCACACCGTAGTCGCGCTCATCCATTTTAAAGCCCAGGTGCAGGTTGGCTTCCACTGTATCCAGGCCCTCTTCCTGCAACTTGTAGGCCTTCAGCTTATTCATAAGGCCAATGCCGCGGCCTTCCTGGTTCATGTATAAAATGATGCCTTTTCCTTCCTGCTGCACCATTTGCATGGCTGTATGCAGCTGATCGCCACAGTCGCAGCGCAGGCTGCCCAGGATATCTCCGGTAAAACAGGAGGAGTGCACACGGGTAAGCACTGGCTCATCCTTTTCCCACTCGCCTTTTATTAATGCCAGGTGCTCGTTATTGCTATTCTTATCTTTAAACGCTACCAGTGTAAAGTTGCCATATTTAGTAGGCATTTTTACACGTACAATTTCTTCAATCAGCGAATCGCGTTTGAGGCGGTACTCAATCAGGTCTTTTATTGAGATAATTTTCAGGTCGAATTTTTCAGCTACTTTCAGCAGGTCGGGCAGGCGGGCCATACTGCCGTCTTCGTTCATGATCTCTACCAGTACGCTTGCATAAGGATAAGGAAAGCCAGCCAGCCTGGTTAAATCAGTAGCTGCTTCGGTATGGCCTACCCGGCGCAATACGCCGCCTTTTTTAGAACGAAGCGGGAATACGTGACCAGGACGGCCCAGGTCCCGCGGATCGGTAAAAGGATTATTTAAAGCCTCAACAGTTTTAGCCCTGTCGTGTGCGGAAATACCGGTTGTGCAACCATTTCCCAGCAAATCTACCGAAACAGTAAACGCGGTTTCGTGCAATGCAGTATTGTTGGTTACCATCAGGTCCAGGCCCAGCTCATCACAGCGTTCTTCGGGCAACGGGGCACAGATCAGGCCGCGGCCATGCGTAGCCATGAAATTGATCATTTCGGGCGTAATAGCTCCTGCGGCAGCAATAAAATCGCCTTCATTCTCACGGTCTTCATCATCTACTGCAATTACAAGCTTTCCTTGTTGAATAGCTTCAATAGCACTTTCTATTGAGTTGAGCATTTATTAAAAATTTTTGCAAAGTTAACTAATTTAAGGCTGTCATCTGATAAATATAGAGCAGCCAGGCGTCAGTTTGCCTGTAGTTCCGTGTACTGTATTGCCTTGTTCCTCATCGCCCTTCGCATCCGGCAGCCACCAGGTATCAGAATATATTAGTAACACTGATCCTGAGCGATTGTTGTATTTTTAATTTTAACCAAAAAAGAGAAAAGTGATTTTTAACCGGTTGTGCAAATACCTGTTTGTAATGTTACCCCTGTTATGGGGTTGTGGCGGCGCCAATGATGCCGATGATAACAACGGTTCACCTGATAATGATGTCCCTGTTATCAATTATTCGGTAACAGCTACCTATCCTCATGATACAACTATTTTTACTGAAGGGCTCGTCTTTTACAAAGAAAAATTGTTTGAAAGTGGTGGCGCGCCGGAAGAGCTTCCTTTCACAAGGTCAGTGATTGGGTATTATGATTCGGCTTTTAGGATATTTACGCCCACGGTGGAGATAGACCGGAAGCAATACTTTGGGGAAGGCATCACTTTTCTGCATAACAAATTGTATCAGCTTACTTACACCAATCAAAAAGGATTTGTGTATGATGCCGAAACTTTTAGAAAAACAGGTGAATTCAGCTATAAAAATAAAGAAGGCTGGGGGCTTACAACCGATGGACAGTATATTGTTATGAGCGATGGAACGGCGAATCTTACTTACCTGGAACCACAAACATTACAGCCAGTAAAGGTATTGGAGGTTACGAAAAATGGATTGCCCTGTGATAGCCTTAATGAGCTGGAATTTATACAAGGCTATATATATGCCAATGTGTGGACAACAAATGATATTGTAAAAATTGATACGGCCACTGGGCATGTAGTAGGTAAAATGGACCTGACATCCATTGTAAACGAAGTGAAATTCCGTAAGCTTAATGCTGATGTGCTGAATGGAATAGCTTATAACCCGGCAACCGGCAAAGTGTATGTTACCGGCAAATTGTGGCCAGGTATTTATGAGATTGATTTTGTGAAGTGAACTAACGGATATTGAGATTTTTTTGGAATCAGGATAGATTTCTGGGCAAGCTGGCGCGTTCCCTGCCGGAAAGCCATACCCTATTGGAAACAGGTGTATGCAAAATATAATTCCGGCGGACTGGAAATGGTCAGTATCTCAAACGACAGGTACCGGGAAGATTGGATAGAAGCCCTGGAGAAAGAACAAATGCCCTGGATACAGGTTGTTGATCAGTTTCCTTCTGAAAAGGAAGGCACACGTGTAAGCGAATTATTTAAAATACTTTCTTTCCACTTTTATATCCTGGTAGATAAAAACGGCGAAGTAATAGCCTCATCAGGCGATGAAGAGGCCATTACCCAAAAATTAAAACAAATTTTTAAGCGGTAATCTTTATACGGTCTTTCAGCCAGCTTTCCTTTACCGGCACAATCCATTTATCTTCCAGTTCCTGTTTAGTAGCAACAAGATTATTAAAATAGAGTGTGTCAGGCGTTATAAAATCATTATCCAGCGCGTATTGCAGCTGGGAGTAGGGGAGCAGCTGTACCTTGTCTTTGATTACAAAAGCCAGGGAAGTTCTCTCAAAAAGATGAATATTGTAAGCGGTTTCCAGGGATTTGATAAAGCGTACGGAGCTATCGGTACTACATCCGCCCACGCCGGTTACGGTTTCATCAGCCATTAATATTACAAACTGCCCGAAAAATAAAAATCCGGCAGCTTTTACATCATCGCCATGACTTTGCCATTGTTCCGCAAAATCATTCAGTCTTTGTTCTGCATCCAATGCCTCACCCATTGTTAATAAGCGGTTGGACTGGTACACCCAAACACGCGAGGCAGCGCTAAAATCTTCAGGCAGTAATTCTTTATAACTTAGGTTCATACTACAAAGATAGTTTATTGTTCATAGTTCATGGTTCATAGCCCGGCAACGTAAATTGTACGATGTAAGATGTACGGTGTACGAGATGAACGCTGAAGGCTGGAAGCCGAAGGCAAAAGCCAGAAGCGCACACTAGTAACAGACGGGATTTAACATTCTACATTTAATATTGAACATTTTATATTTTACATTCTCTATCCCCTGTCAACTATCATCTGTCATCAGTTATCTGCCATCAGTCATCTGTTTCCATGCTTTCCGCCACTATTTCTGCAATGTCCAGCACTTTTATAGTGTTTTCCTGCTCTGCATTTTTTACGCCATCCGTGATCATGGTATTGCAGAAGGGGCAGGCGGCAGCAATATAAGCAGCGCCGGTTTCAAGTGCTTCCCGGGTACGTTCTGTGTTGATGCGCTGATCTCCTTTTTCTTCTTCCTTAAACATTTGCGCTCCACCCGCTCCGCAACATAAACCTTTGCTTCTGCAGCGTTTCATTTCTACCAGTTCGGCGTCCAGCTTTTCCAGCACTTTTCGTGGCGCTTCATAAATATTGTTGGCACGGCCCAGGTAACAACTGTCGTGGTAAGTAATTTTTTTCCCCTTAAAACTGCCTCCTTCTTTAATGGTTATCCTGCCCTCATCAATCAATTGCTGCAAAAAAGCGGTATGGTGTATCACTTCATAATGGCCACCCAGTTCAGGATATTCATTCTTTAAAGTATTGAAACAATGCGGACATGCAGTTACTATTTTTTTAATACCGTACCCATTGAGCACCTGTATATTCTGCCAGGCCATCATCTGGAACAGGAACTCATTGCCCGCTCGCCTTGCCGGGTCTCCTGTACACATTTCTTCTTTGCCCAGAATGGCATATTTGGTTTTTGTGGCGTCTAAGATCTTTACAAATGCTTTAGTTATTTTTTGGGCCCGCTGGTCAAAACTGCCTGCGCATCCCACCCAAAACAGTATTTCCGGGATTTCGCCATTTGCAAATATTTCAGCTACGGTGGGTACCTGCATAATCCTGTTTTATTGCAGGCGAAAGGTTATGCTTTGCCTGTTCCGCATAAAATTAATTCATTTTATTACACGGGCTTTTATATTTGCTGAATATTCATGCAAATCAGGAATCTTTTTAAAACTCTTTTTAACTGGGAATTGTGGCATTTTTATGTTTTGTATGCACCCATCTCACCAGTATGGCTCTGGTATTGCATTAGAAGCAGGTCATTATGGTTCTTTACACCTTCCAATCCTCAAATTACGTTTGGAGGATTTGAAGGCGAGGGTAAGAAGGAAATGTATAACCTGCTGCCGCCCAATGTGGTTCCTAAAACTATTTACATTAAACAGGGTCTTGCTTTTGAAGAGCTGTTGAAGCGGGTTCGTGAAGGCGGGTTTGAGTATCCTTTTGTGGTAAAGCCCGATGTTGGTATGAAAGGTATCCTGTTCCGGATTATCCGGAACGAGGAACAACTGATAAAATACCATGCGCGTATACCTGTCAGGTATATAGTGCAGGAAAAGGTAAATTATGCGGAAGAAGTAAGCATATTTTATTATCGCTATCCCTGGGAGCAAAAGGGTGTGGTATCAGGATTTATACATAAAGAGCTGCTGCAGGTAAAAGGAGATGGTGTAAGCTCCCTAAAAGAGCTGATAGAAAAGCATCCGCAGGCAAAACACCGAAAGGCTGAAATGGAGCACAGGCATAGCCACAGGTTTGAGCGGGTACTACCTGAAGGCGCAATATTTTATTTGTCTTTTGCCGGAAACCATAACCGGGGAGCTAAGTTTACCAATCTTGAAAAAGAGATCAATGAAAGCCTGACCAGTGTATTTGATGAGCTAAGCAGAAATACCGGTTTCTTTTATGGACGTTATGATATAAAAGCAAATACTATTGAAGACCTGAAGCAGGGGAAAAACTTTATTATTCTTGAATATAACGGAGCCGGTGCAGAACCCAATCATATTTATGATTGTGGCATGAGCCTCGGTAAAGCCTATAAAACTATTTTACACCATTGGAAGGTACTGTATAAAATAAGCCGGTATAATGCAAAGAACGGGTATCCCTGCTGGTCATACAAAAGGGGCCGTAAATATTTACAGGCTGCCCGGAAACATTTTAAAATGCTGGAAAAATTTGATTAGCTTCCCCTTTGTGAACCGGTATTCTGCTGTTTGCTTACAAACGCATTTGTTTGGGGCTTTTGAGCGAATTTGGAGCCGCTGCTTTGTTTATTATCCGTTTTTTTATTGTTCTTTTTTCCTTTCTTATTATTTTGATTGAGTAAAGACATGTTTCTGCGTTTTTAAATTTTAACATTTCCTGGGATGCAGCCTCATGAAATTCTTTCAAAAGAAATACATAAAGGCCCATGAACATCCCGTAAAACAGGGTATCAAAGGTTCCTGCCCGTTAAAGATAATAATTAAATATACATGGGAAATTTGAAGGATAAAAGAATATGTGTTTAAAAACCTATTTTTGATTGAATTACTGCTCTATTACAATGGAAACTCCCATCCGTTACATCTCAATAGACGATAACTTCCTGGACCAGTTAATGTTGCAGGAGTATGCTTCCTCTTTTTCTTTTTTAAAAAATAGCGGCCATTATAATACGCCCGGCGAAGGCCTTACCGCCATTAAAGAATTAAAGCCCGACCTGGTTTTTTTGGATATTGAAATGCCGGAGTTAACAGGGCTTGAAGTGCTGCGCGCTATAAGGCAACAGGTTCCCGTTGCTATTTTTATTACTTCTCATGCCGAATTTGCCCTGGATGGCTTTGAGCTTTCTGCGTTTGATTATATACTAAAGCCGCTTACGGAAGCACGGTTTGCGGCAACTGCTAAAAGGCTGCATGAATACTGGACAATGAAGCAGAAAGCGGCCGCTTATGAGGTGTTGTTTGAAAAAGAGTTCATTGTTGTCAAAGAGGGGTACGAACAGGTAAAATTGCCTTTACATGAAATTATTTACCTGGAAGCTATGCAGGATTATACCAAAGTAGTGACGGAAAAGAAAAACTATCTTACCTTAACTACGCTGACAGGTTTCCTGGAAAAGCTGCCTGCTGAGCAATTTATCAGGGTGCATCGCAGCTATGCTGTGGCATGTTACAAAATAAACCGTATTGCCGGGAATAACATAATATGTGGTGATGTGGTCATTCCTATAGGCAAAACATACCGGACCGGAATGGCTCAGCTAAAACTATAAACTTAATAACCTCTAACCGCCATGTATATTCAGTCACTCTTTACCACCTTACTGGTTGTGTGTGTTCTTTGCTGTGCGCAAGCCCAAAGCAGGGAACAACAGTCTTTGTTACAGGAAAAAAAGCAATCTGTAGAGCAAACACAGGCGGCTTTTTCCGGTAAACCCGCGAGTTTTGATGTGCTTATCACTGATGGCAAAGCAGGGCTTGCCCTTACACCTAAAAATGATTATGCGGATCAGTATCTTTTCAGCCAGGCAATAGCTTCGGGTTATTATTATAAACAACAGTTTGATTCGGCAAGTATTTACTTTGAAAAAGCGTATTCAGCGGCGGAAAAAGGAAGGTTAATAGAATTAAGCACCAAATCTTTAGGCAACCTGGTTTCCATTTATCATTATATGGGGCTGCAGGCTAAAGCCGACCGGGCTTTCCAGCAATTAAAATATTTAGTGGAAACAGTAGATACCTTAAAGAATAAAGGTGATATTTATTATAATATGGGGCTGTACAATCAGCAACAGAAAAGTTATTATACCATTGCGCTTAATTACTTTCTTAAAAGCGCTGAACTGCATAAGGCAAAGGTGGATACCACTTCTGTTCCCAAAATAAAAACCGATTATGCAGTTAAGCTGATGATGGTAGCCGAAATTTACTTACAATTGAAGCAGCCTGAAAAGGCTTTGGAATACCTGGAAGCAGCAAGTCCTTATCTGGGTATTTCCATTCCGGTGGATATTACAGCTTATGGAAAGTTTGTCAGGGGCTATGCAATGTGGGGCAACCGGCAGCAGGCCAGGAAATATTATGACCTGCTACACCAAACCATTGCCAAAGCGCCCGGCGCATGGTCTGAGGCTGTATCTTCCAATCTGGAAATAGCCGCTTTGGCGCTCAAAGAAAATGATCCTCCAACGGCTATGGCATATATCCGCAAAGCTGATGTGCGGGCGAAACAAGACAATAAAGAAATTATGCTTTATGCCGTACACCTTGCTTATGGCGATTATTACATGGCATTGAGAGATTATAACGCTGCGCTCCGGTATTACAATATGGCACAACCGGTGGCAGATAAATACAGCAGGGAGCAATATGCCGACTTACTGAAATCCCTGACGGAAGCCAATATCATGACCAACAACACAGCCGCCGCACTGGACAATTTTAAAAATTACTGCTTTATTGCTGATACGCTTACCACACAAAAGGTATCGTTGAACATTTCAGAAATGGAGGCTATTTATCAGAACAAAAATAAACAGCAACAGATAGAAAGTCAGGATATAGAATTAGATGCAGCACGCCAACAGCGCTTCTGGATGGTTGCAGGGCTTTTATTGCTGGGTTTGATTGCTGTATTGCTTTTGATTATTTACAGGAACAAAAGAAAGACGGCATCATTGTTAGATGATAAAAATAAAACGCTCACTACCTTAAACCAGCAGTTGGATGCGGCTAATCAAACCAAGGCAAAACTGTTTGGTATTATCGGCCACGACCTGCGTTCGCCCATTAACCAGGTGTACCAGTTTTTAAAGCTGCAGCAGCTAAATCCTGGTGCATTAAGCGAGCAGCAAAAACAAACTTTAAGCAGTAATATCCAGGAGGCTACCGGTTCTTTGCTTGAAACAATGGAAGATCTTTTGTTGTGGAGCAAAACTCAAATGAGCGAGTTTAAAACACAAACACAACCGCTAAGTATTGCAGAACTGGTGACTTCCTGTCAAAGCCTGCTGCAACTAAGCAGTGTAACAAAAAATATTAGCTATAAAAATGATATAGTAAACAGTATGGTAGTTGAAACAGATGTATATTATCTGCAAACCATTATTCGCAATCTTCTGCAAAATGCAATAAAAGCGTCACCCGATAACGGCACTATCTGCATTTCGGCGGTACAGCTTAACCATGCCTGCCTGATTACTATTGAAAATGACGGCAAAACCTTCTCGCAGCAGGACTATGAAAGCGCCATTGCTGACTGGCAAAATGCGGTATCCGGCTCCGGGCTTGGTCTACATATTACTCATGAGCTGGCTCAAAAAATAAATGCCGGTATTTATTTTTCCAACCCTTCGGGTAATAGGACTATTGCTACTATTTCATTACCAGTATAGCAAATTTGCATTCTTTCATCGATTTTTAAATTCCTTTCATCGGGTATATTTTTTAAGGCGCAGTATTGCCTTTTAGGTTTGTATTGATAATAAATTATTTGATCATATAAACCAGCGAAAATGAAAAATATTTCAGCAATCTTATTGCTGGCAGTGCTAATGGTTTCCTGCACGGAAAATAAAAATACCATGCCTGCTGATACAATGACCAAAGATGCTGCGGATCTGGCATTAGGGCTGGACAGGCCGTCTGGTAAAACAGCAGATTTTTCTGTCGGCGACATTACTTATTCAGGTAAAGTTTCTACTCAGTATTTTGGAGATAAAGTCAAAGATGGTTTTTCCATTGTTTGTCAGCAGGATGAACCTTACGCCCTGCTACAAGCTACATTTGCCAGCGAAGCGCAGGCAAAGGGATCGTTAAAACCTGCCGGAGGTTTTTACGCTATAGAGCCGGGTGAAGCGCATATTGCTTTGTCTGGCGCTAAGCTTGGCAGTCAGGAGTTTGTTACCAAAGAAGAATCAACCGGCAGTATATCAGTAGAAGGCAATAAGCTGGTATTAAAGAACCTGAAGCTCTTTAGCCTTGATGGGCACAGCAAGACGCTTAATGCAGAGGTGGCTTTTAGATGATGTGCGATGTAATATATATGATGTACAAAACCGTGCAGGGTACAGGATTTGATGCCTGATATTTGGTACTGGTTTGAAGCAATGGAATAGTCGGGAAAGACCGAAAGACGGAAAGTCAAGAAGTTCGAAGTCGGAAGTCAGAAGCAACTGTCCTGTCCTGAGCTTAGCATTCTACAACTTAATATTCTACATTTTACATTCTACCTTCTCTCTTCCTTCATCGATTTTCAATTGCCGTTCATCGGTTGTATTTGTGTTCACGCACCGGTGCAATTTATTTTTATATAAACATTCAAAAACAATAAACCAATGCACATGAAAAGAGTAATGCTGCCAGCGCTTATTTTTTCTGCCCTGTTGTTTTCCTGCGGTGATCATACAGGTAAAAAGGTAAACGATACTGTAACAGAAAAAGCTGCCGAAGCCGGACTTACCGTTAATGATGAAGAAGAAAAAACCGGCAAATTCAGTTTTGACGGCAAAGAGGTGAGCGGCAAAATACAAACCCAGTACTTTGGGGACAAGGAAAAGGGTAATTTTTCCGTACTCTGCCAGCACAACGAAAGCGATGATCCTATGGATGCCAACCATGAATTACTGCAGGTGATTTTTTTAACAGAAAAAGATGCTACAGGTAATCCTGATTTAAAAATATACGATAACGGATCTTCATTACCCATGACCGAACCTAAACCGGGCATTGTAGCAGTTTCTTTATCGGGTGTGGGAAATGGGTTTGGTGATGAAACATTTACAGGGTCCGAAAAATCTACCGGAAGTATCCAGGTAAATAACCGTACCGTAATAATAAAAGACCTGGTGTTATATACAAGAAGCGGTGATAAAAGAACCGTGAGCGCTACGATTCCTTTTTGATCTAATTAATGATTAATATTTATGAAAAATTTACTCTTTATACTGATTGTTGCAGTAGCGTTTGTTTCCTGCTCCAAAAAAAAGGAGGATGTAAAGGCGCCGGAAAAGAAATACCTTCTAAGCCGTACCAGTACGGTGTCCGGCACCTATACCGGTATAAACGAATATAGCTGGGATAATCAAAACAGGCTTACCGGGCAAATACAGGATAAGGGCCGTAGCTCAGAAATTGTGGTCGTTTACGATTATGACAGTAAAGGCAATATGATCAAACTTCGTTACCCCAATTTGGGCAGCAACCGTTGGGAATATGTGTATGATGCACAAGGCGGACTGACTACAAAACAGGGATATGGCAATGATGGAGCTAAGGGCACATTGTACCAATACAATTATTACGCCGACAGGGTGGAAGAAGTGTTGCCCAGTGGTGCTAAATATGTGTACACCTGGGGCGCCGATAAAAAAAGTGTTGCATCGTACAAAACCTATAATAGTTCAGGTACTCTTGTGCAGGAATACCAGTACATATATAGCAAAACTGTAAAAAATGTTTATTCCGGAACCGGCCAGATTAGTTTTTTGAACAGAAGCGATTTTGCTACAGAAAGCTATGTAGTCACCAATTATAATAATGGTGTTGCTGGAACGCCTGTAACCTACACCTATACCTACGAAGCTAACAGCGATGGCTACCCTGTAACCAGCAGCCGGCGCAGCTCCGACAACAGTACCGTGTACACTACTACTTATGAATACATTATTAAATAGCAATTCAAAAACCATGATCATGAAAAGCATATTCATTGTGCTGACGGCAGCTGCAGTGTTTGTTTCCTGCAAAAAAGATAAACCTAATAACGGAAAACAGGGAACCATTACCATTAATCCCATGAAAGAAATTGCCGCTGCAAGCACACAGGGTACCTCCGATGGATCAGAAGGGAAATACCAGGTAGGTGTGCGTTTTATAGCCTATAAAGAGGGAACCATCAGCCGGCTGGGCCTGCGCTCACCATCTGCGGGTACATATCGGGTACAGTTGTACACTTTTGTATCAAACGATTCCGCCGGAGTCTACTACCCGTTAATATCTGAGCCCGAACGTATGGGTTATGCCGATATTACGATTGATGCCGATGCCGCATCAAAAGGAACAGTTGTTTGGAGCAGTATTCCCACGGCTAACATAAAACTATGGAATGCTGATGGCGCCGGAAAAGCAAGGCACTATGCTGTTTGTTACAACGATTTAGATAAGACCCAATACCAGGTTACGCTGTCGGCAGGTGCAACTTTGCCGTTGGGGTTCGGCAATGTAATTTCTGTTGGTCGTTATGGTTTTCTGCCCACCGATGATTTGAACATATCACCATGGCATAACGGTAGTCTCGGCAGCTACGTAGGGTTAGTATATGGCGGCGAGCAGTTTGAATTTGTAACGGCTAAATAAAGCAGTCAAAAGTTATAGTAAATAAAAAAATCAATAACTATGAAACAATTATTTTATGTCCTTTGTATGGCTGTTGTAATAATGTCCTGTACAAAAGATAAAGACACACCCGAAGCCAAAAATACATTTATGTCTAAATGGGCCTATGTAGAAGGCTTTGATAATGCCAGCGAGTCTTATACGCTGGATGCCAATAATAAACTTTCTTCCTCTGTTTATAGTAGCAGTGCAGGAAGCGGAAAGCTGATCAGTACTACCTACATAAGAAACGCTGCCGGGCAGGTTATAAAAAGTGATTGGGGTACCGGATACCGAACTTATGAGTACAACACATCCGGGCAGTTATCAAAATCATCATTATACTATACTGCTGACGTAGTAGCCAATTACTATGTTTTTAATTATTCGGCTGATGGTTACGAACGGGTTTCTTATTCCGCGGCAGGCGTTGCCGGCTCTAAATTAGTATGCACTTATACCGCGGATAAAAAAAATATAGCAAAAGAGATTTGGTACTATGCCAACGGAAACGTGGCCACCCAGAATGATTATTCTTACTATACCACAAAAAACCCGGAAAGTGTATATCCCTATTCCGAAGTATACATACTGGACAGGGGATTTGTGAGCCAGAATGCTGTTAGTATAACTACTTTCAGCGCACCCGGCCTTGCTTCCAGTAGTACTACTCATTCCTATACCTACAATGATGAGGGCTATCCGCTTACCCATAAAGAAACCAGTAGTACCAGCGAAGCTTCTTCTACCATGACTTACGAGTATATTAAAAAGTAAAAATTGACAATTAATGATTAATAATTAATAATGACAGAAGCGTTCGCAAGCAAACATCACGCCTTGTGATTCAGGACGCTATTAATTAAAGCAATGACTAACGAAAGAATTAAGTGCTCACATCAGATGTCTTCATTTTTTATAAAATATTTGTGCATTTATGGCATTATCATCAACATATTAACCACGATGTTAAAAATATTTATGTGTTTGCCCTGTTGCAAAACAGTATAATAATCTCCTGTTTTGATGACATTTTTACTGCTTTTCCGATAAAGCAGTAAATCACTCCACATGAGATATTTATTTGTCCTTTTACTGCTGGGCCGGTTATCACTTAGCGCTCAAAATAGTGACGGGTCAGAAAGCGGTTTTGTAGCGCTTACAGCCTTTAAAACTCTTGTAGAAAATAAGCTCACGCTGTTTAATGATATGCTGCGGCAGGAAAATGGCAAATCCAATATGTACAGTGTTTATTTAGACGTGCAAAACGAATATGGGAAAATGGATATAGCCTATTCCGTTTTTAAAGAACGCCTTATCAATTGCATCCGCAATAATGCCCATAAGAAAAAAGCGCTGGATTGTATTGGCTCCAAAGCCATTAATATCGACTCTTTATCGAAAGGGTTTCTTTCAAAGATTGATGTGGCGCTGAACGGTAATACAAATAACAGCGCCACGGCCGGCAGCGCGAAAAACCGGAGTACGGCTTTGAGCCCGCTCACTGCCAGGGCTGCCATTGATATGGTGGACTATATGTTTAGCCTGATTGCGAAAGCCAAAGATAACCGACAGAAACAACTGGATATCCTGCAGGCAGAGCTGCTTTCGGACAGGTATAAACTAAAATCTTTTGGTTTTATTGTGAAATACCGGGCTGGGAGGGAGTAATGTAAAATTTTAAATGTAAAATATAGGATTATGTAGAATAATCTCAAAGCTTTTTTATTACTGGATAAGGATGC
>JAPUDO010000086.1 GCA_027493055.1 Niabella sp. | reverse complement strand
TACAGATCAGTCATGCAAAAATGCGAAGCCTTCAACAAAGCAGTATATGCCGATGCTTTACGTTCCGGTGGCCGGGAATATGCGCATTTGTGCATGTTGGCCTACCGTCAGAGTATAGCCGCTCATACACTTGTCAAAAGTCCAGAGGGAGAGATCTTATGGTTGTCAAAAGAGAACAACAGCGGCGGGTTTATCAACACCGTGGATGTAACCTATCCTTCTGCACCCCTTTACCTGTTGTATAATCCCGAACTGATGAAGGGAATGCTGACCGGCATTTTTCATTTTAGTGAGACGGGCAAGTATCCCCATCCATGGGCGGCGCACGATTTGGGTACCTATCCAATTGCCAATGGCCAGACTTACGGCGAGCCAATGCCGGTGGAGGAATCTGGCAATATGATCATTCTTACCGCAGCCATAACGAAAGTGGAGGGCAATGCCGGGTTTGCAAAAAAACACTGGAAAACATTGACCACCTGGGTAAACTACCTCGTAAAAGAAGGTCTTGATCCCAAGACCCAATTGTGTACAGATGATTTTGCAGGCCACCTGGCGCGTAACGCCAACTTATCTGTAAAGGCTATTGTTGGTATTGCGTGTTATGCACAAATGGCTGAGACATTAGGCTATGCCGAGATTGCCCGGAAATACCGGACTATAGCGGAAAGCATGGTGCCTCAATGGATAGAAATGGCAGATGCGGGTGACCATTACGCACTTACGTTTGACAATAAGAATACCTGGAGCCAGAAATACAATTTGGTTTGGGACAAGGTTTTAGGTTTGAAACTGTTTCCTCAAAAGGTGTATGATACCGAAACCAATTACTATCTTACTAAAATCAATAAATTTGGTATTCCGCTGGATAGCCGTAAAACATATACCAAGAATGACTGGATCGTTTGGAGTGCAACCTTCGCCCCGCAGAAAGAACAATTTGAGGCGCTGATCAAACCGCTGTATACACATGCGCTGGAAACTCCTTCGCGTGTACCGTTGAATGATTTTTATGATTCCAGGACCGGTATCCGGGAAAACTTCAAAGCCAGAAGTGTGGTTGGCGGTTTTTATATGAAAATGTTAGCAGATAAACTAAAAGCGGAATAAAACAGAGCTGGCTTTTTAAGCAGGTAAAACTATATACGAATACTACAAGCGATCACAATCAAAATCCGGAGTTTTAACCCGAATCGTTTTAAAAAGGTAAAGAACATTTGATTTTTTCCTTACTGCCGTTTGTTGTAAAGCGCAGGAGAGATAAATTATATTTCAGTCCGGACACGTATATATTAAATGGTATCAAGAGGGATATGTAAAAGATGCACAGCTTGTTTATAGGAATTTCCTAACTTCGTTATTGTATGCTTGCGGTTGAAATTCGGGTTAACGTTCCTGAACTATTTCGTTAAGCATTTTTAGCTTTACAATATCAATGAGCTTGGAAACCTTGCTATATCGCATTTCTCAGGGTGATGAGATGGCCTTTAGAGAGTTATTTGAACGTTTCTTTCCGGGACTGCTTTCTTTTGGAACTTCATTATTAAAAGACCAGCTGCTTGCGGAAGAAGTGGTAGAGGACGTTTTTGTAAAGCTTTGGGAAAGAAAGGAAGCGGTTACCTCTATTCAAAATATATCTCACTATTTATACAAGGCGGTGCGTTACGCCTCAATCAATGCCTTTGAAAAGCAAAAAAAACACAAAAGCATTTCCTTTGAAGATGTTGGTGAGTCATTTACATTTTCGTATTCCCAGTCAGAGTCTTTGCTGATAAGCAAAGAGAATTGCCTCAAAATTTCTAAAGCAATCAATGAGTTGCCCGAAAGGTGCAGGTTGATATTCCGTTTAATAAAAGAAGAGGGAATGAAATATAAAGCAGTTGCTCAATTGCTGGGCCTGTCGGAAAAAACGGTTGAGAATCAAATGAATATTGCTATAAAAAAGCTTATAGAAAGTCTGAAGGCAGATCTTCCGGAGCTTAATCTTTATTTCCGTTCCGGAAAAAACTAACTTTTAAAATAAAAGATAATACAGTTTGGGGGTTTTGATATTAAAAACCGACTTTTAATAAACGGGAGTTTTGTAAATATGAGCTATAATCGATTTTTGGAGTTGTTGCTCAGGAAAAAATCCGGAGCACTTTCTGTAGATGAGCAGGAAGAGTTAAATGAATTCCTGAAAGATAATCCGGGCTATTATGAATTGTCTGGCATTGTTAACCAGATGTACAATACACCTTTGAACGAAATACAGGAGGTTGACAAAGCATATATTCGGAAACGTTGGGATTCACTCAGAAAGCGCACAAAAGAAATAACAGGAGAGCTGGGAAGTGACTTAAAAGTTGTATCAAAAAGGAGCAGGTTAAAATACTATCTTATAACAGCGGCATCAATAGCTGCTGCATTTTTATTGGTTTTCTCTTTTCTGGGTCAGCAGAAGGTATCTTCCAAAGATGTAGTGGTGGCTACAAAAATGGGCTCCAAAACAAACATGAAATTACCTGATGGAAGTACGGTTTGGTTAAATGCAGGCAGTAAAATTTCTTATGGAGAAGATTTCGGAAAAACCACAAGGGATGTTCAGCTTTCGGGGGAAGCCTATTTTGATGTAGCGCATGATTCGGAACACCCTTTTATAGTTCATACAGATCATTTCAAAATTAAGGTTCTGGGAACTGCGTTTAATGTGAAAGCTTATGCTGCTGATATGCAATCAGAAGCAACATTAGTACGAGGGCTTATAGAACTAAGTATTAATAATGAAGATTCAAGAAAAATACTGCTCAAGCCCAACGAAAAGTTTGTGTTAAAAAATGCAGAAAGCACCCAGGAGAAAACGCTGACAGTTACAGAATTAAAGCCGGAGATAAGGATTACAGGGTTGCAACAGCCATTTAAAGATTCGGTTGCTGTAGAAACTCAATGGGTGAATGATTGCCTTGCGTTCAGAGATTATAAATTGCGGGATATAGCCATAATGGTGTCCAGGTGGTATGGTGTTTCAGTTGAAATAGAAGATCAGAAGCTGGAGGAAAAAGAATTTAGCGGGTTGTTTAAAGATGAAAGCGTGGAACAGGTAATGCAGGCATTAAAACTGGCCGGTGGCTTTAACTATACTATTGACAAAAATAAAATTACGATTGTTCCTTAACCTAAAAATGATAGCTGTATGGAAATGAAAACATAATATTTATAATAGAAAAGGAGAATGCTACCAACATTCTCCCCAAGGCTTTCAAACAAAGCTGTATTAACGACAACACTTATTTATTTAAAAACCGATGTAAAGTTATGCAAAAAAATAGCAATCCTGTTGCTTTATTTTACAGCAACAGGGTTATCAAATGCCTGCTAATGACGAAACTTGCTATTATTTTCAGTTTGATTTTTTCGTTTCAGTCTTTTGCAATACACACTTCTGCCCAGAAAATAAATCTGTCTCTGAAAAATGTTTCTGTAGAATCGGCGCTCAAAGCAATTGAATCGCAGGGCCGTTTTCGCTTTGTATATAAAACGGAAACACTTCCCAAAGATAAAACGGTAAATATTTCAGCCGAAAATGCAACGCTTGGTTATGTAATGGGCAGGATACTTTATAATACTTCATTATCATATGAAGTGATCAATAACAGTCTCGTTGTTATTGTTCCTCAGCCTGTGGACCAGGTCCGGATTATATCGGGTAGGATTACTGATACTGAAGGAAACCCCTTAGCCGGAGCAAGCATCCTGGAAAAAGGCACTACAAATGGAACAGCCACCCGGGAAGATGGCAGTTTTTCTTTAAATGTAAAGTCTGATGATGCCATTCTTGTATTTAGTTCAACCGGTTATTTGCCAAAAGAAGTGCGGGCCGCTAATAATATGGTAGTGGTATTGGAGAAGGCTGATAGCCAACTGGATGAAATAGTAATTGTGGGATATGGTGCACAAAAGAAAGCTAATCTTACTGGCGCTGTAGCTACCATTGATTTTGATAAGCAATCCATGAATTCGAGGGCTGTATCCAATGTTTCTTCTGCAATGGCCGGCCTGGCGCCCGGCATAAGGGTCAGGCAAAGCAACGGTTTGCCCAGTGCCAACAATAACGCCGAACTCAGTGTAAGGGGAGTCGGTTCTTTGAATATCAGTTCGGAACCTTTAGTAATTGTGGATGGGCAGATAGCTGATATCAATTCGGTAAGTCCGAACGACGTAGCGTCTGTTTCTATCTTAAAAGACGCCGCCTCAGCTTCCATTTACGGTTCACGCGCTTCAAACGGAGTGATATTGATTACCACAAAAACCGGAAAGGGTATGAATGGCAAGGTTAATTTTACTTATAACAATTATATAGGGTCTAAAAAGCCAACCCTGCTGCCGGATTGGGCGTATAATACCATCGACCACATGAAGCTGATCAATATGACGCTCAAAAATTCCGGCTCAGATCCCTGGTACAGCGATGAAGACATTGCTGAATGGACAGAGGGTATTAAAACCGATCCCATCAAATATCCAAGTACCAATTGGTGGGATGCTATCATTAAAAAAAACATCATTCAGAATCATAATATTTCGGCCAGGGGTGGAAATGAAAAAATCAACTTTTACTCCTCGATGGATTATTACAAGGATGATGGAATGGTATCCAATACGGCATTCCGCCGGATAAATTTCCGCAATAATCTTTCTTATAAGATAAACGATTGGCTGCGGCTGGGAAATAATATTACGTTCATTTCACATAAAGCTGACCCCGTATCAATAGATGATATTTTTCAATGGTTCAGGGCCAGCAGCCCCTCTATTTTACCACAGCATCCCGATGGGCGGTATGGTGCACCGCAGCTTAAAAATGAAGTAAGCACCAATAATCCGTTACGTTCGGTAATGCAGGAACGGGGTGAAACAAAAGGCAATCGTTTCCAGGGTAAGGTTTTCGGGGTGATTACACCTTTCCAGGGCTTCTCTGTTACTGCAAGCTATTTCGCAGATATTTACCAGCAATTTGTTTGGGGCGGTTCGGAACCGGCAGACCTGTGGAACTTCAAAACCGGGGAAAAGACAAGCGATGTTTCGGGGAATGTGAAAACATTGAATAATAATTTTTCGAAGAATGAAAGGCAGGTATTCGATCTGTATGCAGATTATACAAAATCTTTTGGCAGGCATAATACCCACTTGCTGGCAGGTTATAACCAGGAGTATTTTAAAAGTCAGGGCTTTGGTGGTGCCAGGCGCGATCTGTTGAGCTACGAAACACCCGTTTTTAATGCAGCTACGGGCGAAATAACAAATCTTACCGGAGGCGCCAATGATTATGCACTTCGTTCACTTTTTGGACGCCTGAATTATGATTTCAGCGGAAAGTATTTGTTTGAGGCTAATCTCCGGTATGATGGATCTTCCAGGTTCTCTCCCAATAACAGGTGGGGCATTTTCCCTTCAGCATCCGTAGGATGGATGCTTTCAAAAGAAGATTTTTTCCAGCCCCTCAATCCGGTATTCACCAATTTCAAGGTTCGTGCTTCCTACGGCGAACTGGGTAACAATGGTATTGGCAATTACGATTGGCAGAATTTTTATTCTGTAGTAAAATATCCTTTTAATGGCTCGCCCGTTTCTGCATTGATTTATAATTCTTTTGGAAACAGCCGGATTACTTGGGAAGTGACCCGGGCTGCAAATATCGGTATCGATACCAGGCTATTCAATAAGCTTGACCTTGAACTGGAATATTATAGCAAAGTGACAAGAAGTATTTTGGCGAGCCTGCCTATTCCAGCTACAAATGGCGGTATTTCTGCACCGCTGGTTAATTCGGCTAAAGTACGAAATGCGGGTTTCGAAGCTAAAGCTACTTTTTCACAACGATTGGGCAAGCTGAATATTTATGCAGGGATGAATTTTGCATATAATAAAAACCGGATAGTAAGTTATAAAGGCAGCTTTATAGAACCTCACGGACAAAATGCTGCAGCCTGGACGGAAGGCCAGCCTATCGGCATATTCTGGGTAAGAGAAGTGGATCATATCATACAATCGCAGCAAGAGGTGGATGACCTGGTTGCACAGGGCTATACTTTCTCTCCGCTTACTCCTGGCCCTGGCGATTTCCTTTATAAAGATAATAACGGCGATAAAAAGATCAATGATGATGATCGCGTATTGAAAGGAAACCCTATTCCTTTATATACCTACGGCGGAAACATTACTTTAGATTATTTGGGTATTGATATGAGTATTTATTTTGACGGTGTAGCCAAATGGGACAGATACCTGAATTCTTCTGTATATGCGCTCACCCATAATACCGGCAACTTTATATACCCCACTGAATACCTGAATATGTGGACACCCGAAAATACTCATACAGATATTCCTAAAGTATATGCAGGCAGCCAGGTAAATAACCAGGTTTCGGATTTTTTCCTTCACAAAGCCGATTATCTTAAAATCAGGTCCCTGCAGATAGGATATTCTTTGCCTGCTTCTGTTATAAAGTCGATACGCTTTAATAAGTTCAGGGTTTTCGCCAATCTGGAAAACTATTTTACCTGGACTCAATGGCCTAACCTCGATCCGGAAATGGTGCGGTCTACAAACGATGATGCATCCTACCCCCTGGGAAAAACTGTATCAGTAGGTCTTCAGGTTAGTTTTTAATCTTTCACTCAACAAAAATCCAGATTATGAAATTTAAAATATATATAACCGGTATTCTGTTTTCATTGTTGCTGATAGCCTGCAATAAAGAATTTTTAGATACATCACCTTACGACGGATTATCAAGCTCTAAAATATTTGAGAATGACGCCAACGCAAAATTAGCCGTCAATGGTATTTACCAGGCTGCAGCTCAAACGGCTTTTAGAGATCCCTTCCTTAATCTTACCACTAACCTGGGGCCAGACAGCTATTCTTACGGAAGAGCAGCTTCCAATGCACTATCAATGGGCCTGGCTACCAACAGGGCTGCCGGTATATTAAATTTATACACCAATTTATATAAGCCCATTGTCTATGCCAATGATGTTATTGCAGGGCTGGATAATAATACGAATGTAACGGAAGACCTTCGTAACCAGCTGATAGGGGAAGCTAAGTTTTTCAGAGGACTGTGCTATTTCTATCTCTGGAATTATTTTGGTGATGTAGTGCTGATAGACAAGCCTACACCGGTGGAAGAAACTTTTTTGCCCCGGTCTCCGGCAGCACAGGTACAGGCTTTGGTGATCAGCGATTTTAAGGATGCCGCAGACAGGCTGCCGGTTAGCTATCCCGCTGCAGATCTGGGCAGGGCTACAAAGGGAGCTGCTATAGCCATGCTGGGTAAAACCTATTTATACCTTCAGCGCTGGGCGGAAGCTGAAACAGAATTTGCTAAATTATTAACAGCTCCTTTTACTTACGACCTTACGGCCAATTTTGGCGACTCCTTTAACTGGAAAACACAGAACAATAAGGAATCGGTTTTTGAATTGCAGTATGAAATGGAGGCTGGCATGGGCAGCACTTTTGAAAGATGGTATGGCAACAGGAGCGGGGGCGTGGGAGGCGAAGATTATGCAGAAGCGGCCACTACCGCTTTAAGTGTATTTACGCATTCGAACGGCACACCCATTAACCTTACCACCATTCCTAAAAGAACATCCTATACGGGCACTAATGCAGAAGTGAATTATGGGAAAGACCTGATTAACTGGTACGATACTACTTTTGATGATGCAGATATACGCCTTCATCAAAGTGTGATTCTGCCGGGATCGACTTTTTTTGGCAATAACAACATGGATTATAAATTATACTGGCCTTATAATTCATACATTAATGCAACTCCGCCGGCACTGCGAACTACCTGGAGCACAACAGTTGGTGTTATTCCCATCCGTAAATTCCTGACAACGGGCGAGGATAATATTTTAAATCCTTCTACTTGTCCTACCAATTTTCCCATGGTGCGTTTTGCCGATGTATTGCTGATGTATGCAGAAGCCGTAAATGAAGCCAGGGGCCCCGTTCAGGACGCTTATAATGCAGTAAACCGGGTGCGGGCCAGGGCTAAAGTGGTGAATTTTGCTGCAGGGTTAAACAAAGAGCAGATGAGGAGGGAAATATGGCTGGAAAGATATAAAGAGCTGATGTTTGAAACACATTTGTATTTCGACGTCAAAAGGTGGCATGTGGCGCATACTTCCGACCCTGTGTTTGGACTGAATAATGATGTGCTGGATTTCCGTTTTGTAAAACTATTTAAAAAGGCGTTCCGCGAAGACCGGGATTATTTATGGCCCATCCCTGGTGATGAAAGGGACCTGAATCCTTTATTAACTCAGAACCCGGGATGGGATTAAGTTTCTTAAACACGGAGCGTTCATATACTTCATATTTTAAATGAGCCGGTTTTTAATTATTGGCATTTATAGCCTTTTGCCTTTTTATTTTACCAGGAGTGAAGATCTGGTAAAAGAATCTTTCAGTTATCCGGATGGCCCGCTTCCGGGCCATTTCTGGAGCGAAGGGTGTACCGCTGTAATTAAAAACAAGCGCCTTTTAATAGATGCAGATACCACAGGCCAGCGGGCTTCTACCATTTGGCTGGACAAGGAGCTTAGTGGCAATGTTAGTATTGAGTTTGATGTGTATTTGTTGTCCTCGGCTGATGATGCCAATAATGTAAATGTATTTCTTATGTATAATGACCCGTCTGGAAAGCTGCTCAGGCAAACAGCAGATAGCAGGCAGGATGGGCTTTACCGGCGTTATCACACATTAAATGGGTACATCTTCACTAATGTTACTAACGGAGATACAGCCAGTGTGCGGTACCGCTTTCGTAAAAACCCGGGTTTTAAGCTGGTAAGTGAAAATTTCAGGCCGGGAGCAGGCCGGGGCAGGAAGTTGCATGTAAAGCTGGTAAAGAAAGCGGGGCATTTTGAATATTGGGAGAACGGCAAAAAGATACTGGACGCTGTTGACACAGCGGAAGCTTATAATAAAGGGTTCTTCGGATTCAGAACCTGGCACACAGCAATGGAGATAGATAATCTTCTTATAAAAAGAATATAATGAAATTCTGGTTTATTGTATTGGCTGCCGGCCTGTTGCTGCCCGCAACGGTACTGTCGCAAAACAGTGTGAAGTTTAAAGAGCATCAGGTAGGCAGGGGTGGCGCCTCAACCATCTTTTCTTATTATAATACAACACCCGAAAGTCCTGATGGTAAAACAATAATGTATATACGGTGCGAAAAGGAACCGGAGCCCGGCAAAACCCGTGTACCGGCGGCACTTTGGATCTGTAACCGGGATCTGGAGCAGCATCGCAAGATCACCGCATTAACCGGTATCTCTGTTCACGATGGGGCTGAAGCGCAATGGGTGGATAATGATAGGATTGCTTTATTCGATCATTTAAAGGTGAGGATCATCAATATTCATTCCGGTAAAGATCTGCTGGATAAAAAGTTGCCGGCTGCAGAAATGGGCCATGATAGCTTTAATGGCAAAATATTATTCTCTATTTGCGAGGATAAAGTGCCTGGCGAGCCGGCAATTTATGAGCTGGATTGTAATACGCTGCAAGTGCGCACCGTGTTAAAGCTTAAAGAGCTGGCTTTGCTGCCCATTCCTTCCTACATGGATAAGGATTCTCTGTACCCTTTAATGAAATGGCAGCTCTCACATTTGCAGTATTCACCGGATGGGGAAAAAATATGCTTCCGTATTGAATTGGGACCTAAGGATAATAATATATTATTAGGCCT
>JAPUDO010000085.1 GCA_027493055.1 Niabella sp. | reverse complement strand
TCATATACCGTTACGTATTCAATAGGCTTCTGATCTGTATTATCAGTAAATTGCCCCTGTACCACTATATATTCCTGTTCTTTTTTCCTGATAATGATTTTATTGTTGTTGACAATATACTGATATTCGTTATCCAGTATCATATCCAGCACCTCTTTAACAGATTTATTACTGGCTGTGAAAGAGATCCGTTTTTGGTTTTTGATGAACTGGTTATCATAAGAGAAATATACACCGGCCCTGTTTTCTATCTGTATCAAAGCATCGTACATGGTTATATTCCTGAAGTCTACAGAAACCACCTTTTGCAGTAACCCGTTTTGCGCCGGTAACACAACGCTAATGATAAGCAGTAATAAAAGGATACAATATTTTTTCAAGCAGGATTTATTTAGTAATGATATATTGATTGTCTTTTTTAGTCCATGAAGCATTAATAATAAGCGCGATGTTCTCTATGATCTGTTCGGGCGTTTCTGAACCTATAAAATAGGTGCTTGTTATTTTTTTACTATTTATTGCGGTTTCGGGTTGTACTTCAATATTATACAGCTCTTCCAGCAAGCGGGCCAGGCTGTCAATACGTATATCCTTTACCTTCAGGGTTTGGGTTTGCAGTATCTCATCAATATCGGTTTTAATATTCACCAGTTTTAGCTGGTTGGTGGTACGGCTCCTCACAATTTTTTGTCCTGCAACGGCCGTTACCGATTGCCCCTGCAAAGTGGCTTTCACCTTACCGCTGTGCACAAAAACTGTATTGAAATCTTTGCCCTGCTGTATGGTAAACGAAGTGCCCAGTACCCTTACTTCCATATCATTATTATGAATGATAAAAGGCTTGCCGGGATCTTTGGCAATATCAAAACGCGCGTTGCCTTTCAGGGTTACGGTTCTGGTGTGCTTATTAAAATCAGGGGATACCAGCAAATCTGCATCAGTGAACAATGTAACAAGGCTATGGTCGTCCAGGGTAACTTTCAGCTGTTCCTGCTGCGCTGTAAATTGCAGGGGGCGGGGTTTATTAATAAATACAAACAGCAGGAGCACCGCAGCCACAGAAGCGGCAGCTGTACTAAGCTTCCACCAGCTGAAAGAAACCAGCTTTGCTTTCTTTTTTGATGTAGCAGAAGGAACATTTTCAAGCTGTTGCTGTAACCGTTCCCATGCTTTTTCTTTATTATAAAATGCGTATGAATGAATGGTTCCGGCGTTTTTCCAGACAGTAACCGTATCCTCATATATTTTTTTATGGGCAGGGTCAGCCTCCAGCCATTGCTCTACTTCTTTTTGCTCCGAAGCATTCAGGGTTTGCTCATAAAAGGCTATCAATTTATGCTCCATATATTTATAAATTGATAAGTTTAAGAATGAATAAAAGCACGATGCTGATCAGGTACGCTGCTACACCGCTCCGTAAAAATTTCAGCGCTTTAGACATCTGGTTTTCTACTGTTTTAACCGAAATGCCCAGCGCTTCTGCTACTTCTTTATAGCTCATTTCCAGCTGCCGGCACATATAAAACACCGTAGCGCATTTTTCCGGGAGCTGGTTCAGCAGGTATTGTATCTGCTCATGTAATTCTTTTTGTTCTGCTTGATTACTTTCATGGCTTTCGCTGCCGGTAACCATCGTATTCTTTGCATAAGCAGCCTGAACGCCTTTATGCTTTAAATGATTCAGGCACTCGTTCCTGACTGAAGTGTACAAATACGCTTTTACCGTTTCGGTTTTCACCGAATCACGATGCTGCCAAAGCCTTATAAAAATGTTTTGAAGCACATCGTCCGCGTAGGTCTCTGCCATCAAAATAGAGCAGGCATACCCGTATAACGCTTCATAATGAAGGTCAAAAACATTTTTGTATTGAACACTATCCAGGGCCATTTAGCTCCACAAAAGTAATATCACTGCATACATTACACCTAAAAAGCTTTTTACCCCTATGCCTCTTTAAAAATTTCCCCGGTTTTGACATTTTAAGCAAAAGCATTACTTTTCGGTAAAGATCTTATATGCCTGTTGTAAGTGTACCCACCAGCTTCAATATCAGCCTGGAGTTTGACGCCCCGGGACTGGGAAGGCGTTCCCTGTCGCTTTTTATTGATATGCTGGTGCAATACCTGTATATTATACTGGTCAGTTATATCATGAGCGTGTTGTACTGGGGCAGGGATGAATGGGCCTTGTGGCTGATACTCCTGTCTCCGGTTTTTTTGTACCATCTCATCTGGGAGCTAACCTCCAACGGGCAAAGCATAGGTAAAAAAATGACGAAGCTTCGGGTAGTAAGTATAAACGGGGGGCGACCATCGGTAAGCCAGCTGCTGATACGCTGGCTGTTGCGTATATCAGACCTGTGGATTGTGATCCTGCTGTACCTGCTTATTTATCTTATGGCCGGCGGAGGAGGTGTGGAAAGTGTGATTGCCTTCATGTTTGGCATGGGCTTTTTAGTGGCCGATATTATACTGGTGGCTAATTCAAAAAGGGCGCAACGTATTGGCGATATACTGGCGCAAACCATTGTTATCAAAACCTCCGCTAAAGAAAGTCTGCATAATACAATATTCAGGGAAGTGGCAGAAGACTATGTGCCCAGGTTTCCGGAGGTAATGCGTATCAGCGACCGGGACCTGAATATCATAAAGAACCTGCTCAACGATGCAGGAAGATCCGGGAACCAGGAAAAACTGGCCGCTGCAGCCGAAAAAGTGAAAGCCTACCTGAAGATACAAACAGACATGTACCCGGATGAGTTCCTGGAAAGTTTGCTGAAAGATTATAATTACCTGTCGGCGAAATAATAAAGCCCGGAATTGCACCACAACTGAAGTGAGTGACACAAGACCGCTGACAGGAGCACTGCAGCTGGTACTATTGTACTATCCGCCCATAGCGCCGCCTAATATACCCCCTACCAGCGAAAGCACAAACAGCACAATGATAAGGAACATAATTACGGCCCATATCCTGAAATAACCTGCCAGGCTTTGCAGGGCTGTGCCCAGTTTATTATTATCGCTGCTGCTGATGGCTGTTTTGGCCAGCTTAGAAAAGCGAAATAAAAAGTAAAAGGCCAGCACACTGATGGCCAGGGATATAAAAACTGATATATAAGTGCTGCTCTGTACCAGTTGCTGCATGGTTTGCTCATCAAAACCTTCTTTATCCGGAGCAGCAATTGTGGGTGCGGGGACCGATAGCGTAGCGATAACACCGGCCAGACTTCCTGCCAGTGAAATGATGGCGGCTATGCCGGCAATTTTGGCAGCAGCAAAAAGGCTGCTATGCAAAGGACTGACCGGAACATTTGTATGTTGCTGAAAAGGCTCCATTAGCTCAATAAATTTGAAAGGTTAACAACCAGCTGAAGGGCTGCAAAAACAATGACCACAATAAAAAAGTTTTTGATATACACAAATGCCTGCGATAGCAATGCGCTGTCTTTTTGCTGTACTCCCTGGAACAGCAGCTGCGAGGCCTTATAAAGATAAAACAGCACCAATGCGGCCAGGAAAAACAGGATAAAAAATGATACTACCAGTACCGGGTACATACCGGTAAAGGTTACCGGTAATGCAGCCGCAATGGTTTTTAATATCTGGGCGCCGCTAAACAGCATTACCATTACTATAAAAGAGCCGATAGCAAAACCAATCACTGCAATCTGCCGTGTCCATTTACTTATCTGCAGCAGGGCGCTCTCGCTGCCCTCTAAAGGGCCATTATTAAAAATATGTTCCTGCTGTGTTTCTTCGTCCTGAATCATCCGGCAAAGATACTGCTATTGACTGATGCGATTGCTATAATCATAGAGGCTGTATCAAAAGAGCAATTTGCCGCGAAGACCCGGAGTCACAACGTATTCTTTTCCTATATCTTAGTGTCTTTGTGCCTTTGTAGCAAAAAAATTTTACCCCTTTTGAGAAGACAGCATCATATACAGCGTAGATTCTGCCTGGCAGACAGGTTTTTAGACTTAACTGTCTGGTTATTGTGAAATGATTATAAAAAATGGGCAAGTCTTAGGTTAAAATCTGCCATGGATGGTGTTACTGGCTTTGGTCTTGTATTTAAGACGTGTTTGTGCGATCCAGCAATTGTGTGATTGCAGGAATAATATCCTGTGTTTCCTGCAGGCTGATCCAGTGCAGGGCAGCCTGCCGCTTAAACCAGGTCATTTGCCTTTTAGCATAGCGGCGGGTGTTTTGCTTTATAAGGTCTGTGGCTTGTTGTAATGATGTGATCCCGTCAAAATAGCCGAACAGTTCTTTATACCCTACGGTTTGCAGGGCATTTAAGTGCCTGCAGGACAAAAGGCTATGCGCTTCAGCTTCCAGCCCGGCCTGCATCATCAGGTCCACCCGGGTATTGATTCGCTCATATAATATTTCCCGGGGAAGCTCCAGGCCTGCCTGTATAATATTAAAAGGACGGGGTTTTTTTCCCCCGTTTCTGAAGCTTAATACAGATTGGCCCGTAGCCAGCACTACTTCCAGCGCGCGCATCATGCGCTGCGGATTTTGCATTTCGCCCCTGGCGGAGAACAGGGTGTCGTGCAGCTGTAATTGCTGCTGCAGCCAGGAAAGTCCTTCTGCTTCGTACTGCTGTACAATATGCTGCCTGATGCTTTCATCTACCTGGGGAATGGCATCCAGCCCATCGGTTAATGCTTTAATGTAGAGACCCGTTCCACCCGTTACTACTACCACATCGTGCACTGCAAACAATTGCTGCAATACATCCAACGCATAGGTTTCGTACCATGCAGCGGTAATTTCATCATGTATGCTGTGTGAAGCAATAAAATAATGGGGCACCTGCTGCAGCTCTTCTGCCGAGGGCCTTGCCACGCCAATATTCAGCTCTTTGAAGCACTGCCGGCTGTCGGCCGAAAGAATGACCGTACTAAAATGCCGTGCCACCTCAATAGCATGGGCGGTTTTACCCACAGCAGTAGGCCCTGCAATAACAATTAACGATTTGATATCTGGAATTTATCTTGTATATTTATTATTATTTTTGGCCAATAGGAACCTTCCTGCCCGACTATTATTAAAAATATCTATTGTGGTCAGGCGGGGATGAAATTTTTCTCTAAAGGAGTTCTTTGAACAGGCTTCCTTTGTGTAATTTAATCCTGAATCCCGATAATTATCGGGATCATGCCGGTTTGATTACGGTTTAATCTTCTTCATCCTGGTATTCATCGGTGGCTTCTATGCTCATATCCTCTCCATCCTCGTTTTTTTCATTGAAACCTTCTGAACCCCGGGTAAGGTCGTATTTCTCTTCAATATCGGCAAATTTGTCGCCCAGTAACCCTTTTGTTCCATACTGTTTAGGGCCTATTCCCTCAGAGCGTACTACAGATGGATATTCTGTACGGCTGTCAGCGTCTTTTGAAACATTGATCAGCTCGATCAGGAAATTCCACATTTTATGGAAATCGTAAGTATATGTAAAGCGCTGGTTGGTATTTTTAATTTCGGAACCAACAGTGGTTTCAGCCATCATTAATGGTTCTACCCTGTATTTTCTATCGTATTTCTCTAATGTAATTTCCCGTCCCTGCTGCCAGTTATCATTGCTGCGGTAAAAAGTAGCCTGATGTTTATTGTCAAACTCGTAGGCTTTTAAAATTGTTTCGTGCAATTGCAGAAAGGTTTGGGTATGTTTAATGACCACATCGCGATAAATACTGTCATCCTCTTCAAAATATATCCTGAATTTAAAGATTGCCATAGGGCGAATTTACGAAAATGTGGGCAGACAGCATACTACAATGTAGAATGGGGTGCATTCCAAATTATCGCGCTGCGGAAGCCTATCGTGGGGACACATAATACCTACTATAAAAAACCACAATCCTTCTTGCTCAATTTCCTATAACCCCATCCTATTGCAACTCAAACAGTTGGATCTCCGGGGGAGGCAGACTATGGATTAATAAGGAAGTTCTTCTGTGCGACAATTTGGAATACACCCCTAGAATGGCAACAAGCATTTCCCTGTACAGATCCCCGTAAGGAAAATATTACTGCGAACCAGCCTGCAGCAGGCAGATTCGCAGCTTTAATGAGGAAGATCTGCTCTTTTGCTCCACCGGAGATGGTTACCTGCTGTTTGCTGTGATATAACCACACCCCGGCAGTGGTTCCCTGCCGTTAATCATCCAAAGCGCTGTTGTTCCTGCCAATCATGAGCAGCTCATTAACATGCACTTCGGTAATATATTTTTTAATCCCGGCCTTATCTGTATAATTCCGGTTAACCAGCTTGCCTTCGATGGCTACTTCCTTTCCTTTATCGAGGTACTTGTCCGCAATTTCGGCTACCTGTCCCCAGGCTACTATATTATGCCACTGGGTTTCTTTTACCCGTTCTCCTTTGGCGTTTTTATAAGTTTCGCTGGTGGCTATGCTGAAGCGGGCCATTTTCTTACCGCTGTCCATGGTTCTAATCTCAGGGGCATTGCCTAAATTTCCTATTAACTGAACTTTGTTTTTAAGTGCGTACATAATTGTAAATTTTGTGTCCGCCGGTGGCGAACGGTTAAATAATCATTCTTTATTTCAACCGGCGGGTAGCGCTCCCCGTCCGGCAACACAAAGATGGGGTCATGAGAAACCTATAGTCGTATTTTAAAGGTTTACTTACGACAATAAACGTTTATAAGCGTTTACAAACGGCTATGGATATACAATTAATTGGCAATCAATATGAATTTTCTTTTATAATGAGGGTGGGGTTTTGTAACTTTCGCATATTGGGGAGTTAGCAGCAAGCATTCCGATAGCCCTACAATTCAAACAGAAATAGTAAATGATAACTTCAATGACAAAATATTTTTTCTTTTTAGGACTTCTATTTTTGACAACAGCTTGTAAACAAAATGCAGATAAGCAAAACCAATCAAGTAAAGTTGAAAAGCAAAATATGTTTCGCCTGTATTCAAAAAATGTATTAGACACGTTTTCTATTTCTGTAAATCTTCCAAACGACTACAATCCTCAACAAAAAGAAAAATATCCCGTTGTTTATCTTTTAGACGCAAACTTATATTTTGATATTCTTGCAACTACAATTAATAAATATTCAGAAGTTGGGTTAGCACCATCTGTAATTTTAGTAGGAATTGGCTATAAAGACTTTCCTACAATGGACTCGTTACGAACGAGAGATGACACTTATCCTACCGCAATACCTGAATATGAAATGAATTTAAGTGGCGGAGCGGATAAGTTTTTATATTTTATCACTGACGAACTTTCACCCAAAATTGACAAAGAATATAGCGTTGACACATCAAAACGAGTGCTTATGGGACACTCATTAGGCGGTTATTTTACAGCTTATGCATTTCTTCAACAATTAAAGGGACAAGACAATGGCTTCAACAGCTATATCGCGGCAAGCCCTTCAATTCACTATAATAAATATTGGCTTTTAAATCAGTTAAAAGTAACGTCTTCCTCAAAAACCAATCAAAAGAAAACGAACCTTTATATTACCTATGGCGGACTTGAAGATGCAGAAAGTCAAAGTGATTTAAGTGTAATGAAACTTACTGACTTAACACAACAATTATCAACTCATCTTTCAGTTAAAAAGTTCGGTTTTCTAAATTTTAAGACAGATATATTTTCTAATCTTGACCATATGGATACACAACTTCCGACATTTATAAAGGGGTTACAATGGACTGTAAATGAAGAAATCAAATAGAAACTTTCCACAAAATATGCCAGCAGCCAACAGGCAGTTTTGCAATAGTGCGGAGTTCTGTATAAGTTGAACGTTTCGGCTTCGATTGTCCGCTCCTTCGCCAAGCTGCCGAACCGTTAGTGGCAACCGTATGACAACCGCCCAATCAAACGACATCCCAGAACTAAGAATGAATAAAAAAGTAAGTGTAGTGCAACAGCAATTAAAAGAATTTTTACTTGATAAAATTTCAGAGCCTTTACCAATGACAGTTAAAATTGTAGAAGGTTCTATTCCTATTGTATTTTTCGGTAATGTTGAAAAAGCAGAAATTGCCACTTTAAGTCTGAATCCAAGTAATATAGAATTTGAACACAATGGCGTAAGACGTTGCGTTGATAGAAAGCAATTAAGAGTTTCAGACAGCCAAAAATTAACACGAGAGCAAGCAGAAAGTGTATATCAGTCCCTTTTATTGTTCTTCAAGATAAATCCATATAAAGCGTGGTTTAATCCTATGAATAAATTATTCCAAAGTAAAGGTTATGAATATTATAATGACAAAATTGTCCATTTAGATATTTCGCCTTGGGCAACATCTAACAAATGGAATAGTTTAAGTCGGGAGGAAAAAAAATCTATAATTGACACAACAATTATTCAGAATGTAATAGAAAAGCGTGGAATTAAAAAGTTATTTATAAATGGTAAAATTGCGTTCAATGTATTTTGTGCAACATTAAACATAAATACAAATGACATTCAAGGATCAAGTTATATATATATCACTCAGAGTGGGAATAACAGGAGCTTTATAATTTATGAAACAGAATTTCTTGGTTGCAAAGTTGTTGGTTGGAATTTATACCTTCATCAAGGTTGCCCACAAGATTTAGTTAAAAAGATTAACAGCTATTTATAGAATAACGGCTGACAAAAAAGTCAAAGGACATATATAATGAAAGTTCAACTTAATCACCCCGGAAGTCAAAAACCTTTTAAGTTAGGAAGTGGATATATAAGCATCGGCAAAAACATTATCCGTGAATGGAATAATGACATTCATTACAGAAAGTTTATACAACACGATAGCTATTTTGTAAATGGATTAGGAGATTTGAGTCCAACACAAGAGGCATTATACTTCTGGGGAGAATGGGAAGGATATTCATTCTTCAAACCATTTTCAAAGACTGATTATCGGATATTACCAAATGGACTTCACAAACTATTTCATTCAACTGTAATTAGAGGTTTACAAAATACAGACCCGTACATTTATGGTGAAGATTTTAAGTATTGTGTTTGCAAACAAAAAGGGCAATTAACCTCTCTTGTATTAGACGACCTTATACTATTTGGAACAGTTCTGCCCAAATTAGGCAGATTCTATATTGACACTGTGTTTGTAATTAAATCCCATGATATATCATCAAATGTTCAAATGACAAGTGGAGCACAATATTCTCAAGTGTATAAGGAAGAAACTTTAGAGCAATTAAATGAATATTTGAAAACACCAACATTTACAAATAACAATAGAGTGTATCATAGTAAAACATGGTGGGACGACAAAGATTATTTTAGTTTTGTTCCTTGTAAACTAAGTTACGACAACATTGGATTTGAAAGATTATTTATAGAATTGAGTAACCAAACATTTCAACTTTCAAGCAACCCGACAGGAAAATCATTTTTAAGTAATTGCCCCCTAAGCACGAAAGATTTATGGAAAGAAATTGTAAGAATTTCTATAGAACAAGGTTTTGTATTGGGAATTAAATTTGACGAACCTATATTCAACAATTTATTAAACGACAAAAATGAAGAGAACGGCAGCCACTAACAAGGGTTTGGCGTCAGGCGGGTCGAACATTCCCGTTCGACAGTTTTTCGTAAATTGAGCTTTGTCGCTCGCTCGAAATTTTCTGCCGAAAATCCTGCCCGAACGCCAAGCTCCGAACCGTTAGCTGTAACCCGTTCCAAACACACGCCACAATGAGAATTGTTAGACAAACTGAATTAAACGACAAACAAAAAGAAAAAATTTTTGAACTTTGGAATAACGAATATCCTGAAAAACTTGCATATAATTCGGTTGCGGATTTTGAGAATTATCTGAACAAACTTACTGAACAAAATCATTATTTGTTGTTGGACGAAAATGAAGAGATTAATGGTTGGGCTACAACTTTTATAAGAGAAAACGAAAAGTG
>JAPUDO010000084.1 GCA_027493055.1 Niabella sp. | reverse complement strand
GCTCTGAGCACCCACCACCCGTCCCTACAGCAGCGGCTTATCTCGATTTACCAAGCCCTGTAAAACGGCAATTAAAGTCATCAATTGCTCCTGGTAACTATAATCTTTCAGTTGCTCTACATTCGTTCGCAGATCATAATAATATAATTTTTCTTTTGATAGCTTAATGGTTTTATCCTTTTCATCTTCTTTAACCAGCTGGTAAAGTGCCGAACTTTCAAAATCTTTACTGATCTTTTCAACGGTCAGCTTTTCAAATTCAACATCGTTTCGTCCATTAGAATGAACAGCAAAATTGAAAAGGCCGTCTTTTGCGTCAAACTCTACTGCATAATCTTTAAATGCCGGAGCTGCTTCAGACCCCATAATATTCAGATTGGCTATAATTTTTTCACTACTGATTGCATGCAGTTGTACTACCGGGTCCAGGCTGTTTCCGGTAGATACTTTAACCCTGGCAGAGAACCGGTATGTACCTGCTTTCAGCTTATATGCTGCGCTTTTAACAACATAGCCATAATTCAAAGTCACGCTGCGCGCCAGCTTAACAGAACTTTTATCACTATTATATCTGGCATGTGTGTGCATACTTTGTGGCTGGTGCGTAAAATCGTTTGCATTTAGCGTCACAACTGTACCACGGCCATCACCGGCTCCGGTTTTTTGTGCGGGGTTGCATGCGGATAAAATAAGACATAAAATCAATAATCGGGAAATACTTATCATTTGCTTGCTTAGTTTTTGAAAAATATTAAAATTAAAAAATAGAAGAAATACGTTGAACCATCCGATTTCCTGTTCATAATCATTAAAACTTAACTCTGAACGTTTCAATGGTGCAATCTTTATTGTTTTAAATTGTGTTTGTGCCGGTTAATATATTATGTTTATATATACAACCATCTGCCTGTAAAAACTGAAGACATTTCAGATCTTTGTTCAAAGATAGGGAAATATGAATGTATATACATAATATCTTAAAAGACTATCTACTAGCATACATATATTTTAAGGAATCAAAGCAGCTTATCGCTTTATTTTAAGGGGTAAGGCGGATTTTTTATTGCATATCCAATCTTTACTCAAAAGCTAAAGTGTAGTATTACTAAACAAAACTAAGCAGTAAGGTCAAAATTTCACAAATTATTTTTTTCAAAATAAATTATGTATAAACATATTGTCTATATTCGCATTTATCACAGGTATTTCTATTGAGGTAATTTGATATCAAAAATCATGCGTTCCGGTTAATTGTATGCTTTGATGCTTGCTTTCTGTTATCCTTTTAACAGGAATACGAGCGCCTGGCGCTATCCGTTGGTTATATTGATTATGCAACTCTTTTAAATATTTCAGAATGAAAGCTTACAGATTAAACAGGCTATTTAATGAAAAGTCAGGCAATTGTTTTGATGTAGCCATTGACCATGGTTTCTTTAATGAATTTAGTTTCCTGGGAGGTATTGAAAACATGAAACAATCCATAGAAACCATTGTAAAGGCTAATCCCGATGCCATACAGCTGTCTACGGGACAGGCCCCTTACTTACAGTCCATACCCGGCAAATCAAAACCTGCGCTGGTTTTAAGGACAGATGTGGCCAACGTTTATGGTAAAGAATTATTAAACCCTTCCTGTTCAATGATCCTGGAGGAATGTGTGGAGCAGGCAGTACGTTTGGTTGCAGCCTGTATGTGCATCAATCTTTTCCAGATCCCCGGCGCTCCCGAGGTTACTAAAGAATGTATAGCAAACATATTAAGACTAAAACCTGTTTCAGAAAAGTATTCCATGCCTATGATGGTGGAACCGCTTGTTTTCAGACCTAATAATGAAAAAGGAGGCTATATGGTTAATGGCGATGTGGAGCTGATTATGCCATTGGTACGACAGGCGGTAGAACTGGGCGCAGACATTATTAAAGCGGACCCTACTGATGACGTTTCATTATACCACCGTGTAGTGGAAATTGCCGGGGATACGCCTATATTGGTAAGAGGCGGCGGACGTGCCGCTGACGAGGAAATTTTAACAAGAACAGAAAACCTGATGAAACAGGGTGTAAGAGGCATCGTTTACGGCAGAAATGTTATTCAGCATACAAACCCTTTTGGTATTACAAAAGCTTTAATGTCTATTGTGCATGATGGTAAAACAGCCAGGGAAGCGGCCCAATTTATTAATGAATAAAACGGTTGATAAAGTGGGAAACAGAACAGTAAAATTTGGAATTATAGGTGGCGGGCTTATGGGCCGCGAAGCGGCCAGCGCTTTTGGAAGATGGTTTGTACTCAACAACTTTCATGTAAAAGCAGCGCTTGTTGCGGTTTGCGACCTGAATCCGTCTATATTGGAGTGGTATAAGCAATTAGACAGCGTTAAACTGCTGACATCTGATTATCACGAATTACTTCAGTATGATGTAGACGTGGTTTATGTGGCAGTTCCCCACCATTTGCACGAACAGATTTATATTGATGTGCTGAGAGCAGGGAAAGACCTGCTGGCAGAAAAACCTTTCGGTAAAGACCTGGCAGCAGCAGAAAACATTTATAAGGTATCGCAGGAAACAGGACGTTTTGTAAGATGCAGCTCAGAGTTCCCGTTCCTTCCCGGCGCACAAAAAGCAATAAAAAAATATAATGAAGGGGGCTTTGGAAAAATACTGGAGATCAAATCCGGCTTCCTCCACTCAAGCGATCTTGACCCTGATAAGCCCATTAACTGGAAACGCCAGGCAGCATTTTGCGGAGAAATTGGTGTAATGGGCGACCTGGGTTTGCATGCCCTGCATGTGCCGCTGCGCCTTGGCCTCAGGCCTTTAAATGTTTATGCGCAGCTGCAAAAAATTTATACGCATCGTCCTGACGGTAAAGGGGGGCTGGCTGTTTGCGATACCTGGGACAATGCCATGCTATGCTGCAAAGTTGATATTGCAGGGGAAAAAGTGCCAATGACCATAGAAACCAAAAGAATGGCGCCTACTGAAACCAACACCTGGTTCATACAGATACTGGGTACAGATGGTGGTGTAAGCTATAGTACCAAAGAGCCCAAAACTTTTTACGAATTTCAAAAGAACGGGGAACAAAGCTGGTTAAAAACAGACCTGGGCTTTAACAGCGTTATTCCTACAATAACCGGCGGTATTTTTGAGCCTGGTTTTCCGGACTGTTTCCTGCAAATGCTTGCCGCATTTGTTGCTGAACGGGAAGGCTTTTTAAATGGCCGCTTTGGATGTGCAACTGCAGAGGAAGCACTGCTAAGCCACCGGCTTTTTGATGCGGCCCTGCGTTCAGACAAAGAGAAAACAGTAATAACGATTTAAAACAAAAGACATGAAAAGATCGCAGGTAAATAAAGCTTTCTTAAAAGCCAAAGCTTTTTTTGAGGAAAACAAATGGGCTATTCTGCCAGGATTTAAGTGGGACATTACTGATTTTGGGTTAGGTGATTTTGATGAATACGGCTTAACGCTCATTAATCTTGCCGAAGAAAAAGAGTACTGTGAGAAGCTGATGTACGCTCATAAAAACCAGAAAACACCTGCACATCATCATAAGAAAAAGAAAGAAGACATTATCTGCCGCCAGGGAATGCTGTCCATTAGATTCTGGAAAGAAGGAGCAGCCCCATCCAATGAAGGGGTACTTGAAGTAAAAGTGAACGGTGCGTTCAGAAAAATCCCTTCAGGGTCAGTTATCACATTACAACCGGGAGAGCGGGCCACCATTCTTCAGGAACAGTGGCATGAGTTCTGGGCCGAAACAAATGAATGCATCATAAGCGAGGTTTCTACAGCTAATGACGATGTAAACGACAATTTCTTTTTTAATGAAAACGTTGGAAGGTTTTCTCAGATGGAAGAAGATGAAGCTCCACGGGTTAAATTAATAAGCGATTAAAAAAAAAATACAGGAATGATAAGAAACGGTTTGCTTGCCGCGGGAAACTTTATAATTGACATTGTAAAAATGATAGACGCCTGGCCCGACCAGGAATCGCTTGTACATATCAGCACCCAGGAAAGATGCAACGGAGGAGGCGCCTTCAATGTATTAAAAGACCTGGCCCTGATACAGGTTGATTTTCCGCTGGAAGCAATGGGATGCCTGGGAAAAGATGAATATGGCCAGATTGCTATAAACGACCTGAAAGCTCATAACATTGATACATTGCTGATGCAATACCACCCTACTGAACCTACTTCTTTTACCGATGTAATGACAGTAATGGCTACCGGCAAAAGAACCTTTTTTCATAACAGGGGAGCCAACAGGTTTTTCCAGGTAGAAGATGACCTGTTAAAAAAATCAAATGCTAAAATATTCTACCTGGCCTACCTGATGTTGCTGGATCACATGGACTCTTTTTCCAATGGCCAGACTTACGCAGCAAAAGCGTTTGCCAAAGCCAAAGCATTAGGATTTATTACCGCTACAGATATTGTAAGCGTAAGAAATGAAAGTTTTCCAAAAGTTGTAAGTTCATCGCTCCCTTATGTGGACTATCTTTTTATTAATGAGCTTGAAGCAGAACTGTTAACCGGCATACCACTCACAAACGCCGGAAAAATGCCTGACACAGATGCCTGTATAAGAGCCGGAAAATTGATATTGGATATGGGCGTAAACTGCTGGGTGATACTCCATTTTCCGCATGGCGCTATTGCGCTTAATAAAACAGGAGAAGTGGTAAAACAAGGCAGCATAAAAATGCCGCCCGAATTGATAAAAGGTGCCGTTGGTGCCGGAGACGCATTTGCTGCAGGTACCTTAGCAGGCATTCACCAGGACAGCAATATGAACGAGTGCCTTAAAATGGGCGTTGTTGCTGCGGCGGCATGTTTACAGGATGCATCCTGTTCTACAGGACTTCAACCACTTGCACAATCTTTACAGCTGGCTGAAGCCTATGGCTTTCGTGAACTTTAATTTTCTAACTACCCTGCATCTGTGCACTGATCTAACAACAGGGCAAACTTATCCATTCAGCAAAACTCTAAGAAATGATGAACAGAATCTTTTACCTCCTGGCTTTCCCGTTTATTTTTAGTTCCTGTAAAAAAGAAACGCCTTCCACTCCACCCCAGCAATCAATAAAAATAGAATCCGTTTCACCCGGATCAGCACAGTTCGGAGATACTGTTACTATAAGAGGTACCCTTTTCCCCGCAAATCCTATGGTAAAGTTCAGGGAAACCTCAGCTTGGGTTATTTCTTCCAGCGCTACTGAAATAAAAGTGCTCATGCCCGATATTGAAGCAGGCATATTACGCATATTGGTCAGCTCTGGTAACCAGGCCTCTAATTATTTTAATATTACGGCAGTATCATCCGTTAAAGAGATTATGGTTCGGGGAACCAAATATCTTGCAGATACGGTTTCCAATTATGATGCCGGTCCGGGCATTCGCTTTATAGCGCTCAATCTTACCAATGCTTCTGCGCCATTAAAAGTTTACCTTCTTGAAATGAACAGGAATAACCAGTACCTCGATTTCAAGCCTGTGCTTGGAGGCGATTCTACAACGCATCGCGAAACCATTATCAGCATGTCCCAGCGAAAATCCAAACCAGGAGAAAATTATATAGCAGGTATTAATGGCGATTTTTTTAATACCTCTACCGGCAGGCCTTTGCAGGGTACTATTATTGATGAAATAGCAGGTATAATGCCCACTAATCCTGCAGAAAATTACTTAGTAATAGATGCCTCAAAAAAAATGTATGCAGGCAAGCTTATTTATTCCGGCAGCCTTACTACAGCAACTTCTTCAATCAGCATTACAGATGTAAATAATACCAGGAACACGGGCCAGCTGATCCTTTATAACAAATACAACGGGAAAAGCACCAAAACCAATGCTTCAGGATCAGAAGTAGTGGTAGCACCTGTAAGCGGCAGCACATGGGGTTTAAACAAAAATATCAGCCTGCGCGTATCACAAACTAATTTTGATGCCGGTAACAGCGCCATCCCTGAAGAGGGCGCAGTACTCTCAGGAAGCGGAACCGCAGCAACGTTCCTTAAAACACTAAGTGTGGGAGATGCAGTTACTGTAAAACTGAATCTTATATCCCAGGAAACCTCAGGCATTGCAATTAAACAGGTAATTGGCGCCCATGATTATATGCTGAAAAACGGGGGCTTTATCAACAGTGACTGGGATGAAAGACATCCCCGCACGGGCGTAGGATTTTCGGCAGACGGCAACAAAATATATTATATAGTGGTAGATGGCCGCTTAGCCGCTTCCGTAGGTGTTACAACTTACCAGCTTGCTGATATTTTAAGACTATCCGGTGCTGCGTATGCCGTAAACCTGGACGGCGGAGGCTCCTCTGCAATGTTTGTAAAGCAGGTTGGCGTAGTTAACACCCCCAGCGATGGCTCTCCCAGAGCTGTTGGTAATGCTTTATTTGCGATTTCCTCAGCGCCAGAAGACAATCAGATAACAAGAATAGCGGCGGATAAATACAATGTACGCATTGCGAAAGGGCAAAGCACTACAATAAAGGCTATGGGATACAACCAATATGGCACCCTGGTAAACGCCAACCTGGGGAATGTTTCATTATCCTGCGCACCTGAGCTGGGAACCATAAGCGGCAACACTTTTACAGCCAGCGGTGCCAACGCAATAGCAGGCAACATTACTGTTTCTTATAATAATATAAAAGAATATGTAAAAGTTCGTATTTATTAACCGTATGGTCCCTAGCTGAAAGCCAGGCCTATCGTGGCCCCAATGCTTCTCTGGCGCTTATAACAGAATAAATAGCATTATTGGCCTTGTAGTAGCCAATATTATACTCAATAGGGGTTTTATAATTGTCAAACACCAGCCTCTTTCTGAAAAGAACAGGCGAATTTTCTTCTATTTCAAATTTTTCAGCGATAAATTTATCTGCACTTTTGGCGCTGATCTCTTCCTGGGAATCATGTACAATAATAGAATAATCGGTCCTTAATATTTCATAAAGAGGGCGGTTAAAATCCTCTTCCCCCGTGAGGCCGATATTAGGATTAAAATAGGATATAAAATAAACAAAAGGATCATCCGTTTTGCCACGCAGCCTTTCAAGCTTCAGCACCCTCTCCCCTTTTTTCATTGAAAAAAAGTCAAATATCTCCTGTGGCGGGTTACACCAGCTTATGTGCATCTCAAAATTTCTGATAGGAATCCCCCTGGAATTCATTTCCTGCGAAAAGCTAAGCCATTCGGTTGCCTTAGCCGGGATAACCTGTTTAGCTACTTTGGTGCCCACTCCTTTTTTCCTTGTTAGGAGACCATCATACACCAACTTGTTAAGCACATGCCGGAGCGTTGACCGGGAAATGCCCAATTGTTTTGCCAGATCTAATTCTTTGGGAAGCAGCTGCCCATTTGCAAATTCGGGAGATACAATTAATTTCCTGATGAGCTTTTCTGCTTGTATATGGAGCGGCAGTTCACTGTTACGGTCAAGTTTAGATTTCATTTATGATCGCTGTCGGTTAATAAAACACAATAAAAGTAATCATTAATCCGGTTATGAAAAAAACAGATGACCCGCTCTGAAAATATAATATTTTTGTCTTCTCTTTTTACTTCTTTTTCGAAGCCTGTCATGGTATAATTGCCCCCAACATTATAACAACAGCAATAGCCGTAACCAGGTGACCACCTTTTGTGGTAATAAAGGCAAGGATCAATAAAAGCACAGACATGAACAATAAAATATAAATAAAACAAACCCTGGACAACATTCCGATAAAAGGTTTTTCTACCTATCAAGATGCACCCATGCTGATTTTTCTGTTGTACCGTTAGCCATTTTTGCTTCTGCATAAAACTGTATGTTTTTCTCTCCATGTTCCAAAGGAACAGATAGCTCAAAAGGATATTTGTGATCGGTATAAACAACTTCAGCTTTAGCATCTCCTTTTTTATAATAAAAAGTCAATTCTTTTACCTGCTCTCCTGCCGCTTCCAGCCAGCAATAGAAGCTGCTTAGCTCACCAAAAGAGATAATAGCGGATTTCACTTTCCCAAAAGGAGTTTCAATAATGCGATAACTACCGGTACCCGGCTGACTGGCCTCGCTAACCTGGTGCTGAAACTGGGTTACAACGGGCATATCCTCTACGGCAACAGCAGCTATTCCTTTAGGACTCATTTTTAAATGAATTTTCCCATCTTTTACCTGTCCTTTTACAGGTGCACCGTTATTCAATCGTATTGCTGCACTATGCGTTCCACTTCTTTTCACGGGTGTTAAAAACGGGCTGATCTCTATTTCAGCATCCTGTTCCCGGTCGCTCTGGTTTAAAAGAACTATATAAAACTTATTATTTCCATAAGCGGTTAAATAGTTAACCTGTTCATTATTGATCTTCAAAACCTGCCTTGGCATCCACAACCTTACATTCTCTTCTCCATAAAACTGCCCGGGCTTGTGGCCATATACATTGCTTTTTAAATACGCATAAGCAGGCGCAAATTCACCGGGAAAATTAATATTCCCTTTAGACGAAACATAAACATCTGAAATAAGGTAATCAAACAGCATGGCTACCTGGGGCCATACATGATTATAATAAAACTGGTTGTACGATACTTCGTGCTGGAAGCGCAAAGGGTAATCCGGCCGCGCATAAACAGTGTTAAATTCACCGTCAATATCATACCCCGGGTAATTGGTGTACCGGCCCACTACAGCAGAGCGACCTACCGAACGATAGAAATTATTGCCGGTATAATATGCCAGCCGAAGATAGTGAGGCGCAAACTGGGCTAAAAAAATAGCGGGGTTCCATGAAATGGTATTGCTGGCCTCCGGAGTAAGGCCTATCTGCGAAACCTGCCAGTTGGGAACAGTTTGAGCGGGAGCGGTCATCCGCGAAATACTATCTCTTACAGCTTCGATGCAAAGAAAATCAACAATGCCATTCTTATTTACGGTTATATTTCCATCCGGTATTTTCGGGTAAAACCAAATGTACTGAAGGTATAACCGGGCGCCCTGCTCTGCTGCATCTAAATATTTTTTCTGCCTGGTTACTTCATACAGATTTAGCAGCTCCATCCAAAGTGGTGCATAATCTGTCCAGAACTGTGCCGCCTGTACTGGCCCTGAATCACTGAAATCAGTTTGCTTTGCTGTAACTCTCCGGGCAATATATTCATCCGCCTTTTTTACAGCGTTATCCAGGTAATCTTTATTCCCCGTCATTTTAAAAAGCGCCAGCAGGTTGGGCCAGTCATCGCCTTTGCTAATTTTAGTAAGATTAAGCTGCCTGGAAGTATGGCGCAGGCTGTCTGCAAAATAGGCAAATACAGGGCTTTTACCCTGGTAGAACCGGTCAAGCGCAGCCAATTCAGCAACTTCTATTGCCGGCCCGGTCATTTTACCAGAGGGCTGCTGTCTTCTAATTTCCTTATTGACCGAAAAAAGAAATTTTTCTCTGGATACCAGGTATTCGATCATAGGCAAAGCCCTTCTTTGGTAAATGCCTTTATTATCTGTGATCAACGCTACAGACAACGGATGCAGACCGGACACATTCTTTACCGAGCTGGCTACATCAGTAGAATAATCAAAGCCTTTCATATCGGCGCTCCAGCGGCTGTACACATCGTCTAACTGAAAATCGATCATATTTTCAATGGTCTTGTTCAGGTTAGCATACACATTTTCCCTGTAATCCCTGAACCCGAATATGTTCTTTGCAGCATCCATAAACGCTTCTGCCTGGGGCCCGGGATAAGCATATATCAATTGTGTAAAGCTGTACACCTGCCCTGCACTCATTTTAGAATCGGGATTGCCCAATACCGGCGCAAAGATCATTGGCTGTGCTTTTCCTTTTTCGTTCCGCAGCGCTACGCCCATTTTAATATTGCCTTTGGGCTGGTATGGCAGCCGGAAAGGAATTTCCGAAGGATCGGTAATAAGGCCCAGCGTAAGGCCATTGGCCTCAACCATTGTTGCCGGGAGGCTGCTGCACATATCTTCGGTAGAAAGAAATGAAACTTCAGGAAAGCGCTTTTCCTGCCATACAGGCGGTTGCCACAAAGCCGTTAACTGCCTGGCCTCATATTCCGGCATACCCGTGAACCCTATAGTATAATATCCTTCCTGCTTCGCAATGAATTGATAGCTGACAGCTGGTTGTCCTGTTTTAGCAAAAGAAATAG
>JAPUDO010000083.1 GCA_027493055.1 Niabella sp. | reverse complement strand
CCTTATTTGCGATTATTCTGCCTAAGCCTACATTCTACATTTAATATTCAACATTTTACATTCTCTATTCCCAATCAACTTTTCAACCTTTCACACCTGTCCTCTGTCAACTTAAAAAACGGAATGCTCAAAGATAGTCGTATGTCCTCCCCTCTCCTGACCGGGGCTCAGGTGGCACACCCTTAAGTGCCCGAAACCTTATAAAAATCTCGAAGAGATGTTATTATTATAGAAAAATAGTTTGGATTTTGGACGAGAACCCCAAAGGGGTGACACAGGATATTATGCCATTCCTTCGGGATTCTAATGGGTGTATATGCTTTTTTTATAATAATATTAGCCCTGCCCGTCCGGCAGGCGGGCTTTCAGGCTTGATTAAAACATATTTCCAGGTTTCGAACAGTAGTAGCGGCACACCCAGCGCAAGAAAGGAGCGGATAAATAATGTGCATTTTAGATGCTCTAAATATCGCATAGCGATAAAACGTTTATAGGATAAAATATTTAATGGCGATTCTGGTGCCCCGTACGGGGCACCAGATTTGGATGTGCATTTTTTCTACATACATTTTGTTTCCACGGAACAGATGCTGGTTGCTGAATACAGGATTGATCAGGCCGTCCCGCCCTGTTAACCTTTGTTAACCCACCGTGTGTGTTAACTGTCAACTGTCCTCTTTCATCTGTCATCCCTTCTAATTCCCCACTGTCTTTGCAAATCAAGCTTGTAAGCACAATCATTTTCATTCCCGTTATAATGGCCAGCTATGTTTTTTGCCTGTAAGCTTCATAAAGTGTTATAGCGCAGGCCACACTAATATTGAGCGATTTTATAACACCTGCCTGAGGGATCATAAAGTTACCATCGGCCAGTTCACGTATATCATTGCTCACTCCCGAATGCTCATTGCCAAATACCAATGCTATATTCTTGGTAAGGTCCATGTCATAAAGTGGTATGGCACCATCACTCAAATAAGTAGTAAATATTTGCTCATACCTTTTTTTCAGCGTTTCAAAACAGGCGCCGGCATTTTCAAACTGATGTACAGAAAGCCATTTAACAGCGCCGGAGCTGCTCCTGGCGCCCCACTTCTTATAACGGGGAATTTTGGTATTCAATATGTAGATGTCCTGAACACCAACGGCATCGCAGGTGCGCATCACCGCAGAAACATGATGGGGATCGAATACATTTTCCAGAACTACAGCAAGGCCCGGCTGCCGTTTGGCAATTACAGTTTTAAGTCTCGTACTTCTTTCTTCAGTCATACGCAGAAGCTGTTATACTATTATCAAAGTAAATAAATTCTTAATAAATTGATTTAACTTTATCTGTAAAGATGGTCAAACCAGGTATGTAAGCGTCTGTTTTAAATAAAATTTCAATAATCAATATGAACCTTGACGTACAAACAATTACTGCTACTGCATTAGGCATTGCACTCTCGGCCTGTTGTGGATTCCGCGTATTTGTGCCTTTGCTGGTAGCGGGGCTGGCCAGCAGGTTTCATATATTCAGTTTTGCTGAAAGCTTTCAATGGCTTTCCTCCACTCCTGCCCTCATAGCGCTTGGTGCGGCAACCCTGTTTGAAATTGCAGCTTATTATATTCCTTTTATTGATAATATCCTGGATGCTATTGCAACACCACTGGCAGCAATTGCAGGAACTTTGTTAGCTACCTCTGTAATACCTATTGATAACGAATGGATGAAGTGGATGATAGGTATTATTGCAGGCGGTGGCGGTGCAGGGCTGGTAGCGTCTGGCACAGGACTGCTCAGACTGCTCAGCAGCAAAACCACCTTAGGTACAGGTAACGCCGTTGTTGCCACGGGAGAAAATACGGCAGCTATCGGCGGCTCGGTTCTGGCTTTTGTTATCCCTGTAATAATGGCAATATTATTCTTATTTGCATTTTACTGGGTTATAAAAAAGCTGGTTAACAGGTTCTCCCGAAAGGCTTCGATATAAAAAACAGGTAATAGTAAAAATCTGCAGCAGGATAAAATGGTAAAACTGATCAATCAGCCAATAGTCTTTGCTTTGGAGCTGATAATGCTATATTCATTTGGACACTTTGCTTACAGTAAAGGCATAAACAGCTTTAGCCGGGTTGCTTTTACAATAGCAGCAATAATATTAGGGGTGGGTTTATGGTCCCTCCTGGCGGCACCAAAATCAGGCCACAGGCTCCCAATGCCTTACCTGACAGTTTTCAGGGGAGGGATGTTTCTTGTAGCAGCCTTTTTCCTTTATCAGCTTCAAATGAAAAACTTTGCTTTGATTGTAGCTATACTGGCCATCGCCACGCAACTGGTAAGTTACCTGACTGAGCCGGATTAAACCCAGTGCTCAGCCTTATTTATTTGCCCTGATGATTTCCCTTTTACCTGGTGGACCAGCCAGCTTTTCTACCGTAAAACCGGCCTGGACCAATGCCCGGCGTACATTTCCTTTTGAACAATAGGTTACCAATAATCCTCCCGGATGTAACGCATCATACATTTTCCCGTAAATATTTTCTGTCCACATCTCCTCCTGGTCACCAGGTGCAAAGGCATCAAAATAAATAATATCAAATTGCCGGTTAAAGGTATAATTGCTTAGATCGCCGTTTATTTTTTGCAGACTGAAAAACGGGGCAACAGGCAATAGCTCCTCCCAACCGGCTTGCATAATAGCTTTGTACAATACGGGAGCTTTCAACAAATCAGGATAATTGAGCTTTGTATATATTTCAGCAGGTAGCGGATACCTGTCTATTGAATAATATAACACTTCCTTATGTTTTTGGGTTGCAGCTATGGCTGTCAGCAAAGCATTGAGACCGGTACCCAACCCCACTTCAAAAACAGCCACAGGTTCACCAGGCACTGACTTCTGTATAAAATGGTCAAAACCGGTTTTTACAAAAACATGCTGCGACTCCTGGATGGCCCCCCTATCCGAATGAAAAGTCATTTTCTCCCCTGCCAGTTTCAGGGTATGACTGCCATCTCCTGTCTCAATTATTTCATATTCTCTTATCATTTGCTTTAATTAATTGAATATATTGCACTTCCTTTTAAATCTCAAAAAGACAATTAAAAGATTGTTTATGCCAAAAGTATTTGATAACCCTATTATATTGACATTAACTTCTAAAATCATCTGAATGAAAAAGTATTTTCTTCTTTTCTCCACAGTAGCTGCGGCAGCTGTTTTTTCATGCAATACGCAACCCAAAAACAATACTGATGAAGCAGCACAAACCGTGGACACGAGCGCTGTAAAATTAGTGGATCAGGATGCTTTCAGCGACACACTGAACGGTAAAATGGTAAGCATCTTTTATTTAAGAAATGACGGTATAGAAGCATCAGTAACCAACTATGGTGGCAGGGTTGTAAATTTACTGGTACCAGATGCCAACGGCAAAATGGTAGATGTATCTATAGGATCGGCAAATTTTAAAGACCTGTATAATACTAATAATAATTTTGGCGCTACTATTGGGCGCTATGGAAACCGTATTGCTAACGGCAAATTTAAGCTTGACGGAGTGGAGTACACATTGCCGCAAAATAATGGTAAAAACACTTTGCATGGTGGACCTGGTGGCTTCCATAACGTTGTTTGGGATCCCAAACAGTTAAGCGACAGCACCCTTGAACTCACTTATCTTTCAAAAGATGGCGAAATGGGTTTCCCGGGAAATCTGAATGTAAAAGTTACTTACACGCTTACTTCTGATAAAGAGCTGAAAATAGATTACGAGGCTACAACAGATAAAACAACTGTTTGCAATCTTACCAATCATACTTATTTTAACCTGAACGGAAGCGGTACTATCAATAATCATATCCTTCAGATCAATGCTGATGAATACACGCCTATTGATTCAACATTTATTCCCTTAGGTAAAAATGAGCCGGTAAAAGGCACGCCATTTGATTTTACAACTCCTACAGCCATTGGTGCAAGAATAGATGAAAAAAACACCCAGTTAGAATATGGAAAAGGATATGACCACAATTTCGTGATCAGGGGCACAGGTTATAGAAAAGCTGCCGAATTAAGAGGTGATAAAAGCGGTATTATTATGGAAGTATTTACCGTGGAGCCGGGACTGCAGATCTATGGCGGTAATTTCATGGACAGCTCAAGGCCGTTAAAATATGGCATGAAAGATGATTTCCGCACGGCTATCTGCCTGGAAACACAGCACTATCCTGATTCTCCCAACCAACCCTCATTCCCTTCTACCACTTTAAAACCCGGAGAAGTATATAAAACCGTTACAACATATAAATTTGGTAAATAAGAGTGTGAAGGTCGATGGACCATGGTTTATAGTCCATCGACCTTCATAAAAACTCATCGAACATTATCTCTTATCCACGCAATAAAATCAAAATACTTAAGGATTTGCCTTTCATAGCGATCCTTCGAAATAGTGTCAAGTGCCGGTGAAAGTTTTTTCAAAAATGCAGCATTTACATGACGGGTCTTTGTTCCCGGATGGTGCAGCAGTGTTTTGACTATAGCGGTAGCCGTTTTAGAAAGCCCTGCTATTTTAGTCCACCTGCGATAAGCCCGGATATCGGATTCCAGGTAGGTCATATCTTTTAACGTGTAGTGAATGATCATATTAAGAAGCCGTATGGCTTTATATATGGGCTGCTGAGAAAAGTTACTGTAATCGTTCAGCACGTTAAAAAGATACTTATGGGCTTTTTTATACATTTTCCTGTGATAATATACCAGGCTGCAATAAAAGCACAGCTCTGCCTGCTTTTCATCATTCACGATCTGGTAAGAACTAAAAACCGACTCAGGCAGCGCTTCAATAAATTCAACTGCTTTATTATATTCGCCCTTGCCTAACATCGCAGCAAGCGTGTACAGGGTAATTGTTTTATCAATCAGGCCCCGGAAATAATCGGGAACTCCTTCATTAGAGATAACCCTTAGTTTGTCAACATAATAAAACATTTCATCAAAATGCCGGATACTTCTAAGGCTGTCCAAAACCCCCTCAAGAGCAGAAAAATAATCTACCGGTGGATGCCCGTGAAGCTGCGGATACTGCTCAAATAAACGGTTCAGGTCATAGAAGCAACGGACAGCAGAACTATAATCGCCTGTATAAATGAAATAAAACGACTGGAAAAGCAGGTGCAGTTTTCTTGATTCAAAAGTGTTCCGTATTTTCCCTGTAACCAGGCTCACCTCGCTTAGTAAAAGATCATCCAATTTCTTACGGCTTTCTTCTGAAGCGGCTTTACCCAGGCGCATTAACCTGTATTGAAGCAGCTCATATAATGAATAATGCTCCTCAATAGAATGCATCATTCGAAGCGTTTCCCTTGCCATCATTTGCATATCAATAATATATTGATCGGTAATACCATAATACCGCTGCTCCGAAACAAAGTTCAGCTCTTCCCTCAGCGCTATATATTGTACCGGGTAGTTTTGCAGGTTTGCTGCCGTTTCCCTGATCTTCTTCAGCTCACGGTAACTTTCTTCAGGTAAAGACCGTTCCTGTAAAATTTTAACCCGCAGGAGGCTGTGCCACATTTTAAATTCGTTATCCTTTTCAATTTTGGTACGTATCAGCAAATCGGTTATCAGTTTAATAAGATAACGTGCTGTATGGTCTATTGAAGAACCGGGAAACTTTTTCTTAAAGTCTGCTGCAACTGCATTACGCCGGTCAGTATTAGGTATTGTATTCGCGCAGATCAGGTCAAACAGGCCAATATACTCCGAATGACCTTTATGTTTTCCGGAAAATAACTTAAAAGATCTTTTTTCCGATGATGATAATGAGTTGATCAAACGAATAACGGCAATATAGGCAGACATGATATCGTTAAATTAGGATTGCAAAATTCAGGATAATTGTTCTATAAGTAAATAACTTATAATCATTTTCTTATGGAAAGAAGCAGCAAAATATGCGTTAGTTGAACTTGTAATTCTCAGGAAAGTTAGGCTTTTTTTCAGATTCCTGACGGGTTATTTTTGGTTATATACGATTGAATTAAAAAGTCATTCAGCAAACTACAGCGCGTGCCATGCCAACATAAATGAGATGCATTTATTTAGGATAGGCTGTATAAAATACTTTATATGAATAAAGAGTGCGGGGAACGATTCTTGGTTGAGACCCATATAAACCTGCGGCATGTTGCCTGCGGATGTAGGAAAGCAATTATAGCGTTGCTGCTGCTTTTTCCCTGTACAATGTTTTCTCAGCGTTCAACACTTACGCTTTCTTTAAGCGAATACGAGAATAAAGTGCAGGCTGTGTGGGCTGCACAAATGATTGGCGCATTAATGGGATTTCCGTTTGAGCACAAGGTATCAAGCGTACAAACCATAGATCAATTCACATTAAAAACAGGTTATATTCCTGTGGATGATGACTGGTATTATGAAATGGTAGCTGTCAGGGCTTTTGAAAAATATGGGTTCGATATGTCGCTGGAAGACCTGGGTAAGCAATGGGTGGAAAACAGCGCGGGAACATGGGGATCCAGCGAACAAACATTGAGCCTTTTAAAAAAAGGAATCCGTGCAGAGTTGTGTGGACATCCGCAGTATAACAAGCTTTGGTTCAGTATCGGTCCCCAGTTCAGCGCCGATATATACGGGGCTTTGGCACCAGGCATGCCGAATGTAGCTGCTGCGCTGGCCGGCAAATATGGCCGCATCAACGGTTATGCGGAAGGCGTGGATGGAGCTGTTTTTATTGCAGGCATGATCAGTTTAGGGTTTAAAGAAAATAATACCACGGATATTGTACGCAAAGCAGCCGGTCTTATTGATCCCCGATCTCCTTATCGCCAATGCCTTGATCTTGTAATAGAACAGGCTTCCAGGGGAAAAACTTTCAGGGAGGTTGTGAATGCCGTGGAAGACCGGTGGCATATTGAATATCCTGCTACCAATAATGCCGTAGCAAACGGCGGCATCGTTGCCGCCTGTGTATGGTTTGGTAAAGGAGATTTTCTTACTACAATTAACCTGGCTTTCCAGGCAGCCGATTTTACAGATGCTGATTGTAATGCGGCAAATGCAGGCGCTGTAGTAGCTGCCATGAAGGGGCTGGAAGGCATTCCTCTGCATTTGTTACAGACGCTGGGTGATACAATCGCAGGTGAAAAAATGGGCAACCTCACACTTACTCCGGCTGTACATGAAAGCCTGAAAGCGCTTTCCAGGCGAACTGCCGTGATCGGCAAAAAAATATTAATAAAGAATGGTGCCCGTATCAGCAATCAGCAGCTGGTCATTCCGTGGGAACCACTTCAAACCCAGCCATCAGAATTATTTACCCTGGCCGATCTTACGCAATACTGGAATCCTGACTGGAAGATGGAACGGGCAGGCTTTGGTGGTGCCGGTGGCGGTATGGGAGGCATACGTGGTATGACTTATTTAAATGGTAATACGCTGGCAACCTACCCGAGAGACGAAGTAAGAGGCCTGGTGTTAACACGATCTGTTACACTGGCAGATGAAAAACGGCTGGTGCTTGAAGTGGGCGTTGACAGCGCGCGCTGCTGGGAACTGAATATTTTTGTAAATAACAACCGGCTTATCAGGAAAGTGATAGAAGGCAACGGACCGGGCCAAACCTGGTATCCTGTTGAAGCAGACTTATCGCCCTATCAAAACCAGGCCGTTACTATACGGTTATATCAACGTGTATTACTTAAAGGTAAAGAGGCAGGAAATGCGTACTGGAAAAGTATAACATTACATTAATCCAGCCGGTAAAATAATCAATCATTCATTTCGGGATACTCAAATTAATAACATGAAAAAACTTATTGCCTTCATTATTGTAATGCTGAATTTAATAGTAACAAGCTATGGCCAGCAACCGAAAAGGCCTAACGTTATTATTGTGTTGTCTGACGATCAGGGGTACGGCGATTTTTCCTGTAACGGCAATCCTGTCCTGCAAACACCGGCTCTTGACCAACTGGCGCAGGAAGCAATTCAGTTTTCTGATTTTCATGTTTCCCCTTATTGTACCCCAACCCGCGGACAACTGCTTTCAGGTATGGATGCTTTGCACAATAAGGCTGCAACTGTTGGAGCAGGAAGAAATACAATGCGCCATGATATTCAAACAATGCCGGAAATATTCAGGCAAAACGGTTATCGTACAGGGATCTTTGGAAAATGGCATTTAGGCGATAATTACCCTGATCGGCCTATGGACCGGGGTTTTGAAAAAGCTGTCTGGATCAGGGGATGGGGCCTGCTTTCCGAATCTGAATACGATAATGATTATTACCGTACCCGTTATATGGATGGTAACCAAACCATTCAATCGGAAAAATATTGCACAGACCTTTGGTTTGATGAAGCGATGAAATGGATGGGCGAAATATCAGATCAGAACAAGCCTTTCTTTGTTTACCTCCCTACTAATGCGCCACATGGTCCTTTTCATGCACCAAAAGAAGATTACTATTTTTTTTTTTTACACAACTCATCTCGCGCATTCTGTTCTTTTTCATTAAAAATATTTTTATAATATTTTTAATATTAATAAAGTAAGCGACTCTGCAACCGCAGGTTTTTTTGGTATGCTACGCAATATAGATAACAATATGGCCCGGCTGAATCAGTGGCTTATCGACAGGCGTTTAAAAGAAAATACCATTATCATCTACATGAATGACAATGGCGGCACGGGAGGTGTGAATGTTTATAATGCCGGTATGCGCGGTAAAAAAGGGGAAGTTTATGAAGGTGGGCACAGGGCTGTTTGTTTTTTCAGATGGCCGGCAGGAAAACTGGGAACGGGCAGAACTATTACCGCTGCTACACAGGTACAGGATTTGCTTCCCACCTTTATTGATTTACTGAAGTTTAAGTCACCTGTGCCAACCAAACCTTTTGATGGCGTAAGCCTGGTTCCTTTGCTGAAACAAAAAGGAGCCTTAAAAGACAGGATGTTTGTAGTACAATACGGAGGCAGTAGTCACCCTGAAAAATATTTCAGTTGTGTTGCATGGAATCAATGGAGATTAGTAGGCAACAATGAATTGTACAATATAAGATCTGATCCGGCACAACAACATAATATAGCAAAAGAGCACCCTGAAAAACTTCAGCAAATGCTTGCCGTCTATAACAAATGGTGGGATGCCAATGAAAAAGAAATGGATCAGTTTGTACCTATAGTTATAGGCGCTCCACAGCAATCATCCGTTGTACTTACTGCCGATTTTTGGGCAAACGGAGATTATGTAAATACACAATGGAAAGTGGCACAGGTGCAGGGACCTCCCGCAGGTGGTACCTGGCATATAAAAGTGGAGCAGGAAGGATGGTATAAAGCCGAATTAAGCAGGTGGCCTTTCCACTTAAACCAGGCCCTCAATACAGCAGGTATAACCCAAGCGGTTGGCGGAACACCATTGCGTACCGGGAAAAGCCTTCCTGTAGAGGAAGGATGTTTATCAGTAAATGAACGCACTCCTGTTACAGCGGTTAAAAAGAATGCGCAGGCAACGCTGATAGAAATGACAGTTAAGCTTTCGGCTAAAGATAATACCCTGCGGGCATGGTTCCGGGATGGCAAAGGAAAGGACCTCTGCGGAAGTTATTACCTGCGTTTAACTCCAATAACTGATGAATCTCTGTTACAAAGCAGAAAGAACAATACATGTTATTTAGAATTACAAACAGGGCTTGAATCTATTTCTATAATTAATTGATTTAAAAAGAATTGCATCTAATAAAAAATAAGAACCATGAAATTTCAGTTTCCAAAAACAGAAAACTAAGGTTTTTTATCGGAATAAAGCAGATGTATTTTTAGATCAGATTGACAGCGATTGCATCCAAAACAAATCATTTATAAAAGATTGCCAAATTACTAATATGGAAAGGAAAAATATTATTGTTGTAGGATCTACCAATATGGATATGGTTGTAAAAACAAGCCATATTCCCGCACACGGGGAAACCGTTTTAGGCGGCTCATTTTTTATGAATCCCGGTGGAAAAGGAGCTAACCAGGCAGTTGCAGTAGCCCGCCTTGGAGGAAATGCCATTTTTGTGTCTAAGGTGGGCAATGACGTTTTCGGTAAACAATCTTTTCAGCTATTTGATGAAGAGGGCATCAATACAAAATATATTATATCTGACGATGAACTGCCATCAGGTGTAGCATTAATTACGGTTGATGAAAGCGGTGAGAACAGCATTGTTGTAGCTCCCGGAGCCAACGCCAATTTACTTCCGCAGGATATTGAGCCGGCTATAACAGAAAGTCAGCATGCCGGTGTCATTCTCCTGCAATTGGAAATTCCTATCAGAACAGTACAGCATGCGGTACAAAAGGCTTCGGCTAACGGTATCACTGTTATTGTAAACCCAGCCCCGGCTGCGGCGTTATCACAGGAGCTTCTTTCTCATATTGATATCATAACGCCTAACTGCACCGAGGCTTGCAGGTTGTCTGGTATAGATGTTACGGATATGGAGACCGCAAAAAAAGCGGCCCTGGAAATTAAAAAACAGGGCGTAAAAAATGTAGTTATTACCATGGGCCCCCTGGGCGCGCTTGTACTGGCCGATGAAGTGTTCACTATTGTACCGGCTACGAAGGTTCAGGCAATAGATACTACTGCGGCCGGAGATGTATTTAACGGCGCTCTGGCAGTAGCATTATCAGAGAAAAAAAACCTGGTAAATGCGGTAGCATTTGCCTGCGAAGCAGCAGCCATTTCAGTAACAAAGCTGGGTGCACAGTCTTCCATTCCTTACCGTAACGAAGTGATTATAGGAAAACTTGCTTTAGATACCTAGCAGGTGTGCTGCCCCATAACAACGATGCTTCATTATATTTTTTAACACTAAAAGAGCTTGCCATGTTTATTGTAGAAAATTATTCCCTTGCTATAGTATTTTGCTTTATCACCATGCTTTGCTGGGGCTCATGGGCCAACACCCAAAAATTAGTTACCGGTAAATGGCGTTTTGAGCTGTTTTACTGGGATTACGTTATAGGCATTTTAATACTATCATTAATTGCTGCTTTAACTTTAGGCAGTGTGGGAGAACAGGGTCGCCCGTTTGCCGAAGATTTAAAGCAGGCCAGTATGGCCAATATTGGAAGCGCCTTCATGGGAGGTATCATTTTTAACCTGGCCAATATTCTGCTCACAGCCGCAATAGCCATTGCCGGAATGGCCGTAGCCTTTCCTATAGGTATTGGCATTGCTTTAATACTTGGCGTGCTTATTAATTACTGGGCAGTACAAAAAGGTGCACCAGGCCTGCTGTTTTCGGGAGTAATACTGGTAACTATTGCTATTGTATTGAACGCTATTGCTTACAAAAAGCTCACTGCAAAAGACAGACAGGCAAAGCCTGCTGCAAAAGGCATTATTTTATCAATCATCGCAGGTATTTTAATGTCCTTCTTCTATCGCTTCATTGCAGCAGCAATGGATGTAAATAATTTTGTAAACCCCGAACCGGAGAAAATGACACCCTACACAGCATTCTTCATTTTTGCTACGGGGATCTTTGCCAGCAACTTTATTTTCAATACTGTTTTAATGAAACGCCCCCTGGAAGGAGCACCCATATCTTACAAATCCTATTTTAAAGGAAAGATAAGCCTGCACCTGGTAGGTGTTCTGGGTGGAATTATATGGGGCATCGGAAACATCTTCAACCTGGTAGCAGCCGGAAAAGCCGGGCCGGCTATTTCTTACGGGCTTGGGCAGGGGGCCACTTTAGTAGCTGCCATTTGGGGGGTTGCTGTCTGGAAAGAATTTAAGGGCAGCTCAAAGCTTGTCTCGCAATTGCTTGCTGCTATGTTCGTGCTATTTATAGCCGGGCTCATTCTTATCATAGCTGCCGGGGAATAGCAGTAGCATTTCATAAAATACATTCATTCAAAATTAACGATCATGAAAAGAAAAGTTTTTCTATTGTTCGTCATATCTATTGCTTGCTTTATTCAATCCAATAATGCACAAACTATCATTAAAGGAAGGGTGGCTGATATATCTACAAATCAGCCGCTTGCGGGAGCTACGGTCAGTGAAGTTGGAACTACTTCTCAAACTATAGCCGATGACAATGGCCTTTATGTCATCACTGTTTCTTCCGACACTTCAAGTCTCTTGTTCACGTTTACGGGGTACCAGCCGCAACAGGTAGAACTATCAGGCAGAAAACAGGTAGATATAGGATTATTGATTGGTGATGCCGCTTTGGGAGAAGTAGTTGTTGTGGGGTATGGATCTCAAAAGAAAATAAACTTAACAGGAGCCGTTTCAACCGTTCAGTCGAAGGACCTTGTAAAAGTTCCTTCTTCCAACGTGTCGGAAGTACTCATAGGTAAGGCACCGGGATTATTTACAAAACAAAACTCAGGTGTTCCCGGTTCTGACTATGCTAATCTCAGCATTCGCGGATACGATGCGCCACTAATACTTGTGGATGGAATAGAAACTTCCTGGACACGTATGGATCCTAACGAAATTGAATCTATAAGCGTGTTAAAGGATGCTGCAGCTGCAGTTTACGGCGCCCGTGCGGGAAACGGTGTTGTGCTGATTACCACTAAACGGGGAAAATCCGGCAAACCAACTGTAGGCTACAATGGAAGTTACAGTACCCAAAGCCCTACCGTTGCGCCTAAATTTGTACCCTCCTGGCAATGGGCCGAACTGTTGCGGGAAGGTGAACTGAACAGCAGTTTGCCTTTTACCTACTCGGAAGAAGATATTCAAAAATTCAAAGAAGGTACGGATCCGGACTACCCTAATTCTGACTGGTATGATGCTGCGTTCAGGCCCTGGACACCCATGCATTCCCATTCGCTTACTGTTAACGGCGGCAGCGATAAAGTGAAGTATTTCATGACAGCAGGCTATATAGACCAGGCAAGTATGTATCGCTCCGGCGATTTGAGCTTCAACAGGTACAATGTACGTTCTAACATTGATGCGCAGATCAGCGATCGTTTGGGAATATCCCTCGACCTGTCTTACCGGAATGAATTACGGCTTGCCCCTCAAACGGACCTTGTGGATATATGGACCAATCTAAAAACAGCGGTACCGGTTCATCACGCCCTGCTGCCTGATCCTTCAAAAGGAGGCGCTTACTCTGGATTTCTTGAAAGAAGCCCTGTAGCTCAAACGATCCGGAATATGACAGGGTTTAATGATAATCTTCAAAGGTATTTTACAGGGCGACTTAGTATGAACTATAAAATACCGGGTATTACCGGCCTTGTGGCCAATGCAGCTTTAAACTACGCAATGAATTATCAGTACACCAAAATTCTTGACCGCCCTTTCAAAATATACAGCTATAACTACGCAGCCAGCGAATACCAGGACAGAGGAACCAATGGAGCTAATTCATTGAACGAGAACTTTTCCCAATATACCCAGATCTACCCGATGGTTTCTCTAAACTACAACAGGAACCTGGGAAATCATGACATCAAAGGGTTATTGCTTGCAGAAGGTATTGACACCCGTAATACTTCCTTATCAGCAGGAAGAGTAGATCTTTTATCAGTTGAAATTCCGTATTTGTTTGCCGGGTCTACTGAAAATATAAGCAACAACGGGAATGCTGTTGAAACAGGTCGCGTAAGCTATGTAGGCCGTTTTAATTATGCCTATAAGGCCAAATATCTATTGGAAGGTACATTTCGTTACGATGCCAGCCACAAATTTGCCCCAGGCTCCAGATGGGGGTTCTTCCCCAGTGCTTCAGCGGCATGGAGGTTATCTGAAGAACCATTCATCAAAGACAATATTTCCTGGATAGATAACCTGAAGATAAGAGGATCATACAGCAGAACCGGTAATGATAATGTAGAAGCTTTTAAATACCTCACCGGTTATGAAATCAGGGGAGCATTAACCAGTGTGTACTTGTTTGGCACCGATGTCTATAAAAGAATATACTCCACAGGATTACCTAATCCGGATATTACATGGCTTACTATGACCGGATATAATCTTGGCCTTGAAGGTACTTTTAAAGACGGACTGATAGGATTTGAGTTCGATGCATTCTACCGTATTACCAACAATGTTTTTGGAGCGCCATTAGAAAATTATCCTTCTACTTTCGGTGCTACATTGCCCCAGTTAAACATCAACTCAACATCTGACAGGGGGATGGAACTGTCACTAAATCACCGCAACAAAATAGGGGGTGTATTCTACTATTCACTAACAGGCTCCGCCAGCCTTGCACGGCAGCGATACCGAAAGTGGTCAGAGCCGCTATACGAAGATCCCGATGAAATAAGAATTTATAAAAGGACAGGCAATCTGACCAACAGGTGGTTTGGCTACCGTTCAGATGGTATTTTTATGAGCCAGGAAGAAATTGACAACTATGGAGTAGATCAGGACCAGGCCCAAAATAAAACGCTTGTACCAGGCGATATAAAATACAAAGACCTGAATGGCGATAATATCATTGACTGGAAAGACCAGGATGTAATTGGCGCTGCAAGTTTTCCGGATTTAACTTATGGGTTAAATATACAAATGGAATACAAAGGCCTTAGCCTCACCCTGTTATTCCAGGGAGCATCTTTATACAACTATATGATTGCAGATATACAGCGCGGCGCCCTGAATAACCTGGCTAATGCCTATGACTTTCATTACAAATATCGCTGGCAACCAGACCCCAATAATCCGGGTGTAAATATCAATCCGGATGCTAAATTGCCTGCTATACTTGGATCAGGTGTAGGCGTAAATACCAATAACAATAAAGTATCTGACTTCTGGTTAAAGGACGGCACTTATTTACGCCTGCGCAACCTGAATATAAATTATACAATCCCGTACAACTGGATTAAAAACATAGGCATAAAAGATATGAATGTTTTTGTCGCAGGCAGCAATTTGCTCACCTGGAGCAGACTGGGTTTCTATAAAAAATCGCTGGATCCGGAAGCAACAGATACACAAAAATTCTATCCGCCGGTAAAAGTCATTTCCTTCGGATTAAATTTCAAATTATAAATGCTCACGCCATGAAAAGAAATATAAACAGAAATATGCAAATGAAAGTGATACAGCTTTTAATTGTCATGCTGCTTGCCGGCAATTTCGGATGCACTAAATTCCTGGATAAGGAGCCTTTAGATATTATTACAGATGCAGTGGTGTGGGAAGACCCGGCATTAGTGGATGCTTACCTGGCTGATTTATATGCAAGGGTTGACTTTATTGAGATGAGAGGGAATACAGATGAGCAAACCTCTTTTGCAATGGTTGCATCCATGGGAGGGGAAGGCCGCTCCCACGGTACACACCACCAATCATATACTGCGTCAACCAACGTGCTTACCTCTTCCGGCGTGGCTTCCGAGCTTGATTACTGGAAGTATCAGAATATCAGGGACTGCAACTATTTTTTAGAAAAGATAAAAGAATCGCCATTAGAAGAAAATCTGATAAAGCAGCGTATTGCCGAAGTACGTTTTTTAAGAGCTTATATGTACTTTGAAACAGTTATACGTTTTGGCGGGGTTCCTATTATTACAAAAGCACAGGAAATTGATGCGCCAAAAGAAGAAATATTTCTTCCCCGTAATTCGGAAAAAGAAGTATATGATTTTATACTATCAGAAACAGATGACCTGGTAAATGATCTCCCATCTCAATACCAGGACAAAGATAAAGGCCGCCCCAGCAAATGGGCCGCTTATGCATTGCGCAGCCGTGCTGCCTTATATGCGGCCAGTATTGCCAAATATGGCCAGCAGCAATTAAACGGCCTCTTAGGATTTCCTAAGTCAGACGCAGAACATTACGCAAGCATCAGCTATGAGGCTTCAAAAGCCATTCTCAATAATGGTATTCATTCACTTTATAAAAAATATACCGACCCGGTAGCTAACTTTCAGAATCTGTTCCTGGACGAGTCTGCCGACAATAAAGAAGTAATCATGGCAGAAGTATATAATTACAGTAAAAACAGGGCGCATGCCTATACGCTTCGCGCCATGCCTCATGACTTTAACGGCACCTGGGCCTCTATGTGGTACTTATATGATTTTGTAGAGCTTTTTGAATTTGCCGATGGCCGCCCGGGAACATCAGTTACCCGCACCCAGCTTACAGCCCAGGAATGGGACATGGCTAATCTGTTCGGCAACCGCGATGCCCGCTTCCGTGCTTCGGTATTCTATCCCGGAAGCCCCTGGCAGGGTGGACATACCTTATTTCACTCAAGCACCATTAGAGATGGAAAAACTTTAACAGCAGGTACTGCAGAAGACGGCTGGCCTTACAAAGCCATCGACAGAAATACGCAAAGAACCGGATTAATGGTGCGTAAGCGCTGCAATGAAGCCATGAAGCCGGAGCCGGTTATTGCCGATGAAACAGATTATATCATTTTCAGGTTAGGTGAAATATACTTAAATCTTGCTGAAGCTGCTTTTTACCTGGGACATACCGATGAAGCCCTGACAACATTGAATGCCTTAAGGGCAAGAGCCAGCATGCCTCCCAAAGCTGCCATTACAGAGCAGGTAATACAAAACGAAAGGCTGGTAGAACTTAGCTGGGAAAACCATAGCTATTGGGATTTGCGCCGTTGGCGTACTGCCAGGGCATGGCTGGATGGAAAGCGTATGAGGGGACTGCAATACTCGTATAACTACAACACTAAAAAATATAAAATAACGCTTACCAACGCTGAAGGAGTGGCGCGCACATTCATGGAACGTAATTATTACCTGCCGCTGGGTGTAGGCAGGGTGGCGGAAAATCCCAATTTTGTTGAAAACCCGGATTATTAAACCCTGCAAAAAAATAGCATGCTGAATATATTACGCTACATACTATTCATAGCGGGCATGGGGCTTCACAATGCAATGTTGGCCACCGTTCCGGATACGGTTCTGCTGGCATCCAAAGGCAAAGCTTTATACAATATTTATCTCGATGGTGCATCGGGTCCTACCCTTCGGTTTGCAGGTGCAGAGCTGAAGAAATACCTGGATCAGATCAGTGGCGCCGGATTCAGTATTGCTTCCGCTCCGGGAAACAAAACAATAGTACTTTCGGCTTCGCAAAAAGAGTTTTCCAATAAGACGGAAAATAATTACAGAATTTCAAAGGACAGGAATAAAATATATTTTTCAGCCGCTGATGAAACAGGTGTTTTGTATGCTGTGTACGATTTTCTTTCCCGGCTTGGGTGCCATTGGGCAGCGCCTGCATTTGAGTTTTACAATGGTGCTCATGAGTACGTGCCCCGCAACCATACACTCATTTATTCGCATACACAAAATGACTTACAGGCCCCTGTTTTTAAATACAGGAAGCTTTATATAGAAGAAGGGCTTTCCCATAATACTACTAATCTTGTTCAACTGGCTGAATGGATGCCTAAAGCACGTTTTAATATTTTAGTAGCACCCATTAATTACCAGGGGCATGGAAAAGTGCAATGGGACAACTGGAGAGAAAATCTGTCTCCCGAGTTAAAGAAAAGAGGTATTAAAGTTGAAGTAGGCGGACATGGCTATCAAAACTTCCTGAATGCTTCAATGGAATCCGGGACACTGTTTTCAAAACATCCTGAATGGTTTGGCATGAATAAAGACGGACAGCGTTCTCTCGATAAAAAATGGGTATGCTGTACTTCCAATCCCAAGGCGGTGGCCTATGTTCATAACAATATACTGGCTTATCTGGAAGACAGACCTGAGATTGATATTTTTGATTTCTGGCCGCCGGACAGTGAAGAGTGGTGCTACTGCGCAAACTGTACAGCGCTGGGATCAGCTTCAACAAGGCATGCTCTTTTTGTGAATGAAACAGCACAGTTTCTGAAAAAGCATTTGCCCCGTGTAAAGCTGGAATGCCTGGCTTACAGCCATTACACCGCCCCACCGGATTCCGTAGTGCTTGATCCCGATATCCTGGTGGACTTCTGCCCCATCAAGCAAAATTTTGATTACCAGATTTACGAGCCGGAAGCAGAAAACAACAGGTTCTATAACAATCACCTGAAAACATGGAGAGATGATTTTAAAGGAGAGATCAGCCTGTATTCTTATTACAGGAGATATGCCTGGCGCAGCCTTCCGAATATGCTCACACACTACATGCAAAAAGATCTTAAGTATTATAAAAAAATGGGGGTTAGCGGCGTTTCTGTTTATAGCGAACCGGGCGACTGGTTTACTTACGGAATCAATCATTATGTATTGAGCGGGCTGGCATGGAACCCCGATATAAACGTAGATAGCCTGGTTCAGCTTTATTGTACAACCGTTTACGGCGCCGCTGCAAAAACGGCCATTGCAGCCTACCGAGAGTTAGAAGAAACAGTACGCTTTGCCTGCTTTGTCCCCTACTCCATCCCTAAGCAGCTGCCTGTTTACGAATCTTACTATAAAAGGTTAAAGCTGCGCCAGGATCAATTGTACAAAGAAGGTAAAGCATTTAAGACGGGATCTATCGAAAACGAACATTTAAACAAATTGCATGCAATGTTTCAACATGCGCTCCTGAGCATAGAAAGGCAACAATTTACAGTTACAGGCAATGAGCAGAAAGCAAAAGAACAGGTTGGAAAAATACGTGAGATGGCGATCGCCAGCAGCGGCAAGGGCTTATTTATCCCCCGTTAACAAACTGTACCCTACTTATTATGAAGACAAGATGCTACATATTATTCCTGTTCCATTTACTACTTCTGAGTTTTATTGCAGGGTGGTCAATGGGATGTAAAAAAAGCGATCATAGCCAGGAAGTTCCCGAAGAACCATCACCAACAGATCCTCAAAAAGATCTATATCCCGGGGTACCTCAATCAGAAATATATGAGGTCCGCGTGGTTCGAAACGGGAAAACCGAAAAGTCAGTGGTGTTTCAAAACACCTGTCCCGTTTATTCACCGGGATATATGAATATGCAGGAGAACGACAAATTCCCATTAGAGATATTCGCCGGCAGGAGCATACACTGGACTAAATTTTCTTTTTCCGGCAGTATTACAGTTGAAGTAAAAGTACTCAATAAAAATAAAGTTCCTTTAACCGGCACTGTTCGTATTTTGCCGTCCAGGCATAATGTATCATCAGTAAGAGATGGCGATGTGATACGCTTTACATTGAATAACCCGGGTCAGTTTTCTGTAGAGATTGGTGAGAACGGGTATAAAAATGGGCTGATCATTTTTGCTGATCCCCCGGAGGCAAACGCCCCTTCCCGTCAGCAAAGCGGCTATGCTGTATTAAATAATGCTACGGCTGCCACGGTAGGCGCTGTAGCTTCCTCCAGTTCCGGAATTTATTTTAGCAATGGCGTGCACAATATTGGCGTATACAAAGTGCCATCAAATATTAAGAATATTTATTTTGAAGAAGGTGCCTGGGTGTATGGAGCACTAATTATGGATGGCAACCCCAATGTAAAAATATTTGGAAGAGGCGTGCTTTCATCGGGTAAGCTGAATTACAGGGAATCCCATTGTATTGAAGCCATTAACCAAAGTAATAATATCCAGATCGATGGTATTGTGGTAGCTGATCCTAAATATTTTGCTGTGAGGTTAATTGGCCAAAACAATAAAGTAAGCTGGACCAAAGTAATTGGTGGATGGGTGTACAACTGTGATGGCATTGCCGCATTTGCAGGCTCCACGGTAAACAATTGTTTTATATGGGCCAATGATGATGCCATAAAAATTTACCGGGATAATATTACCTGGTCCGATTGCGTGGTATGGCAGCTTAATAATGGCGGCGTTATACAGATGGCCTGGGGTGGCTCTAATGCAGCAAATGTAAAAGTAAGCCGGGTAGATGTACTTAGGGCCGAATGGAACAAGCCTGGCTTTAACAGGGCTGTTATTAATTGCGTAGGGAACCGTTACCAGGAGCCGGGCAAATCCGGAGTGCAAAGCAACTGGCTGATAGAGGATCTGGTTACAGAAAATCCTGTTCCCATCATTTTTAATATTTCGCCCGATAGCTTCAGCCCCAATCATATTCATGGTCTTACATTAAAGAACTGGAATGTGAAAATGACGATGAGCACAGAATTTAAAAACAGTATTATAGGCAATGACGCTGATGAATATTTTGACGGATTTGTATGGGACAATATTGTATTTAATGGCACTAAGCTCACACAGGGCAATTGGCTGCAAACAACAAACATGACAGTTCAAAATCTTGTAACCCCCGAGTTCAAATAGTTGTTATGATATACCAGGTATTATATCAGCTTGTTCAAAGGCTTTTCGTTCTGACAGCCTGCTTCATCATGGCCTGTTCTGCCCGGGAAACAGAGAGCTATGAAACAAGACCGGCTGCCAGCGTTTATCATATAGATGCTGACAACGGTAATGATAAAGCTGCCGGAACAACAGCCCAGGCTGCCTGGAAGTCTTTAAATAAACTAAAAACAGTAAAGCTCATTCCGGGAGATACAATTAAGTTTAAAAGAGGATCTGCCTTTACCGGCCCGCTATTTATAAATGAATCAGGAACAGCCCGGCAACCTATAGTACTGACTGCTTATGGCGAAGGAAACGCGGCGCCTGCTTTTACCAATCCTGTATTTGAGCAGGATAATTTTGGTAATTGTATCCGCATAAAAGGCAGTTATGTGATAGTAGAAAATCTTTTCTTTCATAAAACAGCCGCTCATAAGCCCGGTAATTATAAAACTGATGGTGGATGGGATGTGTGGGAAATGGGCGCTGTTTACTTAGATAAAACTGCAAAATATTGCATCGTACGGAATAACGAAATGGAAGATTGTGTTGTAGGTATAAAAAGCTATGGCCCCTATGCTGTAATCGAAAACAATTATATACACGATTGTAACCGGGTGCTTAAAGAATGGGGCTGGGGACCGATTGGAATATGGTTCGGAGCAGATCACCAGGAAGCGCGGTTCAACAGGATATTTAATTATCGCGCAGAAGATCCAAACATACACTGGGAAGGCGGTGTAGGTGGCGGAGCAGACGGAGGTGCCTTCGAGATAGATGATGCCCGCTATAACAAATCAGATATACATATTCATCATAATTATACAAGGGATTGCCAGGGCTTCCTGGAAGTCACCTGGACAGATGTAAAACAACACCCCGATTACAGGGATTTTAAAATACATCATAATCTAAGTGACGACTACCAGCAGTTTACAGCTATCTGGCAAGGAGAAAATTTCAGTATTGATCATAATACTATCATCAGGAGAAAAGTGAACGTGAACGATTGGGGCGTGTTCAATATCACAGGGAACGATTCAAAAAATAAGATCAGGAACAATATCATCATTACAGAAAAAGATATTCCTGTTTTTAATACGGGACTGCGGGGCGTGCATACCCCTAACAACATTATAAGCCACAATTTATACTATGCTGCCTCCGGTAACCTGGTAATAGGAAAAGAAGGCCCTGGAACTGCAGCAGTATATGGGAATCCTCAATTAAAAAAATATGTAATGGCTGCCATTCCTGAACATTTTGATTTGCTGGAAAACAGCATGGCTATTGATAAAGCAGTGGACCTGGGATATACAAAAGACTTTAAGAACTCCGCTATTCCTGCAGGAGCTATGCCGGATATAGGAGCGTTTGAAAAGCAATAATTATTGGTATCAGATCATAAATATCTGAAAGCTGTAAAAAAATCGTTTATGACATTGATTCGTATTTTTAAAACAATATGCTTCTTTCTCCTGCTCCTGGTAAAAGCAGAGGGGCAGACGCTGCAGCATCCCAATATCGTGATCATTATGGCCGATGACCTGGGTTACGGTGATTTCAGCAGTTATGGGGCATCCAAAATAAAAACGCCTCATATAGATGCGCTCGCTGCCAGGGGAATACACTTCACCGATGCGCATACGGCATCCTCGCTGTGTTCTCCATCCCGTTACAGCATCATGACAGGACGTTACTCCTGGCGCACTTCACTCAAATCAGGCGTGCTTACCTGGTTTGCACAACCGCTTATAGAGCCGGGACGTACTACACTTGCATCCCTTTTGAAAAGAAACGGCTACTATACGGCCTGTATTGGCAAATGGCACCTGGGCTTTAACTGGCCACTAAAGGATACGCTTATAGAAGAACCTCAGAAAACGGTATTTAATTCATGGGAGCGCACAACTCAGCAATATATTGATTTCTCCAGGCCGGTTACAGGAGGACCGCTGGAGAAAGGATTTGATTATTATTTTGGCATTGCTGCTTCCAATAACATGATCCCATTTACATTTATAGAAAATGATCAGGTACTTTCCGCTCCCGTTGTACCCCGAACCTATGTATATGATACAGACCAGCCCAATGCAAAAGCTCCTGAATGGGATCTCGAAAAAATGGACCAGGCACTTACAGCGAAAGCAACAGGTGTCATTGACAAACATTTTTCAAAGAAGACAAAAAAACCTTTGTTCCTGTATTTCCCTACCAGCGCTATTCACCGGCCCTGCCTGCCCACTTTTACAAAAGGCAAAAGCCAGGCCGGGCTGAGAGGCGATATGGTTGTTGAGTTTGACTGGATTGTTGGTGAAGTGGTAAAAGCCTTAAAAAGGAACAAGGCATTTGACAATACATTGCTGATTATTACATCCGACAACGGAGCTGTTCCCGGAGATGCGTTAGTCCCCTTGGAAAAATACAGGAATGACTTAGGGAATAAATACTATTTGCCCTATTTCAGCAATTATGAGCCCCACTACCAGAACCCGCAGGGAAGAGGAGCAACCCAAAAAGGTTGGCTCACTTATGACCACGCTTCATCCGGCCCTTACAGAGGTTTTAAATCTGATGCCTGGGAAGGCGGGCACAGGGTTCCTTTGATTATGTACTGGTCAAAGAAAATAAAAGCGGGATCTGTCAACCATCACATGGTATGCAATACAGATCTGATGGCTACCGTAGCTGAAGTAATAGGTGAGCCTTTAAAGCCTGGTGAAGGAGAAGACAGCTACAGTTATCTTGCATCCATACTAAATCCTGCTGCTAAACAGGTACGTAGTTCAATGGTGCTGGCTGCAGGAGGAAGTGGTGCTTATATTGTAAGACAAGGAGGTTGGAAATATATTGAAGGCGGGAATGCTGCGTGGGGCCAAACATTTTATGCTAACGGTCCTTTTACCAAAGATTTCCAGTTGTATGATTTAGAAAAGGACCAGGCAGAAAATCACAATCTGTTTGCACATCTTCCTGAAAAAGCAGCGCTTCTGAAAAGCACTCTTCAGCAGGTACAAACAAAAAATCACAGTGAAAGTAATCAATAAGAAAAATATGAAATGAGCATAAAAACTTTCGAGTAAATTAATATTCAAAACGATGATCCCCAAAGCATTCGGGATTATGCAAAATTCCCTGCCTACCAACAGGCAGGCATGTAATAAAAATCAAATAAAAAACATACACATGAATACACGCTTTTTTAAAAGTCTTTTAGTCGTCTTCGTACTGATGCTTTCGGTTACATCAAACTCGCAGCGCTCTCAGAAAAAAATGAACGTTGTTCTTTTTTTGGTGGATGATTTAGGCTGGAAAGATATTTCCTGTTATGGCAGCGATTTTTATGAAACGCCCAATATTGACCAGCTCGCCAGTCAGGGGGTGCGTTTTACCGATGCGTATGCCGCCTGCCAGGTATGCTCTCCAACCCGGGCAAGTATTCTTAGCGGAAAATATCCTGGCAGGAGCGGCCTTTCAGACTGGCTCCCCGGAAGAAAAGATTTTCCGTTTCAGCGGTTTCTGAATGTACGCAGCGTACAGCAATTGTCTTATGAGGATTCTACATTGGCAGAAACACTAAAGGCCAATGGATACCGTACCGCTATTTTCGGAAAATGGCATTTAGGCGAAGACCCCTCAAACCCGTTGGCGCATGGGTTTGAAGAACGTCTGTCAGAATGGAACAAGGGCTGGCCCAATCAAACATACTTTTCGCCATACGGTATGCCTGGCTTACAGGACGGGCCTAAAGGAGAATATTTAACAGACAGGGTTACAACAGAGGCTTTGAAGTATATAGAAAAAAATAAGGACAAGCCTTTCTTTATGTACCTGTCTCATTTTGCTGTGCACGATCCTATACAGGGACGGCCGGACCTGGTAGAGAAATACCGTAAAAAACTGGCGCAGATGAAAAAGCCTTCCGGCGCGCCTTTTATCCTTGAAGGCAATCCGGATGACCCCCAACCTCTTTCCAGGTCTCAGTTAGATAACCTGCTCAATGATCCGCAATACGCCGGGTATAGTGTGCTGCCTCAACATACGGTTAAGATCAAACAATTCCAGGACAATATCCAGTTTGCCGCTATGGTGGAAAGCATGGATGAAAGCATGGGAAGGGTAATGAACAAGCTTAAAGAGCTGGGAATAGATCAGAACACTATTATCATTTTTGCATCAGATAATGGAGGGATGTCTGCCGCCAATATAGGCAATCCTTACCGCGTTATCAGGCCCAATGCGCTGGATGGTGCATTTGCCTCATCCAACCTGCCATTGCGTGCAGGAAAAGGCTGGCTGTATGAAGGTGGCATCAGGGTTCCAACTATAATAAAATGGCCGGGACAGGGGCAAATCAGCAAAGAATCCCACGTGCCAATTATCAGTACCGATTTTTATCCTACCATATTAGATATGCTTGGCCTTCCGTTGTTACCAGAACAGCATAAGGATGGAGTAAGCATTACCCCGCTGCTCAAAGGCAAGGAAGCCATTAACAGGAAAGCTATATTCTGGCATTTCCCGCATTACAGTAATCATGGAATGCAAAGCCCCGGCGGAGCTGTGCGTTATGGCGATTATAAACTGATAGAATACTACGAAAACAATACAGTGCAGCTTTTTAACCTGGTAAATGACATAGGAGAGCAAAACGATATAGCTAAGCAGGAACCCCAAAAAGCAAATGAGCTTAGAGCAATGTTGCATCAATGGAGAAAATCAGTCAATGCAAAAATGCTGGCTCCTAATCCTGGTTTTTCGCCTGATAGTTCAGCAGGTCCCAGAATAGTAAAGAAAGCAACTGCAGATCATTCGGCTATTCAATATAAAGCGCTACCCACTGCACAAGCCAACGGGCTTTTAGGAGAGCGTATCAGCCTCTGGCGCAACAAACGGCTCTGGTATGTAGCCAAAGCACCATTCTTATTACAGGGTTTTGAATCAAGGCCGGGAGAACATATATGGCAGGGAGAGCACGCAGGCAAATGGATACATGCCGCTACATTGGCCTGTGAAAACACAAAAGATCAGAAATTGCAAAAGCAACTGAGCACAACAGCTCAGCGGTTAATAGCTACCCAGCTTAAAAACGGGTACATGGGCACTTATGCGCCTGCAATGCAGTTTTTCAATGTTCCCGGCGATACCAAAAGCTGGGATGTATGGACACACCGTTATAATCTCTATGGCTTGCTGGTTTACGATCAGTATTATCCCAATGAAAAAGTATTGGATGCCTGCAAAAAAATGGGCGACCTGCTGATAGCAACTTTTGGCGAAGACAAAGCAGACATAACAAAAAACGGCACCCGACATGGAATGTCCACTTCTACCCTGTTAGAATCGATTGTAATGCTGTACCAGCGCACAAAAGAAAAGAAATATCTTGATTTTGCAGAATACATAGTATCCGCAAGTGAAAAAAATCCCGACCTGCATCTTATGGGCACTATGCTGGCAAACGAAAGCGTGGCCAAGCCGGGAGATGGCAAGGCCTACCAGCTAATGGCGAACCTGCTCGGTTATTACCGCCTTTACCAGTGTACCGGGAATCAGCGCTATTTGCAAACTGTAATGAACGGATGGAACCAGATCAGGAGCCGGCATGTATTAACAACCGGAGGCCCGTGGACGCGGAAAGCATCATACAATGCCAATAAAGAATGTTTCGCTCATACCGATGTTTTTAATCCTTACGAAATTGTGGTAGAAAATTGCTGCACCGTAACATGGATACAGTTAAATCTGATGCTGTTTGAAAATACCGGCCAGGCAGTATTTTTTACAGAAGCAGAAACTGCTTTGTACAATCAATTATTAGGAGGGCAATATACAGATGGTATTGATTGGTGCTATTATACAAAGCCTAATGAGGCCGCTCCACCCTACGAATCAGTGATACATTGCTGCGCATCCAGCGGCCCACGCGCTTTGGAGCTGTTTGCACGTTACCTGGTGGGAACAACAGATCAGCAGTTATACATTAACTCTTTATCGCCCTCTGCAATTTCTTTGCCTGTATCATTAGGTGGAGGCCAGTTGATGATAAAAGGTTCGTACCCAACAGGCACTACAACAAATATTACCTTAAATATTGCACAACCGAAAACCTTCCCTGTAGCTTTCCGTATTCCGGCTAACAGTACTTTAAAAAGTGTAAAACGTAATGGTAAAGCTATTAGTGCTACGCTTAACGATAAAGGATATCACATAGTAAAAGGCACCTGGAAAAAAGGCGATGTCATTACAATAGATTTGAATTTTGAATTAAATGTAGCGCTCCAGGAAGGCGAAAAAGGGAGCAAATGGGTAGCTTTCTCTTATGGCCCGCTGGCTTTGGCACAGAAAATAAATGCAAAGCCTTCAGAAGAGCCCTTTGCAGGCCTGGAACCGGACGATACACGTATTAAAGAAATATTACAGCGGCTCAAACCCAATCCCACTCAAAACGGTATTTCATTCAACATCAACAATAGTGCTGTATCGCTTATTCCTTACTACCAGGCCGGCTCCAGAACTTCGGGCCCCCGCACCTATTTTCAGATAGGCAACCCTCTTTAATATAAGTATAAAATATTTCAAAATAATAAATTAATGATTATGATCCGATTGCTGTTTTGTTTACTACTGTTTTGCTTTATCACTGTTTCAGAATCCACGGGACAAAAAAAAGCGGCACAGCCTTCCTATGGCCAGGTTACGCTCACTACCAATGCGCTAAAGGATAAAATAAAAGGTGGATGGGCCGGCCAGACCATTGGTGTTACTTATGGAGGGCCAACGGAATTTAAGTATAACGGAACTTTTATCCAGGATTACCAGCCTATTGTATGGTACGATGGCTATCTGAAAAAAACAATGACCGAAACTCCCGGTCTTTATGACGATATATACATGGACCTCACATTTGTTGATATCCTGGAAAGAGTAGGATTAGATGCCCCTGTTGATTCCTTTGCACAGGCTTTTGCCCATGCCGAATACAAGCTGTGGCATGCCAACCAGGCAGCCCGGTATAATATTCTCAACGGTATAAAGCCTCCGGAATCCGGTCACTGGCTTAATAATCCTCACGCAGATGATATTGACTACCAGATAGAGGCAGATTTTGCGGGGCTGATGACACCGGGTATGCCCAACGCAGCTTCCACTATCAGCGATAAGATCGGTCATATCATGAATTACGGAGATGGCTGGTATGGTGGCGTTTTTGTTGGCGCTATGTATTCTCTTGCCTTCATATCAGACGATATGAATTTCGTAATCAGTGAAGCGTTAAAAACAATTCCTGCTCAAAGTAATTTTTATAAATGTATGCAGGATGTTATTAACTGGCATAAAAAATATCCTGCGGACTGGAAACAAACCTGGTTTGAGCTGCAAAAAAAGTGGAGCGATGATATTGGTTGCCCGGATGGCGTTTTTGCCGCATTCAATATTGATGCTACCATCAACTCGGCCTATGTATTATTGGGACTGCTTTATGGTAAAGGAGACTTTGGCAAAACTATGGAAATAGCAACCCGTGCCGGGCAGGATTCAGACTGCAATCCTGCAACAGCAGGAGGTATTCTAGGAACCATGTTAGGATATGATAAGATACCCAAACAGTGGAAGCTGGGGCTTTCCGAAGTTGAGGACATGGATTTTCAATACACTACTATGTCCCTGAACAAGGTTTATGAAACAGGTTATAAACATGCGCTGGAGATGATAAAAAGAAACGGAGGTACTGTAAAGCAAAACGAGGTGGTGATAAAAGCACAAAAGCCGGTTCCTGTGCGCTTTGAGAAAAGTTTCGATGGCATGTACCCGGTAGCACAGCCCATTTTAAATGAACCCCTAAAAAATGAATATACTTTTGAATTTGAAGGAACCGGGTTTGCAATGCGGGGCAAGGCCACCAAAAGAAATAATAACCTGCCAGATAAAGTTTTAGAAGCAACTGTTTTCCTGGATGGTAAAGAACTTGGGCATTATAAATATCCTACTAACTTTACAACGCGCAAACTGGAGATTGCTTTTAAGTATCAGCTCCCCAACAGGAAACATACAGTAAAAATAATAACAAAAGATATTCCTGCCGGCTATGAGCTCAGAGCAACAGATTGCATAATATATACGGATAAAGTGCCGGCAAAACATCAGCATTAAATAAGCAGGTTATGATACTACGAATGCTCTTTTTATCTATTGTATGCTTTGTAACTATATGTGGCAATACCCAGAATAAGCCCTTCCGGCTTGTACTCCTCCCGGATACGCAAAACTATTCTCAAAAGTATCCATGGATATTCAGGATGCAGACTGCCTGGGCCGCAGCGAAGGCCGACAGTATCAGCTTCGTGATACAACTCGGAGATATAACCAACAGCAATGCCGACAGTCAATGGCATGTAGCGGCAAGAGCATTCGAGTTGCTTGATGGCAAAGTTCCCTACGCATTTGTAACAGGTAACCACGATATAGGAACAAAAGGCCGATCCGATATCAGGAACACAGATTTATTCAATCAGTATTTGCCTTATTCGAAATATAGCAAGGTCCCGTATTTTGGCGGGGCATACGAAAAAGGGAAAATGGATAACGTATGGTACACGTTCAACACTGGTAAACAAAAATGGCTGGTACTGTGCCTGGAATTTGGGCCTAGAAACAAGATCATAGAATGGGGCGCATCAGTCGTTAAAAATCACCCCTTGCATAAAGTTATCATTGTCACACATGCTTATATGTACTCCGATGATTTAAGAATGGGAGCGGCTCCAAATCATAAATGGCTGCCCGAAGCTTATGGGCTTGGTAAAGATACCGGCGAGAATGCAGCAAATAACGGAGAAGCAATATGGGAGAAGCTTGCAAGCCGTTACCAGAATATTGTTTTTGTATTCAGCGGACATGTGCTCAACGATGGTACGGGGTTATTGGTTAGCAAGGGAATTCACGGCAACAACGTATACCAGATGCTATCCAATTATCAAAGCGGAGTGGAGGGATCAGAAATGGGAGGAAGCGGCTATTTGCGTATCCTTGACATTGATCCCAAATCAAAATCTGTAAAAGTAAAAACCTATTCTCCATACCTCGATGCATATAAAACCGAGCCCGACCAGGAGTTTGTTTTATCAGATCTGGCTTTGTAAGCATCCACGTAAAATTATATTACATTGCCTTATCATAGCGATCGGGGCTGCCCAGGACCGGCAGCCTCGTTTATACTGCAACAGTTATAAAAGCTCCAGCCTCAGAACCGCTGTTGTATTATCTGTGATCTTAAACCTGTCATCAATCCTGTGCCCTACCACCCAGATGATCTTTTTATTCATTTCAACCACCCATATCCTTTCCTTTTCCGCAAGTGATAATTTTTTATCTATAAGGAACCTGGATACTTTTTTCTTTTTCTGCATCCCTAAAGGATAAAAGTAATCGCCCGTGCGCCATGGCCTTAAAATAAGCGGGTATTCAACAAGAGATGCATTAATGCTGGCTATATTTTCGTTTCGTGAAATATCTTCCTGACTTGTTGCTCTAACACACAATGTTCCGCCTGCAAACAAGTACCTGCCCTCCTCTTCTATAATGACGGCAGCAGATGGAATTTCATTCAAAGCCGAAATAACCAGGTGCTTCCTGTCCTTCAATACACGGTGCGTTGAAGAAAGCATATATTTTCCCGGCTGGCTTTCCAGCAAACCAATCAGCTCTGGAAGTTGGCTGGCTTTAAAGCCAAAAGACTTTACCATTTCAAGCAAAACAGTTTGATAAGCAGGCGTTTTTTGCAGCAACAGTACCGGAATAAGAAAATCAGATCCCTTTTTTTGCAGCAATTTCTTCTGGTGGCGTTCTATTTCATTGCGATAGAGAGCCTCCACGTCCTTAAACCGCTCTATATTGTTCAGCAGGTTTTGCTGCACTTCGGGATATACGTTGCTTATTTGCGGCAAAACAGTATTCCTGAAATAATTCCTGGTATAATCATCATGCAGGTTGGTTTCATCCTGTACAAACTGTAACTGGTTATTTTTTAAATAAGATTCCAGTTCAGCTCGTTTTGCAAACAATAACGGTCTTCTTATTTTTCCATTTATTGGCTTTATACCGGTAAGACCCGTTATTCCGGTACCTCTGAAAAAATTCATCAGTACTGTTTCTATATTATCATCCGCATGATGGGCGGTTAAAATAAAATCATACCCTTCTTCTGCCCTTATTTTCTCAAACCACTTATAACGCAGCTCTCTTGCCGCTTCCTGGGTAGATTGTTTCTTTTCTTCAGCATATTGTTTGGTCTCAAACTGTACCAAATGAAACGGAACACCCCGTTCTCCGGCCAATGCCTGTACAAATTTTTCATCCCTCGCGCTATCTTCTTCTCTCAATTGAAAATTGCAGTGGGCGATTCCAAAATCATACCCGGCACGCTTACATAAATGGCATAATACCACAGAGTCTACGCCCCCGCTTACTGCCACAAGCAACCTGTCTTTTTTAGTAAAAAGATGATTTTGATGAATAAAAGAAATAAACCGGTCTAACAAATTTTAAATTTTATGCGATGAAGAATACCTGCATACATGGAGATATATTTCCTGGATCGAGCCGCAAAATTCAAAAATTTTACACAAATGCTGCAATTTAAATAATTTGGGGCGCTTAACATTTTTTAGCTTTTTAATGAATCCGAAGGATTCTCATATTTATAGCCCCATAAACCCTATTTGATGTTCGACCCCGATGGGGTCGTATATCATGTGTATTCATTTTTCTATAAATATTTGACCTCTACGAGGTCTTAAACAAAAATGTCATGTACCCACCAAAATCTAAAGAAACTTTTATTAACAGCGGATAGAAGACCATCTCGCTGAGTTCAACGAGATGGCTCCTATTGGTTCGGGAGCCGAAAGAATGATGCCAAGTTACAAGCGCTCCCGTTATGCCTGTTACCTGATCGTACAAGATGCCGATCCTTCAAAGGAAATAGTAGCTAATAAATCAGATATTCATAAGCGCTTCTCAGCTCACTGTAAGCATGTTGCTCGCCTAACTGCCGGGCTATTTCCATGCCACGTTCATACACTCTGACAGCTTCTTCTTCCCGGCCACATCTTTCATGCAGTTTAGCAAGATGATAATAGCTGCCTACGTAATCCGGGTTAGCCAATAACAATGTTTCAAATACATGCTTCGCATTTTCATCATCCCCTTGCTTTACATATTCCAGGGCCAAAGCATGTTGTAGAAAGCTATCCGCGGGATTTTCTTTTAACAGTTCTTGTATCTGATCAATTCTTGACATATTAACTTTTTAATCCTGCATTTCTTATCAATAAATTATTATATTTGTTTAGTTGCATAAACAACTATATTAAAATAGCTCCTGTATGAAAATATTAGTATGTATCAGCAAAACGCCGGATACCACGGCAAAAATAGCTTTCACTGACAATAACACGAAATTTGACTCCAATAGTGTGCAATGGATTATTAACCCTAACGATGAGTACTATGCACTGGTAAGGGCTATTGAGTTAAAAGAGGCTGATCCTTCTGTTGTCATTCATTTAGTAACTGTAGGAGCTGCTGACGCTGATGCCATCATCAGGAAAGCACTGGCTTTGGGAGGCGATGAAGCGATCCGTGTAAATACAGAAAGCCAGGACAGTTATTCAATAGCCTCGCAAATAGCTGCGGTTGCAAAAGAAAACGGTTATGACCTGATTTTTTCAGGAAAAGAAACCATTGACTATAACGGCGCTTCCGTAGGAGGTATGGTGGCTGAACTATTAGATCTGCCTTATATTTCCCTGGCCACAAAATTTGAGCTAAATGGAACAGCAGCAACGGTCACCCGCGAAATAGAAGGCGGTGAAGAAGTGTGTGAAGTTAGCTTACCGGTTGTAGTAAGCTGTAATAAAGGAATGGCAGAGCAACGCATTCCTAATATGCGAGGCATTATGGCAGCACGTACCAAACCGCTAAAAGTGGTGGAACCGGTGGCCGCGGACCCACTAACCAGCATTACAGCGTTCAGCCTGCCACCGGTAAAAGGAGGAGTAAAACTGATAGATCCTGATAACGTAGCAGAGCTGGTACATCTTTTAAGAAATGAAGCCAGGGTAATTTAGCCCACGCCCTATTTTCTACTTACTATTAACTTAAATAATATGTGTGTTTTAACTTTCATTGATATAGCCGAGGATGGCAGCGTAAAAAAATCATCGCTTGAAGCACTTACGTATGGCGCTCAATTAGCCAAACAATCAGGTATTGAGACACAGGCAGTGGCTATAGCTCCCGTTACAGAAGAGCTAAGCGCCCTGGGTAAATATGGCGTAACAAAGATCTACCAGGTAAATAATGAGGCGCTTAAACATTTTGACGCGCAGGTTTATACAAAAGTGATGGCAGCGGTAGCCGAACAAAGTGGCGCTACCGTTATTGTATTTTCCAATAATGCCAATGGCAAAGCTTTAGCTCCCCGCCTTTCTGCAAGGTTAAAAGCCGGGCTTGTGGCGGGCGCCGTAGCATTACCCAACATAACAAATGGTTTTACAGTAAAGAAGAGCGTCTTTTCCGGAAAGGCTTTTGCTGATGTAAGCATTCATACACCGGTAAAAATCATATCGCTGCAGCCTAACGCTTTTAAAACAGAAGCCGGAGAAGGTACTGCAGAAATAGTAGCATTTTCCGCAACAGCAGATGTTCCTAAGATAACAGTAACTCATATCAATAAACAAAGCGGGGAAGTTCCCCTGGCTGAAGCAGAAATTGTGGTAAGCGGTGGCCGCGGCCTTAAAGGACCTGAAAACTGGGGTATCCTGGAAGACCTGGCAAAAGAGCTTCACGCCGCCCTGGCCTGCAGCCGCCCCGTTGCCGACGCCCATTGGCGACCGCACAACGAGCATGTAGGACAAACCGGCGGAGCTATTGCGCCTAACCTGTATATTGCCGTTGGTATTTCGGGAGCCATACAACATTTGGCTGGTGTAAACCGGAGCAAAGTAATAGTTGTCATTAATAAAGATCCGGAAGCGCCCTTCTTTAAAGCGGCCGATTATGGTATTGTTGGCGACCTGTTTGACGTAGTGCCTAAATTAACGGAAGCGCTGAAAGCCGGTTAACCTGTTATTCCTACAGCATTATTATTGGAAGGTGTTTCATTTAAACACAGCATCTCCTATACCCCCTATATTAATATCCGGCCTTATTACCTTATTCGGCTCCCAGGGCATCTTAAAATTATTATCGCGCAGTACAGGTAATTCCACATACCTGATTTTGGAAATAACATTATTTTCTATCTGGATGAGTCTGAATCCCTGGAAACAGGGTCCGGGATAGTCCCGTTGCTCGCTTGCAGTTGATGGCCGTAAATTGGCTTCCATTGGTCCTAAAGCCGCTGTTTCCATAATAATGGGGCTTCTGTCTTTCCACCATTGCGAAGGATTGGCGCTATCATTTAATGGAGATGAATAGGCAGGGACATTAATATAAGAATACGGCTTCCAGCCACCTGGCCTGTGGTCGTTAATAATACCCGGTTGCTGGTTTACAGCAGCACCCTTTACTATATTTATATACACTTTTGTGGTTTTGGTAACCACCTGTACGTTGTTGAATCCTCCATAAGAAGGTATATATTGAAATGCTTTGTTATAGACAGATGGATAATACTTCCCCGGATTTTCAGAATAAAAATCCATATACACCCGTAAAAAATTTTCCTGGTCATTCCAGCCCAACCTGTACTCCACCCTTTTATGTCCGTGACCGGAAACTACAAGATTTACTTTTCGCTGTACGCCGCGGCCTTCACATAAATCTAAAAATTCCTTCTGCTTTCCTTTGGATGCGCCATAATCAAGCAGGTTAGAGGGATCTTTCTTTTTAAAGTTAAGTGAATTGGTACGTATCCAATCTTCATAAGCGTTCTGTTTTTTGATATGATACTGTAGCGGATCGTGCCGTTGAATAAACCCATTTACATGCATGGCATTAATCTGCATGTGCTCGGTTTCCCTGAAATAATGATTCATTTCGTTCTTCTGCGGATTTACCGGCGGAGCATGCATGCCTACAATTACGGCTCCTGTTCCGGCCTGGGTAAGCACCTGGCGAAGCATACTAATATCACTATCATTCAAACCTTCTGAATCGGGATTGGCATCCAAGAAGTTTTTTTCTGATTCACTTAAAAAGCCAAAAATGTATTTTAGACTGTCTTTTGCCGAAGCGCCTACAACGCCTCTGTCATACTTGGTATCTAACATTACCAGCCTGTTAATACCCAGGTTCACCACATACGAATTGCGGCCATTCAATCTGCGCTGATAATACCCTAATTTATCTTTTCCTATGGACACTTTTGATGCCGCATCATTCATATCATAATATACATTCCTTCCTCCCTGTATGGCCTGCGCCTCTTTAAGCAATAAATTAAATGATGAAAAGTTTTCTAACACTCTATCTCCCCACGGCCATAAATCAAAGCTGCCAAAATCACCGGCATCTAAATCTGCAACCAGGTCATAAGCATTAGGCCTGTAATCATGATTGCCTAATGTTGTGAATATGGGTACTTTTAATTCTTCCTGCAGCTTGCTTGCATTTACGGAGTATATAGCTTTATCCGGGTAAGATATTTTACCCATAACAAGTTTTTCAAAGAACGCAAAATTCCCCCCGCCTTCCCGGTCATCATCATTTTCATATATATAGTCCACCAAATCCCCGGTAAGTATCAAGCCATCTAAAACACCCAGCGAGTGCAATTTGTTAGCATATCTTATCAGATCCCTGAAATCATCGTTCGGATTATTGAAATGCTGAACGGCCTCTGTAAACCCGGTATTATATAATTTTTGCCGGAAACCATCAAGCCTGCGGCTTACATGCAAATCGGTGGCATGTATCAGCCCAAAATTATCCCAGGCATTTCTTGTATATATTGAATGGGCCGATAACATAACCGGCTGTTTTCCGGGGAGCGAAAAAACAATATCATACAATTGCCTGTTATTGAGCCGCTGCCCCTGGGCCCATACCAGCTTGGTTGTAAGCTTCCAGGTTCTAATACCCAAGGTATTTATAACCGCAACATTAGTAGTATCAAATTGAAGCGGCACCAGTGTGGAAGCGCCTACCGCACGTAAATTTATTTTTGCACTCCATAGCTGTGATAAAATACCCGGCTGGTTTTGCTTTATATAATTAGCCACAGCTTCGGTTACATCAGCATTAATGATAATTCCTGATTTTAATTCATTGTAATGATCAGTATCTGTCAATAATGGATTGCCCATTAAAGGGAGGGACAAACGTATTACAACCGGTGCCTGAAGGGCAGGTGATTTCCAAATGCAACCACGTTCAAAATAAACCACTTCGCCAGTTGGTAAAAACTGGTTATCCGAAACAGGATAGCCTAATACGCTTTGCTCTGCCCCCATTTCCCTGTACTTGTTATAAATGGCTCCACTAACACATACCCCTCCATAAATCCAGTAAATAGCGCCCCATTCAAAATAGCTTACAGGATAGTAACCATCTCTTCTTACGGCTGTTTCATCAGATTTAGGAAAACCCAGCAGCCGTTTGCCCGCACCAGGAGCAATACCCGGGCCGTTTAAAAAAAGATACCTGGTTAAAATGCCGCCATGCACTTCATACGTTCCAACAGTATGATGCCAGTAAATATTTCCATTTTGATATCTTTGCAGCTTCCCGCCATAACCAGCATCTGTTTCTGCTCCTGATTTGGCTCCCAGGTTAAGCCCTCTTTGTAATAACTGGTTATATTTGGTTTGTATATCGGTTGTAGAGCTCATGGTATTTTATTTTTTATAGATTAGAGATATTTTACTGCTACAATTGAAATATTTGCTTTATGAAAGTACTTTATACCATTCTCAAAAGCAATTTTTTAGGCAATAAGTTGTCATACCTACCTTAAATTAGTCATTTGATAAAATAAAAAAGGCTGACATATTATGACCCTTTAAGTTTTGCAACAGCACCAAAATGAGAGAAAATCCTTAGTTTCGTGCATCAGTTTTATGAAGAAGATAGAATTAGAAGTTGTAGCGCTTTCCCATAGTATTACCCAAACCCACTCCTATGCCGTAGTGCTGGGAGAGGTAAACGGTTTGCGGAGGTTACCCATTGTTATTGGAGGGTTTGAAGCGCAGGCTATTGCAGTGGCGCTGGAAAAAATGAATCCCAGCCGCCCGCTTACACACGACCTTATGAAAAATTTCATGGTTGCGTTTTCTATTGATCTTCATGAAATCATTATTTCTGATCTCCAGGAAGGTATTTTTTTCAGTAAGCTGGTTTGCTCTTCCGATCATGACACCGTAGAAATAGACAGCCGTACTTCCGATGCTATAGCATTAGCAGTACGCTTTGGTTGCCCTATTTATACTTACGAAAATATATTAAGCAATGCGGGGATTGTAATGGACGAGAAAGGCAAAGCTCCGGCCCCGGCATCTGAAAAAGCAGAAATGGCAGGCGCTGTTATTACAGAAAGTACAGGGAATGATCTCAAAAGCATGAGCATAGAGGAATTAAATAAACTACTGAATGAAGTGCTGGAAAGCGAGGACTATGTGAAGGCCATTGCTATAAGGGATGAGCTTAACAGCCGTAAAAATAAATAAGATTCATCGCTAATGGCTATAGAAAAAACATTCAACATTTATTATTCTACATTTAATATTCTACATTCTCCTTGATTGTTTTCTCCAACTGTAAAATAAATATCGGGTTATACATCACTGAAAAAAGAGCTGATGGATACCATAACCTTGAAACAGTTTTTCTGCCTCTTCCTTTATTTGATGTTATTGAACTAATGGAAGCCGATACAACAACCATTTCTGTTTTAGGCCAGCCTGTTCCCGGTAGCTCGGAAGATAATATTATATTAAAAGCCTGGTGGCTTCTAAAAAACGATTTTCCTGCATTACCTGCTGTTCATTTTTATCTCTTAAAAAATATACCTGTAGGGGCAGGCCTCGGAGCCGGCAGCGCCAATGGTGCTTACGCTTTGATTGCATTAAACAATAAATTTCATCTTAACTTATCAACCGGTCAGTTAAGCAGCTACGCCTTACAGCTTGGCAGCGATTGTCCGTTCTTTATAAAAAATAAACCCAATTTTGCTTCAGGTCGCGGGGAGCTTTTTGAAGAGGTTGTACCTGATCTTTCCGGCTATAAAATAGTAATAGTAAACCCTGGCATCCATATATCCACACCCCTTGCTTTTAGCCAGATACAACCCCAACCTGCCCCGGTCAATTTAAAAGAGGCTGTTTCCCGGCCCGTTGAAGAGTGGAACAACCTGGTAACAAATGATTTTGAAGAACCTGTAATCAAAAAATATCCCGAAATTGCTACTATTAAACAATCGCTTTATGATATGGGAGCAGATTTTGCATTAATGAGCGGCAGTGGCAGTACTGTATATGGGCTGTTTAAAAAGGATACAGATATGACACCTCATTTTCCGGATAATTATTTCGTAAAAATGCTGGGTTTGTAAAACAGGACAGGCAATACAGTTAAAAATGAATAACTTTCTTAACTTTCATTGTATATGGCAGAAACCGGAACCCCAATACCTCTAGAAAAAATAGACTCGGCCATTAATAGGGCTATTCATTATTTATCCCAGCATCAACTCCCTAACGGTGAGTTTATTGCATATATGGCGCCAGATGAAGCGATGCAGGACCCTTCCTGCTCATATGAAAGCATGACTTACACAACCGCTCTTATTGGGCATTGCCTGTTGCCCTATCAGAACAGGCCTGAAGTTGATACCATTCTGAAAAAACTAACTGCCTTTCTGCAATACCAGACTATGAGAGGAGGGGTCTGGAATTTTTTTGCCAAATATCACCGGTTGTTTAAATTCCTTCCACCGGATACGGATGATACCGCTATCATATCAACGCTTTTTAAAAAAAGAAACATAGACTTTCCTGATAATGTTCCGCTACTTCTTTGCAACAGGGCTTCAAACGGGATATTTTATACATGGTTCACGCTGCATAAAAATTTCTGGAAGTATCCAAAAGCATTTTGGCGGCTTATTGCAAGAGAACTTAAATATCCTATAAAAATTTTAATTTTTTGGATGAAGGAAGACTTAAAAAGAGACGATATAGGTCCTGTAGTAAATGCCAATATAATTGCCTATTTGGGATATTCGGAGATAACAAAGCCAGCAACTCAATATATTGTGGACACTATAAAAGAAAACAAAGAAGAAAATGCGGATAACTGGTATAAAAATATTTTTATTTATTATTATTTCATAGCACGGCTGGCTGTTTTAAATATTCCTGAGATAATAGAAATAAGAGAATTATTAATTAATAAAATAATTAATAAAATACACAGCAGCCGAACTTTTTTTAACTGCTCGTTAGAGTTGGCCGTTGGTGTTACCTCTCTTCTGATGTTAAGTTACGAGGGTCCATTAATTGAAAAATGCATGCGGCAGCTTTTATTGCAGCAAACAAAAGATGGGGAATGGGAGCGCTACGGGTTTTACACCACACCTTCGCAGGCTCGTTTTTGGGGATGTGAAGAACTGACAACAGCCTTAGGTATTGAAGCACTGGATCTTTATCGGCAGTATTTAAATAAAAAACAATCCGGAGGTTCAGATATTTAATAATATATTTGTGGCCAATATGTAAGTTTGGCCCTAACTACAATATTGATTAAGCTTATGGGTTAGCAATGATCGCTATTCAAAGAAAAATATCTCATATTAAAAGTAATCTGAACTTATCTGAAATGCTAAGTTTAGTTAAAGCTGCTGCATCCGGATGGTTATACATTTCTCTCATCTTAATTTTTGTTGAAACCCTGTTTTTCTTTGGTTCTCTGTATATTATGAAGCTGTTGATTGACACAGTTGCCAGTGTTCAACTACATTCAACTGCTGCCACTGCCGACATTATAAAATACGTAATCCTGGCAGGGTTAGCCGGTATTTTGTATTTTGTGCTGCGCTCCTATTCTGCTTATTCCATTGAAGTGCTTTCCACAAAAATTACCGAGCATATCAACGAAAAAGTACATGAACGCGCCGTGGCGCTTGAGTTATCTTTTTACGAAAGCCCTTCTTATTACGATACACTAAAAAGAGCCCTTGACTCAGGATATGATAAACCCGGACTTGTGGTTACCAGCTTAATAGATATATTAAAAAATTGTCTGTCATTGGCCGCAGTAGCTTCTGTGCTTATAGTAATAAATTGGGTATTATTGCCCTTGCTGGCACTATTCATTTTTCCCACCCTTTTAGTAAGGCTTTTCTACTCCAAAAAATTAAATGCTTTAAGAATTGCCCAAACACCCTTTGAGAGGAAATCCTCTTACTACAGCAACCTGATTACAACCGATACGGCTGCAAAAGAAATCCGCTCTTATGGATTAGGGCAGTATTTAAAAGAGAAATTCACAGCAATCAGGCAAACGTTAGTAAAAGATAAATTAGCCATAACCCTGAAACGTACCAAACTTGAAATTATAACCACTACTTTATCCTATATAGGTGTATTTGTAAGTATAGGATTCATCTCGCTAAAGGTAATAACAGGCGAAACCAGCACCGGTGATATTACATTGTTCCTGGTTGCTTTTCCCCAGGCGTTCGGCTTGCTGCAAAGTTTGGCTGGCGGTATCTCAACCGTGTATCAAAACAGTATTTACATCAATAGCATTTTTGAATTACTGCAGCTTACCAATGGGCTTTATAAAAGTGATCAACCGGAATCTATTCCTGGCGGGGACGATGTAAGCATTGAGCTTCAGAATGTGCACTTTTCTTACCCTCATGCAGATAAGGAAGCTATTTCGGGTATTAACATTAAAATCCCCAGCGGTAAAATTGTAGCTATCGTAGGACTCAACGGTGCTGGCAAATCAACACTGATCAAATTGCTATGCCGTCTTTATGATCCCACAACCGGTACTATAAAATATGGTGGAAAAGATATTAGAATGTTTAAGCCGGAAGAGTACAAAAAACAATTAGGAGTAGTGTTCCAGGATTTTAACAGGTATAGCTTTACTGCAGGCGAAAATATTTTCTTTGGAAACATAGAAAATTCTTATAATATGGAAAAAATACAGGATGCCGCTAAAAAATCAGGTGCAGCAGTATTTATAGAGGCATTTCCTGGCGCTTATAATACTATGATGGGCAGAATATTTGATGATGGTGAAGAAGTTAGCATCGGACAATGGCAAAAGATTGCTTTGGCAAGATGCTTCTACTCAGATGCACGTTTCCTGATTTTCGATGAAGCTTCCAGCGCACTCGATGCTGTTTCCGAAAAAGAATTATTTGAAAGCTTCAGAGAAAGAATAGGTAACCGTGGCGCTGTTATTATAAGCCACAGACGCTCGGCAATACTACATGCTGATTATATTTATGTGTTATCCGGCGGAAAAATTATAGAAGAAGGCACAGATACTTTCTTAATGCAAAATAATGGAGCCTATGCTGCGTTATTTAATGAAAATATAAATACTACTGAAGCGGCTTATTAACAATGTCTTTAAACCCTCCTAACAACCGTATTGCTTTCACATCCTGCTGCCCCGATGACTGGGGAGGAAGTGAAGATTTATGGTACCATACAGCGCTCGTCCTGAAAAATAAAGGATATAGCATTATAGCATATAAACAAAACTTCAACACTGGCCATTCTAAAGTAAAACAACTGCAAGATGCTGGTGTTCATTTGGTTGAACTGCATAAGAACACTCATATAATAAAACGAGTTTTTAAAAAAGTTTATAAAAAACTATTTTCCTCCCCTATAAACCAGCTTTACGCTCACGGAACATACTCACTGGCTTTCAGGCAGCAATTAAAAACAGATCGTCCGCAGTTTGTTGTTATCAACCAGGGAATAAATTTTGATGGGTTAAGCTACGCATATCAGTGCTTACAGCTTCATATACCCTATTGCCTTATTATGCATAAGGCAGTTGAGTTTTATTGGCCGCCTTCCTCGGAAAGGACATTAATGAAAGAAATATATCAGAATGCCAAGCAATGTTATTTTGTTTCACATCACAATAAAAATCTTACTGAAGAGCAATTTGGATTCAGGTTTACTAATGCGCAGATTATATGGAACCCCATAAAATTAAAAAGGGAACCCATACCTTATCCTCAGCAAAGCAAAGTTTACAAATTAGCCTGTATAGGAAGACTTTTTATTATTGATAAAGGCCAGGATATTTTATTGAGAATACTTTCCAAAGAGCCCTGGCGTTCACGCCCTGTACAGGTTTCCTTTATAGGGAGTGGTACCGATGAGGAAGGACTAAAAGCTATGGCAGCGCTATTAAATGTTAAAAATGCCAGTTTCTCCGGCTATCACAACAGCATTGAAGATCTTTGGAAAAACTACCACGCATTGATATTGCCTTCCAGAAGCGAAGGTATGCCCCTGACAGTTATTGAAGCAATGCTTGCAGGCAGAACAGTGATTACAACACATTCCGGCGGTAATTCAGAAATTATTGAAGACGGGATAACAGGATTTATTGGAGAAGCCACAGAAAAAGACTTTGAACAAAAAATGGAAGAAGCCTGGACAAACAGAGAACAATGGGAGCAGATTGGGTTAAAGGCCTGTACCTCCATCAATAAAATACTACCCGAAGCACCTGAAGAAATTTTTGCAGCATTAATTATAAAGAACCTGATATGAATAGGAACCCTCTAATATCGGTAATTATTCCTACATTCAACAGAGCTGGCATTTTACCCAATGCTATCAACAGTCTTTTGGCTCAAACATATACAAACGTTGAGATAATAATAGTTGATGATGGTTCTACCGACAATACCTCAGAAATTTTACAGCAATATAAAAACATAAAATACATTTATAAAGAAAATGGCGGCCAGGGAAGCGCCAGGAACGAAGGGCTTAAACATGCTACAGGAGAATTGATTGCATCTTTGGATTCTGATGATGAATGGTATCCTTTGTTTTTAGAGCGTTGTGTCAGAAAAATGGTTGATGACGAGCTGGATTTCGTTTTTGCCAACTGGGACCAGCAAGATCCTGATGGCCGCCTTTGGGATTTCCTGACAGGAGATCCTTTTCTTGCTCTTTATATGCACAAGCTGAAAAACGGTTGGGTAGAACTGAATGATGCAGAATTAAGAAGTCTTTATATCCAGGCCTGCCCTTCTCCGTCCTCTTCATTTGTTACAAAAAAGCAATTAGTGTCTTCGGGATGGAGTACAAAGATGAAGATCGGTGATGACTGGTACCTGTATTTAGATATTATATTATCAGGAAAGCGTAAGGCAGCTTTTACTATAGACCGGCTCTGGAGAAAAAAAGTAACAGATATGAATGTTTATGACGGAAGAAAAAGATCCGAAGTTCTGGAGTACCTGTACATTGCTGATACGGCACAAATCTTAAATGATTTTAAACATAAATTAACTCCGGAAGAGTACAAGCTCATGCAAAAAAAGCATGTATATGGTATGGTAGAGCTGGCAAAACATCACCTTATACGAAATTTCGACCTTGTACAATCCACTAAACTGCTTGGTAAATCATTAACCCTTGATGCATCGCATACACTATGGAGCATACAGAACGTAATAGCCATCGGTTATAAAAGAAACAGGCAGGCGCTTAAAAAAGAAAAAAATGCTTCAGGAATAATAGCAAATGAAAATAGTTAAAGCTTTCAGGCATATTGAATGGTGGGAATACAAGCTGCCTCCACTTTTAGGTATAGCTTATGCCACCCTGTTATTTAACAACCAAAACATTTTTACCCAGGGACTGTATATTCTTTTAGCTCTTATTTCCTTAATTGCAGGCGCAGTTTATGTAAGCATCATCAATGATATAGCAGACATAAAGGATGATGCTGCAGCCGGGAAACAAAACCGGATGGAAAAACTTCCATTTTTTGTAAAGCTTCTTTTACCAGGGATTTGCTTAATAACAGGTTTGCTTTTTATTATTTTTCTTTATTGGCCGGATTATTTGTCCTGCCTGTTTTATTCCATACCATGGATTGCTTTCTCCATGTATAGTTTCAAACCCATCCGGTTAAAGAACAGAGGAATTTTAGGCGTACTGGCTGATGCCAGCGGCGCGCATATTTTTACCAGCTTACTTATGGTCAGCTATATGTGCTTCCGCACAAATCAGCAGGTAAATACTGCCTGGATATGTTTAATAGGTATATGGGCAGCCTGTTATGGAATGAGAGGCATTTTATGGCACCAGTTCCATGACAGGGAAAATGATATCAGAGCTCATATTGAAACTTTTGCTACAAAAAGAAATCCTCAAAAATTTAATAATATTGAATTTATTATTTTGTCTGTGGAGGTATCTGCCCTGCTCTGTATTTTGTTTTTATTAAACAATTTTCTCGTTTATGCAGGATTTGTATTGTACCTGCTTGTAGTATTTGTCCGGTACAGGAAATTGCATAGGATGCCCGTTATCATTATTGCCCCCGAACGTCCTCATCAGATTCTGCTGCAGGATTTTGCCCAGGTTTTCTTCCCGGTATCCATATTGATGTATGCAGCTTTTACACAGCCTGATGGATGGATTGTATTACTGATACATTTATTACTTTTCCCTTTCAGAACGCTGCAGGTTATTAAAGATCTGAAGAATGGCCTGTTGGGCCACTAATCTCCTAAAACACGATCTCCAGCATCAGTTTATCCAGGGATTTCTCAAGGCAGCCGGTTAAACCCGGATGAACTTTTGAGCACTGAATAACAGTGCTTCGTGTAGCTGTAAGCCACCTGAACCGCGACGGTGTGTCCAGCCTTGCTATGGGAGAGCCGCTTAGCTTATCCCCTGCTGCAATCAGCTCAAAAGCCCTTAAATTTTTTTGAACGGTTTCAACATCTGTTTTCTCATCAAAGCAACGGAGCTTTTGTTCGTTCAGGAATATACGGCAGCCTATATAGCCGGTCTTTTTACAAAATAAAATAATACCTGCATTTACAAATTCCTCACGTTCTACACGCGGCACTACCCTTATTACGGCGTACTCATATAATAGCTGCTCTTGCATTGATAGCCTGGTTTACAAACAGGTCGCTGTTGCTCAGTCTGTAAGTTAAAAAATCCCGGTACACCTTCCTCGTTTCTTCGGCATTCCCACCCGTTTCTTCATAGGCCAGCCATTCTGCGGGTAATGCCTCTATGATTTCTGCAATGATCTGGTCCGACAAAATATTCCGGGCATGCTCATCAGCCTCTTTCAGTAAAGCCGCGTCCTTTAATAAAACATGGTCTTTAATTAAAGGGAAAGTACTTTTCATTTGCGTTGCGTTACTATCCCAGTTATGATGAAAATAAAGACAGGCTCCATGATCTATCAGCCAAAGCTCTTTATGCCATATCAGCATATTGGTGTTCCGGGCTGTACGATCCATGTTGGTGAGGAATGCGTCCAGCCATACAATTTTTGAGGCGGATAAAGCATCCATCTTTGTAACAGCAGGATCAAACGTAACCGCACCGCTTAAATAATGAAGCGCGATATTCAATCCCTGGCTGGCTTTTAGCAGGTCCTGTATTTCTTCATCCGGTTCTGTACGGCCAAAAGCTTCATCCAGGCCGGCAAATACAATTTCAGGCACTTTTAATCCCAGCGCACGGGCAATCTCCCCTCCTATAAATTCAGCAACCAGGGCCTTTACGCCCTGTCCGGCACCCTTAAATTTTAAGGCATACAGGAAACCATCATCGCCCTCTGCAATAGCAGGCAATGAGCCGCCTTCTCTTAAAGGCGTGACGTAACGGGTAACATTTATGGTTCTTATATCCGGCACATTATTTTTTGAACTGCAAAAATGCGAAATCCAGTTCTATTATCAAAAAAGCCTCCTTGCGGAGGCCTTGCATTATTATTGTTGAGGAGGTGTTTCACCTTCCTGTGGTTTTCTTTCTGGTTTTGGAATTAAAGCCTTCCTCGAAAGCTTAAACTTACCTGATTTCGGATCGGTACCAATCAGCTTCACTTTCATTGTATCACCTTCCTTCACCAGGCCTTCTAATGTTTCAAGGCGTTTCCAGCTTACTTCACTGATATGCACCAAACCTTGCTTACCGGGTAAAAATTCAACAAATGCTCCAAATGCCACTACTGATTTTACAGTAGCATCGTAAACATCCCCCACTACAGGAACCGCAACAATGCCTTTAATCCAATCTTCAGCTTTCATCACGGCATCTTTTTCCACACCAAAGATACTGATCTCCCCCATGTTGTTCACTTCCTCTATGTTAATAGTAGCACCGGTTTCTCTCTGAATTTCCTGTATTACCTTACCCCCTGGTCCGATAACCGCTCCAATAAATTCTTTATCAATGAACATTTTCACCACGCGTGGGGCATGAGGTTTCACTTCAGTCCTGGCTTCAGGCATTGCCTGGTACATGTGATTAAGAATATGCAGCCTTCCTGCTTTAGCCTGCTCCAGCGCTTCGCTCATCACTTCCATTGAGAGGCCATCTACCTTAATATCCATCTGCACACCGCAAATCCCATCACGGGTTCCGGTAACTTTAAAATCCATATCGCCCAAATGATCTTCATCACCTAAAATATCACTTAATATAGAATATTTCTCTCCTTTGGTAATCAATCCCATAGCTATTCCGGCTACATGTTTAGGGAAAGGTACCCCGGCATCCATTAATGCTAAAGAACCTGCACAAACAGTAGCCATTGAAGAAGAACCATTTGATTCCAGGATATCACTCACCACCCGAACGGTATATCCAAAATCCGCTTCAGAAGGCATCATTTGCTTTAACGAGCGCATAGCCAGGTTTCCATGCCCTACTTCCCTGCGGCCCGGTCCACGCATCATTTTCACCTCGCCTGTTGAGAAAGGAGGGAAATTATAATGCAGTATAAATTTGGAATATTTAGAAGAAGAAGCAGTTTCAATCAACAATTCATCTAAACCAGTACCTAAAGTAACCGTTGTAAGAGATTGAGTTTCACCTCTCGTAAATAGCGCAGAGCCATGTGGAGAAGGCAATACATCCACTTCCATATCTAAAGGACGGATCTCGTTTAAAGCACGTCCGTCCAGGCGGATCCTATCATCCAGGATCATATCACGAACCACATCATACTGCAGGTCATGAAAATATTTTTGAGCCAGCTTTTTCTCAGTATCTGTAAAAAGATTTTCTTCAGTTGATTCTTCTAAAAGCTTTGTTATCAGCTCCTCTTCAAGCGCTTTAAACTTATCGCTTCTTTCATGCTTGGCCGATTTGCTTTTAGCAACCTCCAAAACTTTAGGACCAGCATAAGCATATACTTTTTCCCTTATGGCTTCGTTCAGCACAGGTAAAGTATATGTTCTTTTACCGGTTACTCCTTTTAAATCTCTCAGCTCCTGCTGGGCTTTTATCTGGATGCGGATAGCTTCGTGAGCTACATTTAAAGCAGCGATCAGGTCGGCTTCAGAGCATTCTTCCGATTCACCCTCTACCATCATCAGGTTCTTTTCAGTTGCGGCCACAATAAAGTCCATGTCAGCATTTTCAAGCTCAGTTCTGTTAGGGTTGATTTTGAAAGCGCCATCAATCCGGGCCACACGCACTTCGCTTAAAATTTCCTTGATGGGCACATCTGACACTGCCAGGGCAGCTGAAGCTGCTAAACAGGCCAGCGCGTCTGGTAAAATTTCAGGGTCGCTGCTGATTAAGGTAACCAGTACCTGTACTTCGCAAAAGTAATCATCAGGAAAAAGCGGCCTTAAAGCGCGGTCAATCAGGCGGGAGATCAATACTTCATAATCGCTCAACCTGCCTTCACGTTTAAAAAATGAACCCGGAATACGTCCGGCAGAAGCAAATTTTTCCTGGTAATCAACTGTTAAAGGAAAGAAGCTCTGCCCTTCTTTAGGTTCTTTATTGGCTACTACTGTAGCAAGCAGCATGGTTTTACCCATACTCACTGTAACCGATCCGTCTGCCTGGCGGGCAAGGCGGCCTGTTTCTATAGTCACTTCGCGGCCATCGCCGATATCGAAGGTTTTTCTGATTGGTTGTTGTAACATAAAATCGTTTTTGAAAAATTTTTTAAATAATGGAGCAAGCTGCAGCACGGCATTTTTTACGCTAATGAATACTTTGGGGTATAAAAACACGTATTCCCAACATCTGTTAATGTTGGGAATACGATAATATTATAAGTCTGAAATTATCTCATCAAACCCAGGATATAGAACCAGTTTCCCCAACGTAAGACGACAGGGAAATTACTTTCTTAATCCCAGCTTTTCAATTAAAGCACGATAGCCCTGAAGATTATGTTTTTGCAGGTATCCCAGCAGGCTTTTACGTTTACCTACCAGCTGCATTAGACCGCGGTGCGTGGAAAAATCTTTTTTGTTTTGCTGCAAATGGGCACTGATCTGGCTGATGCGCTCAGTTAGCTGGGCTACCTGGCCTTCAATAGAGCCTGTGTTAGTGGCGCTTCCACCAAATTCTTCAAAAATCTGTGCGTTTCTTTCTTTTGTAAGTGGCATACTGTCTTTTTTAAAAGGTCATCCTGTTTTGTATCCTGTAATTTAAGGCGGCAAAGGTAGGGAAAAATTTGAAATTTGACATTTGATATTTGATATTTCTGATTTTATGACGATTTTTACGCTATGAACCTTTCCCAGGATACCAAAAATATACTTGGCCTGCAATTACCTACCGATCCCCGGTGGGTGAACCTGGCCGAAATTTCGCTGGAAGCCATTCTTACAGACCATGCCTATTGCGAGCAGAAAGCAGCCACCAGCTGCATTTCCATTATCCAGAAATACAGTGATAAAGAAAAACTGGTAACAGCGCTGGCTCCTATTGTTACAGAAGAATGGGGGCATTTCAGGCTGGTATTACAGGAATTACATAAAAGAGGCCTGAAACTGGGAAAGCAAAGGAAAGATGAATACGTGAACTCGCTTATTAATTTTCAAACAAAAGGCGGCCACCCTAATGACCGTTTCCTTGACCAGCTATTGATGATGGCTATGATAGAAGCCCGCAGCTGCGAACGCTTTAAACGCCTGAGCGATGGGCTGAATGACGCCTATCTTGCTAAATTCTACCGACGCTTTATGGAAAGCGAAGCCGGCCATTATACTTTATTTATAGAGCTGGCAGAAAACTATCTTCCCAAAGAAAAAGTACGTGCCCGGTGGCAGGAATGGCTTACCCACGAAACACAAATTATGAAAGACCTGGAACTGCGCGGCGACAGGATACATTAAGAAATGCAGCATGTGAAATTTTAAATTTTAAATGTAGAATGTAAAATGCAGATGACGCTTCTGCAGAGTTTCAGGGGATCATTTCAGGTTACCGGATGCTGGTTGCTATTTAATGCTCAATTTTTAATATTCAAAGTTTCATGATTTAACTTAAACATTGAATATCGATTGATTGAAAATTGATTATTGAATATTTCACGCTTGTTGTATAGAATACCCGAACACTCAACACTCAATGCTCAATTTTCAATATACATTGGCATTGGCTTCCAGACCCTCTTATTGACCTCCTGGAACCAGTATCCGGCAGGAAAGCTGAAGGCCAAAAGCAAAAAGCCGGAAGCAAAAGGCCGTACGCGTTGCCATTTTCTTAAACTTCCTGACTAGTTCAAACCTGTGAACAACTTGAAACCTATTACTGGAAACTTGAAACCAGAAACCAACATCCAGCTTTCAGCCTCCAGCCTTTTGGATTATGCATTATGCTTCGCGCCCTCTTCGGCCTTTCTAAAATAATTGTTAAAATCACACTTAATAAAAATTTTAAAAAGTTATTTATTTAATTAAAAATTAACCTTAATTTTACAATTAGTTATTGTTTTTAATAAAAAGCGTAGTAATGATTGGCAATATTATTTCCAAAAAACAAAAGTTTTATAAGGAAATTTTAAAGTACCTGTTTTTTAATAAACAGCTGTCTTGCGCTGACCTGAGCGGCCTTATTGGCAAAAGCATTCCGTTAACTACCCAGTATTTAACAGAGCTGATGAGCTTGAATATGGTTGTAGAAAAAGGGTATGCGGCTTCTACAGGAGGCCGGCGGCCTCAAACCTACAGCATCCGGAGCGGCGTTTTTTATGTGGTCTCCGTAGCTATGGACCAGTTGGTTACCCGCATTGCCTTAATATCAAGTGATAATATCATTGTGGGCGAAGTGGAAAAATTTGACCTGATTTTAGCTAACAATCCTAACAGTTTAAATGAGCTGATTACACATCTTAAGACTTTTATCGGGAATACCAAACTGCCCGAATCTAAAATTGCAGGCATCGGAATTGGAATGCCTGGTTTTGTAGACACTGAAAAAGGCACTAATTACACTTTTTTGCATTGTGCTGATGGCTCCATTGTCAGTAAGATACAGGATGCCTTACAAATCCCTACCCTTATAGATAACGATTCGAGCCTGGTAGGGTTAGCTGAGCTAAAATGGGGCGCCGCTAAAAACAAGGAGCATGTAATGGTGGTAAATGTGGGTTGGGGAATAGGACTGGGAATCATTTCAAATGGTAAGCTGTTCAGAGGTAAAGACGGATTTGCAGGAGAGTTTAGCCATATACCGCTGTTTGATAACAATAAAATATGCAGCTGTGGGAAGCTGGGCTGTCTTGAAACCGAAACCTCACTGGTGGTGGTAGCCCAGAAAGGCGCCAGACAGCTGAAAAAGCTGCAGCAGCCCTCTCTTATAAAAAGCCTGAATGCTGAACGCATTGAAGAATCTGCCAAAAAGATCATTGAAGCCGCCCATAAAGGCGACAAGTTTGCCATAGACCTGCTTTCGGAAGCGGCATATCATATTGGGAGAGGCGTGGCGATCCTGATCCATTTATTAAACCCCGAAGAAATCATTATCAGCGGGATAGGCTCTCTTGCGGGTAAGGTATGGATGGCTCCTATACAGCAGGCGATTAATGAACATTGCATTCCCAAAATTGCGGAGCATACAGAAGTAAAAATTTCATCGCTCGGATATAACGCAGAAATAATAGGTGCTGCTGCACTTGTTATGGATAATTATGAGAAGCTTCCTGTAATAAAAGAAGAAGCTGAAAAACTTATAGCCCAGTAAATTATAATAAACTACCATTATTCTTTAAATCAAAAAAAAACAAGTATGAAAAAACAATGCAAAAAGGTGCTGTTTGCTTTGCTGTTGAGTTGCATGTCCCTGCTCTCTTATGCACAGCAAAGAACAGTAACCGGTACTGTTATGGATGAACAGGGAGCCGCACTAACCGGAGTTTCTTACACCATCAAAGGCTCCAACACCGGTGGTGTAACAAACGAATCAGGCGCTTTTAGCGTTGCGGTACCCAATAACACCTCGGTACTGCAACTAAGCTATATTGGCTACCAAACGCAGGAAATTGAGATCGGAGATAAAACTGATATGAACATCGTATTAAGAAAGGATGGTGGTAAACAGATGGATGAAGTTGTGGTTACAGCGTTAGGTATCAAAAGAGAAAACAGGAAACTCGGGTATGGGATGACCACCCTGAGTGGCGGAGATATTGCCAAAACCAACACTGTAAACCCGGTTCAGGCATTGCAGGGACAGGTGCCAGGTCTGAGTATCGGTACTTCGGACGGCGGGCTTTTTGGTAACTCAAAAGTTCAGATGAGAGGTGTTGCGTCTTTAAACTCCAACAACAACCAGCCGATCTTCGTAATCGACGGAGTAATCCTTGAAAACTCCATTTCCAATAATTCAGCCGACTGGGATGGAAATTCAAACGACTATGGGAATATTTTAAAAAACCTCAACCCCGAGGATTTTAAAAGTGTTTGTGTTCTGCGTGGAGCTTCGTCTACGGCCATGTATGGATCAAGAGGTATCAACGGTGCTATTATCATTGAAACCAAAAACGGGACAGGTGTGAAAGGCCTGGGCATTTCAGTAAAACACACGCTTGCCATTGACCATGTGTACGGGCAGCCCGACCTGCAATATGAATATGGAGAAGGTTACCTGGCCGGGTTTGTAAACTTTGGGGAGAAAGACGCTAACGGCAATTATTACCGGTTTGATGCCAAACAATTTAACCTGAACGACAAGGGTATTCCAACCAAGATCAATCATCCTTCCGGCATGGCATGGGGTGCTAAATTTGATGGGCGTAAAATCATTGATTATGACGGTACCGAAACCACATATATACCATATAAAAACAACCTGTTAGATGCTTATCAGCTTGGCATAGGCAATACCACCTCCATTGCCTTAAGCGGGGGCAACGATAAAGGTAATTTCTATCTTTCCGATGCTTATCAAAAAAGGAACGGCGTTTTGATGGGGAACTCATTCGAAAGAAACGCGCTCCAACTTAACGGATCTTACAACCTCGCAAAATGGCTGAAAGCCGAAGGTTCTGTATCTTTTACTGCTACTACAGCTGAAAATCCCAGGAACGACCTGTCCCAGTTATTTCTTGACGGTACCTGGATGAACTACTACGATACAAAGAAATACAAACAACAAGAGTATTGGAGAGCTTCTCACGGAGGCATTCCCAATTCAGCGTATGGAGACGCAAACGCTTATGTACCGGGTCAGAGTACCTGGTTCCGCTATAACATGGACAACCAAACGCAAAAAGAATACGTGACCAGGCCAGTAGTAAAACTCTCCGCCAAGCTTGCCAGCTGGGCAACACTTGCCCTGGAAGGGAATATGAATTATTACGCTACAAGGTTTGAGAAAAAAGAATGGGGACAAGGTTACCTGAACGAAGGAGGCTATTACCAACTGTCCCACACTGACGATGTAAGCAGAACCGGTAAAATTTCAGCAACATTCAACAAACCGCTGAGCGAAGACATCAGCTCCACGCTTATTGTGGGCGGTGAAATATGGAAACAGGATAAAACAAAGACCGGCTCCTGGACAGATGGCGGGCTGATCAATCCCGGCGAGTTCTTTTTAGGTAACTCTAAAAGAACAGTTATATCAGAAACAAGCAACAATGTGTTCGGTACCAAACAAATAAGCTCTGCTTACTTCCTGGCAAATTTCGGGTATAAAGATTACCTGTTTCTTGATATAACCGGCAGGAATGACTGGTCTTCATCACTGGTTTATACAGCCGGCTTTGGGAACAACTCTTATTTCTACCCATCCTTATCTGCATCATGGCTGGTTAATAAAACCTTTAATCTGCCTGAATGGGTTAGTTTTGCCAAACTAAGAGCCTCATGGGCACAGGTAGGTAGCGACACCGAGCCATTCTTTATCAATAAGGGCTACAGTGTAGACAAGATAGAATTAGAAAACGGGGTATTTGCATACACAAACGGAATTGATCCCATTTATGTGAACAAGGATATTAAACCCGAAAAGAAAAACTCAGCTGAAATAGGAGCTGACCTGCGCTTCCTGAAAGACAGGCTGGGTATCGACATTTCTTACTATAATGACATCATCCGGAACCAGATCGGTAGTATCCCGGTAGAACCCATAGTAGGGCTTTCCCAGCTGATTACGAATATAGGTACTTTACGCAACAGAGGTATTGAGCTAAACATCAATGCAACACCTGTCAGGACCAGCAATTTTAAATGGAACACAGTTTTCAATTATTGGAAAAATAAAACAAAGATTACCGAATTAGACGACAGCTATGGTGAATATAAAACATTGGGCGGCGACATTGCTTACGGTAACTTCAGAGTAGGCTCTGTAGCTTACCGTGGCGGTGAATACGGGGTGCTGATGTCAGACATTATGCCGGCTGTTTGGAAATCGAACGATCCTAATGACAGCAGGAACGGGATGAAAGTACTTACCTGGGTAGATTCAAGGCGTGGTGCTTATTATGCAAGGAGCTATGAAGTACAGCGGGTAGGCAGCATGCAGCCCAAGTTTGAAGGTTCCTGGATAAACAACTTCTCCTACAAGGCCCTTAGCGTATCCTTTCAGTTAGATGCAAGGTTTGGCGGCTATCTTGCCTCTTACTCCAACAGGTACGGAACAGCTTATGGGTTCCTGGAAACATCTTTAAAAGGTCGGGACGCAGCCCATGGCGGTGTAGCCTGGACAAGCCAGTATGCCGACAGCAAAGGACAGACGTTTGATGACGGCATTATCCCGGACGGGGTGTTTAAAGAAGGAACTGTTGTTACCACTCCAAGCGGAGCTACCCAAAACGTAGGCGGCATGACCTATAAGGAAGCTTTAGAAAAAGGTTATGTGGAGCCCACCCACGCCAGTTATTTTACCTACAGGAGCAATGACTGGGGTAATGGTGTAATAAACTCCGACTGGTTCAGCGAAGTGAAATACATAGCGTTAAGGAACATTTTTATTGGTTATAACCTCCCGGCCAACTGGTTCAGGAGCATTGGTATCAGGAACGCGAACCTTGCATTGAATATAAGGAACGTTGCTTATCTGTACAACTCGCTGCCCAATCATCTGAACCCCGAAAGCTTCAGGGGCACCAGCAGTACCGAATCGTTCAGGGAAAGGAACTTTATCCCTTATACAAGAAACTATTCGTTAACCCTGGCACTTGATTTTTAAATAAAAAATATAAAAAAATATACTGATGAAAAGTATAATAAAAATAGTAACTGCATGCGCTGTTCTCTTTTTTGCCGGATGTAATAAAAACAGGTTTGCAGAACTAAACTCAAATCCTTCAACGGTAACCTCCGCAGATGTGCGTTTTCAAACTACGCAGAGCATCAAGAACATGTACAGCGAGGATTACCTGCCATGGTACTATAATAACTTCCGGTACATCTTTCCCTGGGCCCAGGTAACTGCATCAGGTTTGGGAAATGCAGAAACATTTGTTGAAGTAGGCGCAACGTATGACTTTTGGCGCAATTACAATGACCTGTTACCCAACATTATTGACTTAAGGAAAAATATAGACGCAAAGAGCCCCGAAGAACAGAAAACCCTGGCAGCTATACGTGCACTGACATACCCGATTATGATACAGCCGTCAATGGTTCTAAGTGACAATGTAGGTTCTATCGTTTATAAAGAAGCAGGTATAGGACTATTAACTAATCCTCCGGTACTTACTGCCACTTATGATAACCAGCAGGTTCTTTTTGATACATGGCTGGAGGAACTGAACAAGGCAATTACGGATTTAACAGCAAACACTCCGGGAACTATTCAATTAGGTAACCAGGATATGATCTACAAAAGTGATTACAAAAAATGGGCAAAATTCTGCAACCTGCTAAAGCTACGTATCGCAGCCCGGCTGATAAACAAGGACAAAACAAAAGCCCTGCAGATTGCTTCGGAAGTAGCCAGCTCTCCCGCAGGTTATATGGATAACCTTGCAGACGATTTTGTATATAACAGAGGGGTTAAATATTACAGCACGGGAAATGGAACCCAACCTGGTACAGGCGCTAAAAACCTGATCAGCTTTTTGGTAAATAATAAAGACCCGAGAGTACGGTTTATATATCAAAAGAACAGTTTCAACGCTGAAGTGATACAACAGTTCCTGGAACAAAAGAAGGCGCTTCCCTCATATATAGCACAATACGTTAATTTAGACGGTAGCGGTAATTTTGCCGGATGGAAGAATCTGGGAGAACCCTGGGTAAGGTATTTTGGCGTGCCCGTATCGCCTCATGCAACATTACTTGCAGCCAACGATGATTACTTTAAACAAAGCACCAGGAATAAAATTGATGTAGGCAATGCATCCAAAACATTTGCATCTACTTCATCCTATTCCGAATACATTACCAGGACGAGTATGAACTTCACCTATCCTACAAAAGTGGGCGGCCGGCTCATAGAACAAAAGGACATTACGGCCGGGTATAACGTAGTGCTGGGTTCTTCAGCAGAAACAAATCTTTATCTGGCCGAGTTTAAGCTGTTAGGTGCCAATCTTCCCAAATCTGCACAGGAGTATCTCAACAGGGGTGTTGAACTATCTGTGAGAAGGATGGATGCTATTGCCAATAACAACAGGCTGCCTTATTATGAAAGTGATCCTGTTTACTCCGGAACAGAAGCAACACAGGCTTCCATTAAACTTAAAGATGGGGAAATTGAACAATTGCTCACACAACCCGCCTACAATCTGTCTTCAAACGCACTGGAAAAAGTGTATATACAACAATTAATAAACTTTGCCCAAACACCATTTGACATGTGGACGCTTATTCGCAGGGCAGGCATATTTCTCAATAACAGCACTATTTTACCCAGAGAAAAATTCTATGCCAGCCAGGGAGGAGCAGAATTAGTAGTACCACGCAGGTTCCCGATTGCAACTCCTACTAAAGCCAGCAAAAACTATGAGAATGCTCAGAAAATGTTGCAGGAACAAAATTTCACGTCAGGCACCAACAACCCCGCAACTTTAAGCACAGAGCGGATATGGTTCGATAAAGAGAATCCTAATTATGGTGATGGACCGAAACAATAAAGGTCATGTAATTATGAATACAAATTTTTGTTAGTTATTTTAGAAGCCGGTTTTGCAACCGGCTTTTTTGTGAAATCATGACAGTCATTTTAACACAGTAAAAATGCTATCTTTCTTGTACCGTTACAGATATGATACTTTTAAAACTCTTATAACAAACAAATAATGAAACTTATAAACAGCTTATTACTACTGCTCCTGGCAGGCCAGGTTATAGCCCAGGGTAACGTACACCCCTCCTCTGCCCAATACGAATGGCCAACAGACCCTTTGGTAAAGCAAAAATTAGACAAATGGCAGGACCAGAAATTTGGCATGATCATTCACTGGGGCTTATATGCTGTACCGGGCATTGTAGAATCCTGGTCTATCTGCTCGGAAGACGAAGACTGGATACCGCGAGACAGCACTGCTGCCTATGACGACTATAAAAAATGGTACTGGGGCTTAAAAGACTCGTTCAATCCTGTAAACTTCAATCCCGAACAATGGGCCAAAGCAGCTAAAGGCGCCGGAATGAAATATCTCGTGTTCACTACCAAACATCATGACGGGTTCTCGATGTTTGATACGAAACAGACCAACTTTAAGATCACGGACGGCCCGTTCAAAAACAATCCCAAAGCCAACGTAGCCAAATATGTTTTTGATGCTTTCAGAAAAGAGGGTATGATGATCGGTGCTTATTTTTCCAAGCCCGACTGGCATTGTCCTTACTATTGGTGGCCCAGGTATGCTACCCCCAACCGTAACAATAACTACGATATTAAAAAGCACCCATGGCGCTGGGAGCAGTATAAGCAGTACACTTATAACCAGATCAGCGAGCTTATGAATGACTATGGCAGCATGGATATTCTTTGGCTGGATGGTGGCTGGGTACGGCCGCGGGAAACTGTAAATGCCGAAGTGTTGAGCTGGGGAGCGCCAATACCTGAATGGAGCCAGGATATTGATATGCCCAAAATAGCAGCTATGGCACGTAAGGCCCAGCCCGGCTTATTAGTAGTTGACAGAACCGTGCATGGCCCTTACGAAAACTACCAAACACCGGAACAACGTATTCCCGATCATAAAATTGATAACCCCTGGGAAAGCTGCATGACGCTGGGCGATGCCTGGGGCTATGTTCCCAGCGAAAATTTTAAGCCCGCCTCAAAAGTGATTGCCAGCCTCATTGAAATTGTGGCTAAAGGCGGTAGCTTATTACTGGGCGTGGGACCTTCTGCCGATGGCACTTTGCAGCAACCGATCATTGACAGGCTTGCTGAAATTGGCACATGGATAAACGCTAACGGTGAAGCCATCTATAATACACGCACTGCCGATATCTATAAAGATGGCAACACCTTCTTTACCCGCTCAAAGGACAGTAAGAAAATGTATGCACTGATACCGGTAACAGACAACGTTGCGGCCCCATCAGTAGTAGAATGGAGCGGCAATATCCCGGCAAAAGGATCTAAAATGGTTTTGTTGCAAACAAACCAAAATGTAAAATGGTCGGTGGTAAATGGTAAAGTAAAAGTGGTGCTGCCAAAATTTTTAAAAACTGTTGCGGTTGCTCTGACATTTGCGTCTTCATAACAACAAATAGTTTTGTATATGAGAAAAATCGTTTGCATGCTGTTCATTCCAGTATTAGCTTTGTGTTGTAATAAAAGGAATAATCATAACCTGGAAAATAACGAACCGGATCCCAACCCGGATAGCCGTATTACCGGGAAATGGAAATACACTGAAAATTATGTATCTCCCGGTACTATATGGCATTGGGAAAAAGTAGAGAACGGAGTAACGCTTACTATAAACGAGGATTATACCTATAAAGTTTCGGGTGACGTAAATGCAGCACAGTGGCCTTTTAGAGCAATCGGGGATCAGGGAAAATTAGGCGTGAACACCAAAAATAATTGGGAGTTAAACGCAACTTATTTTGTAAAACAGGGCACTACAGACAGCGTGTTTTTTCATCCTATCCGTGTAAATAAAGATACCCTTGAACTTGCCGGTTTTTGCTTTGAAGGATGTATCTACCGGTTCCGG
>JAPUDO010000082.1:4572-57868 GCA_027493055.1 Niabella sp. | reverse complement strand
CTTCTAAGTTAAAACTTTAAAGCAATTAGTAATAGACTAATGCATAATTCAGGTTGAACTTCAGGGTGGATGAATAGCATTTGATTCGCCATTAGTTCACAATACGACAACCTACGATTAATATTTACCCCCGCAAACTATTACTTTATAGCTTCTATAGAAAGGTCCCTGATATCATTCAGCTTCATAAGCGTTTCATTAAGGCGATACCGGGGAATGGCAATATCCATTACGCAAAACAGCTGAAGTTCCTGCTTCAGCACCTCGCAGTCAAACTGCTTGACAGCAGTCATGATTTCGTTCATTTTGGTATAGTCGAACTGCAGGTGATAGTGTACCAGCACCGGCCTGCGCACTAAAGGTGTTACCTGCAACACCATTGCAGCGGCAGATTTGTACGCATTGATTAAGCCTGGCACTCCAAGCAGGGTACCTCCAAAATAGCGCACTATTACTATCAGTATGTCCGTAACACCCCTGCTGTCCATTTGGCCCAGGATAGGCCGGCCGGCAGATCCCGAAGGTTCTCCGTCATCGCTGACACGGAACTGATTATTGTCCAGTCCCAACCTGTAGGCAAAGCAGTAATGGCTTGCTTTAGGATATTCTTTTTTTATATCCGCCAGCTTTTGCTTGCAATCGGCAATTGTTTTAACAGGAGCTGCAACAGCAATAAAGCGGCTGCCCCTGTCCTTAAACTCTGCAGAACCTGTAGTTTCTATGGTATTAAAATAATCAGGCAGCTGCATAAATCTTATTGTTTTTCCCGTTTTTGAAATAAGCGATCTCGTCGTTCAGCAATCTTTCTTCTTTTAATTTATGCTGACCGGTAAGCAAAGGCGCTGGTAGTCCGCTATTCGCCAGCAAGCTTTTATTAGTAATAACATAAGCTTCATCCCATATACCGGCATCTATAAAAGATTGAAGCAGCCGTCTCCCTCCTTCCACCAATACACTTTGAATATTGAGCTGGTACAACTGGTGTAAAGTATCTTTTATGAGATCAGGCTTAGCTGCTTTGATATACAGGATATTCTGCGCCACCGCATCTTTAATGGTATTTATGACAAATACTACATCCTTACCGTTAAATAATCTTAAATGCGCGGGCACTTTTAAATGCGGATCAAAAAGCACCTTTTGGGGAGCCGGGCCCATCCAGTTCCTGTTATCCAGCAAAGGATCATCCTTGATGGCTGTATTGGCGCCCACCATGATGGCCGCAGTATGGGTACGCCATTTATGTACCAAACGATTGGAATAATCATTACTGATCAACAATCTTTCTTCACCTGTGCCCGCAATAAAACCATCGGTGGTCTGCGCCCATTTTAAAATAATATAAGGGCGCTTTTGCTCATGAAAGGTAAAAAAAGCCCTGTTCAGTTCAATAGCTTCATGCTCCAGAACACCGGTTACCACTTCTATCCCGGCCTTACGCAATTGGGCAATTCCCTTGCCATCCACTTTTTCAAAGCTGTCCCTGCAGCCAATCACTACTTTAGGAATCTTATGCTGAATGATCAGATCTGTACAGGGAGGCGTTTTCCCATAATGCGCACAGGGCTCTAATGATACATACAAAGTGGATCGGCCTATTTTCTCGGGATGATTCTGAAGTGCTTCTGCTATGCAATGCACTTCAGCATGAGGCCCTCCATAATTCCGGTGCCATCCCTCCCCTATGATGCTGCCGTCAAATACTAAAACGGCGCCTACCATGGGGTTAGGCGCTACATTTCCGGCAGCCAATGCCGCTAATTGCAGGCAACGCCGCATATACACTTCGTGGACCAGCTCTTGCATTTTTGCAAATGTAAATGAAACGGAGTTGCTATTTGACTAGATGGGTGTATAAGATTTTTACCGGTAAAAGGTCGCTCCCCGAAAGGATTCGGAGACCATTCCGACAAATCATAGTGTGTAGGCATATTTTTTTAGTCGAAATTCCTCTATCACATCACAAACCACCTCAACCCAACAAAGTATCCGAACTTCAGAACCCCTGCCACTCTCTCCTCGAGGAGAGGGCCTTCAGAGACTCCAAATTGTTTGAGTCTCAATAGGGTGAGGTAATAAAAATACGGTATGAAAGATTGAAGAAGATGGGTATATTTGTTTTTTTTCACCAACCTATGAGTTTAAATAAACACTCCATTCAGCTTCACCTCGGCAGCAAAAGCCAAGCCCACGAATATGCGAAAAAGCTACGACGTTCTCAAACAGAAGCAGAAAAAAAACTATGGTCTTTACTACGTAACCGCCAGTTAAAGGGAAGGAAGTTCAGGAGACAATATCCTCTGGCTGATTATATAGCAGACTTTTATTGCCATGAATGCAAGCTAGTCATTGAACTGGATGGACATTTTCATAAAGACGGAGAAGCAAAAGAACACGATGAAGCAAGAACCCGCCTGTTAAATGAATACAACATAACTGTTCTGAGGTTTTGGAATGCAGAAGCTGTGAATAAAACAGAAAAAGTATTGGCAAAGATTGCTGTTTTTCTATAGTAAGTTTTCACAAAATAGCTCCAAAAACATACAGATGAATTAAGTTTGCTGTATGTCATTATCAGCATTGCAGCAAAGCTTTATAGCATCGTTACAAAACATTTATGAGCCCCGGGAAGCAGAAAATATATTTAACCTGGTTATCGAAAACCTGACAGGCATTGACCTTAAAAATAACAAAACTGCAAAATTCACCCCCGACGGATGTTTTATAAAAATGCTGAACGAAATACAGGAACGTTTGCAAAAGCTGGAGCCGGTACAATACATCTTAAATGAAGCCTGGTTTTATGATATTCCTTTTTATGTGGACAGGAATGTGCTGATCCCTCGCCCGGAGACAGAAGAATTAGTGGACTGGATCATAAAGGATCACAAAAACAATGATGCCATCACCATACTGGATATAGGAACCGGAAGCGGCTGCATTCCTGTTGTTTTAAAGAGAAAACTGGCATCAGCACAAATATTTTCCTGCGATATCAGCAAAAATGCACTGGATGTGGCAGGCAAAAATGCACGTAAGCATAAAACCGATATTCATTTTATGCAGCTGGATTTTTTAGACAGCAACAGCTGGGCACAGCTTCCCAAAGCAGATATATTGGTCAGCAACCCGCCTTACATTCCCCATTCAGCTCAATCTTCTATGCATGGGAATGTGCTTAAATATGAGCCACATGAGGCACTGTTTGTGAAAGACCGTCAGCCCCTTATTTTTTACGAAGCTATTGCAGCAGCGTGTAAGTCTGTTTTACTTCCCAACGGAAAAATCTATGTAGAAATTTATGAGGGACTGGGTAAAGAGACGGCTGCACTTTTTGAAAGATTGGGGTATTGCCCTGTATTAAAAAAAGATATGCAGGGAAAAGACCGGATGATAAAAGCAGGACGTTTATAAGTCATAGTTATTCTATACCTTAGCAGATAATTTTCATTTTTTCTAAAACCCTTAAAAGCATGAACAGCACCATGCAACACTTTTTCCTCATTTCAGCTTTCTTCTTGCTGATCTCCTGTGGTAAAACAAAAGGAAGTACACCGGATTCTGAGAACAGTGAACATGAAATATTAGGAACAATTCCAGATCCGACAGATACCATTACAATGGAGCATTTTATTGGGGCCAACGGCTTCATTGACGACCCTGTAGACAAATTAGCAGCAGTAGGCTTTATCAGGGAATATCACAACTGGGGCTGGGATGAAGGTAACTGGGATCCGGCCTATAAAGGGTTTCCTCAAAACCAGATACAATTTGCACCCAGCTATCCCGGCTGGAGTTTTGACGAATATTACGCTAACCTTAAAAGAGCCAATATAATGGTTGCCCCTTGTGTACAGGGAAGTGTAAGCTGGTTGCAGCCTAACAGCGATTTTAAAAACAACAAAAAACCAACAGACTATCCGGGCTTCAATACTTCAGATCCTCATTCTTATTATGCCAAATCCTCCTTCATGTACCAGTTTGCTGCCAGGTATGGTAATTCCAAAGTACCCGATAGCACTTTATTGCTGGCACCCAATCAAAGCAGGGTTTCAGGATTGGGTCTGATAAAATATGTTGAAGACTGGAACGAGCAGGATATGGACTGGAATGGGCCGGATTCCGAATTTTCTCCGGAAGAGTATGCGGCAATGGCCAGCGCTGACTATGACGGGCATTGTAACACCATGAAAAAATTCGGCAAAAAATATGGTGTTAAAAATGCTGCCCCCTCCATAAAACTCGTAATGGGTGGGTTAGCCAGCCTTAATTTAAATTATATTAAAAAAATGAAGACCTGGTTTGAGCAAAACCGGAACGATAAAAAGTTTGCCGTTGATGTTTTAAACTTTCATATTTATGCTTTTAAAGATGGCAGCAGCTGGCAGGGCGGCGGCCCTGCTATCAGCCCTGAAGATGCAGGGTTTAGAGAAAAGCTGGCTCCCATAGTCCGGTATCGGAATGAGCATCTTCCCGGAAAAGAAGTATGGGTCTCTGAATTTGGATGGGATACTAATCCCGAATCTGTTCTTAGCCCGCCTGCTATTGGTTCAATGGATACTGAAGAAGTGCAGGGTATCTGGCTTATCAGGGCTTATATGGCATTCGCTGCCGCAGGCGTTGACCGGGCCCAAACGTTTGTGTCAAGAGATGGGAACCCTCATGACAAAACCTGGTTCTCCTCCTCAGGTCTGATGGGCCCAAAAGGGGATTTCACCCCTAAAAAATCCTGGTACTATGTAGCTACTTTGAAAAATACGCTTACTAATATGCGATATATAGGGTGGGAAACATCCGCTGATCCTGATATACTCATTTACAAGTTTAAAGATACCCATTCCTCCAAGGGGGCTTATGTGCTTTGGGCAAAAACGAGTAAAGACTATAAAGTGTCTCAATTCCCTTTGCAACTTTCAGAAAAGGCTAAAAATGCGTCTCTAAGAGTATTAGTTCGTGGAAAATCAAACGGCGACACCATGCCTGTGGCTATAGATAAACAAAAAGTGTTTATAGATGTGTCTGAAAAACCTGTTTTTGTATTGGCAGATCATATAGATTAATTTTACTTTTGCATAAGGCAGGCACTTTCTGATAAACACAGCTTAAACACTATAGGAGACAGGTTATCCTAAAAATTCTTAACCTTCCGTTTTTAATTATATCTGATGTACATATTCAATTTCATTAATCGCTATAGGGAATTATCTTATATTCCGCTGCTGCTTATTATAGCAACTTCTACCCTTATGTGTAGTTGTAAAAAATCATCAAGCCGGGAATCAAATATTTCCAAACCACCCATTATCAGTAAAGTTGACTCTTCAAAAATTAAAGATTCCATCCGCATTGCTGATTCAACAAGAATCGCCGATTCCCTTGCTGCTATTGCTCACAAAACTATCAAAGTAGGCACAGGTTCGGGCGATTTAACCATTGATGGGAATAACTTTATAGTTAATGGAATAAAGCGGGTCCTTACCAACGGGGACATCATTAAGATAAAAGGTGGCTCTTACTCCAGTATCACTATAAAAAACGTTTCAGTACCGGCAGATGGAGAGCGGGTAATTTTTATGAATGACGGACTGATTCAATTTGACGGAAACAAACATTTGTATCTTTCTGACTTGAACAATGTTACAGTTTCAGGCGCGGGTAATTCAGGAAACGAACGGGGGTTTGCTTTCACCAACAGCTCATACAGGGCTGTTGCTTTAGAAGGCAGTCTTAATAATTTTACCCTCCAAAATATGCTTTTCAAAAATGTAGACGATTATGTGATTAACTACGTAAACGGCAGCAAAAACCGTGTTTATAACGGTTCTCCGGAATCCTATTCCGCCAATCTCGCTTTCCTCAATCTTGATGCTGATAATGTTGGGCCGCTCATCTGGATAGAAGGGGAAATAAACGCTTCAAACTTTACCGGCCTTGTCAAGGGCATAGAAATAGCCGGCATCACCTGCATCAACTCCCCGGAAATCAGCACCGTGGTGTTTTTAGGCAGCAGCGAGGGCTACAATATCCACGACAATTTTGTGAGCAATGTTAACATGCAGAACAACAATCATAATAGTATTTTTATGCTTAGGGGAAGCGGAAAGTTTTATAACAATACTGTCAAAAACCATCAGGGAAACGCCCTGAGGGCATGGATATACAGTCTTGATAAAGAAGCTACGGTTGAGATATTCAATAACAAGATTTACAACAGCAGGAAATATAGTGCATTTGAGCTACAGGTTACCCAGGGTATGCGGCAATCATCCGTGTTCAAACCAGCCAATGCCAAAGTATACAACAATACGGTAGGAAAAATGAATACGGAAAAGGCCTCTTTCCCAGGGCGGGTGCTGGATTTGTACAATACATGGGGCACATTAGAAATATACAATAACCTGTATTTTGAAAATAATGACGAGTTACTAATAAATAATAATTCGGATGTGGCTATTACAAAAGACCAGAATAATACCTATAAGGTTAAATATACCGATGCTGTATCCGATTTAAATAATTTTATCTCAAAAATCAGCGGGATAGGCGCTCAATAAAAACCGTAGTTGTAACAGGAGAGATAATCTTAAATTTCTTTTTTCTTCAATTGTTCAAAAGCATAATGGCAGGCCCTGGCCGTTAAGGCCATATAAGTTAAAGAAGGGTTTTGGCAGGCAGATGAAGTCATACAGCTTCCGTCAGTAATAAACAGGTTCTTTACGGCATGTACCTGGTTAAACTTATTCAGCACTGAAGTGCGTGGGTCATGCCCCATCCGAGCCGTGCCCATTTCATGCACTGCACTTCCTCCTGGCCTGTGGTAATTAAAGGATTCCACATTCTGAAAACCGGCGGAACGTAGCATATCAGCGCTGGTGTCCTGGATATCCTTCATCATACGTTGTTCATTTTCCTTAAACTCAAAATCGATTTTAACAACAGGCATTCCCCATTTGTTTTTTTGATCACCCAGGCTTATTTTATTTTCATGGTAAGGAAGACATTCTCCCCACCCGGCCATCCACACTGTCCAGGGCCCGGGTTTAACCAGTTGTTCTTTAAATGAAGCTCCAAAATCAGATGCGGACTCCCCTGCATTTCCCACCCACTCTCTGCGCTCTCCATCTCCCTGTATATTATACCCTCTTTTAAAATCCAGGCCTTCACTATTTTTAAGGTTCCTGTACCGGGGAATCAGGAAGCCGCAGGGCCTCCGTCCTTTATAATAAAAATCACCAAACCCTTCATGAACGCCTATTGCACCCGCAGTAGAGTGATGATCCATTAAATTGTGTCCCAGTTCACCGCTGTCATTTCCCATACCATTGGGAAACCGGGCTGATTTTGAATTTAATAAAATAGCAGCAGAGGCTATTGTGGAAGCATTTAAAAAAATTACTTTCGCAAAAAATTCAACAGGCTGCAAAGTAATAGTATCAATAATCCTTACACCTTTTGCCTTCTGCGTATCATTATCAAAAATGATTTCGGTAACGGTAGAAAAAGGTCTTAGCGTCAGGTTTCCTGTATTTAATGCAGCAGGAATGGTGGAGCTATTGCTGCTGAAATAGGCTCCAAAGGGGCAGCCCCGATGACAAAGATTCCGGTTCTGGCAGGCAAACCTGTTTCCAATTGGCCGGGTTAAATTAGCTACCCGTGCAATTGTAAGCACTCTTTGGTCATAATTCTTTATAATGGACTCCTTAAGATGCGCTTCTATACAATTCAATTCCATAGGATCCTGAAAAATCCCATCCGGTAATTGCGGCAGGTTTTCCTTATTTCCGCTAACACCTATAAATTGCTCTACATAATCATACCAAGGAGCCATATCACTGTATCGTACCGGCCAGTCCACACCAATACCGTCCTTCAGGTTTGCTTCAAAATCTAAATCGCTCCACCGGTAACACTGCCGGCCCCAAACCAGGGATCTACCGCCTACCTGATTTCCCTGAACCCATAAGAACGGTTTTTCCTGAATGTATGGATGCTCTTTATCTTTAACAAAAAACTCTTTGCAGCTTTCATCATAAAACCTTTGTTGTATGGGATTTTCTTCAGCATCTGCATGGGTATTTTGCAGCCGGTTCGGGAACTCCCACGGTTTTAATAAAGCCGTACGATAGTCGGTAATATGTTGTACATCCCTGCCGCGTTCCAGCAACAGGGTCTTTAGCCCTTTTTCACAAAGCTCTTTTGCAGCCCATCCTCCGCTGATTCCGGAGCCTATAACAATTGCATCATAATACATAAAGCTATTTTGTTGCCCAGCACCGCTGCCCTTTTTCCAGGGGAATGCATGGATTAAAATGTCCCGGAATATCAATATACGCCAGCCCTTTTGTAGCCCCGGCTTCCGAAGTACAATACCCGGTTACCGTAAGATCTTTTACGATCTCAAAAAAAGAACGCCCCAGCAGTTTACGTTTCACTTTAGACAACAAGGGCCATTTTGAATAGAATCCCCCTTGCTTCATTTTTAACAGCAATTCCATTTGCTGTTCATTGCTGCATTTAGAAAATGGCTGTTGATACTTTTTAAAGGAGGCCTGTGCCAACTGCTCAATCCCTTCAATAAAGGTATTAGCTTCATAATAGGGAATTATGAAAGCAACTGCGTGAATAATATATTCTTCTGTGTGAGCATCTTTCGCCCCAGGAGTATCGGTTTTTGGTATGATCAATTCAGCTACATCTGCAATCAGGTCTTTTTGCAGGTCCAGTCCTTTGAGAACCGGAGTTTTGTACCAACTCCCAACCTTATAGACCGATGCTGCACCTGCTGCTACAAAGCCTATTCCCAATATGCGTTTTATAGCGCTTTTTCTTTTCACTTTTGAAAAATATACAGGGTGTACTATATAATATAATCCGGAAGCGTTCCCGCCCCAACTTTAAAACTCATAAAACAGCTATTACTCTCAATGCTGGATGAAACATTTTTCTCTCATTAACCCGATGATAAAAGCGTTTTCCAAATATGGCCGAAAATAGTGTAAAATAACAACTCTTACAAATTCTATCTTCATCCCAAATAGAATAAAATCCGTTCTCTTATCTTACCTTCGTTTATGAGCCTATAAAATCTGATTTTGGGGGCTTTTAGCTATTTTTAAAGTTTAAACAACTGCATGATGCAAATTTGTCATCTTATTTTGGCCCATAAAAATCCTGAACAACTAAAAAGGCTGGCCCAGGCCATCACCCATCCTTCCTGCCATATATTTTTATGTATTGATAAAAAGACAGATGAAACCCCGTTTCGGAGACAGCTAAATGATATTCCGAATATTTTTTTTATCAAAAACAGAATTAAAGTGCTTTGGGGAGGCCGTAGCATAATAATGGCCATAGTACGTGCCATTGAAGAAATAAAATCATCCGGTACTTCATACGATTTCATCAACCTCATCAGTGCACAGGATTACCCTATTAAGCCCATGCAGGAACTGGTAGACTATCTTAATGCTCATAAAAAGAAAAATTTTATTTCTTATGCTACAGAACAGGATGAGGGAAAAAAATGGATGGAAGATAGCCGTGCCCGTTTAAACCGTTATCATTTTACAGATTTTAATTTTAAAGGAAGATACCTGCTCCAGGGTTTTCTGAACTGGCTTTTGCCTCCCCGTCATCATCCAATATTCAGCAAATTTTACGGAGGCAACTGCTCTACCTGGTGGATACTGGATGCGGAGTGTGCCTATTTTATAGCTCGGACCATACAAAAAAACGCCCGGCTCAAGCGTTATATTAAATTTACCTGGGGAATAGATGAAATTCTCTTTCCTACTTTGATCATGAACTCGCATTTTGCTTCCAATACTGAAAACAACAATTTCCGGTACATCGACTGGTCTGAAGGAAACGCACACCCCAAAATATTAAAAACTGCTGATTTTGATGCACTGGCACAATCGAATGATTTTTTCGCACGTAAATTTGATGCAGACCAAGACAGTCAAATCCTTGACCTGATTGATACCAGGCTTTTAAATCATAAAATCTCATCTTTTTCAACCGAAACTAATCAATAAGTGTCCTATCTTTGCGCGCAAAACCAGTTTTTTGTGCTCTAAACTTAAAATTAGTTGAAAAAATGTTGTATTAAAGCGTGCATTCCTGGCAAAAAGCTCATTTTGTAGCTATTGAGTTTTGGGACTGCAGTACAGCCCTCGTTTTATACATATAAAAAAAATATTGCTAAAAGTAAAAAAAGACTATTTTTTTAAACTTTGGCATTATATTTGCTTAAAAATCGTTTAAATTTTAAGTCATACCCTAAGAAACCAGACTCTAAACCTAAGAAAAATTAAAAACAATTTTAATTTAAATCTTAACATGTATTAAATGTCTTTATTATTGTTGTTGCGTGTACACAGGCTATACCTGCTTCCGTTTTTAGTTTTCTCTGTTGTTTGTGTTACTTTATATAGTTGTAAAAAATCTTCAGCGGCCTATTCACCCGTTCAAACAGAAAACCCTCCCAAAGGTCCTACCGGTACTGATTCAATAAAAATCAAGGATTCAATAAAAAACTTAGATGACTCCACAAGAATAGCTGATTCAATAAGAATTAATGATTCTATCAGAATAGCTGATTCCATTAAAACAGCAGACTCTCTCAAAACAGCAGACTCTCTCAGAATAACCGATTCTATCAGAATAGCTGATTCTATCAAAATTGCAGATTCTATCAGAGTAGCTGATTCTATCAAAATTGCCGACTCTATCAAAATTGCCGACTCTATCAAAATTGCAGATTCTATCAGAATTGCAGATTCCATTAAAAGAGCAAATGATGCTATCCGGGTATCAGATTCTATTTGGCGTGTGGATTCCATCCAAAGAGTAAGAGATGCCCGAATAGCAGATTCTATCAGGATTGCTGATTCCATTGCTAATGCCACCCCTGTAGGCCCTGTTATTCCTACTGACCCAGGAGGAAATAACAATGGAAACGGGACCCCCTCAATCCCTCCCACTCCTCCCACATTTTCAAGAATCATCAATATGGGCTCAGGGTCGGGTGATTTAATCATTGATGGGAATAATCTCGTAATTAACGGTACTAAAAGCACGTTTCAAAATGGCGATCTCGTAAAAATAAAAGGAGGAGCCTATAACAGCATTACTATCAGGAACATTGCTGTACCTCAAGGCACAAGAGTAACAATAATTAATGACGGATTAATAGCCTTAAACGGAGGTAATTTATTAAGGATATCCAACGTTAATAATGTTACGGTTTCAGGCGCTGGTAATTCAGGAAACGAACGGGGGTTTGCTTTCACCAACAGCTCATACAGGGCTGTTGCTTTAGAAGGCAGTCTTAATAATTTTACCCTCCAAAATATGCTTTTCAAAAATGTAGACGATTATGTGATTAACTACGTAAACGGCAGCAAAAACCGTGTTTATAACGGTTCTCCGGAATCCTATTCCGCCAATCTCGCTTTCCTCAATCTTGATGCTGATAATGTTGGGCCGCTCATCTGGATAGAAGGGGAAATAAACGCTTCAAACTTTACCGGCCTTGTCAAGGGCATAGAAATAGCCGGCATCACCTGCATCAACTCCCCGGAAATCAGCACCGTGGTGTTTTTAGGCAGCAGCGAGGGCTACAATATCCACGACAATTTTGTGAGCAATGTTAACATGCAGAACAACAATCATAATAGTATTTTTATGCTTAGGGGAAGCGGAAAGTTTTATAACAATACTGTCAAAAACCATCAGGGAAACGCCCTGAGGGCATGGATATACAGTCTTGATAAAGAAGCTACGGTTGAGATATTCAATAACAAGATTTACAACAGCAGGAAATATAGTGCATTTGAGCTACAGGTTACCCAGGGTATGCGGCAATCATCCGTGTTCAAACCAGCCAATGCCAAAGTATACAACAATACGGTAGGAAAAATGAATACGGAAAAGGCCTCTTTCCCAGGGCGGGTGCTGGATTTGTACAATACATGGGGCACATTGGAAATATACAATAACCTGTATTTTGAAAACAATGATGAGTTACTAATAAATAATAATTCGGACGTGACTATTACGAAAAACCAGAATAATACCTATAAGGCTAAATATACTGATGCCGTATCCGATTTAAATAATTTCGCCTCAAAAATCAGCGGGATAGGCGCTCAATAAAAACCATAGTTGCAACAGGAAGATAAAAGTTCCTGCGGACAGGTGCCGGGAGTTTGTCTGAACATGACAGATACCGGCACCTGTCTGGCATTATATTATACTCAGAATACAGGTATACTTTAAAGTACAAGGTCAAAACAAAAAGTCATAAACCAATTTTGCTACACCGCACCCCTGTCTCCCGAAAAAATTAACACAAACCATTATAACTTTTCCTACTTTTGACCACTTTAAAATACTATATCAAATATTTAATACCTAAAGACATACACATGACCCCGAAAGCTGCTTACCCAAAGATAGCGGCGAGGGTGCTACCCCAAAACATGACAATGCTTAAAATCTGAACACTATGACACATAAAAATTATTGGATAAAAAACGGATTAATCAATGTTATCCAAAATTTTAGTGGACAGTTATTGGGAATGCTGAGCTTTATATTACTCGTAAGAGTTTTCTCAAAAGAAGATTATGGTATCTGGGTTATTTTTTTAAGCATTGTCAACATTGTAGAGCTTTCAAAAAATGGGTTCACCCAGGAAGCAACCATAAAATACCTGTCGTCTGCAAACCGGGCCGACAAACGCAGGATCACAACTGCCTCTTTTGTAATAAATATAGTCTTAACGATCATACTCTGCATTTTGCTGTTGCTATGCAGCAATCTTTTTGTCAGCCTGTGGAAGTCCACCGAGCTTGTCCACATGCTATACATCTCCATTATCATGTTTTTTATCAGCGGAGTATTGGCTCAGCTAAATTATGCAGAGCAATCAAACCTTAGTTTCCGGGGCAATTTTTATTCTTTCCTTACGCGGCAGCTGCTGTTCTTCCTGTTTATTGGTTATTGCTATATTACACATCACGAATTAACTTTAACGGCGCTGGCCATCGCACAAACCGTTACGGTAGCTATCGCAACGCTTGTGGCGTATTTTCTAAACAAAAAATACATCAAATTCACTTACCGGGTTGACATGAGCTGGGTAAAAAAAATATTCAATTTTGGAAAATACACTTTCGGTATAGGACTCACTTCCGTTATCAGCGGTTCTATTGACCAGATGATGTTAGGCTCCATGCTGTCAAAAGCAGCAAGCGGTTCTTTTAACGTGGCCGTTAGAATAACAGGATTTGCCGATATTCCCATAACAGCCATGGCCAGTATTGTTTTTCCGCAAAGTGCCCTGCGCATGGAGCGCGACGGCGTTGGCGCTGTAAAATATTTATACGAAAGGTCTGTTGGAGTCATCCTGGGTATTTTAACGCCTTGTGTCATACTTCTGTTTTTTTTCTCGGATTATCTGCTGTTTGTTATGGCCGGACACAAGTATGATGACGCATTACCCTTGTTGAAGATAACTTTGCTGACCTGTATCCTTTATCCTTATGGCAGGCAGGCTGGCACCGTGCTGGCCTCTGCCGGAAAAGTAAAGTATAATTTTGTATTAATGATTATCAATGTAGGCATACTTATTATATTAAATTATTTCTTCATCAAATCCTTTGGGGTAATAGGAGCTGCTTATGCCACTTTAATATCAAGTATTATCAGTGTAATTTTGAACCAGATTGTGCTGTATAAACTGTTTAAGATTAACGTTGTCAACCCCTGGATTTATGCCGTTCATTTTTATGGCGAGTTTATAAACCTGTATATCAAAAAAAAGCGTAGCAACTAACCCCATCAATTTTATTAAACTATTCCTGATATTAACTCACTTGATATGAAACGTAAGATTGTTTATTGTATTCCCAGCCTATATAACTCCAGAGGAATGGAAAAAGTGATTACGATTAAGGCTAACTATCTTGCGTCTTTAGGTAACTACGAAATAACAATCATTGTTACAGACGGCAGGGAAAAGAAACCGTTTTTTGAATTACACCCTGACATTTCTGTTATAAATCTTGATATCAATTATGACGACCTGTACCACTCCTCTTTGTTTAAAAGATCAATAGGTTATTTTCAGAAACAAAAAAAATATAAAGCCCAACTATCCGCAACGTTGAACGAGATAAAGCCCGACATTACTATATCAATGTTAAGAAGAGATATAGATTTTATTTCAAAAATAAATGATGGTAGCGTTAAATTAGGTGAGTTTCATTTCTGCAGACCAGCTTATAGAAATTTCAAAGCTTCTTTCATGCCTGAATTTCTGCAAAAAGGCATTTCAAAATTATGGATGAAACACCTTGTTAACTCTTTAAAACAACTCCGGAAATTTATCGTACTAACAGAAGAGGATAAAAACAATTGGTATGAGCTGGATAATGTTGCCGTAATCGGTAATCCGCTACCATTTATTCCCGTGGCCTCTTCTACCTGCACCTTAAAAGAGTTTATAGCCGTAGGGGCTTTATTCTCTGAAAAAAGATTTGACAGTTTAATAAACTGCTGGGCAAAAGTTGTAAAAAGGCACCCGGAATGGACACTACGAGTATATGGAGAAGGAATGTTAAGGGGTTCCCTTCAAACATTAATCAGCGAACACGGTATTGAAAATAATTGCTTTCTTGAACGTCCCACAAATGACATATTAAGCAAATATACTGAAAGCTCTTGCTGCGTACTGACTTCTGAAAGTGAAGGTTTTGCTATGGTGATAACAGAGGCCATGTCATGTGGGATACCTGTTGTTTCTTACACCTGCCCTTGCGGCCCCAAAGACATTATCAATGACGGTGTAGATGGTTTTTTGGTAGAGAACGGGAACGAAAATCATTTGTTTGAAAAAATATGTACTATGATCGAAAACGAGGAAATGCGTAAAGAAATGGGAAAAAACGCCAAGCACAACGTACAGCGCTTTTCTATGGAAAACATAGGGCATCAATGGGAAGAGCTGTTTGAGGAAGTACTATCGGAGCATAAAAACCAACGTTCTCATAAATAAAGCGGCCGGAAATGCAAAGAAAAGATGCCTAAAGCTTCAGCCCCTTTTGCGCGGCTACCTCTAAGAAAGCGTCATAAATCATGGCCACACTATTTTCCCAGGTATGCGACAGTGCAAACGCTTTTCTTTTAGCTCTTAATTCCTCATCATTATCATTAAGCAATGATTTAATGCCTGCCTCATAGTCCTGATTGTCATTGGCCAGGTACACATAATCCCTGAAACTCGACATTGTTTGTGTATTTGTTACAACCGTAGGCTTACCCAGCGCCAGATACTCATCCACTTTTCTTGGATAATTCCCGATAGTTATCGGATTGACAACCTGGGGATTAATACAAACATCAAAACTGTTTATATAGGCGGGTAACATATTCGCCTGTTTGCTTCCCAAAAAATGCACATTTTGAAGACTATGCAAAGAACTATTTTGGAAGTCATTGTCTTCAGGACCTACCAATACAATATTCCAGCCCGGATTATTCCTGGCCATTTCCTCTAAAAGGGAAAGGTTTAACCTTGAAGTGAGCAGGGCACCAACATAGCCAATAATAGGTTTTGCTATACCCTTAATATCTTCCGGTGGATTTAAATATCCGTTCTTAAAGAAAGTAAAATCACATCCCTGACCAACATAAAAAGAATTGTGGTTATACTGTTTACAATAACTACTCAGGTATTCAGAATTTGCGACACATAAATCACTTTTAGCTATCAGCGCGGGCTCTAACTTTAAACCATGTCTTTTCCAGTAATCCACCCCCACCATATTGTCCCTTGAGTAATATGCCGAAAGAACCGGGCGGAGGTATTCTTTCAGATAATAAGAGCGGAACATGTCGTTATCATTAAAAAGCAGATAATCCTTAAAACCCAAACTTTCCACAGCCTTTAAAATGGAATCAGCAAACTTCTTATTATTCAACTTATTGAACCAATCAAAAACTGTAGTGAAAGGTATCCAATTAATAGATTCAGTCAGTTGGTCTGGATATAAATTATAAAGATTTTCGGCAATTTTTATTAATCCGGACTCTTCTCCTTTGATAACGCGTATCCTTTTTTGTATCTTAGGATCGGAACCTCGTCTTTGCTTTGTTATACGGTCCAATGCCGAATTTACGTAAAGCACACGGTTATATTTACTGAACTCCAGGGCAATATCCTTACAATTACTACCAATCTCGGTATCCCAGGACTGTTGCCCGACTATGATTATATCTTTTCCTTTTAAAATAGCCATTTGCCTTAATTACCCCTTTAAAAAATATTTGAGTTTAATAAACATCCTGCCTAAAAGCGTTTTATCATTAACAAATTTCCGGTTCGATGTCCACGCAATTGATTTGCCCTTTGATATCTGCTTTAATCTTCCATATTCCTTTCGTAGTTTTAGCCCCAGATACCCGTCTTCGTTGTAGCCCGGCGGATGGTTATAACCGTCAACCGCCAGTCCCTGCTCACGCCTGTATGCTGAAGAACAACCATAAACATACATTGCTTTATCTTTCATGCCCCCGTTGATTCTTTTAAATACATCGCCAATCAACTCATACATATACAACTTAGCGCGATTATGGCCGGCGTCCGGTATAAAAGAAAACTTGCCGTGTGTACAGGCAATACCCTTATCTTTAATAAGTGGATCTATCATCAGGTCAACCCAATAAGGGGAATAAATAGTATCCGCATCCGCATTTAACACATAGGTTCCGGAAGCATTTGCAAGCCCTTTATTCCTGGCCTTATCAACTCCGGGATCAGGTTCAAAAAAATATTTCGCACCGCTTTTTATAACGTACTCCCTGGTTTTATCTTTTGAATTATTGTCCACCACAATTATCTCTACCCGCTTGGTGGTTTGTGTGTCAGCAATAGAAGCGATTGTCCTCAATATACTTTTTTCCTCATTATAAGCCGGAACAACAACAGACACGAACGGCCCCTCCTGGGATTCCAGCGTATTTATTTTTTCCTTTATGGCCGGGATATTCTCAACAAACCAAAACTCGTCTTTTAAGAATCTTGAGATATATCTCGGTATTGAAGCTGGTCGCATAAAAAAGGCTTTAAAAAGGATGATAAAATGAAACAGATTCCGATAAAGGCTGTTGCCCTGCAATGCGCTGAAACACTTTAAAAAATTATCCTGTTAATTGTATTTAAATAGTTTGATTTATATCTTTTTTCTCAATATTTATTATTTTCTTGCTTTTGTTGTAAATATTTTGATTAGTTGATTTCAATTGTCCCAAAACCAGAAAATTTTTAATAGCTGAAGCTCCTATATGACTGCATCATACAATTGCTCAATCTTTGAAACCATGCCACGGGTATTAAAATGTTCTGCAATAGTTTCAGAAGCTCTCCGGGCAATAGTTTCCCTAAGGAAAACATCACTTGCCAGCAACATAAAAGCATCTGCTAAACCCTGAGAATCCTTCACCGGTACTAAAAGCCCATTATGCTTGTCAACAAGCACTTCTTTTGTCCCATCCACAGGCGTTGCCACAATTGCCTTGCGCATGGCCATCGCTTCGAGCAGGGCAATAGACAACCCCTCCCATAAAGAAGGCAGGCAATAAATATCAATCGCGTTTAATACATCCGGAACATCTTTTCTAAATGGCTGAAAGATCACCCGGTCCTGTAATCCTAAATCCGAAGTGAGTTTTACAGCTTGTCCTTTAAGATCCCCATCGCCCACCATTAACAATTTTATGTTATACGTTGGTGGAATTTTGGCCATGGCCTCTATCAAACCAAGAGGATTTTTTTGCACAGTGACCCTTGCAATGAAACCTACAAGGATGACATCTTCTCCTATGCCCAGTTCTTTTCTTATATCTGAAAATCTATTGTCAGGATTGAATCTGACCTGATTAATTCCGTTTTTAATCACGATAGCCTTTCGGGAAATACCAAATAAATTATCCCCTTCTTTATAATTGCTGTCAGATACACAAACCGTTTGCGAAGACTGTTTTACCAGATATTCCTCACTCTTAATTCTAATCCGCTTTACAAAAGGGCTTTGGTCATTGTGAAAGGACCAACCATGAACGGTATAGATAATCGGAATATGAAGTTTTTTGGCGGAATGAAAAGTGTTTGAACAAGCCCTTGTTCCATGTGCATGTAACAATTGAATACCTTCACTAATCATGAGTTGTTTTACCTTAGACCAAACAAATACATTAAATGGCTTTTGTGTTTCTATAACATAAGTTTTAATACCCTGCTCCCTCAAACTATCAACCATAGGCCCAGGTGTGAACGACAGGACAACGGGATCAAAACGGTTTTTGTCCAATCCGGCTACAAGATCCAGCACATGACTTTCTCCCCCTCCTATGCTGCCTTGCCTTATGGCTTGTAATACTTTTATCTTGCTCATTTATTTTTTCTTAGTTCTTCAATTTCATAATGGGCTGAACCAGAATCATGCTCAGTAGCCACGGATAACTGGTTTGCCCTCTTTGCCTTTACAAAAGCCAAAAGCTGATAAAATATAAACCTCGGAGCATACGTTATACTTTTGTAAATTCTTTTGTCTGCTCGGAAATAATGCAATGCTCCAAAGAAAAAAATAAAAAAAACCAAAAGGGTAACACCCCAATATACAAGGAACCATGGAGACACGAAAATATTTATCAGGCACACCAACCCGGTTATCAGCAACATTAAAAACAACGGAGGCCGCATGAGCATCAGGGAAAAGGCAAACTGATTCCAATCAAATCTCACTATAGAACGGAACATCATCTTCAAACCAAGCATCCAGAACCTGAACCAAGTATTGATCCAACGGGCGCGTTGCTTTACAAGCTGGTCAGATTTTGCTGTCTTTCCATCATAAACAATAACCTGCTCTGCAAAAGCAATATGCTCTTTCCTCCTCAATAATTCATATTGCAAAACTTTGTCAAACCCCGCCCCCTCAATTAACATTTCACCAAGACATTTCTTATATATATCAACTGTAAATGCCATACCTGAACCTGCAAGCGAGGCAGAAGAACCTGCATCGAAAGGAAGTTTTCTGTCTATGTAACGATAGTAAATATCACCAGCCTCATCAAGACAGGCATAAACCGTATTGAGATTTTTGGCTTTCCTTACCCCTTGTACCGCTTTGTAACCCGCTGCGAAATAAGCATTCAACTGGTTCAAGTATTCTTTGTCAATCAAATTATCGCTATCAATTATGGTGACAATATCATGATTTCTTTCAAACCTGTCAATTGCATAAAAATGCGAGCGGATATTGCTTGCCAACACTTTTTCCGGCCTTAGAATCCTTACCCTTTCATTATTTATGTGTAGTTGAGATATATCACAATTGTCTGCTACAACATAAATTATATAGCGCTCATAATTGATATTAAGGATAGATTGCACTACCTCTTCTATTAGGTCAACCTGCTGATATGCTGTAACGATTATGGCATAATCCAAAGAAGGAACGGACTTACCCTCCACGGAAATTTTCCTTTTCTTCCGGCACTTGCCCACCAAAAAAAACAATGGGGGAACCCAAAAAGAAATACCAATAATTATTTGTAATAAAAACCACCACATATCTTATATTGCTTTATTGAGGTGAAAGAGCTGCACCCTTTTTCACTGACTTCCAGTTTTTGTCTGTTGTATCAAATTCCTTTATTACCCTGGCAGGATTGCCGACCACAACGCTAAAGGCGGGCACATCTTTGGTCACTACGCTCCCCGCTCCTACAACAGCGTGTTTACCAATAGTCACTCCTGCCGTGATAACTGCATTCGCACCAATCCACACATCATCCTCTATACATATCTGTTTTTTGGTCACAGGCTGAGATTTTGGGGGTATTAACACATCCTCATAACCGTGGTTCAGCCCCGATATCACAATATGCTGTGCCAGCATTACGTTATCGCCCATGGTTACGGGACCTATGAGCACACACCCTATACCAATTATTGTATTTTGCCCAATGGTCACATCACCTACGCCATTATTGACCACCGCGTAGGCTTCTATAATAGATCTGCTGCCCAAAAAAAACTTATTAAAGGGAAACAAATCCATCCTGGCCGTTCGTCTCACACGTGCGTGCCGGCCCCTTTTATGCACAAAAGGGTTTACAAAATATCTTATCCAGTATCGCGGACGGGGATCATTCTTTGGAGAAAGAAGCCACAGCGCAATCTTTTTCAGAAGAGTACTGGACTTTATTTTTGACTTTAAGTCCATAATTTTTTATAATAGTCTTTGCCCTGTTTCTATCTTCCTTTTGCGCTCGCTCAAAACACCCCAAACAAAACATAATATCCCGGGTATCAAAAAAATAATAAAAGGCATGCTGATTTTTTTTATTTATTGCTTAACTGCTTGTCCAATTTCGGTGCAATCAAAATTACTCCAAAAGAAAGATAAAAGATAATTAATGATGGCATATCATTCATCACCTCATTTCCATAGCTGCACAAAAATATCCCTGCATTGCCGGACAGCAAAGCGATCAGCTTTACTTTTAAAGAAGGCTTCTTTATCCTCCATATAATGCCCGTGCACTTTCCAAACAGGAACATCATTATGCAAAACCAAAACGTAAAACCAACAATTCCATACATTGCCCACAATTTTACCCAATAACTATCAGGCTCAATAGTGGACAAATATTTGTCTGGATTATATTTGTGTCCGAAAGACCCAATTACACCCAGGCCGCCGCCAAAAGGCTTTGACTTCATGTATTCAGCAAGCTTTTTCTGATTTATAAAACGTACGTTCAAAGATGCATCATTTGGATCCACAGAACTCCTCAGCCTCACGATAGCATAGTTGCCGCTGCCGATGCTCGTGTATTTCAAAAAACCATAAAAAAGCCCGATTGCTATCAACCCGAATATAAAAACCTTGAAGCGCTTTGTTAAAAACATAGCCGCAACCGCAGCCCCTGCTACTGCAAACATGGCACCCCTGGTGCCTGAAATCATCATCCCGTAAAAGAACAGTCCCGACAATACCAGGAGAACTATTTTTTTCCACCATTTTTTTACAGAAAAGGATAATACGAACGCGATCATGGAAAATTGGCCCTGCGAAGGACCAAATTGTCCTGCATTGCTAAAAATAGAGAAATACCTGATCTGCCCCCACAGCACATGTGTTGGATTATCCTGCAGAAATAGCTGGTCGCCCTGGGACAGCCCGATATACTTTTGCTTTACTCCCACCAATGCTGCTATCAACGAGAATAAAATAATGGTCTTAAGAAAAATATTCAGCCGCCTGGGGGTTGTGAGCAAGAGCATTCCCAGCGGAGCGATAAGAAATGGGTATAATGCCGAGCTTCTCAATTCCAGTATCCATCCTGTAATATTTGCCCCTGCAGGGTTGGCAACTTCGGCAACGCTCAGCAAAAACCAGGAGAATGTTAGCCAGAACAGGCAATTGTTCAAATTCGAAAAATCAAATCTATTCGCGTTGTACCATATGCTCAGCCATGTAAGTAATAACAAAAATTCTATGCCTAATCCATAAGAAATGCCTCCCCCTATTTCTCTTGACAAAAAATGAAGAAAAAAACAATATCCTGTTGTGGCCATCAGGCCGAGGAACGGCTCACGAAATAAAAATATAATAAAAATGACAACAGAGAGCAGTACTACCGGAACCAGGGGCAAAACAAAATTCTGCGTAACAGCTGCCAAAATAATACAGGCTAATGTAACTAATAGTGCGGCCCCTATCAGGTAGATGTTCTTTTTAGCAATTGTATCTTTTATAAGATGCCCCACCCTGCTTAAGCAACTTTTACTTTATTAAGAACCCATCCTAAAAAGCCTCTTTGTTCAGCAAGGAATTTAATAAATACTTCCTCGTTTTCTGCAATTTTCTTTCCAGCTTCAAATACGGCAATGCTTTTATCACAAAACATCATCCACTCTTTTACATTATACATGTCCTGTCCGCTTTCTATATCAATAATCACTATATCAAAAGTATTTTTTAATACTTCAAAACCGGCTATCAGGCTTTGGGCATCCCGCAGCTCCAGCAGGGAATTGCTGCTGTTTGTGGCCCGGTTTAATATGGTAATGCGGTCTTCTACCTGTATTTGCTTTTTAACCAGGAAGGATTCAAATTTTTGTGCAGACATTCCTTCCATATTTTTTTTATTCGTCACCAGGTCCAGTATATTATCGTTCTTTTCACAAATCAATAATACATTTTTACCCATCATGGCAAAAGCATAGCTCAGGCTTCCTGCCAGGAAGGTTTTGCCTTCCCCCTGGGATAAGCTCGTAATGCCCAATACATTATTATCTCCCGACAAATGCTGGTTGATCTCGAACCGCAGTGATCGCAGCAGATCCTTATAAATACTATAGTCTTTCACATCCCCATCGTCTTTCCATATATTTCGCAGGTCTTTATCAGCTTCGCCGATAAAATTGAGGGCGCCAACCACTTTTTGCCGTGTAACAACCTCCAGTCTTCCCGGGTCATTTATTGTTGTGTTGAAGGCAAAAGCTACGAACAGGGACATCATGCAAACCAGCAGGCCAGATATACCGGAAAAAGCAACATATAGCATATTTTTGGATTTCTCCGGGGGACCGGGCAAGCCCGGCTCTGCCAAAGCCAGATGGCTTGCAGTTTGCGACATCAGTTTTGCCTGATTATATTGGTTTTGAACGGCCTGGTAATCAGCCGAAGCGATTTCTGCTTCCCGTATAATGTTTTGAGCAGGGCCTGGGGCTGCACTTGCTCCACCCGATCCTTTAGGCATTGTAGACAATTGTCTTTCTATCGTAGTCAGGGCGCTTTGTGCCGCTGCCAGGTCTCCTTCGTATTTCAGGCGCTGGTTTAGCAGTTCCTGTCTTACAACAGTGGGATTTAAACTGCCGGTATTATAGGAACGGGCTACCAGCCTTTCTTTTATACGCTGCAATGAATCAATGGAGGCTTTGTCCTGCGGCCTGAAATTATTGTTAATATATTTTTGGTTAGCTATCCTTAACTGGTTATCAAGATCTACAATAGCCGTATTATTAGTAGATTCATTCTGGGTTACATATCCTCCCTGCCCTTTCAATTTTGCATCAATATCTTCAATAGCGCCCTTTATAGAACTGATCTGCCTTAGATAAACCTGCCGCTGAGACTCCGCTTCTGCCACCCTGGAATAAGCCATATCAGACTGTCGCTGAGAATTAGTAGCACCGGCTGCAGCCGCTGCAGAAGCGGTTATTGCTCCCTGTGCTGATGCATTCTTTCTTTCCATATCTATCTGCTTCGCGCGCAATAAGCTATCTAAAATAGCAAGCGATTCGCTTTGTCCTGCTATCGAAAGATTGGTATAATAAGCAATAAAATCTCTTGAAAAAGTATTTACTACATAGGTTGAAAGATCAGGATTAGATGATATGAACTCTACTTTAATAAAATCACTTTCCCCATTTCTTGCAATACTTAGGTTTTCTGAAATTGCGTTTTCACTATACCCGGCATAATTAAGTATGTCATATAGTTTAATGCGATTGCCATTGTCAGCAGTAGATATCAAGGTACCGTTTGCCAACCGTTTTTCATACTCTTTTATAACCAGCTCTTTATCCTGTGAAGATAGCTTTTTTATTAGATCTGAAGGTTCTTTAAAAGCCTGATCGGGATCCTTCAGGTCATGCAATATCAGTTTATATGCCAGTGCAGTAATACTGCGTTTAGACTTCATCATCTCCATTAAGTTGCCAAACTGCTGGCTCAATTTGAAATAATCAAGCTGGTTTCCTGTATTTAATGCGCTTTGCTGAAACTGACCGGTAATACCTGTTGATATAAGCGCCGACGACCGATAAGTTTTGGGGAGCTTTTTTGCCAAAAAGTAGGTTACTACTGCAAATAATACAGGTATTACAATAAGCAACCACTTAAAGCGCAACAGGTATTTTAAAAACTCTCTCAGGTTTAGATTCAGGTTCATCTTTTCTTAATAAAATTTCAGGAGGTTATCTAACTTTCTCAAGCTTTTCGCCTATCAGGTCTTCAAGATTATTTTTTGCTTTTAAATAAGCAACTTCAGCAGTTAGCGTTCCTGCATCTGCTGATATTGAAGCACTCTTGGCAGCTGTATATACGTCTATTGTAACAGTGCCATTTTGAAACTGCGCCTGTGCATTAGCCAGGATGCTCTTTAAGTCCTTGGCAGCAAGAATTGATAATTCGAGCTGCTTTTTGGCAGCAAGATAATCATAATAGGCCAGCTTTACATTGTTAGCTAATATCCTGTTATAATCTTCGCTTTGAGCGCGGGCTATTTTATAATCAGCCTTCGCAGCTTTTATAATACCAGGCTTTGAAAGCAAATTTCCCAAATTGACATTAGCGCCAAACTGGAAACCCTGCATTACAATACTATTATTTGCTCCTGATCCTCCAGGAGCGTATATCAGCCCTTGATTTTTCTGCGGACTATAAAAATAACCCGCATTAAAAATGTCCAGCACGCTTAAAGATGCGATAGAAACATGCGCCTTTGATTTTTCGAGCGTGGCATCGGATACTTTTTTTAGCGGATAATTAATTGTTGCAAGATTGATGTATTTCTGCAGCAGCGGCTCATTTATATCCTGTATAATGGACTCCTGGCTAAAAGCCATAACCGACATAAAATTTACAATAAAAAACAATAAGAATTTTATTTTCATCCTTGTGTATTTAAACTTTTTCTTTTTGCAACATTGCTGGTATTGTTTTTAACATGATCTTACAATCCATCAAAAATGAGCTGCTTTTGGCATAGGTATTATCCAGCTCTTTTCTCTCGTCATCCGACATGTTGGCTAACCCACGCTTGGTTATTTGCCATAACCCTGTTATTCCAGCCGGACCTAAAAACCGCATTGCAAACTGGTCTGATGTTAATAATTCTGCTTCATAAAGAGGTAATGGCCTGTTACCTACTATGGACATATCTCCTTTCAGCACATTAAAAAACTGAGGCAATTCATCAATACTTGTTTTCCTGAGAAAATTTCCAAACCGTGTAATACGGGGGTCATTTTGTATTTTAACAAATGCAGCAGGCGTTTCGCTGCCTGCATATTGATTACTGGTTTTACTTAACTTTTCCAGCTTTTTATCAGCATCGTTTACCATTGAACGAAACTTGTAAAAATCGAAGATCTTATATCCCGTACCAGCCCGTTTACTTTTATATATTACAGGCCCCTTGCTTTCTAACTTTATAATTATCGCAATTAAAATAAAAAACGGCAATAACAGTACTAATACCAGCGAAGAGACCATAATATCAAAAAGGCGTTTTGCCAAAGGAATTTTATACTCCAGGATCTGGGTTGAAAATTTATCCTGATCTTCGTTGGGCCTGAGCAATTTAAATTTTATCAGGAAATTGATCCGTTCAAAGATAAGATAGGAATTAAATGGCCTGAAGTATATATCATTTGCCTTTGCCTCCAATGCTTTTTGCTGCAGCTCAGTTTTATTTATTGATGTCAGCAAAATAATGATAATGCCCGAAGTAATGGCTCTTTCTCTTATTGCCATAACCTCCTGGAATACCCTGCTTTCACTGTGCGCTTCAACCAGGAGCACATAAGGGATATCGCTGATGGAAGCTGTTGAAAGATAATCCTGGAAACCGGCTAAATCATTAAACCGTTTCAACCAGTAATCAGCAAGCAGCGCAGCGTCAGCAACAACTTCATCAAAAAAATCGTTCCCGATATAGGCTATACCAATGGTGCTACTGAAGCCATTAGTTTTCAGATGTGGTAAATTTTGCGTTTTCGGTAAGTAAATATTTGACTGCATCTTTCAATTTGGTAGGATTAAAAGGTTTATGGATGATTTCATTTACAGGAAAGCTTAATTCCTGCCTGATCTTTTTGGTATCACTATCCCCTGTTAATACAATAACTGGAATATTAGAAAATAAACCACTGATTTTTATAGATTTAAGAAATTCAGGGCCATTAAAATAGGGCATATTGATATCAAGGATGATCAGATCTGGTTTATTGCTTCCTTCGAGCCACTGAATAGCTTCATAACCATTAGTTTTTAAAATAACTTCATAATCTTTAGATAAAACAAATTCCAACAGCTTAAGTATTGTAGGCTCATCATCCACTATCAGAATTGTTTTCTTCATAAAATACAGTTTGTTAGACTTTCTAAGTTGGTAAAATTAGGTATAATATCATAAAATAGCTAAATATTTAGATGAATATCCTCTCTCTCTCCATGAAATGTACAAATTACAGGATTAAAACTATTACCAGGAAATTTATGCCTTCAATCCATTTACCACAGCCTGTATTTTTTTTGTCAATATCTTGTTATTGGGCGGCAATAAAAATGTTTTGTGATCTCCTCCTATATCATGAACGGCTACCCCGCCTTTAGCATATTTTTTCCATCCCAGGTAAGTAAAATCATCAATAAAATATACCCGCTCCTTAACCCGGAACACATGTACGCTCAAATCAGAGGGCTTTATTTCATAAGTAATATACGCTTTATCATACGCATCTATTACTTTACTGTTATAATCATAAATCTGTTCCTCCCCTTCTTCCTTATAGCTTTTATTAAATCGCCTGTTGAAAAGCAACCACTGGTATTTTATTACATCTTTAGGGTGCTTAAAGAGGTTAGTGCTTATAAATACAGCTTTCTTTAGCTGGTGCTTTATTTTAAAAAACAACCTGGATATTACAGCATTGGAAACAGTACGGTCACTGACATTTGTATCCAATATCCCCAACATCTTAATTTCTTTTCCCATTGCTGTTAGCTGCCTGGCCATTTCATAAGCTACAAGACCACCATAAGAATAGCCCATAAGTATATAAGGGCCCTTCGGATTTTGCTCCAATACTTCTGTAAGATAACGGGCCGCAATACTTTCTATACTATCTAAATGAGTAAGATCCCCGTCAAGCCCTAAGGCCTGAATACCATACAAAGGCTGATCTTCACTAAAGAAAGGCGCTAACTGTTTGTATAAAAGGATATTAAATGCGCCACCATGAATTAAATAAATAGGAAACCTGGTACCGCTTTCTTTTATGGGGATCAAAACCCGGCTAATAGGTGATTCTGTTTTTCCGGCTATCCTTTTAGCAAGGCCTTTAATGGTAGGTGCTTCAAATAACGTGGCAATTGGCAATCTTATACCGGTAACTTCTTCAATTTTTGCCATTGCTTTGATGGCTATGATTGAATGCCCCCCTAAGTTAAAGAAGTCATCATGCACTCCTATCTGCTCCCTGTTAAATATTTCTGACCATATCCGCGCCAATAGAACCTCCTCCTCTGTTTGTGGAGCAATATATTTTTGCTGCTCTATTTCGGGAACTGGTAATTTCCTGTGATCAACCTTTCCATTTGCCGTTAACGGCAGTGCCTCCAGTATAATAAAAATGGAAGGGATCATATAATCCGGCAATTTACTGTGCAGCGCTTCGCGCCATTTCTCCTTTACCTGATCTGTAGCAGTTGCACCTTCCTGAAGTACGATATAAGATACCAGGTAACCATTGCCCGGGCTATCTTCTTTTACAATAGTGATGGCATTTTTTATCCCCTCAATAGCAGACAGATGATAGTTTATTTCTCCCAGCTCTATGCGATACCCCCGTAGTTTTACCTGGTCATCAATACGTCCTTTAAATAATAAAAGGTCATTATCCTGCATGATGGCATTATCGCCGGTTCTATACATTTTTTCGCCAGGTACAAACGGATCATCCAGGAAGCGTTCACGGGTGAGTAATTCATTCCCATAATACCCCTTTGCCAGGCAAACACCACCTATATATATTTCACCTGTGATACCTTTGGGTACCAGGTGCAACGCCTCATCTAACAAATAAATACGGGCATTTGCAATAGGTACTCCTATGGATACTGCCGGCTGTACCTCTGAAGGATTAAAATCGTGGATCATACATCCTACCGTAGCTTCCGTAGGACCATATTCATTACATATAGTTACATGACCCTTGCATAAATCGTAAACATCTTTCGCTAATGCAGTTTCCAGTTCTTCACCTCCTACAATTAATGTGAGGTGCTGTCCCGGCAGGTTTTGAAGAATAGAATTGCTATCTTTTACCAGCTTCAAATGGGAAGGTGTGAGCTTGATCACATTAACCTGGTCATCTGTAAATATCTTTTCGAGCAGAGCAACAGGCTCCTCTTCATCATATATTTTAAGCAGACTTCCTGATACCAGGGGTGAAAAAATGGAGGTAATGGTTAAATCGAATGAAATGGAAGTATAAAGCGGGAACACGCCCGGCACTCCTTTAAGATAATAGTCAACCGCCCAGCTAATGTAATTAACCAGTGACTGGTTAGCGATCATTACTCCTTTGGGTTTACCCGTAGAGCCGGAAGTATAAAGAATATATACCAGCGATTCCCGCGTAAGGGAAATGTCCGGCAGGTTTACCGGATAAGACTGCAATTCTGTATATAATGATTGCACATTTATTTCCCGGGCCCCGGTTCGCAATTTCCCGGCAAACTGCGATGAAGTCAGCAAAAACGCTGCGCCCGAGTTTTCCAGCATATATTCAATGCGCTCTGGCGCATACTGCGGGTCAAGCGGCACAAATGTACCACCGGCTTTCAATATTCCTAATATAGATATTACCAGATCGGCACTTCTTTCCATAGCTATGCCTACAACTGAACCTGCAGATACTCCCGCCGCAAGAAGATAGTGCGCCATTTGGTTGGACCGCTCATTTAATTCCCTGTAGCTTACAACCTCACCTTTAAAATGCAAGGCAGCTTTATTGGCATGCACTATACAGGAGTGATTTATTTTATCCAGTAGGGTACCCTTCCATAAGTCCTTCTTAGCCTGGTTGTTCCAGTTTTCCCAATAAGCGGCTAATACACTCTTATCTTCAAGCTGTAGATCACCTATCCTTTGTTCTGCATTTTCTCCTATTTGCTGAAGAAGACAGCTATACTTGTCCATCAACCCCTTTATAGTGGAAGGTTTATATAACTGTGTATTATAAGACCATTGAAACTCGTAGCCTTCCTCGCAATCTGTAATATTTAAAAAGAGTTCAAAAGTTTCGGCTATTCTTTTGTTATAAACAATTTTGTACGTTATGCCTTCAAACCTTACCTGCATGTTCATCCCAATATCAATATTAAAAGATACAGGGGATAGGGGAATGCGCGAAGGGTCTCTTTCTATCTTAAGCTCTTTTAAAAGCGTACCTAAGGTGAATTGCTGGTTTTCATAATCCTTTAACGTTTTTGACTTTCGTTTTTTCAGGTATTCTGCAAATGTCAGGTTAGGATCAGGATTACTTCTGAGCGGTAAAAAATTAACACAATGCCCTATCAGATCATACATTTCAGCAGCTCCCTGCCCCGCCGTTGGTAAACCTATTACAATATCTGAGTTGCCTGTATATTTATATAAGAGCAGTTCAAATACAGACATTAGTGTAGTAACAAAACTGCAACCATACCTGGCACCTGTCTTCTTTACCGATGCGGCAATATCAGCAGCAAGTATAAAATCATCTCTGCGGCTTTTATATGTTCTTAAAGCAGGTCTTGGAAAGTCAGGAGGAATTTCAAAAACCGGTATCTGCCCTTCATATTCTTTTTTCCAATAGTTTAGTGTATCCTGGTATTCTTCAGATTGTTCATATTGAAGAGAGCGTATAATATAGTCGCTGAACAGCAGTGGTTTTGCAGGAGACAACAGGCCCGAACAGCGCGCATTATAAAGCTTTGATAAATCTTCCAGCAAAATCCCAAACGACCATCCGTCACAAATAATATGATGAGCAGTAAGCGTTAGCACATGTTCTCCGGCATTAAGACGGAAAAGGACTGCTCTGATAAGAGGCCCGTTAAATAAGTCAAACGCCAGGCGTGTATCGTCATTGTGATATTTTTCTAATATATGTTGCTGAGCTGATGTATCTAATGCTTCTAAATCCTGGTAATTTAGCTGCAGGGCTCTTGATTCATAAATGATCATTTTAGAGCCATCCCCGGTAAATGTGGCTCTTAAAGATTCATGGCGGCATGCTAATTCGGCAACAGATTTACGCAGGGCATCCTTGTTAAGCTTTCCTGTAAAAAATAAGGATAAGGATTCGTTATAAGCCAGATTTGCATCTTTACCACCTATAATACAGGAAGCAAAAATCTCTTTCTGAGGTTCCGTTGCCGGAACAATTTTTTCAATGGTATCCCCTGAAAACGGATCAAAATCTACTACCGTATTGTTCTTATTGTCTGCAGTCATCGTTTATTTATCGTCCAAAGAAATTTGTAAATATTTACCCGGGGTATTTTCATCCGGTACAAACCACGCAGGATTTCCATTTTTATCTTTTCCAAGCCTTGCCCCGGCAACCGGCGGTGTTGAATTGTCAATAATCTTTATACCTGATCCGTTTTGTGAAGCTATTACATTTTCTGCCTGCGGAATAAATCCTGTATTGCAGAGCTCCGCAATGCTTTCTTCAAAAGTATTTACGATACTGTTAATATCTTCTGCAGTATGTGCTGCTGTAAGAAAACAGGGAAATCCATCCCATATATGTATCCCTTTTAAACGCATTAATGTAAACAGCAGCTCCTGGTAAGGGTACTCCTCTTTTGGCTTTACTTTCCACAAAGAACTGAAAGAAGCCACATATAATGGGGTTTGATATTTTGTACAGATATCATTCAGCCGCTTAACCATATCTGCAGTTGCCCTATTTAATCCTGTTTGAAGTTCCGGACCCTGTTCTTTGATAAAGTTCAGAGATGCATAAGCTGTGGCTAATGCAAGAGGGTGCCTTACAAAAGTACCGGCAAAATACGTAACGCCTACCTCTGGCACAGAATTATTTCCATATTCCCACGGACCACCATCCAAAGCATCCATATATTGTTTTTTGCCCGCTATAATACCTATAGAAAGTCCGCCGCCCACTACTTTTCCATACGTTGCCAGGTCCGCCTTTATACCAAAAAGGGCCTGTACTCCACCCGGATGACATCTGAAACCAGTGATTACTTCATCAAAAATGAGCGCTATTGATCTTTCTTCAGTTAGTTTTCTAAGCTTCTTTAAAAATTCAACCGGCTGAAATTCCGGCCTGCGACTTTGTACTGTTTCTACTAAAATACCTGCAATATCATTACTTCTTTCTTTTATAACTTCCAACGTCTCATCCGTTCCATAATCCAATATTAGCATATTTTGTACGTTACTGCTTAAAATCCCCGATGCTGCAGGAAATGTTTTAAGTTTTTTAGTTCCCCTTACCAGTACCTCATCAATAATACCGTGATACGATCCGCTAAATGCCACAATCAGATCTCTATTTGTAACGGTACGTGCTATACGCATTGCTCCAAGTATGGCCTCTGACCCGGTATTGCATAAAGCAGCCCTGTCGCTGCCGGTAAGTTCACACACCAACGAGCAAACCGGTCCTGCCAATTCATGCTGGGGCCCCACTTCATATCCTTTCTCAGCCTGTTCTATCAGTGCATTCTTTAATACATCCGCCTGGTAACCTAAAAAATTAGAACCAAATCCGTTCAGCGCATCTATATACTTGTTGCCGTCTATATCCCATAAATAACATCCTTTGGATTTATTCATTACAATAGAATATATCATCTCTTTAGTAAGGGGCTTAAATCCTGATACTACTCGCGGGTCAGCCATTTGCCCCCGGTATTTCTGTGTATAGTTCTTACTGCCTGCTGTTTTAGCATTATATTTTGATATAAGTTCATTCAAATACGCTACCTGTTCTTCGTTAATGTTATTACTTTTTTTCTCTATCCTTGCAATAGCTCCAAAAGGCTTTTTCAGCTCTGCCTGCTCTTCGGCAGTAATATCAGCCCCTGCAGTATTGTTCTGCCTGGTTTCAGGTGAAGGGGCCGTTGCTGATGAGGCAGCACTTGCAGTTGGCTGCAAACCCGTGCCCGACTGCAACATCATTATTTGTTGCGACAATAAACTAATCTGTTGCGATATCAATCCTATGGCAGTAGTATTCCCCATATCCATTCCATTAGGCATGGGGGTATTATTAATGGGTGTATTCTGTGTTTGTAAAGATGGTTGTACGTTTTCTGTCTCACCAGGCAGATTGGCATCCAGATAAGCAGCCAGTTTGTCCAATGTATCCAACTCTTCACTTAATTGGCGGAAAGTAACTGGAAATTTAAACTCCTTCTTAAAGCTGGCGGCAATTTGGGTTAATAAAAGAGAATCCAGTCCCAACTCTACGAAGTTGGCATGGGGGTTAGCACCTGCAATATCAATACCGGAAGCTTCTTCCAAAATATTTTTTAGCTGTATTATTAATTTATCTTTCCTCATGGGTATGTCCGTTTTCATTTCAGTTTTTACAAATTCTGAGACCTCTGCAGTGTTATTTTTTTTATTTATTCCAAATGGTGTATCTAGAGGATCCAGCCAATGTTTCTTTCTGTCATAAACATAAGTAGGTATATCATGAAGCAAGCTCTTAACATTATCTTTATAGAGTAATGACCAGTTTATTTCAATACCATGTGTCCATAACCTGCCTAGCGTTTCTTTTACGGCTATTTCCTCATGGTTTTTGGAAGCCACATCAATCGAGCTGAATGCTTTTTCAGCAATTTTGCCATTATGCTGTTTTATTAGCGTAGTTGCCGTAATTCCAGGGCCACATTCCAGATAAACAGGGTTTAAATCAGCTGCCATAGCATTAATAGCATCAGAGAAATTAACTGTCTTTCGTGCATGCTTTGCCCAGTAAGCCGGATCCGTAGCCTCACCGTCTTTTAACCAATTACCTGTAACCGTTGAAAGAACAGGTATTTTAGGTATCCCCAGCTTTAATAACGAAACAATTTTTTCTAAAGGCTGGACCATTGCATTCATCATATAGGAATGGAAAGCATGGCTCGTACGAAGGGGTTTATTGGGTATATTCTTTTGAGCTAATAATTCAGAAAAATGTTCTACATCGCTGATGTCTCCTGCTACTACACAAAGATTGGGAGCATTATTAGCCGCAAGCGATAAAGAATCAGGTAACAGAGACAATACAATATCCTTTCCGGCACGCACAGAAAGCATTGCGCCACCGGGCAATTCACTAATAAGTCTTGCTCTTGCCGCTACCACTTTAAGAACATCAGGTAAAGAGAAAATACCGGCCAGGTGCGCAGCAACAAATTCTCCAACACTATGCCCGATCAGAGCGTCTGGCACAAGGCCTAAACTTAAATATAGTTTTGCCAGGGCATAAGATGTTATAAAAATCGCAGGTTGGGTATAAAAAGTATTTTTAAGCTTTTCTGCTGCTTCATCAGATTCACTGGTAAAGATCACTTCCCTTATATCTTCACCTAATTCTTTGTTTAAAATTTTGGCACATTCATCAATAGCTTCTTTATAAACGTGTTCTTTATCATATAACTCCCTACCCATATTTACATATTGGGATCCCTGGCCTGGAAAAACAAAAACAAGTTGCTTATTTCTTTCTTTTAAGATATATGAATGCAAAGAAATTCTGGAAGGGCTTGAAAGCTGCTGCAAAAGATCATCGGTATCCCGGGCAACTAAAGCTGTCCTTACAGGAAAAGATTGTTTTGTATGTTGTAGAGTATAAGCAATATCTGCTAAATGCTGATGTTTATTATTTTTAATATATTCTGCAAGCTTGCCTGCATAGGCCGCGGAGCTGTTTTCGCTTCTGGCAGACCATGTGATAATTTGTGGAAAGCTATCCCTGGTACTTGTTTGGGGAGATTTTGGATATTCTTCCACTATGATATGAACATTGGTACCTCCAACACCGAACGAGCTTACACCAGCAATTCTTTTAACAGGCACATCCCAATTGCGTAATTGTGTATTCACAAAAAATGGACTGTTTTCAAAATCAATTGCAGGATTAGGAGCAGTATAATTTATAGACGGTACTAATTGTTGGTAATACAGCGACAGAGTGGTTTTAATTAATCCCGCTGCACCTGCCGCATGTGTGAGATGACCGATATTACTTTTGACCGAGCCAATTGCACAATAATGTTTACCCTCCGGGTTACCAAATGCCATTCGCAGTCCTTCAATTTCTATAGGATCGCCCAAAGGGGTAGCGGTACCATGTGTCTCTATATATGAGATTTCGGAGGGTTTAACGCCCGCATCATCCATAGCCATAGTTATAGCAGCAAACTGCCCGTTGGTGCTTGGCGATGTAAAACTCCCTTTTTCTCCTCCATCATTATTTATACCAACTCCTTTAATAACTGCATAAATGGTATCGCCATCTGCCTCGGCGTCACCAAGGCGCCTGAGCAATACCGCACCGGCTCCATCACTGAACACTGTTCCTTTCGCATTGGCATCAAATGGCCTGCTGTGCCCATCTGCACTCAACATTGAGCCTTCCTGGTAAATATGACCACTATTCACAGGCACATGAATCGCAACGCCACCTGCAATGGCAGCGTCACACTGGCCCCGGCGCAAACTTTCTACCGCCTGCGCCACAGCTAATAACGAAGTGGAGCATGCTGAATTGACACTTACGGCAGGCCCTTTTAAGTTTAAATGGTAGGCTGTGCGTGTTGCCAGATAATCTTTTTCAGTAACAGACAACGTCTGGTAATAACCCTGGTTCTCCATTTTATCTTTATAATGCAATACATTATTGTAGAAATATGTATTTGTATTGCATCCCGCAAATACACCAGTTACTTCGTCTTTGTTTTGTTTTAATTTTCCTGTTTTTTCCAGCAGATCCCTGGCAACCTCCAGAAATACACGCTGTTGCGGATCCATAAGCTCTGCCAGCTTTGGAGTGATACCAAACAGATCTGCATCAAACTCTCCTATATTCTTTAAAATACCCCGTGCCTTTACATAAGCGCTGTCGTCCTTTACAGAAGATGGTATTGATGGATCTATCTCATTTTCTGCAAAAAAAGTAATAGTTTCTTTTGCATTTTTTAAGACCTCCCAATATTCTTCTATAGTATCAGCGCCAGGGAAACGGCCAGACATGCCAATGATAGCAATATCTTCTTTGCCCTTATGCTTTAATTCTGACCGATGCTTTACCTTTTTGGGTTGACTGCCTTTTAATATGCGCTGTAACCCTGCAATGGTGGGATATTGGTATAATTTTGTTATTGGAATATCATAATGAAATTTTTCCTTCAACGATGATATTGTTTTTTGCGCAAGCAAAGAATTCCCTCCCAGCTCAAAAAAATTATCTTCTGTTCCTACCGGACTTATTTCAAGAAGCTCACTCCATACCCCGGCAATGTTCTTTTCAATGTCAGATCGTGGAGCTTCAAAAATATTTAATAATTCGGGACGGTCTTTTGAAGGGTAAGGCAATGAGCTTTTATCAATTTTTCCATTGGGGCTTATAGGCAAGGCTTCCATGATGGTAAAATGCTCCGGCACCATAAATTCAGGCAAAGATGTGTGTAAGCCTGTGCGCCACCCTTTTATTAACATCGGATGGGCTTTTCTGTCAATCTGGTGTTTTAATGTAACATATGCAGATAAAAACAACTCACCTGCCATATTTTCTTTTGGAATAACTACAGCCTCCTTCACTGCTGTTTGCAATGACAACTGATGCTCAATTTCTCCCAGCTCAATTCTGAAACCACGAATCTTCACCTGATTATCCACTCTTCCATGATAGGAAATATTACCATCAGGTTCAAGTTTACCAAGATCACCACTCTTATACATCACAGCATTGTCAACAGTACTGAATGGATCCTTAACAAATCTTTCGCTGGTTAGCTCTGGCCGGTTTAAATACCCTTTTGAAACACCGGCGCCACCGATGTAAATTTCACCTACAGCTTTGGCATCAACAGGGTTGAGGTTTTCATCTAAAAAATAAACAGGGGTACCTTCTATAGGTTTGCCTATAGTTATTTTATTATGATCTGTTATTTGAGTAAGTATACAAATAACAGTTGTTTCAGTTGGCCCATATACATTATAAAGAGATTTGCACCTTGGAATTAAATCCCGGGCTAATGTAGCCGGCAATGGTTCTCCTGCCGATAGTACCGTAGCATCAATTTTATCTTCCCAACCCGCATTCAGCATCAATTTATAGGTAACAGGAGTTGCCAGCATAATGCTGGCTTTTTTATCAGCAATAAGCTTTAATAATAAATCACCCGATTTCGCAGTTTCATTATCGGCAAGTACTAATTCGGCGCCATGAATAAGTGATAAATAATTATCAAAACAGGAAGCATCGAACGAAATACTTGAAACGCTTAAGAACTTATCCTGGGCAGTAATATTAAATACTTCCTGCATGCCCTTTAAGAAATGGATAAGGTTACCATGGGAAACCATTGCCCCCTTTGGCTTACCCGTTGAACCAGACGTGTATAAAATATAAGCAATAGCTTCAGGATTATTTTGCAGAGGTAAATCGGCCTCCGAACATTTTTCCAGATCAGTTAATATTGTATCTAATAGTATTTCATTTGCAACTGAGCCGGCAAACCTCCCGGAAAATTTTTGATTTGTAATATAAAACTGTGCAGCCGCATCCTCTGCCATAAATATAACACGGTCCCTGGGATAATTAGGATCCATAGGCACATAACAGGCACCGCATTTTAATATTGCCAAAAGTGCAATGATAATTTCCGGACTTCGCTCAAGAACAAGCGCTACTGACTGCCCGGGTTTTAAGCCCTTCTGCAATAAATAATCCGCGAGCTGGTTAGATCGCCTGTTCAGCTCCCGATAGGTAATGGAAACATTATTAAATGATACAGCTATATTTTGAGGGAATACCCTGGCAGCATCATATATATAACCGGTCACTGTTTCATATTCTGGTAGCCGCCAATTACTCATATCATCAATTAAAAAAATAAACGATTAGACATAGCTGTCAAACTATCACGAATACCTATGGATGCAGAGGGGGCGATTGAGTGACAATCAAATCTTTACAAAAGTATTATAAATAAGCATAATTACAACTTTTTAACCTATTTATGTTACTGTTTTAAAGACTTTATTTTAAAACCCATTCAAAAGTCCCTCATAGCTTCGTGCCAAACAGCTGCATTATTTAACAGACTTTGGGATACGCGGTTTCAAAGAAATGAAAACAGAACAGGAGATTGGTTTTACTCCAATACCTGCAACGGCGGGCACTTTCCTAGTAGACTTTCCAAACTGGATTGTAATTTAGGGATTGATACGTAAATATTCTGGTGTAACGCCTCAAATAAATCGTTACTAATATCCTTATGAGTGTCATCCCAATATGCAGCATACTGCATATTATTAACTTTAGCCATATAAAGAAAATAATCGGGGGTCCAGCTTTTGGGAAAAAGCTCGTATAAAAAAGTACCTGGCCTGCACCAGATAATATTAGCAAATGAAGCACCATGCGGACCTATTATAAAAGAAGCATTTCTATAAATATTGATTTGTTCCACAACGCTTCTTTCTCTATCCTCAATGATAATAAAACCAAATCTTTTTAAAAGTTCGATCAATTCGTCTTCATTTTCAATTTTTCTCCTGCCTTTTCTGCTGATATATATCCTGTTACCGGCAGACGGTGTGTCATCTGAAATATTTAACCGTGACTCAATATTTCTTTTAAGTGACAGTATCTCATTTACGTTAGGTTTCCAGGTTCCGGTATTTCCAAAAATCACTTTTTCGGCCAAGAAGTTATAAGTGCGGCTGTCGACGTAATTATCTGGGTTAAAACCTAATAATTCCATGTATTCCCTTTCATACCTTCCGCCAAATGAATGGTAAGTAATGTACATATCCTGAATATTATCATCTCCTACTGCGTCTTTAATTCTGCTTAGCTTTGCCGCAACTAACAGGACAAAATCATAATAACCTGTCAGTGAGTAGAATACCTGCATATCCTGATGATGACTTAATAAAGGGATGACCGTTTTGACATGTTTTGGCAATCTTTTATCTTTCTTCCAGAATTCATGCTCAAAACCCCGGTGATCCCAGTCTGTGCAAAATACTTTTTTATTAACTATAACAGAGCCATGCTTTGAAATAAACCCATCTTTAAACTCAAGCTGCCATACATACACTTCACCTGAGGTAAATGTATACGCCTTATAGATCTTGTTCCTAGGATTATTTTCATCCTGTATATCCGGCAGGTCAACAGATGACTCCGGTACTACTTTTATACAATAAGATTTAAGGGTTTGCACTGTTTCATCGACAGTTAATAATAAAAAACCTTTAGCACGCCAATAGGTATGGCTGATGGAGTTAACTCCTGTTATTCTTTTTATTATTTTAATTATGTTTTTAATTGTGCTCATTACATATAAATACGCAAAATGCGTACGGCCAGAATCTGTACTATAATAAATATAACAAAAGTAGGAATATACAAAAAAATCCTAGTTAGCAGTAGATAAAATTACTATTCTAAATATAAAATATATAATATTGTAAGAAAATATTAATTTCGATAGTACGCTTTTTGTAAGTTTCCAATTTAATAAACCAGCCGCACGCTTGATATAAACCATTCCTCAAAACCAATAGTCTTAATAGATGAAAAAAAACATCAACAATCTTTTTATTACTCAAAGAGTGAATGAAAAAGATCAGGTACCTAAAGTAATCAAGGTTACTAACAAATTGATCAAAAAACTTGGATATAATTACAAAATAAAAAGGGATATAGATTTATTCAGGGATATGAACACTATAGAACAGCGAATTAATTTTTTTCATATCCTGAGTGCTGTTATTGAAAATAATGTAGAAGGGGAAATTACTGAATTTGGTTGCTTTACAGGACAATGTGCCATACTCTTTCAAAAAATACTTGACTTTAACCACTCCGGTAAAATACTGCACCTGTATGATAGCTTTGAAAAAAAGTTCAGTTACAGCGATAAAAATATTGAAGAAATTCTAATAGAAAATTTCAGGGAACAGGAGTTAAAGGTACCTGTCATACATAAGGGACTGTTCAGTGAAACATTACCAGGCCAGCTACCTGATAAAATTGCCTTTGCCCATATTGATTGCGGATTTGGAGGCGATAAATTTCAGCATAAGGAAATTGTTCTTTTCTGCCTTGAAAATATCTATGATAAAATGACTAAAGGCTCTGTATGCGTATTAATGGACTATGTTAATCCATTAACAAATGACCCCGGAGCAGATTGTAACCCCGGGGTCAAATTAGCGTGCGATGATTTTTTTAAAGATAAGCCGGAAGTGATTGTTTCTTTGTACGGCAACCAGGTCTCTCATGCGTACTTTAAAAAACTATAATTTTTCTATCCCTTATACAGCTTCTCATAATATTCATGCGCCATACGGTTGCTGTCAAACTGGAAGCGCACATCCTGCATACCGTTTTTCATAATCTGGCGCCATGTTTTATAATCGCCGTAATAAAGCGGCAGTATTTCCCGGGTAAGTATTTCATATAATTTATCCAGATCGTATTTATCCTGATCATACACAGACATGTTTGCATAATCGGCCTTAGGGATCACGAAGCCATTATGACCATGATTGATAAATTCAGGGATCCATCCGTCATCTGTAGAGAAATTCACAGCACCGTTCATGGCAGCAGTCATACCACTGGTACCCGAAGCTTCTCTTGGCACCCTGGGGTTGTTCAGCCACACATCCGCAGCCTGTTTCAGGCGTTTGGAAAGGCCCAGCTCATACCCTATTAAAACAGATACATTCTTGTAATTTTTGCTTAAATGCACCAGCTCATTAAATTCGCTGATTGCAGGGTGATCCATGGGATAAGGCTTACCTGCCCAAATGATCTGTACAGGGTATTTCTGATTATTCATCAGTTCAAAAAAGCGCATCTCGTCAGAAGCTATTAACCCGGCCCTTTTATAACCCGCAAACCTTCTGGCCCAAACCATTGTAAACACATCGGGGTTGAACAGTTTACCTGTCTGATCTGCCACAATTTCAAAAGCCCGTCTTTTCAGCCATTTTTTACGATCGTCAAAGCCATAATCATCTCCCACCTCTTTAAACTTATACATCTGCTTATCGGCCCAATAGCTCCAGTTCTGAGCATTAGTAATTGAGATGATCGGGCAAATGCCAGGGTACTTGCTCCACATCTCGCGGGATACTTCTCCATGCAGCTGGGACACACCATTAGCCAGCCTTGCAAAACGTAAGGCTACCAGTGAGTGGTTGAAAGAATCGCTGTGATCACCTGTAAGGTTTTTCACCTCATCAATGCTTAATCCACAGAAATAAGTCATTTTATGGCACAGATAAATATCATGCTTTTCGTTACCTGCTTCTTCAGGGGTATGGGTAGTAAACACTAATCTTTTTCTTACCTCCTCCAGGTTCCTGTTGTATTTTTTATACAGGTAAAAAGCCGCAGATAAACCATGCGCTTCGTTAAGATGGTATAGTTCAGGATTAAAGTTTAAAATATCTATCAGCTTAGCCCCACCCACACCTAATAAAATAAACTGGGCCACTTTGGCGGCCACATTGCTATCATACAATTTATGTGTGATGGTTTGAGAAACGTAATCATTCTCAGGCAGGTCAGTGCTTAATAAAAATAAAGGTGCTGTTTTAAATGTTTCAGGATTCAGATACCAGGCTTTTACCCACACCGGATGATCATGTACATCTATCTGGAATTTAACTCCTGTGTCTTCCAGGAAACTATAAAACTTTTCATTCCAGGCTACATCTAAAGTCTGATCCTGGTTACGCTCCTGGTCATAATATCCGTATTTCCATAAAATACCGATACCAATAAGATTCTGGCGCAGTTCATACGCACTGCGTAAATGAGAACCCGATAAAAAGCCCAGGCCTCCGCTGTATATTTTTAAAGGCTGATGTATGGCAAACTCCATTGAAAAGTAAGCAACTTTCTTGCTGTAGTTAGTATCGATTTCGAAAGGAACCTTAAAATTTTCAAAACTCATAAATAAGATAATTTGTTTTAATCGGGCAAAATAAGTGAATTTGGTTGATGTTCAAACTTTTATTCCCCCGTTGTGGACATAATGTGTAGAAAATACATAATAACAATGAGAGGCTAAGGGGTAAGGCGAAAAGCCGGAAGCTTAAGGCTTATACCTTTTCACCCTTTTACCTTACGCCTTGAGCTTTTTGCTTCACGCATAGCCATCTGTTCAAACAACAAAATCCTGCCATTTCTGATTGCTTTGGGAAGAGGCTACTGCATTTTCTATAAACGCCATGCCCCGTACACCATCACATACTGTAGGAAAATCTATTAGCGGATCAGGTTGGGTACCATCTAATTTTGCAGCTAATGTCAATATGAAATTTTTATAGATATTAGCAAATGCTTCCAGGTAGCCCTCGGGGTGCCCGCCTGGTGTCCTCGTGTTTATCTTTGAAACATCGGAGAGATAGTCATTGCCTGTACGATATACCTGTGCCGGAGCATTGGGCCATTTTACAATCAAAGTATTAGGCTCCTGCTGGCCCCACTCCAGTCCGCCCCTTTCTCCATATATTCTTATCCTTAAATTATTTTCTTCACCGGCAGCAACCTGGGAAGCAATAAGCACACCACTGGCGCCGTTATCAAACTTTAACAACATAGCGCCATCATCATCCAGCAACCTTCCGGGCACTACAATGTTCAGATCAGCACAGAGCTTCACAATTTTTTGCCCCGAAATATACTCTGCCAGGTGCGCCGCATGAGTACCAATATCGCCCATACAGCCGGCTTTCCCGCTTCTTGCAGGATCTGTACGCCAGGCTGCCTGTTTGTTACCTTCTTTTTCGCTCAATGTGCTCAGCCAGCCCTGCGGATACTCAACATAGATCTTCCTCACTGCCCCTAACAGGCCATCGGCTACCATCTTCCTGGCTTCTTTTACTAAAGGGTAGCCAGCATAAGTATGTGTAAGGCATAATAAAAGCCCGGTCTCTTCTACTTTTTGCTGCAGCTTTTTGGCTTCCTCCAGGGTAAGCGTCATAGGTTTATCTATCACTACATGAAAACCATGTTCCAAAGCCATCATTGCCGGCCCAAAATGTGCAAAGTTGGGCGTTACAATAATCACAAAATGCATGCGCCTGTCTTCGGGCAGCTCACTTTCCTTTTGGATCATCTCTTCATAGCTAGTATAAACCCTGTCGTCCTGTAAAAACAAATCTCTGCCTGACGCTTTAGCTTTCTCCGGATCCTGGCTTAAAGCACCGCAGCACAGCTCAGCCAGTCCGTCCATATTTAAAGCCATACGGTGTACAGCTCCTATAAAAGCACCTTTGCCGCCACCTATCATCCCGGCCCTTAGTTTGTAATTCATAATACTGTTATCTTTTAATAAGGTACGAATATACTTTTTTCATCTGTAAGTTTTTTGTAGATATCTTTGAAAGGCTAAATGGCTATAGATTATTAGTGAATTACTTATTTTTAATTTCATTTTCGCGAAAGTGAACGAAAAGATTAAATATCTGGTAGGCCAGGTATCTGATAATAATGATCAGCTCGCATTTAGTGAGTTGTACAGGCATTACGTTCCGGGCCTTATCTCTTTTGCCTGCTCAATTGTAAAAGACAGGCAGGCGGCAGAGGAAATTGTTCTTGATGTATTTCTTAAGTTGTGGGAAAACAGGAATGCCCTGAAAGCTATTGAGCAGTTAAATAAATACATTTATGTAGCTACCAGGCATACGAGCATTAGTTTCCTGAGAAAAAAGAATAAGTTCTATTATAACGATTTTGACGAAGATGATCTATATACCTTTCATACACCTGAAAGCGGCCTTATTTCAAAGCAAAATATAGAAGACATTAATAAAGCCATCCAGTCCCTGCCCTCTAAATGCCGTTTAATATTCAGGCTGGTAAAGGAAGAAAAATTAAAATATAGTGAGGTGGCGGATCTGCTGGGCATCTCCGTTAAAACAGTAGAGGCACAAATGGCCATAGCTAACAAACGCCTGGTAGCAATACTGAAAAAATATTGCGCCGAATACACTGACAGCCTGCCTCAGAAAAAAATAAAATAACTTTTTAGCAGTTTTAGGGGTTTTACTATTGTGACAGCGTTATATACTTATAGTGTTATTTAAACAAACCTGTAATGGATATTGACAGACTATTGCATTTGCTGATTAAGAAAGAAGAGGGAGCGATTACAATGGCTGAACAGACTGAGCTGGCTGTATTATTGAAAGAACATTCAAATAATGAGCCAGCCAGGCAATTAGTTGAAGAATTATTTAATGCAGATATTGTTTTTGAACCATTTAACACCAATGAAAAAATAGAGGCTTCAGTTCACCGGTTAAACCAGCGGATGAGCCAAAAGCCTGTATTGACATTACATCACAGAAAATGGCTGAGGGCTATTGCCATAGCAGCGTCCATCCTGCTTTTAGCGGGGGCGTATGCATTATACCAATTCAAAGAAACGAATCAGGCAAGGCATATTGTAAAAACTTCCAAAATGTCAAAATCAAACATGGTACTTCCTGATGGTACTAAAGTTTGGTTGAATGCAGACACAAAAATCTCTTATTCCTTAGGGAATAATGGCAGAGAAGTTGAACTGGATGGTGAAGCTTATTTTGATGTTGTAAAAGACAAAAATCATCCCTTTATTGTTCATACAAAAGCTATTGATATAAAAGTGCTTGGAACTGCTTTTAATGTACGGGCCTACTCAAAAGAACATAATACCCAGGCTACATTACTGCGTGGTTCTATTGAAGTATTGTTAAAGAAAAAGAATAATGAAAGGCTTTTTCTAAGTCCGAACGAAAAAATTGTAATAAGAAATGATTTGGACACCACGCCGGTACGTGTAACAGATAATGCAGGTAAAAGCATTTCGGAAATGGAGCTAGTTAAAATAGAACCCAATCCTGTAGACTCAGGTTTCCTGGAAACACAATGGTTAAAACCCTATATCAGTTTTGATCAGCAGAAGTTACAGGATATTATCCCGATGTTAGAAAACTGGTATAATGTAAAGATTACGGTGCATACACCTGCATTATTGCAACGCCGCTTTAGCGCCAGGATAGAGAATGAAAGCCTGGAGGAAATATTAGAATCTTTCCGGCTGGCTTCTAACCTTCGCTACACTATTAATAATAACAATGTAACATTATATAAATAGATTTTTTTACCATTAAACTGATTATTGCTATGATACCTGATTAAAACAAAAAGTGGAAATGCTGCAACATTTCCACTGGAAAAAAATAGAAAGACTGTTTTCTGCAATCACAACTATTATTTTTTAACTCCAAAACAAAATTATGGAAAAATTGCATGGGCTTGCCATTTACAGGCAACCAGCCCTGTTTAAACTTTTGCTAATAATGAAGTTTTCACTTTTCATTATTTTTTTTACCACTTTTCAGGCGCTTGCCATTAATGGCGTCTCCCAAAAAAGAATTAATCTTGATTTTAAAAATGAATCTATTGTAACGGTTTTAAAATTTATTGAAAACAATTACAGTTATCGTTTTTTTTATAGCGACAGCGTTGCGCTGAACCGGCAAAAAATGGATGTGTTTGCCCAACGGGCAACCATTGATCATGTAATGGATCAGCTATTACAAACCACATCTTTTTCTTATAAAAAGATAAACCAGGGATTGGTTGTAATTGTGGGTTATGAAAATGAGCGCCTGCCGATTCCTGTGAAAGGAAAAATATTTAATGATAAAGGTGAGGCATTATCAGGAGTGAGTGTTGTGGAAAAAGGAACAAACAATGGTAGCGTTACATCCCAGGATGGCAGTTTTTCCATAAATGTTAAGGATGACAATGCTATACTTGTTATATCAAATGTGGGATATATACCCCGTGAAATTTCAGTAAAATCTGATGATTACTCCAACATTGTATTAACCGCTATTGAGAATAAGCTGGAAGAAGTGGTGGTGGTAGGGTATGGTACACAAAAGAAAGAAAATCTTACAGGATCCGTATCTCAGATTAATATGAGCGATGTGCTGGGAGACAGGCCGGTTATTAATACTACCAGCGCTTTACAGGGGGCTATTCCGGGCTTGCAGATTACAAGGACCTCAACTCCCGGCCAAAACGGCAACTCGCTGAATATTCGTGGGCCGCTTTCTATTAACGGAGGAAGCCCGCTAATTCTTATTGATAACGTGCCGGGCGAAATTGGAATGCTGAACCCCGAAGATGTAGAAACAGTAACCGTATTAAAAGACGCCGCATCAGCCGCCATATATGGGGCGCGGGCAGCCGGAGGTGTTATTATTATTACTACAAAACGGCCAAAATCCAACACCAGGTTTCAGGTTAATTATAATAATAATTTTGGTAGCGAAAAAGCATTGGGAACACCCGTACAAGCCTCTCTGGATGAATACCTGACAGCATATATTGATGGCGGCTTTAACGATAAGTATTGGGCAAGCTCTCAAAGTGTGTCTAAGTGGCGTGAATATTTAAGAGATTATCAAAAAAACCCTTCACAATTCAACACCATTGGTGATGGAATTTATGTAGATCCCCAGGGTGGCGTATATTATTTAAACGAAAAAAATATATACGACAATTTTTTAACAAAGGGTTTGTTACAATCGCACAATGTATCTGTTTCGGGCGGCTCATCTAATGTCAGGTACAGGATGTCCGGGGGATATGACTCAGAAAATGGCCCGTTAATTACTAATAAAGATTTTTACAAGCGTCTTTCTGCAACATCATTTGTATCGGCCGATTTAACAAAATGGTTTACCCAGGAAGTTGATATTAAATTTTCGCAGGCTACCAAAAAAATGCCAACCGATGAAATAGGAGGCCTATATACGCTGAGATTAGGCTCTTACTATCCTGAAGGAGACATGCCCGGTTCGCTCCTCTTAAATTCGGACAATGATGTGCCCATATTCACACCCAGGAATATCATTCTTAATTCGCAGGTGAACAATACTATTACCAATAATTCCCGCATGTATTTTAAGTCTGTTTTTAAACCTTTTAAAGATTTACAGGGAGTATTTGAGTACACATACACGAAAAACGATATAAACTATTCCTATTATTCAAACAAATGGACCTATAGCACTATACAGTTATCAGCAAATACAATTCCCAGTACTGATTTTTATGAAAAAAGGCGCTACTTTACAGATTATAATGCGTTTAACGCCTATCTTACCTATACTAAAACATTGGGTAATCATAACTTTAAGCTGATGGGTGGCGCGGCACAGGAAGCCAGTTATTACGAGTATATCAACAACAGGGCTGAAGGACAGGCATTACTATCTATACCATCTTTTGATGGGGCTACCGGTACTGTAGTCAATCATGATGAGTATAGTGAATATTCCATACAAAGCCTTTTTTACAGGTTCAATTATAATTTCAGGGATAAGTATTTATTAGAATTAAACGGACGTTATGACGGTTCCTCAAAATTTCCGCCCAGTCACAGGTTTGGCTTCTTCCCTTCTGCATCGGTAGGCTGGCAAATTGCTAAAGAGAAGTTTATGAACGGGGTAAGAAATACAATAAATGAGCTGAAGCTGCGTGCCAGTTACGGTACTATAGGCAATCAGAATATAGATCCCTACTCCTACTCTCCCGCTATGGCTGTTACCAAATCAAATGTATGGGCTTCTAATTCAGACAGGGTAACCGTAATTGGCGTTCCTGCTTTGGTAAGCGACAATTTTACATGGGAAACAGTAACTTCTGCAGATGTAGGATTAGACATTGCCTTATTCAGATCTCGGTTACGGGGTACGTTTGATGTGTACCAGCGGGATACCAGGAAAATGCTTTCCGGAGGTTCTCCATTACCGGCTGTGGTTGGTGCAGCTCCGCCATTGCAAAATACTGCCAGTATGCGTACCCAGGGATTTGAACTGGCTGTTAGCTGGAGCGACAGGGCTGGCGAAGTAGGCTATCGTATAGGCGCTAATTTATATAGCCTTAGTTCCTGGATAACAAAATATACGACTAACACTTCCGGCTTATTAAGCGATTGGTATGTTGGCCAGCGTATGGGCCAAATATGGGGTTATATTGCTGACGGGTATTATTCAGTTGCTGACTTTTCAGATCTGAACACATGGAAGCTGAAAGATGGCGTTACTTCTATTAAAGGAGTGAATGTGCGCCCCGGTGATATTAAATATAAAAACCTGATGGATGATGATAATAGTGTAAACCAGGTTGATGCCGGAGTTAGTACTTTGACAAATCCGGGTGACAGGATAATTATAGGGAATACCACTCCGAAATACCAGTTTGGCGCTAATTTGGGAGTAAACTATAAAGGGTTTGACCTGAATGTGATCCTTCAGGGAATTGGCAAAAGAGATTACTGGTTATCTGGTCAGTCTATTTTCCCGTTTGCAGGTTCCGGCGCTACTGATGCAGTATTTCAACCTCTGTATTATAACCAGACCGACTACTGGAGACCCAAAAGTACGGATCCGTCCAGTCCCGATTATATGATTGCAGCCAATCCGGATGCAAAGTATTTCAGGATATACGACCAGATGGGTAATGTAGGCTCAAATACCAGAACTTCTGATAAATATCTTCAAAGCGCAGCATATTTACGCATAAAAAACATCACCCTTTCTTATGCATTACCTGAGCGGTTGCTTCGCAAAGCTGGTGTTACCGCAGTGCGTTTTTTTGCAGGAGTAGAAAATCCGGCCACTTTCACATCCCTGCCTAAAGGATATGATCCTGAGTCACTCTCCTGGTCTTATCCATTTTACCGTACCGTTTCATTCGGGTTGAACCTCACGCTTTAATGATAATTGTTTAACATAATGCCTTTAGGCAACTTAGAATAAATTAAAAATATACAGATGAAAAAAATATTAATAGTTTTTAGTCTGCTATTTCTTTTTGCTTCCTGCAAAAAAGATTTTTTAGATAAATATCCTTTAACATCCCCTACAGAAGCTACCGCTTTTCAGAATTATGACAACTTCAAGTCGTATATGTTTCCCTGTTATGGTATGTTTACAGACGGCACTATACTCACTTCTGTAACTGGAGGCTATCCGCAGGATGCGCAATACCGCGGGGATTATTATGCCAATTACCTTACATTTAAAGGTACCAGCCAGCAAAATCCTTATGCCTGGCAAACAGTAGCAGACGCTGTTTCCGGTAATGGCTGGGACTTTGGCTATATAAGAAGAATAAATATTATGCTTGATCACATTAATGATGGTGATTTGAGCCAGGCGCAAAGAGACCACTGGAAAGCTGTTGGATATTTTTTCCATTCTTACTGGTATATGATGCTGGTCAATCGCTTTGGCGATGTGCCCTGGATAAACAAAACGCTTGGTAGTTCTTCCGAAGAAGCTTATGGTCCAAGAGTAAGCAGAGTTATTGTGGCCGATAGTATTCTTGCAAGATTAAAATGGGCTGAACAAAATATCGGGGATTTTACAAGTACTGATGGTAAGAATACCATCAATAAGAACTGTGTGCTGGCGGCAATATCCAGGTTCACCTTAAGAGAAGCTAGCTGGAGAAAATATCACCAGGTAGGAGATTATGCCGGTTATCTTACTGAATGTGCCAGAGCATCTAAATTATTAATGGACCAATATCCTACACTTTATACTGGAACGGACGGACAGGCAGCAGCAGGTTATGGAGAAATGTGGACCACAGAAAGCCTGGCCAATGTTTCCGGAGTGATTTTGTATAAAGAGTATTTTGCAAATACTAATTTCTATTGTAATACATCTCATATAGAGCATACTTCATCACATAATGTTGAAATGCCGCAACATACTGTGGATATGTATTTAACCAGGAACGGGTTACCAATCAAAAACGCCGGAAATACTATGTATGCGGGTGATAAAAATATGTATGCTACCTTTCGCGACAGGGATCCGAGGTTATATCATACAGTAATTCCACCCTACAATGTAAGTGCTACACCCGGCACCTACCCTACCTGGTCCTATAGCGCTAATGCAGCAGAAAAAGAATACATTGATATCATGAAGCCCAATGCCAGTTGCTCCAATCCCGGAACAGGTATGAAACGGCTGCCTGCTCAAAACTGGTCAGCTTCATTAGTTCCCCGGATTCCAAATTTTACAGATGGGAAAGCAGCTACTACAAAAGCGTTTGTTGCCTGCCGTTCCGGCTATTATGTTTGGAAGTACTATGATCAGTGGGAGTTGAACTCTAACCTTGCATCATTAAACACTTCGGACAAGCCTATCTTTAAGATCGAAGAAATATTACTGAACTATGCTGAATGTTTGTGGGAACAGGGCGGTTTTAACCAGGCTATAGCCGATGCTACTATAAACAAACTCCGTACCCGTGCAGGTGTTGCGCCAATGACAGTAGCAGCTATTGACGCCGGTTTTGATCCTGCCAGAGATCAGACAGTTGATCCTGTTCTATGGGAAATAAGAAGGGAAAGAATGGTTGAGCTTATGGGAGAAGGATTCGGTTTTGATGATGTAAGAAGATGGAAAAAAGCGGCATGGTATATCAACAAGCAGGATTATGGTATGTGGATACCTAAAACAGAAATAAGCGGAACACTGTTGAATATGAGCACCGGCAATGCAGATAATACAGGAATGACCGAAGGCTACAGATTTTTATATGGGGATCCTGTTAAAAGTAGTAAAGGCTGGTTAGATAAATATTACCTGTACCAGGTACCTACCAACGAGATAGCTTTAAATCCGGAGTTAAAACCAAATCCCGGATGGTAATGGTATTTTCATTATTTCAATAAAAGTAAAGGGCATGAGCAGGAAAGCTTATGCCCTTACCTGATAATTATTATGAATTTGCTTTTAAAAAAGATGCTCCTGTCTGTTGGCCTCTTATCAGCATTTTTTATTGCCGTTAATGCACAAACATCAGCAGCACAACGCCCTAACGTCATTTATATTTATGCAGACGATATGGGTTATGGTGAATTAGGCTGCTATGGTCAGCAAAAGATAAAGACACCCAACATAGATCGTTTGGCAAAAGAAGGGATGCGGTTTACCCAGCACTATTCAGGTACCCCTGTTTGCGCACCGGCAAGGTGCATGTTGCTTACCGGTAAAAACGGGGGGCATTCTTATATCAGGGGAAATTATGAATTAGGCGGTTTTCCCGATAGCCTCGAAGGCGGGCAAATGCCTTTACCAGAAGGCACTTTTACATTAGGCCATCTTTTTAAAAACGCGGGATATGCAACAGCAGCTATTGGCAAATGGGGCCTGGGAATGCCGCAAACCACCGGCGATCCGTTAAAACAGGGTTTCGATTATTTTTACGGATATCTTGATCAAAAACAGGCGCATAATTACTATCCCTCCCATTTATGGGAAAACGGGAAATGGGACACGCTGCATAATCCCTACATTAATGTACATATACCCCTGAATCCCGCAACAGCAACAGATGCAGATTTTGAAAAATATACGGGCAAAACTTACGCCATTGATAAAATGACAGAGAAGGCGCTGGCATTTATCAATAAAAATAAAAACAAACCTTTCTTTTTATACCTTCCTTACACACTCCCCCATGTATCGTTGCAGGTTCCGCAAAAATATATTGATCCATACAAAACTGTATTTGCTGAAAAACCTTATTACGGGCAAAACGGGTACGCGCCATCCCAATACCCGCTCTCCACCTACGCAGGCATGATCAGTTGCCTTGATGAGCAGGTGGGTATTGTTATGAAAGAAATTAAAAGGCTGGGGCTGGACGCCAATACCATCATTATGTTTTCCAGCGACAATGGCGCTACATTTAATGGCGGAGTGGATGCCCGCTTTTTTAATAGCGTGCAGGGATTAAGGGGATTAAAGATGGATATTTATGAAGGTGGTTTTCGCGAGCCGTTCATTGCAAGGTGGCCCGGCCAGATTCCCGCGGGCAAAGAAAGCAACCTGCTATCCGTACAATACGATATGATGCCTACTTTTGCCGAGCTGCTAAGGCAAAAAATACCGGTTGAAGTAAACGGCATATCCATACTCCGGGAACTAACCGGCCGTAAGGGGCAAAAGCAACATGAGTACCTGTATTTTGAATATCCCGAAAAGGGCGGACAGGTAGCCATACGCATAGGAAAATGGAAAGGTGTACGCACCGGTGTAGAGAAGAACCCCGATGTACCCTGGCAATTATATGATCTTGAAACTGACAGGGCTGAAACCAGGGATATAGCAGCCGCAAACCCTGAGCTAATAAAACGATTTAAGCAGATAGCAAAAAAAGAGCATCAGCATCCTCATGTAAGGGATTGGGAATTTGTGGATCCTAAAATTCAAAAAAAAGTTACACAATGATTTTTAAAGCAGCCTTCTTCTCATGGTTTTATCTTTTTTGTGCCTGCTGCGGGCTAACGGTGCCTGTATTAGCACAAACAACATCTTCAAAACCCAATATTATTTTTATTCTTACGGATGATCTTGGATATGGAGATATTGGTGTGTTTTTTCAAAACCAGAGAAGGGCCTCCAACGATCGCTCAAAACCGTTTGAGCTTACCCCTCATATTGACCAGCTGGCAAATACCGGGGCCATTTTTACACAGCAATACAGCAATGCGCCTGTTTGCGCTCCTTCAAGAGCATCGTTACTTACGGGGGTTAACCAGGCCAATGCTCATATAAGAAACAACCAGTTTGATAAGGCCCTTGAAAACAACCACACCATAGCTACTGTTCTGAAACAATCAGGGTATGCAACTATGGCTATTGGTAAATGGGGGCTGCAGGGAGAAAAGGAAGAAGCGCCCTACTGGCCGGCACATCCGCTGAAAAGAGGCTTCGATCATTATTTTGGTTACATGCGCCATGCTGACGGACATGAGCATTACCCGGTAGAAGGTATATACAGGGGCAGGAAAGAAGTATGGGAAGATTATAAAAATGTTACCGAAGGTTTAGATAAATGTTATACAACCGATTTATGGACCGCAAAAGCTAAGCAATGGATCATCAATCATAAGGAAGCGCATACTACTCAGCCATTTTTTATGTTCCTGGCTTACGATGCACCTCATGCAGTTTTAGAATTACCTACACAAGCTTATCCCCCGGGAGGCGGGCTGAAAGGTGGGCTTCAATGGAATAACCAGCCGGGACAAATGATCAATACGGCATCAGGCATAGTTGATTCTTATATTTATCCCGAATACGCCCATGCAACTTATGACAATGATAACAATGCTGCTACCCCCGAAATTGCATGGCCCGATACCTACAAACGCTACGCCACGTCTGTCAAAAGAATTGATGATGCAGTTGGTGATGTATTGCAATTATTAAAAGACCTGCGTATAGATAACAATACGATCGTGATTTTCACTTCTGATAACGGATCTTCTATTGAGTCATACCTGCCTCAGCCCCATGTCCCTAATCTTCCCACATTTTTTGGAAGCTACGGGCCATTTGATGGCATCAAAAGAGATTGCTGGGAAGGAGGTGTTCGTGTGCCCACTGTTGCCGCCTGGCCTGGCCATATTGAAGCAGGAAAAGTAATTGATGCGCCCTCCATGTTGTCCGACTGGCTGTCCACATTTGCTGATGTAGCAAAGGTTCCTGCACCGGTACGTACGAACGGGGTTTCTTTATTGCCTTCCTTAACCGGTAATGGAAAGCAGGAGGAATCACAGGTATATGTAGAATATTTTGAAGGAGGGAGAACTCCCGATTTCAAAGAGTTTGAGTTGGACCGAAGAGGAAGAACAAGAAACCAGATGCAGCTCATCCGCTTTAATAATTTGGCCGGCGTAAGGTATAATATTCAATCGGCTGATGATGATTTTGAAATTTATAACGTAGCAGACGACCCGAAGCAAACAAAAAACCTGGCATCCCTGCCTGGTTACAGCAAAATGCAATCACTAATGAAAGCCAAAATATTGCAGTTCAGGCGGCCCGATGCAAACGCAAAGCGTCCATACGATACAGCTTTTGTACCATCAATAAATTTAAATAAGAAATTACAAAGTGGCTTTAAGTGGAAATTCTATGCCGGGAACTTCCCTTATGTAGCATCTATAAAAAACAGCAGGCCCGGAGCGTCAGGAATAACACCGGTTATAAAGGAAACAGAGGGTGCGGGCAAAAAAGGGATCATTGTTTACGAAGCATTTATCAAGGTGCCACAAGA
>JAPUDO010000082.1:0-4562 GCA_027493055.1 Niabella sp. | reverse complement strand
TAAATACAATTTTTCATTTCAAACATCGGGAAAAGCATTTATTCGTTTACATGAAGCCGAACTATTCGATACTGATTTCAGCTATATACCAGGCACTTTATTAACACATAATGCGTATTTAAAAAAAGGATTTCACCCGGTGACCATTTATATACTGAAAGAGAATCAACAAAAAAAAGATATCCATTTTCAATGGAAACCGGATGAAGCTGCAACATGGAAAGATGTTGGCCAGCCCAATGTTTATTATTGAGCTCATAAAAAATCGCTTATATAATTTACCATCAAAATGACAATAGCATCCAGGTTTACAGCTTTGTTGTTAGTATGCTTAGGATTGAATGTGGTGTCACTTTTTGCGCAGCATTCAAAATCCAATATTATTGTCATTCTTACCGATGATGCGGGTTATGCCGATTTCGGGTTCCAATCCAATAAATTAATCCCTACCCCAAACATTAACCTGTTACAGCAAAATGGGGTTACCTTCTCCCAGGCATATGTTACGGCCCCTAATTGCAGTCCGTCAAGAGCAGGACTGCTTACAGGGAAATACCAGCAGCGTTTTGGTCATGAATACAATCTTCATAATGCACGTCCTGTGCCGGGCATAAGCAGGGATAGCTTGGGATTACCGCTTTCGCAACAGTTAATACCTCAATATTTAAAAAAGCTCGGCTATACAACAGGAGCCATTGGTAAATGGCATTTGGGAACAGAAAAATACTACCATCCCATGCAAAGAGGATTCGATTCTTTTTTTGGAACATTGCAGGGAAGCAGTTATTACCTCACCGGCCAGGCCAAAGAAATTATAAACGGTTACCACAAAGTAAACCCGGAAAGTTTATCTTATCTTACAGATGTGTTTGGTGATAAGGCGGTACAGTTTATTCAGCAGCAAAATGGCCCTTTCTTTCTGTACCTGGCATTTAATGCGCCGCATGTTCCCCTGCAGGCAAAAAAAGAGTACCTTGATCTTTATAAAAAGAAGTTTAATACTCCGGAGCGGGCTACTAATGCAGCCATGACCCGCTCCATCGATGATAATGTAGGAAAAGTGATCAACGTTCTTAAGCAAAAAGGGATATGGGAGCAGACGCTGATTGTTTTTTCAAATGATAACGGCGGCCCCATTGATAACAATGGTGGCAACGGCTCAAACAATGCTCCTTTGCGTGGTGCCAAAGTAATGTTGTACGAAGGTGGTATCAGGGCACCAATGATCATTCACTGGCCGGCTGTTATTAAAGGAAAAAGAAAATCCGGCCAGGTAGTATCTTCTTTGGACTGGCTTCCTACTTTTCTTGCTATCGCCGGTGAAAAAAATAATATGAAAAATTTGGACGGAATAAATATTTTAGAGCTGCTGAAAAAAGAGCAGGCCCCTGTTCCCCGTGATATGTATTGGCGGCAGGGAAAAGTGGGCGCTGTGAGGAGTGGTAGCTGGAAGCTGGTTTATTTTGATAAGAACGTCCGCCAGCCTGAGTTATACAACTTAAAGAAAGATCCCGGAGAAACAACCAATCTCTTTTTAAAACAACCAGCTATAGCAAATCAGCTCCTCGAAAAGTACACGCAATGGCAACAGCAGTTAAGTCCGCCTTTATGGACAGGAGGACCTCCCAATGAACAGGTATTAAAGATGTATGACAAAATTTTTGTCCCTAAAAACTAATGCGCGCCTGGGAAAAAAGCAGGTTAAAAAATGTAAGAATAAATAATTTTAAACATATAGCATGAATAAACGTTTCTCTCTATTTCTGTTCACTCTGATCTTCTTTTGTTGCGCAAAAAGTGCAGTGATGGCGCAACAGTCACCGCGCCCTAATGTCATCATCATTAATGCTGATGATCTGGGTTATGGCGACCTAAGCTGTTATGGCGCTACAAAAATACATACGCCTAACCTTGACCGGCTTGCTGCAAAAGGTATCCGGTTTACCAATGCACACAGCACATCAGCAACATGCACGCCCTCAAGGTATGCACTGATTACAGGCAAATATCCCTGGAGACAAACGGGCACTAATATTTTACCGGGAGACGCAGCATTAATCATCCCTACAGATCGTACCACACTTCCTTTACTTTTTAAAAATGCAGGATATACAACAGGCCTGGTGGGCAAATGGCACATGGGCCTTGGGAAAACGGTAGAAAAGAACTGGAACGCAACTATCAAACCTGGTCCCAATGAGGTTGGCTTTCAATATTCCTTTATTTTTCCGGCTACTGCCGACAGGGTTCCAACGGTTTTTGTAGAAAACGGGAATGTAGTAGCCTCCGATCCTGCAGATCCCATAGAAGTTGATTATGGAAATAAAGTAGGGAATGATCCCACAGGAAAAGAACATCCCGAATTACTGAAAATGAAATCTTCGCCGGGCCAGGGACACAACAATACCATTGTAAACGGTATCGGACGTATTGGCTGGATGAGCGGAGGATATAAAGCCCGCTGGACAGATGAAGAAATGCCGCTAACATTTCTTGAAAAAGCAAAGCAGTTTATGGGCGAAAATAAAAGCAAACCTTTCTTTTTATATTATGCGCTTACCGAGCCGCATGTGCCGCGCATGCCTTCCACTATGTTTAAAGGCAAAAGCGATCTGGGATACCGTGGCGATGCTATTTTACAGTTAGACTGGGCAGTAGGGCAGATCATGAAAGAGCTGGAGTTACTGGGAATATCAAAAAACACTATACTGATATTTACGAGTGATAACGGCCCTGTACTTGACGATGGCTACCAGGACGAAGCTGTTGAAAAATTAATGGGACATACGCCCTGGGGTATTTACCGCGGCGGAAAATACAGCTCATTTGAAGCAGGAACACGAATGCCTTTTATTTTAAGCTGGCCGGCAGCTGTAAAACCTGCAGTATCAAATGCCCTGGTTTGCCAGATAGATCTATTGGCGTCTTTCGGGCAATTGTTGCACCAGAAAATCCCGGCGGGCGATGCCCCGGATAGTGAAAATATGCTGAATGCCTTTTTAGGAAAAACACTGGTCGGAAGGAATGTACTGGTAAAGCAAGGCACCTCCTCCCTTACCATCACAAAAGATAACTGGAAGTATATTGAGCCTAACGAAGGTGCACCGCTAAGCAAGCTTGTAAATATAGAAACAGGCAACAGCACTGAGCCTCAATTGTACGATCTTAAAAAAGATCCTTCAGAAAAGAAGAACCTGGCTACCCAATATCCCGGCAAAGTGAAAGAACTGGAATTGCAGCTTAAAAACATTAAAACTAAATATTAAGTTTTTAAGGAAATACAGACATTGGTATTTAAAAATTTTACAGGATCAGAATATTTGCGCATATTGCATATATGATGACACACAGATCTCTTTATCCATTACTGCTATTATTACTATCTCTTACTTTTTCCTGCAAAAACAATGAACAAAAAAATATTCCCAGCGTCATAGACAGCACTTTAAAAAAAGCTGTTGAAACACTGGCCCCGCCACAGGAAGAAAATCTCAAACCGGTACTCACCTACCACTGGGTAAAGAAAAAGGAGTGGCAGTCAAAAAAAGATTCATTTGAAGGCGCTGCTCACCTGGATATTTTGAATGCGCTTAACCGCGTTGACACAACCCACCTGAAAAGGCTGGACAGCATCATTGTACCAAACGATTTTTCAAAACCCCTTAGCAGCTATATGCCTTTCCCCGAGCACCTGGATATAGTAAAAGACATCCATAAGATCATTTTCTTTTCTTATCCTACGCAAACATTTGCAGCTTATGAAAACGGCAAGCTGATCAGAACGGGACCCACTAACATGGGTAAAAAAGCAACCCCCACGCCCCAGGGCCTGTTCTTCACCAACTGGAAAGCCAGGAAAACTATAAGCACAGTAGATAATGAGTGGATTTTGAAATGGAATTTTAACGTTCATAATAAATGGGGCGTTGGCTTTCATGAATATGGGTTGCCCGGCTATCCGGCATCACATAGCTGTATGCGTTTATTAGGTGCCGATGCTCAGTTTTTATACAGCTGGGCCGACCAATGGATCTTAAAAAACAACCATGAGCTCTCTGCAAACGGGACCCCTGTGATTGTCTTTGGAAAATATCCGTTTGGAGAACCAAGGCCCTGGTTTAAAGTGGTAGAAGATCCTAAAGCCATGATCATACCCGTTGATAGTCTTAAAAGTTATATAGAACCACACCTGCCCGCCATTTTAGAGAAGCAAAAACAAAGACAGGAGGTTATGGCTAGTGTTACTACAAATAATTAGGCCGATGGCTAAAGGCATAAAGCTTAGGATTTTTAGCCTTTGATAAGCGAAATTGAGCATTGGCCTATTGAAAATTCATTATTGAACATTTACCGCTTGTTGTATAGAGTATCTGAACACTCAATACTCAATGTTTAGCAATCCCCGCCTGCCCGGACGTCCGCCCGTGCCGGTACGGACGGGGGGGCAGGAATGCTCAGTGAATGTTCCGGGTTTCAAGGTTTACTCCTAAACATTGAATATTGATCTTAGGATTATGTAGAATAATCTCAAAGCTTTTTTATTACTGGATAAGGATGCGGCA
>JAPUDO010000081.1 GCA_027493055.1 Niabella sp. | reverse complement strand
AGACAGTGAATTTCATCAAAATAAAAAAGCTCCCGAAAAGGGAGCCTAGTACCGGAATCGGGAAAATTAACGAACCAGATTGTAGAAGATTTTTTGAAGTTCTGTGAAATTCCGGACTGTCAAACTGGCCATAAAAAATATTGACAGTAGCTGGTCCATATTAGGCATTATTTAATCTGTTTTCATTTTGTTAAGAATTTCCCAGGAGGGTTTCACTGCTCTGAAATAATAATTGTCTGATAGATATTGATTGTAAAAAGGCTTGTGATAGACCAGGTTATTGAGGTGTTGGCTTTAATCGTATATTTATCTGATGCAAAGAAAAGTTTTGATTATTGATGATGAGGAACGTCTTCGCACGTTGCTGTCCAGGATCATAGGTCTGGAAGGATATGAGGTTTCACATGCTGCTGATCTTAAAACCGGATTAAGGAAATTAGGAGCGGAGGATATAGATGTAGTCGTATGCGATGTGAAACTGCCCGATGGCAATGGTGTGGATTTTATCAAAGTGGTAAAAGACAAATACCCGATTATCGAAATAATTCTGTTAACGGCCTATGGTAATATTGAAGACGGGGTTCAGGCCATAAAAAATGGTGCATTTGACTATATAACGAAAGGCAACGATAATAATAAAATCATCCCCCTTTTAAGCAAAGCTATAGAAAAGGTTATTTTAGCCAAAAGAGTTCAACAGCTGGAAAAGCAGCTGGAAAAAAAATATTCTTTCGATAGTATAATTGGCAGGTCTAAAGCAATAAAGACCGCGATTGATGCTGCGCAGAAAGTAGCCCGAACAGATACTACAGTGCTATTAACAGGAGAGACAGGTTCCGGCAAGGAAGTTTTCGCCCAGGCTATTCATAATGCCAGCTCTCGCAATAAAGAGCATTTTATACCTATCAATTGTGCTGCATTCAGTAAAGACCTTTTAGAAAGCGAATTATTTGGCCACACGGCAGGCTCGTTTACGAATGCAATAAAGGACACTAAAGGCATTTTTGAAGAAGCCAATAATGGTACTGTATTTTTAGATGAAGTAGGCGAAATGCCTGTAAACTTGCAGGCTAAGTTACTACGGGTTTTGGAAAGCGGAGAGTTTTTGAAAATAGGAGAAAACAAGCCCAGGAAAACGAATGTCCGGATTATTGCTGCTACTAACAGGGATTTGCAAAAAGAAACCAGCCAAAACGGGTTTAGAGAAGATCTGTTTTACCGGTTGTCTGTTTTCCATATTGAGTTACCCCCTTTGAGAAACAGGGTGGAAGATATTGAGGCCCTGGCCAATTATTTTGTACGGATTTATACGCTTAAAACGGCAAAAAAGATTGATGGCATTTCTGCTGATTATATTGAAGCACTGAAAAAGCACCGTTGGAATGGCAACATCAGGGAGCTTAAAAATATAATAGAGCGCAGTATCATTCTTACAGAATCGGGTACGGTTGACATTGAGAGCCTGCCAGACGAGCTAAGGCAGGGCGCCTATCAAAATGATAAAATCTTTTCAGCCTTCTCCATGGCAAGTGTAGAAAGATTGCAAATTCAAAAAGTATTAAACCATACCAAAGGTAATAAGGCGGAAGCCGCCCGGCTTCTGGAAATAGGGATCGCTACGTTATATAGGAAAATTGAAGAATACAAATTGTAATGCTGTTACTTTCCGCGGGCATATGATGCTTTAGCATAACGCAACTTTCGTTTGATCTTTATCCTCTTTCAGAAATACTGAATATTTTCAGCAGTGGAAGTATTTTATTCCTGCAACTAACTATCAGGCCTAAGTACAATCTGTACAAATAGACTGATAACTCAAACTAATTGGATCATCCATTTCATTTAGAGAAGTTGTTGAACGTGTTGGCATGCACATGAAAACGCTCCGTTCATAATAATTTGTATACAACAGACTTTCATAATTATTAACATCAGCATCGCAAATTTCTAAGTCTTAGCCTATCAAAATGATAAAGAGCCCTTTCGAAATGAGAGGGTTTTTAGTGGCCCTTAAAAGCACCCTATCTATATGTTATTGATATTCATTTATTTGGTGTAGTGCACTTGTTGCCGGAATGGAAATTGATTTTATGTTGGCATAAAAAAAATAAAAGTGAAACGCAAAAACCACAAACATGCCAGAAAACCATGTACAGAAGTTTTAGACCGCTCCTCCGTAAACAAACTATCAAATAATACGATATGACATTCCTTTTAGTTATCACAGGCTTAGTGCTGTTTGCACTTTTTTTTGCCTTTATCAAATACTTTGAAAAGATATGATCGCCTTATTTATTATAGCCATTGCCGTATTTATATATATGTGCTACGTGCTCATAAAACCCGAGCAATTTTAACCTGGTAAATTATCAAACAAGCAAAATGAATACAGAGATTTTTGGAGTAATCCTGATGTATGCCCTGGTGATAGTAATCGCTATTCCTCTTGGGCGCTATATCGGGAAAGTTTTCAGCAATGAGAAAACATGGCTCGATGGATTGTTCAATCCGGTAGACAAAGCTTTTTATAAACTGGCGGGTGTTGATTCTGCAAAAGAAATGAACTGGAAGCAGCACCTGCTTTCTTTACTCTCGATCAACCTATTCTGGTTTTTGCTGGGTATGTTCGTTTTAATGAATATGGGCTGGTTACCCCTGAACCCGGATAGTAATCCATCAATGGGAGCTGACCTGGCCTTTAATACGGTAACCAGTTTTATTTGTAATACCAACCTGCAGCACTATTCAGGCGAAACAGGTATGTCTTACCTGGGTCAACTGATATTAATGTTATTCCAGTTCATCAGTGCAGCGAGTGGTATTTCTATTGCCGCGGTATTGTTTATAGCGATGAAAGAAAAGACTACAACCAGGTTGGGTAATTCCTACTTTTTGTTTATCCGTACCTGTACGCGTATACTTTTCCCCATCGCGCTTGTTACAGCTATTCTGCTGCTGTTTAACGGCACACCCATGACTTTTGGAGGGAAGGATACTATTACGAATCTTCAGGGCGACACAGTGCAGGTAAGCCGTGGTCCGGTAGCTGCATTTGTATCCATCAAACATTTAGGAACCAATGGAGGTGGCTTTTTTGGCCCGAACTCGGCACATCCTCTTGAAAATCCTAATTATACTACTAATATTATTGAGATGGTAGCCCAGATGATCATTCCTGTAGCATTGGTTTTTGCATTGGGCTACATACTTAAGCGAAGAAGATTTGCGTGGATAGTGTATGGTGTTATGACCGTGGGATTTTTAATCCTGACTATTCCAACCATTATAAGCGAGGTTAATGGCAACCCGGCTATAGCCAGGATGGGCATTGGTCAGCCATCAGGCAACATGGAAGGTAAAGAAGTGAGATTTGGGCCTGTTGCCTCGGCTTATTGGAGTATTGCAACTACTGTAATATCTACCGGAAGTGTTAATGCTATGCATGATAGTTTTATGCCGCTAAGCGGTATGAATCAGCTGCTAGGCATGATGGTAAACTGTTTTTACGGAGGTGTTGGGGTAGGCTTCATGAATTTCTACATTTTTACCATCCTGGCAGTATTTATAAGCGGGTTAATGGTGGGCAGAACACCTGAATTTATGGGTAAGAAAATAGAAGCAAGGGAGATGAAAATAGCCATGATCATAGCCTTGCTTCACCCACTGTTAATCCTGACCGGTACGGGAATTGCAAGTCATTTATATGCAGGTAATCCGGAAGCTTATGCCGGCTGGCTTAATAATCCGGGTTATCATGGCTTTAGTGAAATGTTGTATGAGTTTACCTCTTCCAGCGCCAATAACGGAAGTGGGTTTGAAGGCCTGGGCGACAATACACCTTTCTGGAATATTGCCTGTGGTATCGTAATGCTGATGGCCAGGTACCTGCCAATTATTGGGCCCATAGCAATAGCAGGAAGTCTGGCTGCTAAAAAGTATATACCTGAAAGCGCCGGCACACTTAAAACCGATACCCTCACTTTCGGTCTGATGATCTTTGCAGTAATCGCTATTGTAGCCGCCTTGTCTTTTTTTCCTGCATTGGCATTAGGACCTATCGCAGCATATTTTTCACTCTATTAAGCCACTAAAAAAATGAAGACGAATAACAAATTGTTCCAGGCCGATCTTGTTAAAGAAGCCCTGAAGCAGTCTTTTATAAAACTAAGCCCTGCTAAAATGTTCCGTAACCCGGTAATGTTTAACGTATGGGTAGGTACACTGGTAATGACAGGCGTATGTATCTGGATTACAACCGGTGAACAGAACCAGGGAAACCTGGCTTACAATCTTGTTATAACAGCTGTACTTTTTATAACATTGCTGTTCGCGAATTTCGCTGAAGCCATTGCAGAAGCGAGAGGTAAAGCTCAGGCAGACAGCCTGCGGAAAACCAGGGAGGAAACCCCTGCCAAATGCCTGCCCGCCGCTGGCATTCAGGCGGGGATACAGATTGTGGGGGAAATGTATGTGAATGAGGTGAAAGTGGTTCCCTCTTCTCAACTCAAAAAAGGGGATGTATTCCTATGCGAAGCGGGGGATATTATTCCTTCCGATGGTGAGATCATAGAAGGGTTGGCAACTATTGATGAGAGCGCCATTACCGGTGAAAGTGCACCAGTAATACGTGAGGCCGGTGGCGATAAAAGCAGTGTGACTGGTGGTACCAGGGTATTATCAGATAAGATCAAGGTGAAAGTAACTACCGAGCCCGGTGAAAGTTTCCTGAATAAGATGATCGCACTCGTGGAAGGGGCAAGTCGCCAGAAAACGCCCAGCGAAATAGCGCTGACTATTCTGCTGGCAGGTTTTACACTGGTGTTTATTATTGTTACAGTTACCTTAAAACCCTTTGGTGACTATGCACAGACGCCGATTACTATAGCGGCCTTTATTTCTTTGTTTGTTTGTTTGATCCCTACTACGATCGGAGGTTTACTTTCTGCAATTGGTATCGCTGGTATGGATAGGGCACTTCGGGCGAACGTTATTACCAAAAGCGGTAAAGCAGTGGAAACAGCCGGAGATATAGATGTATTATTGTTGGATAAAACAGGGACCATTACAATTGGTAATAGAAAAGCTACTCATTTTTATCCTGTTGACAATATACAAAGAGATCATTTCCTGAAGACTGTAGTGCTCAGCTCCATTGCTGATGAAACACCGGAAGGGAAATCCATTATTGAACTGGCCGGTGTGGATCCTAAAGATTACCAGATCCCTAACGCACACTACATAAAATTTACAGCTGAAACCCGTAGCTCTGGTATCGATTATGCAGGAACAAAGATCCGCAAAGGTGCTCCGGATGCTGTTCGTAACCTGGTGGAGAAAACGGGTAACAACTTTCCAAAAGAGGTAGAAGAAAAAGTTAAGACTATATCCAGCAATGGTGGTACGCCGTTGGTGGTATCGGAAAATGGTAGTGTAATGGGTGTTGTGGAGTTACAGGATATTATCAAACCTGGTATACAGGAACGTTTTGACCGGTTACGCAAAATGGGTATTAAAACCGTAATGGTAACAGGCGATAATCCGCTTACGGCAAAATATATAGCTGAAAAAGCCGGGGTAGATGATTTTATAGCTGAAGCTAAGCCTGAGGACAAGATGAATTATATCCGTAAAGAGCAATCGGGAGGGCGGCTGGTAGCGATGATGGGCGATGGTACTAACGATGCGCCGGCGCTGGCCCAGGCGGATGTGGGTGTGGCCATGAACAGTGGTACGCAGGCAGCTAAGGAAGCCGGCAATATGGTGGACCTCGATAATGATCCTACCAAGCTGATTGAAGTAGTGGAGATTGGCAAGCAATTGCTAATGACCAGGGGAACACTGACCACTTTCAGTATTGCTAATGATGTAGCTAAATACTTTGCAATTGTGCCAGCGCTCTTTATCGCGTCTATTCCCGCACTGCAAGGCCTTAATATCATGAACCTTCATTCTCCTCAAAGTGCAATCCTGTCAGCAGTAATTTTTAATGCAATCATTATACCATCGTTAATACCTCTGGCGCTTAAAGGAGTTGCCTATAAACCTATCGGTGCAAGCGCCCTGCTCAGAAGAAATCTTTTTGTTTATGGCCTGGGAGGCATCTTTATTCCGTTTATAGGAATTAAACTGATAGATATGATCGTTGCATTATTCATTTAAATCATACTCCAAAATTTATAAAGAATGAAAGAGCATATTTTACCAGCCATCAGATTGACCCTGGTATGCCTGGTGTTTTTCTGTGGCATTTATACATTGATTGTATTAGGGATTGCACAGCTTACCAATAGTAAAGGAAAGGGTGAGATTATCATCGAAAATGGCAAAAAGTATTACGCCAATGTGGGGCAAAAGTTTACTAATGATGAATACTTCCGGTCTCGTCCGTCGGCAGTAGATTATAATGCTGCAGGTGCTGCGGGTAGCAATAAAGGTCCTGCCAATCCTGATTATTTAAAAACTGTCCGGCAGCGTATTGATACTTTTTTAATACACAACCCTGGTATTGATAAGGCAGATATTCCTTCTGATCTTGTAACAGCGAGCGGTGCCGGTCTGGATCCGCATATTTCTGTGCAAGGTGCCAGTATACAGGTGAAGAGGGTGGCTCATGTTCGTGGTATCAGTGAAAGTCAGCTACAGCAATTAGTAGCACAAAATACAGAGAAGCCGTTGCTGGGGCTCTTTGGAACCGAAAGAGTTAACGTACTCAGGCTGAATATAGCGCTGGATAAATTAAAATAAAAATATGATGAGGCGGATTGAAGGGAGAGGTTTTTCTGTGAAAGATAAGATCTTTGTAAAAGAAGGTAAGCCGGTTAATAGCAATGTATTGTTAACAACCTCCCTGGCAGTTTCTTCTGATCTGCAGGCAAACGTGTAGACTGTTAGCGTGATATTTTCGGTTGATGAAATTGGCATGTTTTCATAATAATACTTTTGTATGGGTTTTCAAAAACAGTACTGCCGGTAAAAGAATAGAAATATGGAAGAAATGAAACAATCGGCCGGAGAATTTCTGAACCTGATTAAAAAATCAAGAAGAGGAAAGTTTAAAATTTATATAGGCATGAGTGCCGGCGTAGGTAAAACTTACCGGATGTTGCAGGAAGCTCATACATTGCTTCGCAACGGCATAGACGTTAAAATCGGATATATAGAAACCCATAACAGGAACGAAACGCATGCGTTACTGGAAGGGCTGCCCATTATACCCAGGAGGAAACTGTTTTATAAAGGCAAAGAACTGGAGGAGCTGGATGTGCAGGAGGTCATCAGCCTTCGTCCGGAAGTTGTTATTGTTGACGAACTGGCTCATACCAATATAGAAGGTAGCAGGAATAAAAAACGATGGCAGGATGTAATGGAGTTGCTGGACGCGGGTATCAATGTGATCAGCGCCGTTAATATACAACACATAGAAAGCCTGAACGAGGAGGTAAAATCAATAACGGGTATTGAAGTAAAAGAGCGGATCCCCGATAGTGTTCTGGCTAAAGCGGATGAAGTAGTGAATATTGATCTGCCTGCTGATGAATTAATAACAAGGCTGAAAGAAGGTAAAATATATGAGCCTGCAAAAATAGAATCGGCGCTCAGCAATTTTTTCAAAAATGAACATATCTTGCAATTAAGGGAGCTTGCTTTAAAAGAAGTAGCCTCGCAGGTTGAACGCAAGGTCGACACCGAGATTACTTTGGTTCATTCAGGAAAAAGAGAAAAGTTTTTGGCCTGCATCAGTTCTAACGATAAAACTGCAAAAAATGTTATAAGAAAAACAGCCCGGCTTGCCAACTATTACAATAGCAAATGGTTTGTATTATATGTCCAGGTTCCATCTGAAAGCAGTAGCAGGATACCGCTTGATAAGCAGCGGCATCTTATAAACAATTTCAAATTGGCTACCGAGTTAGGTGCCGAAATAATTAAAGAAGAAGGTGGTAATGTCTCAAAAGTTATCATGGAGCAATGCGAAAAAAGAAAAATAACAACAATATGTATCGGTAAGCCACACCTGAGCCTGTTAAAAATTATTCTGGCTACAAATGTTTTTAATGAATTGCTTAAGAAAATGTCTGCCAGCGACATTGATCTTGTTATTTTAAGCTGAAATAATATTACAAATGAAAATTAAGGCTAAACTTTTGTTGGGTGTTGGATCCTTATTCGCGATGATCCTCCTGATGACAATACTCAGCGCTTTTTTTGTCAACCGCTTGTCCGCAGACACAAAGAATATATTGGTTGCGAACTATAATACAGTTGATTATTGCAGGCAAATGATACTCACGCTTAATGAAGATATTTCGAAACCGGTTAATGAAAATAAATTCAGGCAGAGCTTAGCGAAACAGAAGATCAATGTTACCGAGGAAGGGGAAAACGCTCTTACCAGCAAGCTTGAAATGGATTTTAATCATCTTATGAGCTCGCCCCGGGATTCTGTAGCCAGGCAAACACTGATCAAAGATATCGCCAGCATCATGTTACTCAACATGCAGGCGATACAAAAGAAAAGCGCGCTGGCCAAGGATACAGCTTCAACGTCTGTTTTTTGGATTACCCTGATTGGTACCATCTGTTTTATTATAGCGCTTACTATCTGGTTCAACCTGCCGGGAAATATAGCCAACCCTATCAGGCAGCTTACAGAAAGCATCAAAGAAATTGCAGGACAAAACTACTCCCAGCGGATTCATTTTGAAAAACATAATGAATTTGGTGAGTTAGCTGCTGCATTCAACACAATGGCTGAGAAGCTGGAAGAATATAAAGCCAGTAACGTGGCTAAGTTGATGATGGAAAAAATGCGGATCGAAGCTTTAATTAATAATATGAAAGACCCGGTTATAGGGTTAGATGCTGAAAAGAGAATACTGTTCATGAACAATATCGCCCTTCAGATCACAGGTTTAAAGAAGGACGACGCCATTGGCAGAACTGTTCAGGATATTGCCGTTCAGAATGATCTGGTACGTATCTTAATTAAGGAGTTGTTTATGGATGGAGGACAAGCTCCCGAAATAAAAAAACAACCGATGAAAATATACGCCAATGGTAAAGAGAGTTACTTCGAAAAAGAAATTGTGCCGATTAATATTACCCCTGCAGGTGAAGAAGCCGAGAGACACATTGGTAATGTGATTGTGCTTCAGAATATTACTCCTTATAAAGAACTGGATTTTGCAAAGACCCATTTTATAGCTACTGTATCGCATGAACTGAAAACGCCCATATCTTCTATTAAAATGGGACTGCAACTCCTGGAAAATAAAAGTGTCGGTGATCTGAATGAGGAACAGAAAAAGCTTGTAGATGGCATCCATGAAGATATCAGCAGGCTTCTTAAGATAACCGGTGAGCTGCTAAATATGACACAACTGGAAAGTGGATCGATCCAACTGAATGTAACATCGGTTAAGGTTGAGGCAATTGTAGATTATGCTATAAAGGCAAACAGGGCTGCTGCCGATCAGAAACAGATAAAACTGGAAGTGAAAGTAGAGGACCATTTACCGGACGTGCTCGCCGACGCAGAAAAAACCTCCTGGGTACTGAATAATCTACTTTCTAATGCTATCCGGTATTCTTATGAAGAGGCATCAGTGATCATAGAAGTAGTGAAAGCAGGTACAAGGGTGAAGTTCTCAGTAATAGATTCCGGAAGTGGAATAGCCCCTGAATATGTTGATAGAATATTTGATAAATACTTCCGTATTCCCGGATCGCAAAAGGAAGGTACAGGACTAGGGTTAAGCATCAGTAAAGAGTTTATTGAAGCAGAAGGTGGAAAGATCTTTGTAGACAGTGATTATGGGTTGGGCAGCAAATTTTCTTTTTTCCTTAATTCAGTCTCCGAAGCATTTTAATCCGTTTAATCATACACCGGGAGGGAGCATTTATAGTTCTCTTTTTTTCAGTCAAGATTAGTGCATATTACTACTATTGTCAAACCAATCAGAAAAACCAGTTAGTTGCTTGAAAAGCCTTTCATTTCCATTGAAATAATGACTGATATGTTTTTGTAAGGCTATCTTTTTCGAGTTCTTAATACAAAACTATATAAGATATATTATTTAAAAAGATTATCCTATTGCTTCCTCAACGTATATACTTGGATATCCAATAAAAAATGGGGCTGACCAAAAAGGTTGCCAAATGATTAATTTATTCGGGTAGAGGTGATGGAGACTAATGGTCGTTTATGCAATTCTCAGAACCTTCGTTTACCTTTTTAGTCAGCCCCGTTTAGATTTCTGTGAGATTTTCCTATATAGGAAAAAGTTTGTACCGGGGAGCAGACTTGAACTGCCGTCCGCCGCGGCGGATATAAATCCTGTGCTAATGAATGTTGTAATGTTTTAATGAAGTCGCG
>JAPUDO010000080.1 GCA_027493055.1 Niabella sp. | reverse complement strand
GGGCTTTCAGGCTTGATTAAAACATATTTTCAGGTTTCGAACAGTAGTAGTCTCCAAACCTGGGCCTGTTCGTTACTTGGTAGTTTTACGATATGTACTAAATGTACCTCAACGCACTGGCCTTGTAAGCCAGCAAGGTGAGGGCTTAGCGTCATACACATGGCGAGTCCTGCGGGCAGAGACCCACCTGAAAATATTCCTCACACTATTGCAATAGGCTATTAGAAAAAATATGATATTCGCCGGGAGCCATTGTTGCAGCATAAGTATTGCCTGGAATACTGATGGGTTGATTATTATTGGCTGCATCATACCATGTACCCGGGCTGCCAAGGTTAATGTTCGCAGCCTGGCTGGTTACCTCAAAATTGCCAATGACTATTACGGTATTAGCGCCTTCCTGCAACCTGATAAACTTTATAGCCCCTGAAAAATCATACGTAAAGCTGGTTGTATTAAATATGGCATTGTTCTTTTTCAGCTTTATGAATCTGGTAAATGCATTTTTTAATGTAACCCTTGCCGATTGTGTGTTGTACTGCCATAACACTGGTTTTTCGCCTGTCCTGCCGTTTTGATCAATAGATATATCGTAACCCAGCTCGCCAAACTGCCAGATCATTTTAGGTCCGGGAATAGCAAACAGGAAAGCTGCGCACATTTCCTGGCGCTTTAAGGCAGTTGCCAGGTCTTTGATACTATAAGCTCCGGACGCATTTCCATACTGAATATTTTTATACATCATCCGTTCTTCATCATGGCTTTCCATATACGTGATCAGGCCCTCCGGTTGCGAAAATCCGTGGGTTTTATAATCGGCTCTTAAAAAATTTGAGTTATTGAGCCATCCCATGCTGGCTTCATTGAAGCTATGGTTAAGGTTATTCCATAACATCATTCCTTCCGCAGCCAGCTCTTTTTCTTCCTGGTCGGCGCAAAAATGCTCCAATATCACATAAGCATTGGGGTCGATGGATTTGATATAGTTATTGTAATCTTTCAGGATAGCAATCCTGCCGGCATCATAAGCGCCTGCTGCATCCAGTGTAACCGTAGCTTTTTGGGTAAACCCTTTGGTAAAGTCGAAACGGAACCCGTCTACCTTATACTCCTGCAGCCAGTGTTTCAGCACATTTTTTACAAAGGTTTTGGTTGCAGCACTTTCATGGTTAAAATCATTACCGAAAGTTAAAGCGCTATGAGGGGCCACGGGGTTGAACCATGGATTATTAGCTGCCGGGCGGTTATTAGCCTGGTCCCAGTATAATTGCACCATAGGTGATTTGCCTTCTGCGTGATTAAATACCACATCTAATATTACTGCTATGCCTTTGGCATGGCAGGCATCTATAAATGTCTGCAGCATTTGTTTGCTGCCATAGTATTTATCCGGTGCAAAATAAAAAGAGGGATTATAGCCCCAGCTGTTGTTACCTTCAAACTCGTTTACCGGCAATAGCTCAATGGCATTAATGCCCAGGTTGCTTAAATAATTAATAGTGTCCTTTAATGTCTGGTAATTATTGGATGCCAGGAAATCTCTCAGCAGCAGCTCGTATATAACAAGGCTGTTCCTGGATGGTTTGGTTATAGCAGGGTGGCTCCAGCTATAAGCAGCCTGGCCGGTTTTGAAGGTACTTACAATACCAGTGGTTTTAGCGGCCGGATATGTTCCCGGACTGGGATAGTTGGCGGCTGGTATATACTTATCGTTATCAGGATCTAAAACTTTTTCTGTGTAAGGATCGGCAATTTTAAGAGTGCCGTCAATCCAGTATTGATAAGCATATTCGGTATTAGCGCTTAATCCATCTATCTGCACCCACCAGGTGTAGCCATCAGGCGTGCGTTTCATATAGCTTGCTGCGGTAGCGGTCCAGCTGTTAAAATCGCCCAAAACATACATATAATTTTTTAGCGGGGCATACAGGGCCAGTATGGCAGATGTGCCGCCATTTATAAATGTTACACCATTAGCATTGGCACCGGCTGGTAAAGCCTGGGTTGTTACAGCGCCATTAGCCGCAAACCTGAAAGATTCCTGCACGGTACCATTGGCAATAATTTTAACCACCTGATCTCCAATACCGGCTATAGTTGCCTTCCCGGTGATTTGTGTGGCATTGGCGGCTGTTGCAAACTCCACATCATTTATAGTAAGCTTTAAATCAGCCCGCTGCGAGGCAGCGCCTGAAACTTCTATTTGTTGTCCTGTTGCTGTATTAGAAAGGGAGGGATAGGGAATATAAGCAGGATGCAGCTCAGGACGTAAGAATCGCACTGATAAGGCAGATGTGTAAACCGGCAGGTAAATATCACTTCCATCGGAGTTTCGTCCTACAATGCTGCCATCGCCGTTTCTGAAAACCATGGCTATCTTTTTGATCTGTTCTCCTGCCGGAACACCAAAAAAGCTTTGTGGGGTAATGGTTATTGTATAGCTGCCGTTAGCCTGCCTTGTCATTTTAGAAGAAGCATCCGGCGTATTAAAAGAACTGCTTTTCACATATTTCCAGTCAGCAGCCCCGGTGCTGGTATTTGTAATAACACCCCAATGTATATATACATCGCCCGAAAAACCACTCAGTGCTCCATTTCCTTTTGCAGGGTTGTAAGTAAGCGTAAAGGGTTCTCCGGCTAAAGGAAAATTTTTGTCTGTGGTAATTAAACCCAGCTGAGATACCGGCGTTTCCACCGGGGGCTCCGGCATGGGATCAGGAGTAGGGTCATTTTTTTTACAACCCCATAATAATAAAAGCAATAGCGGCAGAACAAATCGTTTCATAATGTGTACTTAATACACAAATGTAATAAGTTTGTATAAAAGGAAATAATTTTATTCAAAAATTACATAGGTTTGTGTCTATAGAACACATTGGATACATGAATTTTTTTGTTTCAAAGTCGCCACATGTGACGGAATAATGTTGCGAAGCGAAGACACTTCGCACAGCGACGCAAAATTTTTATGCATCCAATACATTGTAATGCCATGATGAAATGTTCTTATAAAATGTACAGCGTACAGCCGGCTTACCATAGGCAAGCTATCCGGCTGAATTAAAAAAATTAAAATATGCGGGCAAATCATCCTAATTTAAAAACTGCGGCTGTAGAAAAAAGCAGCCACCGGGAGTACTTTAATATTGCTGTATCAGTAGACTGTGTAATCTTTGGGTATGAAGATAAGGAGCTGAGGGTATTGCTGATTAAGTCTGACCTTGAAGAGTTTTCCGGGTTATTTTCTTTGTTAGGAGACCTGGTAAGGCCAGATGAAGACCTGGATGCGGCATCTTACCGTGTGCTGAAGGAGCGTACGGGGCTGGATGATGTTTTCCTGCAGCAGGTGCATACGTTTGGTGCGGTAAAACGCCACCCCTCAGGGCGGGTGGTAAGCACTGCCTATTATTCGCTGGTGAACATTCACAACCATAAGCTTAATATAGACTGCCATGATCTGCACTGGCACCCTGTACAAACCATTAAAAAGCTGGCCTTTGATCACAAACAAATCTTAGATACCTGTCTCAATATGCTTAGGGAGCAGATCATGGATCACCCTGTGGTGCATAATTTACTGCCCGAAAAATTTTCGCTAAGAGCGTTGCAGGAGCTTTACGAGGCTATTTTAGGTACATCGCTTGATCGCCGGAATTTCAGAAAAAAGATCGCATTAAAGAGCTGGCTGTCAGAGCTTGATGAGTTGGAGGAAGATGTTACGCACCGTCCCGGAAAACTTCACAAATTCAAAACAAAAGCATTAAAGATCTCCGCTCCGAAAAAAAATTAAAAATTTTTTTCCTGTATGTGTACTAAATACACATTATATCCATTATCTTTGTTTTTGTGTTTTAAATTTATTGTGTACATAGTACACATATTACATTGAGAAAATAACATTGTTTGTCTATGCAAAGTAAAAGACTATTGCCGGCGTTCATTACGCTGCTCATGTTGGTTTGCGCGTTTACAGCTTTTGCGCAAACAAGAGAAGTAACAGGAACTGTTACTGACGAGAAAACAATCCTCCCGGTTTCCGGCGCTACGGTGCAGATTAAGGGTACAAGCTATGCTACGGTAACAGACAGCGCCGGTAAGTATCGCCTCACTGTCCCCGAAAGCGCCCGTTTGCTGGAAATTTCTTCTATCGGGTATGCTACTAAAGAGGTACCTATTACCGGCAGCCTGGTGGATGTACAGCTTACAACTACTGCAAGCTCATTGGAGAATGTAGTGGTGATAGGTTATGGTACCAGGGTAAAAAAAGATGTGACCGGTTCCGTTGGAACGGTGACAGCTAAAGATTTCCAAAAGGGGAATATTGCCACGCCTGAGCAGCTTATTGCCGGAAAAGTGGCCGGTGTCTCTATTACATCGAATGGTGGACAGCCAGGACAGGGCAGCGTTATCCGTATCAGAGGAGGTGCTTCTCTAAATGCCAGTAACGATCCGCTTATAGTGGTAGATGGTGTTCCGCTAAGCGGAGACAAAATAAGTGGTGCGAGTAATCAATTGGCACTGATTAATGCAGATGATATAGAGTCGTTCAGTATCTTAAAAGATGCGGCCTCTACGGCAATTTATGGTTCCAGGGCTTCTAATGGCGTGATATTAATCACTACTAAAAAAGGCAAAAAGGGTATCCCGGTAGTAAATTTCAATACGCAGTTTAGTGTATCTACTATTAGGAAATATGTTGACTTGCTGACGGCAGATGAAGTGCGGGAGTATGTAAATACTAATGATCAGTCGGGAGCATTTATCAAGTTGTTGGGCACTGCAAACACGGATTGGCAGAAGGAGATATACCAAACCGGTATCGGAACAAATAACAACCTGAGCATCGCCGGTGCGCATAAATGGCTACCCTACCGTGTATCCGTTGGTTTTAATGACCAAAAAGGTATATTGAAGACGGATAAGTTCCAAAGAGTGACAGGAGCCATTCGCTTAAACCCAGTGCTGTTGGATAATCACCTGAAGATTGATTTGAATATTAACGGTGCGCATACTAAATCCCGTTTCGGTAATCAGGGTGCTATTGGCTCTGCACTTAATATGGATCCTACAAAGCCTGTTTACGACGAATCGAATACCCTGTTTGAAGGTTATTATGAATGGATGAAAGATGCAACAACACCGATGCCTTTGGCTACCAGAAACCCGGTGGCACTGTTAATGCAGAAAAAGGATCTGGGTGAAGCAGACCGGCTTTGGGGTAATGTACAGTTAGATTATAAATTTCATTTTTTGCCGGAGCTACATGCCAATTATAATTTGGGATATGATTATTCCAACGGTAATGGTACAACGGATCAGTATAAAAATTCGCGTGATGCCTGGGCCAGTGGAGGATCTCATTCAAAATATAAACAAGTTGCCAATAATGTAGTTTCGGAGTTTTACCTGAATTACGCAAAAGATATAGAAGCAATAAGAAGCAACATAAATGCTGTTGCTGGTTATGGTTATTATGGCTTTAAAACTACGGATCATAATTATGACAAGTTTGATGATGAAGGAAAAATCTTGTCAAGTCCTACTTATCCAACAAATCCTCAGGAACACAACATGCTTTCTTTTTATGGTCGTTTGATATATACATTAGCTGACAAATACATTGTGCAGGGATCCCTCCGCCGGGATGCTTCTTCACGTTTTTCCAAGGATAACAGGGTGGGGATATTTCCTGGCGCCTCCATAGCCTGGAAACTCGGGGATGAAAATTTTATCAGGAACAACCTGGGTACTGTTTCCGACCTGAAACTTCGCGCGAGTTATGGCGTTACGGGTCAGCAGGACGGGATAGACAATTATTCTTTTGCTTCGTTTTATTCGACAGGTCCTGATTATTCAAAAGTACAGTTTGGCAATAACTATTATAATATGATTACTGCGGTTGCTTATAACAGTGCGTTAAAATGGGAACAAACAGCTTCTTATAATATTGGTATAGATTATGGCTTCCTGAGGAACCGTATTTCGGGTAGTATTGATTATTATTTTAAGAAAACAAAAGATTTGCTGAACGACACACCCATACCGCTTGGAACCAACTTTAGCCCTATCGTGAAAGGCAATGTGGGCAATATTGAAAACAAGGGTATTGAGTTTGTGATAAATGCCACTCCTGTACGGACGAGCGACCTTACCTGGGACATAGGATTTAATTATACCCGCAATAATTCTAAAGTAACCAAGCTAACGGCTGCATATGATCCGGATTATGCCGGTACGGTGGCCGGAGATGACATTGACGGAGGTACGGGAAACAAAATAATGATCCATTCTATCGGATATGAGCCGTTTACATTCTATACTTACAAACAGGTTTATGATAAGGTGACCGGCAAACCCATCGATGGCGCTTTTGTGGATTTAAATGAAGATGGACAAATAAATGAAAATGATCTCTACCATTACAAATCTCGTAGTCCGAAAGATATTTTGGGATTCTCTACTTCTTTGTCATATAAAAAATGGAGTTTTAGCACGGTACTCAGGGCTAATTTAGGTAATTACCTTTTTAATAACGTTGCATATAACAGGGGCCGTATTAATCATATTATGGATCCTACCATGTATATCATGAACGCTTCTACCGAGATTTATTTGTCAGGATTTTCCGGTTTATCATTAAACCAAAGTCAATCTGATTATTTTGTACAGAATGCATCTTTCCTGAAAATGGATTTTTTCAACATCGGATATAATGTAGGAAAAGTGTTTAATAAAAAGGTTAATCTGCGTACTAATCTGAACGCGCAGAATGTATTTACGATTACTAAATATAAAGGCATCGATCCTGAGCAATTTAGTGGTATTGACAATGCGATTTATCCAAGACCATTTATGGCCTCATTGGGTATTAACCTTGATTTCTAATTCAAAAATTGTTATCATGAAGAAATTTGTAAATAGAAGAATACTCATTGCAATAGTAGGATTAGGGCTTATAGGCTTTTCCTCTTGCAATAAGCAACTCAACCTGTATCCTGAAAACGGTGAAACCTCCTCAAAAGTGTATTCAACACTGGAAGGTACGCGGGGCGTTATAGCAAAAGTATATGGAGCTTATTCATTACCCGGTCAGGATGGAGATGCTACTCCTGATATCCCGGGTATAAAAGCCGACTTCTCTGATTTTGTCAGGGTGTATTTTAACCTGCAGGAGCTCCCCACGGAAGAAGTTGTTTGTTCCTGGGGCGATAATGGCATACAGGATTTTCACGGGATGAACTGGTCTGCCAGTAATCCTTATATTAAGGGTATGTACAGCCGTTCTTTATTCCAGATTACAATGGCTAACGAATTTATCCGTAATACATCTGACGAAGCACTTAATGCGAGGGGGTTTTCTGCATCAGATATAGAAACGGTGAAATATTACAGGGCTGAAGCCCGGTTTTTGCGGGCCTTTCAGTATTGGGTGTTGATGGATCTGTATGGAAATCCGCCTTTTGTGACAGAGAATGATCCGATTGGTACTTTTTTACCGCCACAGAAAACTTCAGCAGAAATATTTGACTATGTGGAGTCTGAGCTGAAGGCTATCGAACCGCTGATGATAGCACCTAAAAGCAATGAGTACGGACGTGCTGACCAGGCTGCAGTATGGTCTCTTTTGGCGCGCTTATACTTAAATGCAAAAACTTATACGGGTACGGAGCGTTACACAGACGCAATTACATATTCATCTAAGGTAATAAATGCAGGATTTTCTCTTAACTCAACATATAAGCGTTTGTTCATGGCTGATAACAACCTTAATAATCCTGAAATTATTTTAGCTATTGGCTATGATGGTGTACATTCTCATTCCTGGGGTGGCACAACTTTTATTATTAACTCATCATGCGGAGGAGGTATCGTGTCTGTTGACGAACAGGGTGTATCGGGTAATGCCGGTTGGGCCGGAAACCGCACAACCAAATCGCTACCGCTATTATTTGGGGATTATTCAGGAAATATTGATAAAAGGGCTCAGTTTGCAGGCCCCAAAATAGAGATTGATAATATAAGCACATTTACGGACGGTCTTTCCGTAAAGAAATTCACGAATAAGAAATCTGATGGCACAATACCCGCATTTACAGGAGACGGGGCTTATTGCTCCACCGATTTTCCTCTTTTCCGCCTGGCAGAGCAGTACCTGATATATGCCGAGGCAGTAAAACGCGGTGGGCAGGGTGGCAACGAGACTACTGCATTAAACTATATCAATGCCTTACGTGCAAGAGCATACGGAAATGCATCAGGTAACATAACAGCTGCACAACTTACTACTAATTTTATATTGGACGAGAGAGGTCGTGAACTGTATTGGGAAGGCTTCAGACGTACCGATTTGATTCGTTACGGTTTGTTTACCAGTAATGCTTATCTATGGCCCTGGAAGGGAGGGGTAAAAGATGGTAAAGGAGTAGCGGACAAATACAACCTGTACCCGATACCGAGTAGTGAAATCGTTTCAAATCCGAACATGAATCAGAATCCGGGATATTAATTTTTCGAAACCAGTTAATATTAAAATTATGAAGCTATCGCAAATAAATATATTATGGACCGGTCTTTTACTTCTTTTGATTATGTCCTGTAAAAAAGAAGGATCTTTAGACTATGCAACTGCACCTGAAAGTGGCGCCATTCTATCTTCTTCCAAAGGGGGATCGTTAGCGCTTGCATTAGAAACCCAGGATGATACAGCTACCGTGTTTAAATGGAATACGGTGTCTTACGGGAACAATATTCCTGTAACCTACACATTGCAATATGATTCTATTGGTAAAAATTTTTCCAGTCCTATTGATGTTGTATTAGGTTCTTCAACCTCAATTGGTATTACACAGTCTATGCTGAACGGGTATGGTATCAAATCCGGCATTGCAGCAGATGCTTCTGGCGGGTTAGAGTTTAGAATAAGATCAGCCGTTGGGCTGGCAGGAGTTCTGCCCTCTTATTCTAATATGATTAAGCTTTTATTTAACACCTATGGGTCAACGGTGTATTGGTACGTACCCGGAGATTATCAGGGCTGGAACCCTTCTGCAGCTCCCCGGTTGGGTTCGTCGAACCTGGACAATTATCAAGGCTATATTTGGGTGCCGTCAGGTAATAGCGGCGAATTTAAAATAACATCACATCCTAACTGGGATCATGCTAACTACGGAGGTACAAACACTACATTAAATCCGTCAGGTCCTAATTTGGTTTGGCCGGCAGTTGGGAAATACTATTTAGTAACGGCATCCCTGAGTCAGCTTACCTGGTCTGCCACAGCTATTAGCACCTGGGGGGTAATAGGAGATGCCACATCCGGCGGTTGGGACACTTCCACGCCGCTTACTTATGATGTTGCTGCAGGTGTGTGGAAAGCATCTGTTACGTTCAAGGGAAGCGGTAGTTGGAAATTCAGGGCTAATAATGGTTGGGATATAAATTTAGGGGCAAATACAGGTTCTGTGTTCTTAAAAGACGGGGGCGACAATATCTCCAGTCCTGCTGCGGGAACTTATACGGTGACGCTGAATTTAAGTAATCCGTTAAAATATACTTATACAGTAGAATAGTTTGGTTTGATAAAAATCATGTTTAAGGCAGCTCAAAAGGCTGCCTTAATTTTTCTTCAGGCGAGTCTCTGCCTGTATGAATCGCCGTATGTAACGCTGAAACTATCGCCCATACACAATTCCCATCGTGAGACTCAGTAATGAAAAATACAAATTGTAAGAATATTTTAATAATACCGGCTTTTTGTTATATCCTTTTTATAAGGGTAAATGCTCAATAGAATAATATTCACCTGTTCTACAGAGAAAAACAAAACATTCCTTCTGTCAATCTTGAAAATGTAAACAGATGCTTTAGTAGTTGGTCTTCCTAATGTTGGCATTGCTGCAAACTTTTCTAATCTTTTATAAACCAGGTTAACAAACTTTTCGGCGGACTGTAAAGACCATATCTCCTTTAAGTAGAAGATGATACTCTTAAAGTCGCTATCAGCTTCGGCAGTCCATATCAGCTGGTAAGCCATTCTTTAACCTTTTCCTTCATCTGCTCATGAGAAATATAATTACCGCTTTTATAATCAACTAACGCACGATTGATTTTATGTTGCAGCTCCTGCGGTAAATTATTTATATTGATGTATTCAATGGTGTCATCCGGATGCAGTAATTCATATACATCCTCTATCAACTGCTTGTTGTTAGTGGATTGAAGCACATGAATGATCTCCTTTTTCTTATCAGTAATGTTCATTGAACAGCTTTTAATGCAAGTTACATATAAAAAAGTGAAAGCAACATCATGACCAAACTGGCTTATTTTCCGGAAAGTTCCCGGTCAACGATGCAGCACTTGCCAGGTATGACGCTGAGTTTGCGGAAAAATGGCAGGTGGTAATCTGCTACAACTAAAAAAGCTGCATTAATTTTTTAAGACGGGTCAGGAGAGGATATTAGCCAACTGTACTGTGACGCTACAGTCTTCCTGCAGCTCAAACAATGCGCTGTTACTAAAGGTTTGCGGTTCGTATTTATCATTGACCAACTGGTATATTTCTACAGTTGATGTATCTGTATCCACAATTAAATAATATTTCACTTTTTCCTGCTCATAAAGCTGGAACTTGGTATTGCGGTCTTTTAAAGCAGTGGAAGGAGATAATATTTCAACTACCAGCGCGGGGGGAAAGTCCAGATATGGTTTTTGAATTTCTCCGCATACGATGAGTATATCAGGTATTAAAATGGTGTCTTCGTTTATTTTGTAATCTATTGGGTCGTATGCCCTGCATTTTACACAGTTGCTTTTTTTTAAAGCTGCGGAAAATTCATATCTGAGCTCTGCGGCCACTCTTTGATGCTTAGGGACAGGGGCAGGGCTCATAGCATAAGGAATACCATCAATCAGCTCCCATTTTCCTTCCCAAAGGAGCCAGTCTTTGTAAGTGTAATGAGGTAATAATTTGTAAGCGCCGCTCATATAATAAAGGTACGGTTTTTTCCGGGCCAGATTGTCCCAGCGGGTTATCAATGGTGGTATAACTTTCAAACCGTGTAACTTACCCGGATCTGGATTTATTTACTTAACCGGTGCCTCTTTGTAAGTGCGTGCCGTTATAATATATATTTTCACACCTGATTTGTAACTCCCCATATTATCAGGCATTCAAAAGTTCCAACCAAAGTTTCTCACATCCTGTGCATAACAACTTTGGATTTTTTCTGCTTTATTAAATTAATTTGTAGGCGTATTTGTTACTACGGTTAACAATTACTTAAACAAACAGGTGGAAAAGAACAGGTGGTATTAGCAAAGCCAGTGAGATAAACAATTTTTAACAAAAAGATATAAATAACTGATAACCAATTACTTTAATAAGTAAATGGTAAAGGGATTTTGTCTCTTTACATTTTATAGGAGCAGTTTAAAAAAGTATTTTATTATGGGATTATTTGATAAACGCGTAAACTACAAACCTTTTGAGTATCCTGAAGTATTGCAGTTCACAAGCGCTATTAATAAGTCGTTCTGGGTACATTCCGAAGTGGATTTTACCGCGGATACGCAGGACTTTCACTCGCATCTAACTCCGGCTGAAAGGAACGCCGTAAAGCGCGCCCTGCTGGCCATTGCGCAGATTGAAGTAGCTGTAAAATCTTTCTGGGGCAATTTATACAATCACCTGCCCAAACCCGAGCTGAACGGATTGGGCAGCACTTTTGCTGAGTGCGAATTCCGCCACAGTGAGGCTTATTCCAGGTTGGTAGAAGTGCTGGGTTACAATGATGAATTTGAAAGGCTGATCGAAGTGCCGGTTATTAAACAGCGTATTGAGTATTTGTCGAACGTTTTAAAAAATACTAAGTCGAACGACAAGCAGGAGTACAGTATGGCGCTGATCCTGTTCACTATATTAATTGAGAACGTATCCCTGTTCAGCCAGTTTGCTATTATTCTTTCTTTTACCCGCTTTAAGGGCTGGATGAAAAATGTAAGCAATATCATTGCCTGGACATCAGTAGATGAGCAAATACACGCTAATGCCGGTATTTACCTGATCAATAAGATAAAAGAAGAGTATCCCGAGGTGCTGAACGAGGAAACCCTTTCGCGCATTACGGATATGGTGAAAGAGTCTATCGAAATTGAAGAACAGATACTCGACTGGATCTTTGAAGAAGGAGACGTGGATATCTTAAGTAAAAAGGACCTGAGCAACTTTATCAAGTTCCGGGTGGATGAAAGCCTGAACAAAATAGGCTTGCCTTCCCAGTACTTTATCAGCGCTGAGCAATACCGTCCTATGCGCTGGTTTGAAGAAGAAGTATTTGCCAACAGCTTAGACGACTTTTTTGCAAAACGCCCGGTAGATTATACCAAGCATGATAAGAGCATTACGGCGGATGACCTTTTTTAGCCGATAGTCCATGGTCAATGGTCCATGGATTATCAATTAACAACCAAGCTTGCCAAACAATTTATATACAAACCTGTTAAAAACTATAGAAATATGGAAGTAATGGACCCAATGATACAAAAGAACCCGGTTACGGAAAAGATGTGGTGGAGAAATGATGAAAGCGAGCAAATACTGAATCGCGGTTATTTGCTGAAAGGTGAATCGGTAGAAGGCGCTATTGAACGCGTGTGCGCTGCGGCTGCACAACGTTTATACAAGCCTGAGCTGAAAGAAGCGTTTATGGAGATGGTGGAACGTGGCTGGATGAGCCTTAGCTCTCCTATCTGGGCCAATATGGGTACTGAAAGGGGGCTGCCTATTTCCTGCTTTAACGTGCATGTACCTGATCATATAGAAGGTATTACTCATAAGCTGGGCGAGGTTATTATGCAAACCAAAATTGGTGGTGGTACTTCTGCTTACTTTGGCGATCTCCGCGGCCGTGGTAGCTCGGTTACAGATAATGGCAAAAGCAGCGGTGCGGTAAGCTTTATGCGTTTATTCGACACCGCAATGGACACCATTTCCCAGGGAGGTGTGCGCCGGGGCGCCTTTGCTGCTTACCTGGATATTGACCATCCGGATATTGAAGAGTTTCTGCAGATCAAAAATATCGGTCACCCTATTCAAAACCTGTTCTTTGGTGTTTGTGTACCTGATTACTGGATGCAGGACATGATTGAGGGAGATAAGCAAAAACGCGATATATGGGCCAAGCTGCTGGAAAGTCGCCAGCAAAAAGGGTTGCCTTATATTTTCTTTACCGATAATGTAAACCGCAACAAACCACAGGTATATAAAGATCAGAACTACATGATCAATGCAAGCAATCTTTGCTCAGAGATCATGTTGCCGTCTACCAACGATGAATCGTTCATCTGCTGCTTATCATCCATGAACCTTGAACTGTATGATGAGTGGAAAGATACAGATGCAGTGCGTTTGGCCATCTTCTTCCTGGATGCGGTATTACAGGAGTTTATTAATAAAACTGAGGGAAACCATTACCTGGCCAGCGCCAACAGGTTTGCCAAACGCCACCGTGCTTTAGGTTTGGGCGTATTGGGCTGGCACTCTTACCTACAGCGTAATATGATACCGTTTGAAGGTTTACGCGCTAAACAACTGACCAATAAAATATTCAGCGATCTGAAAGAAAAAGCAGATAAAGCTACTATGGACCTGGCCCGTATTTACGGAGAACCTGAAGTATTAAAAGGTTACGGACGCCGTAATACCACTACGCTGGCTATTGCGCCCACTACTTCTTCTTCTGCTATCCTGGGACAAACCTCCCCGGGTATAGAACCATTCAGCAGCAACTATTATAAGGCGGGATTGGCTAAAGGCAACTTTATGCGTCAGAACAAATACCTGAAACAATTACTGGAACACAAAGGCATTGATAATGAAGATACCTGGCGCAATATTATGCTGAATCACGGCAGCGTTCAAAATCTTTCTGAGCTTACTAAAGAGGAGAAGGATGTGTTTAAGACCTTTAAAGAGATCAGCCAGTTAGAAATTATTCAGCAGGCCGCTATCCGCCAGCAATATGTGGATCAAAGTCAGAGCCTGAACCTGAACATTCCAAGCAACCTGCCTATCAAAGATGTAAATAAACTGATGATTGAGGCATGGCAGTTAGGTGTTAAAACCCTGTATTATCAACGCAGTCAAAGTGTTTCGAAAGAATTGGTAACGAGTTTGGTTACATGTACAAGCTGCGAAGCGTAAGGGATACAAAATATAATTTTTATAAGCGGGCGTAATGGTCCGCTTATTTTTTTATCTTTTTACCCGTATGTCAACCTGTTCCGATAGCTATCGGAAGACGAAGGATGTTAGGATAAGACGCTCGCTTAAGGCTTCGTCAAGCTCAGCCTGACAGCGTTTCTTGTTATTTAAAAGGGCTTAATTTTCCTGTTATTAGTGCCTTTCCATGACGGCTTTGTCAATACCTATCCTTATGTCACCCTGAGCTTGACGAAGGGTGGTCCAGGATAAAAACCGTGAATTATGGTTCGTCAAGCTCACCATGACATCATTGCTGGCATTTAAGTATTTAAGAGCTACGAATCTACTTTTCCAAATTGTGTATAGTTTTTGGAAAAGAGCTTTAACTTATCCCAATCCGATTGCATTAAGGCTTCTTTCTTACGCCTCGACCAGCCTTTAACCTGCTTTTCAAATGCAATGGCATTATTTACATCGTGGAAATAGTCGTAGTACACAAGCGTTACCGGTCTTCTTGAATAGGTATAGCAATTTACATTTTCGCCGGTTTGATGAATACGGAGCCGTTGATCTAAATTACTGGTTACACCAGTATAGTAAGAATTATCCGCACATCTGAGTATATAAACATAGAAGCGTTTCATAGATCTAAAATATAATTGAGTGATGATCAATTTGCGTGATCCATAGTTGAAGAAAAATACACCAGCCCTCGCTCAATGGTTCGTCAGGCTGTTAATGACAAATATGCTAAAAGTTTGAAAATCAATGTCACCCTGAGCCTGACGAAGGGTGGTTTTTACAATCTAATCATGGTTCGGCAAGCTCACCATGACATTCGTTTTTGTCATTTTAAAGAACTTGATTCGCAATTATCTATGCCTCACCATGACAACGCCGCCGATTCTTACTCGTATGTCACCCTGTTCCGATAGCCATCAGAAGACGAAGGGTGTTATAGAATAAGCCCCTAGCTTAATGCTTCGTCAAAGCTGTTAATGACACGTAGTTTAAATAAATGAAAATCAATGTCGTCCTGAGCTTGACGAAGGACTTTTTGTTTGAAAGATACGGTTCGTCAGGCTCACCGTGACATGGATTTTATCATTTGCTTTGTCATTCTAATAAACTTAAATGCAATGCTTTTATTTGTGCTCAGCCTGACAACACTATTGATTCCTAATGTTATCGTTTCGTATTTTCAATTATAGCTTCCAGCATTCTGATGGTGTCTTCCTTTTCCTTTAGCCAGCGCTCGTACAGCCTTTTATTTTCCTCTATTGCTTCCAGCCATTTTTCTACCGGGTTAATGGTGGGATAGTAACTGAATAAAGAATTGCCATTCGCGTTATCATTATTGTTTACAGTATTGGAAATAATATTAATAGCTTGTTCTTCATCAAAATTCTGGAAGGCTTCCACCGGCAATTTTAAAGCAGCGGCTACGTCTTTTAGTATAGCAAGGTCAATGGTTTCTTTCTGTTCCAGCACGGATATTTTTTTCTGGTTCCAGTCATCACCGAGTTCATAGGCCAGGGCTTCCTGCTTAATACCCAGCATTTCTCTAAAGCGTTTTACATTTCGGCCTTCGTGTATTCTTCTTTCCATAATTCATTGGTTTGTGCTTTTCAAAAGTATATAATTTATGTAGCAATCGGGTAATTGTAAAGCTACATAAATTATACCGGCTACCGGCATATTTTATCCCTCATCTATATCTTGTCTCGCCTTATCTCTCGCCAGTCTCCAGACTGGTGTGTTCCCGTTTAATACAAAAGCAATTAAAGTCTATGTACAGATCAGCCTACACGCATGATCATACGGCAGACCTGCGCAAGGTAGCTTCAAAAAAATCTATGATTTGCGAAAAGCTTTCTTGCATTTACGTGTTGTATGTCGCCCCTTTCGGACAGTGTACATTTGATAAAAAGCTGTAAATTTGGGAGACAGAAATAGAAAATTATGGAAGGACGAGTTATAAATATTGATCCTGAAATTCTTGGCGGAACACCTGTTTTTTTCGGAACAAGGGTGCCGATCAAAAATCTTTTTGACTATCTGGAAACAGGTGATAGCATTGAGACATTTTTAGAGGACTTTGACGGCGTTGCCAGATTTCAGGTAGTGAAAGTTCTTGAAATGTCGCAAAAACTAATTGAAACTTCTACAAACATTCTTAATGAGAATTTTGCTTGACGAATGTGTTACCAAACGCCTGAAAAAACATCTTGAAGAATTTGAAGTTTGCACAGTTGGGGAATTGGAACTAAGTGGAATAAAGAACGGCAAATTGATGAGATACTGCGTTGAAAACGACTTTGACATATTGCTGACCATTGACAAAAACCTTATGTATCAGCAAAATCTTGACAAATACGCTGTAACAATTGTTGTGTTGAATAGCCTTACAAGTAAACTTGAAGAGCTTATAACTTTTTTACCATCTTTCAAATTACAGGTTGACAAATTACTAAAGTATCAGGCTTATCTCATAGACAAATAGGGTAACTACACAACAAGCGGTTTTGCAATAGTGTGGCAGACACTCTAATGATCAACATTTGTAGTTCATCTCTCGCCAGTCTCCAGACTGATGCGTTCCTGTTTACTACCTAAAGCAAGTAACATCTATGCACACGTCGGTCCTTGCACATTATCATGCGACAGACCTGCGCAAGGAAAAATGACAAATGGTTTGTTTGATAATTAAACTCGTTCGTAAGCAAACCAGCCTACCGGCAGGCAGGTATTCAAAGATGATTTGCCAAGCAGAGCGCTGATAGTAATTCCCGCCGGAAATAGCCGGCAACAATTTCCGGCTGCCCTTTTTTGCTCCACTTTTTTGGGCAAGCAAAAAACGTGGAAAAAATATTTGTCATTTTAAAGTATGTGAATTCAACGCTTTATCTCTCGCCGATCTCCAGACCGGTGTAACTCTTTATTTACCCCCCTGATATGTAAAGCAATTAACATCTATGCACAGGTCAGCCCACGCGTATCGTCATGCTACAGACCTGCGCAAGAAACATAAGCAATGTCGATGGGGATTTATACCAGCGTGCTCAGCAGCAGCACACCTGCCAGGCCGGCCACACCTACAATAGATTCCATTACTGTCCAGGTTTTAAAAGTATCGGGCAGGCTTAGCCTCAGGTATTCCTTAAACATCCAGAAACCGGTATCATTTACATGCGAGCACATGAGGCTGCCGGCGCCTATTGATAATACCATCAACTCGGGACTAACATGCATGGTTGTAACCAGCGGCTGAACAATGCCTGCCGCGGTCAGTCCGGCCACTGTTGCCGAGCCCAGCGAAATTCTTAATACCGTAGCTACCAGCCAGCCCAGCAACAGCGGAGGCATGGAGCTGCCGGTAAAATAAGCCGCAATAGCATCACCGGTGCCGCTTTCTACCAGCACCTGCTTCAATGCTCCGCCTGCAGCAGTTATAAAAACAATGGAAGCAATGGCATTAAGGGCCAGGCCCGATTTCTGCATCAGCTCACTGATTTTTATTCCCCGCAATACACCCAAAAACAATATAGCTATTATAACGGCTACTACCAGAGACATACCCGGATCGCCAATAAAGACGAGAAAACTTTTTAAAGCTCCATCATCCGGATTTACTATTTGCAGCGCCAACGCAGAAACAACAAGCAGCAGCACGGGAAATAATGCTATGGTTATGCTGATCGCAAACCCCGGGGTTGCTTTGGAAGTATCTTCTTCGCTAAATAATTCTTTGGGAGGCATTGCCCTGATCTTTTTTATTGTTTCGGGGAAAAGCAGCCCTGCCAGTATTAGAACAGGAATTGCGATCGTTAAACCATATAACAGCGTAAGGCCCATATTGGCACCGAAAATATTGGCTATAACCGCCGGCCCCGGATGAGGAGGCAGAAAACCGTGGGTGATGGAAAGCGGTGCGGCCATTGCTATACCCAGGTACACAACCGGTAGGCCTGTTTTATGCGCCACAGCAAATACCAGCGGAATCAGCACCACAAAACCGGCATTGTAAAATAAAGCAAGGCCCACACAAAAGCTGGTGATACAAATAGCGAGCTTGGCCCTTTTAGCGCCAAAAATGCTTAGCAGCCGATCGCTTATTTGCCTGGTAGCGCCGGTTTCGGTTAAGATGCTGCCCAGCATTACCCCAAAGCCCAGAACGGTAATGACTGATCCCAGGATATCTCCAACGCCTTTTGAAATAGCTGCCACCACCCTGGGAGCCGCCATATCATTGCAAAACCCGATAAATAAGGCAGTAAGAATAAGAGCGGTAAAAGCATTCAGCTTTACTGCCGATACCAGCAGCAGGAGCAGTACAATTCCAATGACAAGTATTAAAACCGGCGACATGCAATATTCGTTTAAAAAATTAACCAAGTTCCTGCAAAGTTGCAGCAGCAGTCTCTTTCAACCCACCGGAAACGGCGATAGTGATCACATCTTTCTCATCTGCGGCAGGCTCTTCAAGCGTATCAAACTGGCTTTTTAATAAATCCATCGGCATAAAATGACTTTTACGGGTAATCATCTGCTGATACACTTTTTCGTAAGAGGCCTTTAAAAATATGAAGGAGATATTTTGAGTTCCTGCTCTTAAAACATCCCTGTATTTTCTTTTTAGCGCCGAGCAGGCTATTACGCAACTGTTGCCGTCGGCAGCTACCGTACACGCAGTTTGAATGATCTGCTTCAGCCAGCCGCTTCTGTCTTCATCGTTCAGCGGAATACCCGATTGCATTTTTTTAATATTGGTTTGCGGGTGCAGATCATCTCCATCCACAAAAACAAACCTTTTTACATCAGCAATTATTTTACCGATGGTTGTTTTACCACATCCCGAAACACCCATTACTATGATAATCTGTGCGCACATAAAAGTATCATCTTATCTCATACGGAGCAGACCTCCTTTTACTTTGTATTTTAATATATTAAAGTAAACGTCAAGATACAAAACAATATAACTATCTGGAAAATAAAAATGCCGGGTTAGCGAGCCTGAGACCCATGAGAACAATCCCGGTCGCCACCCGGCGGCCGTTGCTAAACAGAACTCCGAGGGCAGCAGGTGTATATGAAAACAGCCTTCGCCCTGTAATCAATTATCAATGACAATGAAGTGTTATGCTGTATTTTATTACTCATTTTGAGTTTGGAGCCTGGTAAACATTAGGTAAGCTTTATTTACACTAAAATAATGTTTTGGTCTAATTCGACCAAATATTTTTTGAGGTGTTTGCCAACTTTAGTTCCGAAATGGCAAACGAGGAAGTATTACGAATAAGAAAGGAGTTTGGGGCTTATTTAAAAAAGCATCGTGAAGAAATTTTGAAGGAAAAAAATCTTCTTGCCTTTTCGTATAGTTCAGAACTTGACAACAGCAAACTGGGTAAAATAGAAAAGGGCGAAATAGATATTCAGTTCAGTACTTTGATTGAAATTGCCAGAACCTACAGGATCCCTTCCAAAACTATTTTAGGGTTTAAAATAATAATTACAGAATAGCTTCGGGCCGGCAGCGGGGCTCGTCTTTATCTCGCACCAACCTCCTGATTGGTGCGTTCTCGTTTAATATCATCTTGGCTGGTCTTCAGGCCAGTGTATCATCGTTACTTACTAATGAAATAAATAAGCAATATCAATGCATAGGTCAGCTCTGCACATTGCTATACTACAAACCTGCGCAAGAAACAGCGGGAGGTCAGCCTGCACGCATTGCCATATGATATACCTGTGCAAGGAAGGGATGCGAGGCAACGACGCCTCGCATAGCGCGTAACGAACCTACCCGACAGCAGGGAATGCTTCATACAGTAAGCGCTCCTTAAATATTGCGTCAAATCAGATGATAAAAAAAGATTATATTTGCCGTTTTTGATTTATTAAGCAGGGGCTATCTTCTTGCTTAAATATTTTATTTATCTGGAATTACTCATGACTAAACAAAACTTTTTTTCCGCGCTGTTTATTTTGTTTCTTCTGCAAAATATTTCAGCCCAGCGAATAACAGGTATCTACACAGATTTTAACTATCAAAACCGGGGTTTCTGGTATGCCAATGGGAATACAACAGCAGATAATCCGGACCCGGGGCCTTCGCCCGATATGCCCAGTAACAGCCATCACCTGCTGGCTTTTACATGGAACGGAACTACTTACACTACCGGCGTAAATGATGCTTTGCTGGACAACAAAGTTCCAGGTAACAGTTTTGCAAAAAAATCGTACCGGTCATTTCCTGTAGCCTATCTTCCACCGCCAGGTAGCAGCACTTATGTGGGTGTTGGTTATAATTATGGCGGCTCGGGCAATGTGTCCTTAGCCAATAACAGTATGGAGTATTACCTTACAGATGGTATAAGAGGATTTGATCTGGGTACAGGCATTTATAACCTGCCTAAAACAGGTAGTGGAACCGCTTACCAGCCCAGCAAGTACACCGTATCCAAAATTACAACAGGAGGCATATACAACCAGCCTGTGGTAGTTATTTCACAAATGGGGAATCCCGGCGGTGAAGATTTCTTTTATTTTGTGGACGAAAATGGCAACATAGTTGGTGATAAAAAGTCTGTAAGTTTTGCCAGCATCGGTGGTGTTGGCCGTGGACATTTCAAATTTTATACTATCAACTCCAGTGGATTAGCTTATACTACTAACCCCAGCGGCACTCGCTTACTACGGTTTATTGCCTATTCCCTGGCAGATTTTGGTATTGATACAGAGGAGGAGGTAAGCCAGATAAAGCAGTTCTGGCAGGAACTGTCTGGTAACAGCGACCAGGCATTCATTGGTGCCTATGATACAGAAGCAATGGAAATCGCCCAATCTGTAAGTGGTTTTGTTTATAAAGATGGCGCTGCTGCTCCTGGTAGCCCGGGCTTCCAGGGCGCTATTGTTAAGTTATTTAAGGAAGATGGCACTACAGAAGTAGCCACCGCTACCACCAATGCAGGAGGATATTATTTATTTGGAGATATCCCCAAAGGAAATTATATTATAAGAATAACCATTCCGGGGGGACAAGAAATTGGAACAGCATCAGACAATAATAATGATACAGATATTGCTGTTGCCGTTAATGAGGAACCCATTACTAATACCTATTTTTCTTTAAACCAGGCGCTTCCTGTAGATTTTGGTCCCGTTTCTGCCAGGATATCCGGCACACAACTTTTGGTTAACTGGTCTACTTTAAGTGAAACCGGTAATAGCCATTTTGAAATTGAGGTTTCAAAAGATGGAAAAGAGTTTGTAAGCATAGGCCGGGTAAACAGTAAAGCAAAAGATGGAGATTCTGATGTGTCTATAAACTATGAGTTTACTGCCGAAGCTAATAACATGGGATTATTAGGCCTGTCTGTCCTTTCTATAGCACTGATGGCATTGTTCATTAGCAGGAAAAATAAAGCATTACCTGTAGCGGCCATAATAATCGGGATAAGTCTTTTTGGGGCTTCCTGTTCTAAAAATGACAGGGATAGCATCAATGACGGCAGCGATGTTTTTGTTAGGATTAAACAAGTGGATAAAGACGGTACTTATAAATACAGCAGGGTGATAAAAGCAATAATAGAGTAACCACTTATTAGCCGTACTTTTGTACCCACTGCATAAAGAAATGGATCATTCACAATGTTTAGGCATAGCGGTAAAACCAGAACATTAAGTCATAATAAGAAAATCGCATCCTTGCTGTCTTTTGTGGCAGGGCTCGTAAATGTAGCAGGCTTTATATCTGTACAGCGGCTTACTACAAATGTTACGGGGCATTTTGCATTTTTTGTGGATGAGATTTTTAAGCTTCAGTTTGCAGAAAGTATCGTTTATTTCTTTTTCATCTTTTTTTTCTTTTCAGGGGCTTTTGTTTCCAGTTTATTGGTGGAAACCATGATGAGAAGAAACGACCGGTTCATTTATATCATCCCGGGACTTTTAGAGAGCGCTATTCTGTTAATGCTTGCAGTTTTTGGACATAAACTGGTGGTCAATAACGCCAATTTCATTGCATGCAGCCTGCTTTTTGCTATGGGACTGCAAAACTCACTGGTAACAAGAATTTCGGATGCGATGGTAAGAACAACGCATTTGACCGGACTTTTTACAGATCTGGGAATTGAGCTGTCGCAGTTGTTTTTTTACAAAAAGAAGGAGCAAAAGGAACGGCTCATTTCAACCATCAGGCTCAGGTGGAGAATTATTTTATTTTTCTTTCTGGGCGGGATAGCCGGTGGCATATTGTACACTTACCTTGGGTTTTATTCTTTAAGCATCCCTGCCATTATTCTTCTCATGGGCCTGTATTATGACGGCGTAAAGCACAAGCTGATAAAGTGGAAGCGCAGGCATGATACGAAAGAGAAAGTATGATCAGCTGATATTTTGTTTGCTGTATAATAATATCGTATGTGTCTTATATTTATTCTATCCGGTATTAGTAAAGAAAGTGTAAGAATTTCGCAAAAAAAAAGCGAACTGGATAAACTAAGCCCGCTGCCATCGTATGCGTTAAAAAGTATCAAAGAAAGTCTTACTTTAGAATGGACCTACAATTCAAATAGCATTGAAGGTAATACCCTTACTCTCCAGGAAACCAAGCTGATTATTGAAGAGGGCTTTACGGTAAAAGGTAAATCGCTTCGTGAGCATTTTGAGGCTGTCAATCACCAGGAAGCTATTGGACTGGTTGAGTCGCTGGCGTCAAAAGACTATGTACTAAAAGACAGGGATATCCTTGATGTGCATGGGTTGATTTTGCAAAAGATTGAAAAGGAATTCGCCGGAAGATACAGAACTTCTGGTGTACGTATTACCGGAGCTAATTTTGTACCACCTAATGCGCTTAAGGTTGATGAACTGATGTCGGAATTGGTGGCATGGGCTAATGGAAGCAGCCTGGAGCCGGTTATCAGATCGGCTATCTTGCATCACAGGTTTCTGTGGATACATCCTTTCTTTGATGGCAATGGAAGAACAGTACGGCTTATCTTCAATCTGCTATTGATGAAACATGGATTTCCGCCGGCCATTATTTTAAAGAACGACCGAAAAAAATATTATGATGCACTTAATGCTGCTAATAATGGCAACTACAGCCGCTTGCTATTGTTAGTATTGCTGGCGTTGGAGCGAAGCCTTGATATTTACCTTAGCGCTCTTAATAATACTTATGAAGACTATCAATCTATTTCTAATATAGTAAGTGAGCCGGATGTGCCTTACGGCTCAGAATACGTAGGCCTGCTGGCAAGGCAGGGAAAGATTGATGCTTTTAAAGAAGGTCGTAACTGGCTCACTACCAAAGATGCTGTTTTCGATTATATGAAAAAAAGGGAACGAAAGAGGAAGCTTATGTAAGCCATTTATTATTTACCGCTATATTCACGGCGCTTACTTTGTTGTTTACCTGCAGCTTCCGGTAGATATGTTCTATATGTTTTCGCACTGTACCTTCGCTTATGAAAAGACGGGAGGCAATCTGCTTATAACCCAGCCCGTTCTTTAGTTCTGTCAGGATTTCCATTTCACGTTGGGAGAGTACTGACTGGCTATCAGGAGGAAGGGCAGGGGCCGTGCTTTTAATATGATTAAGCGTTTTGAGGGCAATGCCCGAAGACATGGCAGCACCACCATTGTAAATATCATTTATGGCTTTGTATATAGCTTCTGCGCTTTCATCTTTTAGCAAATAACCCGATGCCCCGGCCAGTATAGCGTTGAATATTTTATCATCATCATCAAACGTGGTCAGCATCAGCACTTTTACCTGGGGATATTGTTCTTTTAATTGACGGGTAGCTATAATACCATCCATAATAGGCATTTCTATATCCATCAAAACAATATCCGGCTGCTGGCTGATAAATTTATTAAGCAGGTCGGTACCGTTGCCTGCGGCAAACATTACTGATAAGTCATTGAAAAAGCTTAGTTTTTTTAGTATGGATTTCAATGCAAGCTCATTATCCTCTGCTATTGCTATTGTAATACTGCTCATAAGGATCTGTTTTGAAAACAAAGTACATGAAATATTTTTTAACGTACCATACGCAAAGCTGCGTATTTCTTACAGTGCAACATCCACTATAACCTGTGTGCCTTTGCCGGGAGCACTATCTATCTGAAGGGTTCCACCTATTTCCTGTGCATGGTGCTGCATATTGTTCAACCCAAACCCCTGCTGGTTATGCCCTTTTTCAAAACCTTTACCGTTGTCTTTTATAGCTATATGAATACCGTCCCCGTTAGCGTTGACGGCTATTTCTGTTTTCCCGTCTCCGGCATATTTCAGGCTGTTGTTTACTGCTTCCTGTAAAATGCGGAACAGCCCTGTGGCCTGCTTTGAGGTTAATACCCGCTCCTCTCCAACTATTTCCTGTACAAGGATGCCTACTTTTGGCAGCCTGCCATAGTATTCCCTCAGCTTCACTATCCATTCGTCCAGTCTGACTGCTGATTTATTGATGAGCCAAACGGTTTTACGCAAATCGCGGATAGTATCTTCCAGAATGTCTTTCACCTGTACAATGGCATTGTCATCGGCCATGTCTACGGTTGATTTGATGAATGTGAGCTGCGCACCAATATTGTCATGAAGCTCACGCGAAATGCGTAACCTGTCCTGCTGCAGGATGTTTTCTGCTTCCGCCCGTAATAGTTGCCTGTTTAGCTCAGCCTCTTTTTTAAGTTGCGCTTCGCGGAATTGCTTATTGCGATAAATGAGCCAGGCACCCAGTGAAATACCTAAAAGTAAGACTACTGCAATCAGCAGGTATAGATTTCGCTGACGCAGGCTTAGTTCATGAATAGTGTTCTTTTGCTTCAGTGATGAAATTTCCTGTTCTTTTCTTGCGGTTTCGTACCGGACCTGGTGGTTAGTGATTTCCTTTGTTTTTTGCTGTTCAAACAAAGTGTCTTTTATCTTGCTGTAGCTTACGTATTCGCTGTACGCCTTTGGGTAGTTTCCGTTCTGTGCATAAATGTCAGCCAATAGCCTGGATGCATCCATTACCTGCTGCGGCGAACCGATGGACAATGCGATAGCCCTGGCTTCTTTCAGTGCATCGTAAGCGTCACTGTTACTGCCCTGCTGCAGGTAAAGACGGCCCAGGTGTACTAACACAAAGGCTGTTTCTTTCTGGTTCCCGTATTGCCGGTGAGCAGCCAGTGCTTTTTGTAAATATGCTTTTGCCTCGGCAAGCATCCCTTTTTCCAGGTAGCCTAAACCCGCATTGGCTTGCGCTACAGGCAGAAACTGCAGGTTCTTCTGCGCCAGGAGCGCCTTTTCGGCTTTTAAAGAGTAATAGATACAGCTGTCGTATTGCCCTGTGTAGTAGAATACGGATCCCAGGTTAGCTTCACAAAAAGCCGTTTCTGCCGGTAGTTTTAATTTGATATAAATGGCGTAAGCGTCTTTATAGTGGCGAATGACCTGGTCATATTGTCCCTGTGATTTAAATAATATACCCAAATTCACGTTCATCATGGCCAGGTGTTCATCATCGCCCAGGCGCTTATAAATGGCGTATGCCTCATTATAGTATTGCAGCGCTTCATAAAAGTTACCCTGCTGGTCATATACAATTCCCACGCTGTTGAGCGTGTTGGCAATCTTAGCTTCATCTCCTGTTTTTCTCCATAGCGCAAGTGATTGTAGTCCGGAGGTCAGTGCATTCTTATAGTTTCCCTGGGCTTCATAGGAAATGCTCATAATACGCAGGGCCTCCGCTTCCGCTGCTGTTTTACCGGTAGCTCTGGCAACATTCAATACCTTATTGCAATAGTACCGTGCAGCATCCGGTTTGCTAAAGCGAAGTTCTGAAGCTAAAGACAACCAGCCTGTCAGTGAATCTGCACCGGTATCAGTTGCTTTTTGCTGACCATGCAGGTCCGTAGCCATACAAAAGCAAAATACAATTAATACTGGTGAGCAGCGCTGTAAAAGAAACTTCATAGTTATAAAACGGTTCGGGCATAAACTTAAAGAAAAAATACGCAATTCATCGTATTGTTTTATCCCTGAGGGAAAAGGAATTTTACACCACAATTTTAGCTATACATTTTTGAATCAGTATTAATTATTTCAGTATGATAAAGCGTTTATTTTTCTTTATTGTTTTGGTTTTATTAAGTGCTGCAGGATGGGGGCAGACCTGGGTACCAAACGGTACTGTGCACACCATTATCCCAGATGGGGCCGGAGGCATTTATATAGGCGGGGAATTTACAGCAGTGGGTGGCCAGTCGCGGGTTAGCATCGCCCGTATTAATGCGGATGGCAGTCTGCATCCCTTTTTTGCTACAGTTGACGGGACTATTCGCAGTATGTCAATTAGCGGAGGAAAGTTGTATATAGGCGGTGATTTTAAAAATGTTAACTGGGTATCCAGGAAACATATTGCTTCCTTTGACCTGGCAACCGGTACTCTTACTGATTGGGCACCCGAGGTTGATTTCCCCGGCGCTACCGGTAATAACCGTGTTTACTCCATTCTGGCAACTACAGACCGGCTGTATGTAGGCGGCCAGTTTACCCAGGTAAATGGTCAAAGCAGAACCAACCTCGTATCCTTTGATATTACAGGCGCCACACCCACGCTTACAGGCTGGGCACCCAACCCCGACCTGAATGGTACTATATTTTCGTTAGTGGAAGCAGAAGGAAAGTTGTATGTAGGGGGAGCTTTTAACCAGATAGCAGGCCAGAGCAGGTTGCGTCTTGTTTCTTTTGATGTTACAACCGGTACGCCAGCGCTTACCGATTGGTCCCTTCAGGATATTGGTTACATACAAACACTTTGGGCAAGCGATGGCATATTGTACGCGAGTGGAGAGTTTAGCAAGATAAACGGTCAGAACAGACAGCGCCTTGCCTCCTTTGATATTACAGGCAGCACTCCAACGCTTACTACCTGGACGGCTTCTGCCAATAGTCGCGTACTGAGCTTTACGAAGATAGGGAGCAGGATATATATAGGCGGAATATTTACCCAGATAGCCGGTCAGAACAGACAACGCCTTGCTTCCTTTGACATTTCAACCGGCACACCGGTGCTTACTGATTGGAACCCTATTTCAGATTACGTTGTTTATAGTCTTGCAACGGATGGCAGCAGGTTATTTGGCGGCGGCGGCTTTAATGTAGTTGCAGGGCAGTCCAAGCCCTGGCTTTTTGGGTTTGATTATGATGTGCTGCCGGTGAGCTTTGGCAACGTACAGGCTGAAGTGGTTGGCAATGCTTTATCAGTACAATTTACAACCCTTAAAGAAGAAAATAACAGCTATTTTGAGATAGAAGCTTCTGCTAACGGGAAAGACTTTACTAAAGTGGGCACTATGGTTTCCAAAGCAAAAGAGGGGAACTCGGATATGGCTTTGGAATACAATTTTACTTTATCGCTGAACGGCACTATGCTTTCCGGGCTTACCGCCCTGATGCCGCTGCTGGCAGTTTTTGCATGGGGCGTGGGTAAAAGGCGCAGGATGGCGCTGCCCGTTTTGCTATTAACAGTGGCCTGCACATGGCTGATAACAGGGTGTAAAAAACAGGGCGTAGAGGTAAATGCTTCCGGCTCCAGGATATATGTACGCATAGCGCAGGTGGATAAGGACGGAACAAAAAGCTACTCTAAAGTGGTAGTAGCCAATACAAATAATAATTAAAATTATAAAGCAGATATAACATGAATAGCTTATCAAAATTTGGTATCCTGATAGTACTTACAGTTTTTACCTTTCTACCAGATGCCCGGGCGCAACAGCCTTCCGAAAAAGAATTGAAGCAGGCCTTCGCTCCAAAAGGTACTCATCGGGCGCCATTCAAAAAAGTAAATGAAGTAGCGCTTACAAGCGTCAATTTGCAGTTCAAACTCGCTACGCGGCAGGAGCAGGAAAAACGCAATGTTGGCAATATTGTAACCTGGGGATTCCTGGAAGGAATAGACGATGCCCTGTTGCAGGAAATTACGGATGCGTACTACAAAAACCTGGCTGCAAAATTTGCGGCAAACGGTTTTTCGCTCAGCGAAACCTACAAAGACCACAAGTCCTACCAGAAACTGGTGGAAAACAATGCAGAGAACAAACGTGAAACCCAAAAGAAAAATTGGGGTGTTTCAAAAATTTTCACTGCCAACAATGCGCCTTATATCGAATACCCGACCGGGCTGATGGGTGCACACGCCTCTTTGGGCAATGACCTTAAAATACCTGTGGGGATGGTATTCGTTACCGTTGATTTTCTTGACATCATGCAAAATATTTCCCAGGGAGTATCAAGCTTTACCCTTATGGGCAGAAGCGATCGTACCGACAAATTTGAAACTGATGCAAGGCCTGTCATCCGTATAGAGGGCATCACCGCAGCATCAATGGGCAAGGCATTCAAAGGTGATGGTTCTTATGCCAAATTCACAGGCGGTAACTGGAGCTATTGCAATGCCAGTTTTCACAATGGCTTTATGCTCGCATCTGATGTGAAATACGCCAATGATATAGAGTCGGCAAAAGGGATACCCGAAAAATTTCAAAACAGATTTGCCTCTGATGTAGTAAGCATACTTTCGATGGGGAGAGCACGAGGTGGCGGCAAAGGAGATTTAGAAGCAACCTATACCATTCTGGCTGATCCACAGGCTTATAAAAAAGCGGTGCTGGATGCCCTGGATAAATACAACAATTATCTGTTAGCTTATATAAAGGCCAATAATTAGGGTTTAATTCTTTGAATCTATGGTAGAACAGTAAATATTGCCATTTTGGGTTATCAATAGGAGGCCAAATCAATGAGACGATGACATAATTTTTATCGTCGCTTCGCAGCGATAGCGAAGAAGTCTCAACGTGTGACTGTCTTTAGTATAAAGCATATATGGGCTATACAACAAGTTTCTGGTTTATGTTGAGGTTCCTCTCTGCGATGGAACGACCATAGCTTTTCGTACACATTGATTACCTAACACTTCTATGATAGCGTGTATCTGTGCATCTGTGGCCAGGCTTAGGGGTTTAACGGTAAAAAGGCATTATGCCATCTCCTTCTCGAATTGCATTTTATGGAGTTGTGCATAGAAGCCTCCCCGGGCCAGCAGTTGCGTATGCGTGCCGGCCTCTTTTAATACGCCTTTATCCAGCACTAATATTTTATCGGCTTTGCGAATAGTGCTGAGGCGGTGCGCAATTACAATAGAGGTGCGCCCCTGTATCAGCTTGTCGGTAGCCTTTTGTATCAGTATTTCACTTTCCGTATCAATAGAGGAAGTAGCTTCATCTAATACTAAAATGGAAGGGTCATATAAAAGCGCTCTTATAAAAGAGATCAGCTGTCTTTGCCCGAGCGATAAAGTGGCGCCCCTCTCTTTTACATTATAATCATAGCCACCGGGCAGACGCATAATGAAATCGTGCATGTCGATCATTTTGGCGGCAGCAATAACCTGCTCTTTCGTAATGTCTGGATTGCGCAGGGTAATATTATCCATGATAGAGCCGGAAAAAAGAAATACATCCTGCAGCACCACTCCTATATTTTCACGCAGGTAATCCGTTGATAATTTTTTAATGTCGATGCCATCTATCTCAATGGATCCTTTTTGAATATTATAGAACCGGTTGATAAGGCTGATGATAGTAGTTTTGCCACTGCCCGTATGGCCCACAATAGCCACGGTTTGCCCGGGATCAATTTCAAAGCTTACATCATTTAGCACCCAATGCTCATCCACATAAGCAAAGCTTACATGTTTAAAATCTATGCTTCCTTCAACGCGTTTTTCAGGTTGGATATAGCCGCTTTCAGGAGTTTTCTCCTCATCGTCATTGTCCAATACGGTGAACACGCGGTCACTGGCTATAACGCCCATTTGTACCACATTGAATTTATCAGCAATCATTCTTAACGGCCTGAACAATAAATTAAGGCAAAGGATAAAGGAAACAATAACACCCTGCTGGCTTTGCTGGAGGTGAAGGGCTTCTTTAGCAGCAAACCAAACTACCAGGCCAATAGACAGCGCCAGCACAATTTCTATTACCGGAAAAAAAACAGAGTAAGCAAAAATAGCGTTGATATTGGCGTTGCGGTGTTGCTTATTAATGGCTTTGAATTTGTTGAACTCATTTCTTTCTGCAGCAAAAGCCTGTACCACGTTCATTCCTGACAGGTGCTCCTGTGCATAGGCATTTAAAGCGGCCACTGCGTTTCTTACTTTAAAAAAAGACTTATTGATGCTTTCCTTAAAGTAATAAGTGGCAATGATCATAATAGGAAAGGGGATGAGCGCTATAAGCGTAAGCTGCCAGTCTACCCAAAACATAAAGGTTAGCACACAAACTATAGAAAGCAGATCGGCAATAATAGGTATTAAACCATCCGAAAAAATTTCGTTGATAGATTCAATATCGTTAATGGAGCGTGTGGTTAATGTACCTATGGGCGTTCTGTCGAACTGGCGTAAGTTAAGTCCCAATATTTTTTTATAAACGGCTACACGCATGTCTTTTACTACAGCCTGCCCCAGCCATGCAGTAATATAGGAGAACACAAAACGCAGAAGTGTTTCTATTAAAATAATACCGATCTGTATAATGGTAATATATACTACCATTCTTGGAAGGGATTGCGTTATGTATTTGTCTACCGTTAGCTGAATAAGCAAGGGGCGTACAGGAGTGAGCGCTGCCAGGAATATTGCCAGTGCCACCGACCAATAAAATTTAGCTTTATAAGGTGCTGCATATTGAAATATGCGCCTTAGCTTGGAAATATCAAAAAATAGCTTTTTTTCCTGCGGCATTAAAATGCAAGATAATTTATTTTAAATATCCTCTTCCCCGGTTTCTTTTTTATATGCCTTAATGAACAAGGCGCCCAGGTTTTTATATGGAGGGATATAATCTTCCATACCGGTAATATTGGCGACCGCCCTGAACTCTTTCCAGAAAGGGATCCAGTCCACATCCTTACGCAGGCGCAGATTTTCTAAAAAGATCCGTATAAACGGCAGGTTGATATCGCGGTAACCGGTTTGCTTGGATGATATAATATGGGCATCGCTTGACCTTTTAAGAATAGAGTCTATCAGGAAGAAGCCGCCGCAGGAGCCCATGAACACCACGCGCGAGGTAGGAGTGATATAGCTTACACTGGTTGGCGCATGATAACTGTGTCCGCGGTGAAAAGTAACCGTAGGGGCAAGATTGTTTTTTTCAAAATATTCCTGCATGGCATTCTGGGCAACAAAGTCCTCGTCTGGCGTATTGGCCAGAGGCCTGTTGGCATATACATATACGGGAACGCCCGAGGTAGTTTTAGCCACCACAAATTTGCTGTTACTTTGATCTACTTTCCATTTAGGGTCGTTATTGAATGTACGTACAAAAATGTCGAAATCCATCATGCCATCCTCATCACCATAAAAAAACATTTGGGTAATGATCTCTCCTTTCTCATTAGTGAAGTTGTTAAAAGGAATATTATAAACCGGGGGTATGCCCAGTTCTTTGGTGAGGTTAATATTTTTAGTGGCATCTGCCGATAAAAACAGCTTATCAAGAATATTGTAAATAGCAATGCCACGTTTATTGCCTGATTGAAGGTTTCTCCGGTAATTGTTTTTTACATTAACCAGCATTTGCCGGGCAAGGTCGGGCAATGTTTCATACAGGCTTGCATAGGAGTCGGCAACATCCACACCGTCTTCCAGTCCTTTTGATTTTTCAAGGCCGTTTACAAAAGCTGTCATCAGGTTGGTAGCTTCCTGGTTGTTTTTAAACGTGGTGAAAAAAGTTTTTAAGGTATTATACCCCGCAGCCTGCCGTATAAATTTCCTGTAATGATCAAATGAAACGCTTAGGAGCAATGAATCTCCCCGGTTATTGATCTTGCTCATCATTGAAGGGAAAACGCCGGCAGTATAGCTGCTGGTATAGATCAGCCCGTCGGAAAGCACTGCCAGGTAATAAAGCTCCTGTGCTGTTAGTGGCACAAGGCATTTGAACCTTGCTGCATTCGGCAATTCATGCAAGGCATTTATTTCGTTCACAAACTCGTCATTACCCTTTTTTTGCAGCCTGTTCGTCAGCTCGTTAAATCCAACAGCTATATCTCCGCTTAAAGCACGCCGGGCATAATCTATTTGTGTTTTTACCAGCAGGCGATAGTATTTTACACGGTCGTCTTTAGCTGCATCCAGCTCGGCCATTGTTATTTTACCCTTTACCAGGTTGTCTAAAAACGGGAAATAGATTTGCCCGCTTTTCATCTCAGACAGGCCTACCACTGTTTTTACAAAATTGTCATCTTTTATACTTCTTATTTTATTGCCAAGTGCATTGCCGGCCTGGGCATAGGAGTATAGCTGCTCGGGGTATTGGCGCCCTATTGCTCTGATGAGGCTGTCAGTATGTTTGGAGCCGATGTATTTGGTAAGGGCATAAAATGTTTTATTGGGATATTGTTCTGCATACTTTAGCAGCACCACATCTTTCACCCCGTTAAAGCCGGGATTTTCTTCAAATACCCTTGGCAGGGTTGCTGTGTAAACCACATCGTAAGGGAAATGCTGCAGGTAAGGAACAATAGATTCTTTAGCTGTATTAACTTCTATCAGCTTTTTATAAAGCGAGAATATTTGCGCGAAATGCGTAGGATAAACTTCTCTTTTAAGCCATCCGGTGCGCATGTGCCTCAATATATCTGTTAGTCCCACCAGGTAACCGGGTTTCAGCCTGGGTTCAATCTTCGTATCACTTTCAACCAGGTACCGTATAGCATCTACCTGGTTATTAATGGCCGCAGTTGCCAGGTGGCCTGCATCAGGGTTATTGACTAAGGTAAACTCATCATCCTGTTTGCCATCGCTTCCCAGCAATAGTTTCTTTTCTTTATTGATATTATCATGAAAGAGCTGTCGGTTGATGGGAATGTTTACAGCATCGCCCTGTGCCTGTAAAGAGGTTGCAAATACAATAGAAAAAATCGTTGAAAATAAAGCCTTTCCTGTCATAATTATAAATTAGTCCTGCTCGCAAAGGTAACCTGATATATAACGTAAAAAAGTTAAAAGATGTTTTGCCCGGGTATATGGTTGCAATAAAAACGGCCTTTCCTGCTGCTTTTATATAGTTAGCAGCAGGATCGGGCAAACAAAAATTTATACAACCACCCTGCGGGACTGATATTTTACTTACATTGGCGCATCATTCATATTTTTACCAGACTATAGAGACTTTAAGGAATGGCCGGCCAAAGCAATTGGAATAACTTTTTTCAGCAGTATATACCACCTGTTAACTCGTATAACGAAATACTTGCTCAAGGTGTTGATACCCTGTCGCCAGAGTGGGAGGCCCTTTTCTCGTCTTTAGACGGTCTGGGCCCTACAGTAATTGAGGAAAGGGTATCCAATATCCTGCGCATGCTTAAGGAAAACGGTGTTGCGTATAATATATATAATGACCCTTCCGGTAAAACCAGGCCCTGGGAGCTGGACCCCATACCCCAGCTCATTACCAGTCACGAATGGGAAACGATCAGCAGAGGGCTGGCGCAAAGGGCAAAGTTATTCAGCCTGATGCTGCAGGACATTTACGGCTCACAAAACCTCATAAAGAAGGGACTTATTCCACAGGAGCTTATTTATATGCACCCCGGTTTTTTACGCAATTGTGTAAACCTGAACCTTTCGGAAGCGCAATATTTAACGCTGTATGCTGCTGATCTGGCCCGTGGCAATGATGGCAGGTTCTGGATCATAAGCGATCGTACACAGGCCCCGTCAGGCTATGGTTATGCTTTAGAGAACCGGTTTGTAATGAACAATGTGCTGCCCGAGCTTTTCTCCGGGTTACCCGTACGCAGGCTGTCTCCTTTTTTTGATGTATTGCAGCAGGCTTTGTACCAGGTTGCACCGTTTCAAAACAGCCAGCCCAAAATAGTGATACTTTCCGCCGGCCCGGAAAATGAAACTTACTTTGAGCATTCTTACCTGTCTCTTCATATGGGCATTACATTAGTGCAGGGTAATGATTTAATGATAAAAGACAATTTTGTATGGCTGAAAACCATAGAAGGACTTGAAAAAGTGGACGTGATCTTAAGGCGTATGGATGATGTGTATTGCGATCCCCTGGAGCTGAAAAGCGATTCACTTTTAGGTGTGCCCGGACTGTTGCAGGTAGTAAGAAAAGGAAATGTATCCATTGCTAACTCACTTGGCAGCAGCATTATAGAAAATGCAGGGCTGATGCCCTTTTTACATAATGCCGCAAAATATTTGCTGAACGAAGAACTTATTATACCCTCCATTGCCACCTGGTGGTGCGGGCAGCAGCAGGAAATGGAGTATGTGATCCATAACATAGACAACCTGGTAGTACGAAAGATCTTCAGGCGAAAGGCCGGCGTGCGCTCTGCTATTGATGGCGCTTCATTGTCAGATATTCAAAAGCAGCAGCTGATAAGCGAGATAAGGGCCAGTCCGGGCTTATTCACCGGGCAGGAAAAGATCAATTTTTCATCTGCCCCCTGCTGGGAGAAGGGAAAAATGCAACCCGGCCATTCTTTAATACGCAGTTTCCTGGTTCGCAAAGGGGATAGCTATATGGTGATGCCTGGCGGGCTGACCCGGTCCAGCCATGACAAAAACAACTTTATTATTTCCAGCCAGTCCGGCGGCGTCAGCAAAGATACCTGGGTGATAGCTCCGGATGCAGATGCAGCACCGGTAAAATTGCAGCTTAAATATGCAGATGATTTTCCGGTTTTTGAAAAAAGCTCCCTTCCCAGCCAAACGGCCGAAAACCTGTTCTGGGCAGGAAGGTACACGGAAAGGGTAGTGAACCATGCGAGGCTGCTCAAAACTGTATTGCAGTATTTAATGCAGCATACACCTTCTGGAGAAGGGGTGCAAACAGGGGCACGAAAGATCATATTACAGGCTTTAACGCACTGTACCTATACGTATCCCGGCTTTGTAAAGGCCAGGGAGATGGAAGAGGAAGTGTTATTAAATAATCCCTGGCCTGTATTAATTAAGAATCTGTACGATGATACCTTCCCCGGAGGCCTCACGCAAAACCTCCTTACCTTCATGAGATCGGTGTATAATGTGCGCAGCTTTTTATCCCTGGATACCTGGCGTACCATACAGCAGATAGATACTAAATGGGGCAACAGGAAAATTAAGGCCAGCCGGGACCACCTGCTCATGGTCAGTGATATTGACAGGCTCAATACTTCTCTTTACGCTTTTTTGGGAATGAACCGCGAAAGCTCAAGAAAGGAGCTCGAATGGGATATACTTGATCTGGGCCGGAAGTTTGAACAGGCCTTATTTAACATCCGCCTGCTGCAATGCTTTTTTGTAAAAAAAGAAAAAGAGGCAACTGAATATGAGCTGATAAATGTGGTGCTGGAATCATTGCAAAGTCGCATTACTTACAGGTACACTTTCAGGGATCACCTGCAGCTGCCTTTATTGTTTGAGCTGCTGGTGTTTGACAATAACTATCCCAAATCCCTGTCGTATATCATTGACAGGATAAAGCGACGGATATTTTCTATGCCAAAGATTTCCAGGACCCTTTCCAAAACTGAAATGGAAAAGCTTATGTCCGAAGCTCAAAACCTGATCAACATGGCTGACGGGACCTTGCTTTCACAGCATGATAATGAAGAAAATGAATACGACAGGCTTACGGAACTACTGGGAAAGCTCAATGCCATCCTGTTAAAGGTTCATACTATTTTCAATAAAGCTTATTTCCGGCATACCGCATCCCCTCAACAGCTTTATATTAGCAGCGTATTATAAATGTTGTACTCAGTAAAACATACTACCGTTTATACTTATACCGACCTGGTGCCGCTTTGCCACAATCTGGCCATACTTTCTCCGCGTAATACCGTTTCGCAGCAGTGCCGGGAGTTCCAGTTTGATATTACGCCGGTACCGGAAGTGGTGGAAGTGTATAATGATTTTTTTGGCAACAAAGTGTACTATTTTGTGGTAGAGCAGGAACATAAAGAACTTACGGTCACCGCATCCTCTGTAATTGAAAGCACTGCTCCCGAATGGAAACAGTCAGGCATTAGCGGGGTAAGCTGGGAAACAGTAAAAAACAGGCTGGGCTCTGGCATTATCAATGATACTGTTGACGCAGCAATAAAACAATATACATTCCCAACAGAAATTACAGAAGCTACACCCTCTGTAAAAAGCTACGCTCAAAAGTCTTTCACTTCTGGCAGGTCTTTATATGAAGCTGCATTTGAATTAACCGGGAGGATCTATAAAGATTTTAAGTACACAGCGGGGTTTACTACGGTCTCTACTCCTTTATCGGCAGTGATGCGGGAAAAAAAGGGAGTTTGCCAGGATTTTGCGCATCTGGCCATTGCCTGCCTGCAATCAATGGGTATGGCGGCAAGATATGTAAGCGGCTATTTAGAGACCGTGCCACCACCCGGAAAACCAAAGCTGGTGGGTTCCGATGCCTCTCACGCGTGGGTATCGGTGTATATACCCGGGATGGGCTGGGTGGATTTCGATCCTACCAATAATAAGCACCCTGACGAGCAGTATATTACCATTGGCTGGGGACGGAATTATTTTGATGTGGTCCCATTGCGCGGCGTTATCCAAAGCAGCCATAAGCACGAGCTGGAGGTTTCAGTGGATGTAACGCGGTTGAGCGGGTAGGGTTTTGGTAGCCCTCTAGCTTTGAGAAATGACCAGACAGATAAGCCCGGAGGGCTGACAGGGTTATAAATAAGAATAGGTACACCAAAAAAACTCCGCAAGGAGTGATATAAAGCATAGAAACCTTCGAAATTAGAGGCATTTACCCTGAGAATTCTCCTCAAACGCTGAAATCAATCAGTAAATATTACTTACCTTTGGCGTAAGTAATAGAAAATGATCTCGTCGTTTGGAAATAAAGACACAGAAAAAATTTGGCATGGCGAACGGGTAAAAAAATTACCTCCTGAAATTCAGCAAACAGGACGGAGAAAATTGAGGATGTTGAATAATTCGCAAAATATTTCAGATCTTACAATACCTCCATCCAACAAACTGGAAAAATTAAAAAGAACCCACAAAGCGTTCCATTCTATTCGTATCAACGATCAATGGCGTATTATTTTTAAATGGCAGGAGGGAAATGCTTACGAAGTAGAAATTATTGATTATCATTAAATTGATTTTTATGAATCGTCTTAAAAATATACATCCCGGAGAAATTCTTTTGGAAGAATTTTTGAAACCCCTGACCTTATCGGCTTACCGGTTATCAAAAGACACAGGTATCCCGCAAACAAGAATTTCAGCTATTATTAAAGGAAAAAGAAGCGTTACAGCGGACACTGCTTTAAGACTCTCAAAATATTTTGGAATGTCTGCTAAATTTTGGTTAGGGCTTCAGGATGACTATGACCTCGAAAACGAAAGCAATAACCTTAGAAACACGTTGAGCTCAATAAGAAAGTTTGAAGGTGCTGCTGCCTGAAAAACTTATATTAACTTTGCGACCCTTAGTAAAAAATTACAGGTATAAATCATGTTCAATAATCTACAGGATAAATTAGATAGCGCCTTTAAGAACCTTAAAGGCCAGGGAAGGATCACTGAGCTCAACGTAGCCGCTACCGTAAAAGAAATACGCCGTGCATTGGTAGATGCTGACGTAAACTATAAGATAGCCAAGGAATTTACCGATAAGATCAAGGATAAGGCTGTTGGTGAAAAGGTGATCAATGCTATCAGTCCCGGCCAGCTCATGGTGAAAATTGTGAAGGACGAGCTTACCGAGCTGATGGGGGGAGAAGAAGCGCCTTTTAATGCCAAAGGAAATCCTGCCGTAATTTTAATTGCAGGGTTACAGGGTAGCGGTAAAACTACTTTCAGCGGCAAGCTGGCCAGCTATCTTAAAAACAAAAAAGGACTGAACCCCTTACTGGTAGCTGCGGATATTTATCGTCCTGCGGCGATGGAGCAATTGCGTGTACTGGGCGAGCAGATAGGCGTGGAAGTTCATATAGAGCCTGAAAATAAAGACGCGGTAAGCATAGCGCAGGCTGCTGTGGCCGGTGCTAAAAGCAAAAATAAAAACGTAGTTATCATAGATACTGCCGGGCGCCTGGCTATTGATGAGCAGATGATGGCCGAAGTAGCTAATATCAAAAATGCTGTAAACCCGCAGGAGATACTTTTTGTGGTGGATAGCATGACCGGGCAGGATGCAGTTAACACTGCCAAATCTTTTAATGAAAGACTTGATTTCAGCGGGGTAGTGCTTACCAAATTAGACGGTGACACCCGAGGTGGTGCGGCTATTTCCATCAAATACACAGTAAACAAGCCTATTAAATTCGTCAGCAATGGTGAAAAGATGGATGCGCTGGATGTGTTCTATCCCGAAAGGATGGCGCAACGTATTTTGGGCATGGGCGATATTACCTCGCTGGTAGAACGCGCCCAGCAGCAGTTTGACGAGGAGCAGGCGAAAAAGATTGAAAGCAAGATTCGTAAGAATAAATTCGACTTTGCAGATTTTAAAGCCCAGCTGGAAATGATCAAGAAAATGGGTAATATGAAAGATCTGTTAGGCATGATACCCGGCGTGGGTAAGCAGATCAAAGACCTGGATATCAGCGATGACAGCTTTAAAGGCATAGAAGCTATTATTGACTCTATGACGCCCCAGGAGCGCGCCAACCCGGACCTGATAAACGGTAACCGCCGTAAACGCATTGCCTTGGGTAGTGGTAAAGATATTACGGAAGTAAACGCTTTTATGAAGCAGTTTGAGCAGATGCGTGATATGATGAAGAACATGAACAAAATGGGCGCCTTTGGCAAGATGATGCCGGGTGGCCTGGGCGGTATGAAAAGGTGATTTTAAGTAGTTTAACGGAGCTATTGAATAAAAACAGCCCGTGCTTTAAAAGATGCCGGCTGTTTTATTATTATCATAAATGAAGCGTGTTTTTTGATTAAGCGTTTCGCTTTCCTCTCAAAGGAATTTACGAACGGTAAGTAAATTGTATCTTTGAGAGGTAATGATCCCCAATTTATATATACCTACTTATACTGTTCAGGACTGGAAACTGTGGGAAGGTGATTGGGAGCTGATAAAAGGTACTCCCGTAGCTATGAGCCCTTCACCCCTTAACAAACATCAATTGATGGGGAGCGACCTGCATGTTTATTTTTACAATATGCTGCGGGAAAACAAGGCTTCCTGTAATTGCAGGGTTTTATATGAAAAGAATTGGATCATTGATGAAACCAATGTTGTTCGGCCTGACATTTTAATTGCCTGCGGTAACCTGGATCCCGAAGGGCATATCACCGAACCGCCTTTTTTAATTGTGGAGATATTGTCCAGGGCAACGAGGCTGAAGGACAGGAATACGAAGTATGCGCTTTATGAGTTTTGCGGGGTAAAATATTATTTGATGGCGGACCCGGATACTTATACCATCCAAGCGTTTGAGCTTACAGATAATAAGTACAAAGCACTGTTTCTGCCTTCCGATCTTAAGCTAACAGAAAATTGCCGGATCAGGTTGGATACCAGGGTAGCGCTTCCTTAAACTAATTGTAACCTCTTCGTCATAAAACAAAACAGCCGGTACTTCAAAAATACCGGCTGTTCTATTATTATAGTATGTGAGTGTTATCTCGCTACATTAACTGCTCTTTTTTCGCGGATCACTGTAACTTTTATCTGCCCGGGGAAGGTCATTTCAGTCTGTATTTTTTGTGCAATTTCGAAAGACAGCTTATCACTGTCCTGATCGGTTACTTTGTCCGATTCCACGATCACGCGCAGCTCACGTCCGGCCTGGATAGCATAGGCTTTTTCCACACCCGGATAGCTGGTGGCCAGGTTTTCCAGGTCTTTAATGCGCTGCAGGTACTGCTGCATAATTTCGCGGCGGGCGCCGGGGCGGGCGCCGCTAATGGCATCGCAGGCCTGGATGATGGGAGAGATCACGTATTGCATTTCTGTTTCGTCGTGGTGAGCGGCAATAGCGTTTACCACGGCAGGATTTTCGCCGTATTTTTCAGCCAGCTTGGCGCCCAGTAATGCGTGGCTCAGTTCGCTTTCTTCGTCAGGTACTTTACCAATATCGTGCAGCAGGCCGGCACGTTTTGCCAGCTTGGGGTTCAATCCTAGTTCGGCTGCCATGGTAGCGCAAAGGTTGGCTGTTTCCCTACTGTGCATTAATAAGTTTTGCCCGTAAGAAGAGCGGTAGCGCATACGGCCCACCATTCTCACCAGCTCTTTATGCAATCCATGAATACCCAGATCAATTACGGTGCGCTCACCAATTTCCATTACCTGTTCTTCGATTTGTTTACGGGTTTTTTCCACCACTTCCTCAATACGTGCGGGGTGAATACGGCCATCAGTAACCAGGCGCTGTAGGCTCAAACGCGCAATTTCACGGCGCAGCGGATCAAAGCAGGAAAGCAGGATCGCTTCGGGGGTATCATCAACGATCAGGTCCACACCGGTTGCTGCTTCCAGTGCCCGGATATTACGGCCTTCCCGGCCAATGATCTGCCCTTTCACCTCGTCACTTTCCAGGTTGAAAACAGTGATAGAGTTTTCAATTGCCTGCTCGGCGGCGGTACGCTGAATGGTTTGAATAATGATTTTGCGGGCTTCTTTATTGGCTTTTTGCCTGGCATCGTCAATGATTTCCTGCTGAATGCCGATGGCCTGTGTTTGCGCCTCGTTTTTAAGGCTTTCTATTAATTGCGTTTTGGCCTCTTCGGCAGTAAGACTGGCTATTTTTTCCAGGCGGCGGATATGTTCTTCCTGGTGCTTTTCCAGCTCAGCATGTTTTTTACTTACAACCTCTATCTGCTTGTTCAGGTTGTCTCTTATGGCGTCATTGTCTTTTACCTGTTTATCAAGGCCCGTTTCTTTCTGGCTAAGAGATTGCTCCTTTTGCTTGATGCGGTTTTCGCTTTCTGCCAGCTTGCGGTTGCGGTCGTTTACTTCCTTGTCGTGAGCCGATTTCAGCGACACAAATTTTTCTTTAGCCTGCAGTTCTTTTTCTTTCCGTATGGTTTCTGCATTTAGTTCTGCCTCTTTTACAATGGTTTGTGCTCTTAAGCTGGCTTCATCAATTTTTTGTTGTGTGTTTTTAGCGAAGATAAATTTACCCGCCACGATGCCCAACACCAGGGCCACTGCTGCTACAATAATTATTATGGGTTCCATTAAAATTCATTTGTTTTTTCTCTCGAAAAAAGGTTCTGTAATTCTTATTCTTAATATCAAAAAAATACCCAACCTGCGGATGGGTAGTGGGCGAAGATAATAAAAATTGGTATAGCGAAATACAGGGGTATAATTAGATTCAGGACAAACGCATCTTAATTTAAGCCAGAGCACATTCATTTGAGAAAATAATATCACCCCTGCCGGGGTTTAGCTGAGATAATGTATTATATTCTTTAGAATCATTGCATCCGCCGTGGCGGATTGCAAAATGACTGGTGAAATAAGCCGGAAGGGCTGACTGGATCATAAAAGTAAGAGTAAGCTCACCAAAAAACTCCGTAGGGAGTGACATAAAGCCTGGACGCCTTCAAAATTAAAAGCATCGGCCCAGTGGGTTGAGTTTATTTAAGACTTGATGGTTAACTGCCATCCCGATAGAATCCATCGGAGCACGGATATGCATGTAATAAATACAAGTTTTGGAATTTTGGGAAAAATTTGGTACAAATAAAGGCTACATCTCACGGTTGAGAACAATATAAAAGACATTCGTATTTCGACACTTCAAAAAATAATTGAGAAAGGATTTGGCGGGCAGTTGGAATTAGCGATAAAAATGTAATACGTTTGCTGAGCCTTTCCCTTAAAATATTAATTTAAGGGCATGTGCCGCAAAGTGTGTGCTCTTATTATTTAAAACTCCTGAAAAATGAAGAAAATACTACTTGCGCTAGCCTGTGTTATTACCATTTTAGATGTAAATTCTCAGGAATTTGTTATTGAGGGTAAGTTAAATGACGATCATGATGATAAACTGCTTCTTCGTTATTTAAATTCCGAAAAGGAAAAAATATCGGACACGATAACCGTCATTAATGGACGGTTTTCTGTAAAGGGGACTGTTAATGGCTGCTCTGCCGGCATATTGAAAAGTCTCAACACGGATTCCGGGAAAGAGATTTTATGTATAATTTTCCTGGAGCCTGCCAGAATGACGATCACTTATGATTATGGAAATGTAAAAGCCGCTACAATTGAAGGTTCGGCTTCTCAAAAAGAATATGAACGATTAAATAATAGTATGGAAGAAGCCACGGCAATAATGGATGCCTACATACAAAAGAAGATTGTAATAAGAGAGCGGATTGAAAAAGGGGACTTAGATGCCAATGTTGGAGCCGATAGCATTAAGGCAATACGTAAAACTGCCTTGCCTGCTATCAACTTTAGGGAGAACCAGAAATTAGCTTATATAGCTAATAATCCCGATTCTTATGTAAGTATGGATATGCTAGTTTACCAAATAGCACGAATCGCAGATGAAAAAATCGATTCTCTTTACGAGAATCTTACAGATAAAGTAAAATTTAGCACAATCGGTGATGAATTTATTGCCAGCTATGCCAGGTATAAGAAAGCTATAAACACACAGTACCCTTTTGAAAAAATAAATATTGGCGAAAAAGCACCTGGCTTTGCTTACCTTAAAACAAACTCAAAAGACAGTATAAACCGCCAGTCTTTGAATGGCAACGTATATCTTATTGAATTTTGGGATTTAGGTTGCCTGCCGTGCCTGAGGCTTAATATAGAGGTAGAAAAAATACGGAAGCAATATGAAAGATCGGGTTTTGAAGTTATTGGTGTAAGCAGAACCTCCCCGGAAAACTTAACGCAGGTAAAAGCCTATCTTAAAAAGAGCCACTTATCTGCCTGGAAGCAGGTTTCCATAAATAAAGAAATGAAAACTGATGATGACCTGATGCATAGGGGCAGCTTTGATAATTATCATACACTTGAGGTTCCCCGGTCTGTTCTGGTCGACCGGAAAGGTAATGTCATTTATAAAAAGACCGGCTACTCTCCTGGTGATGAGCAACACCTGGAATCATTGATAAAAGAAGCATTGAAACTTTAAAGACCTAATTGGCATTGCTATTATTTCTGCAATATTTTATTTTGATGAACTGTTCGTAGTTGAACAGGATAAGACTCCCAAACATGAACTGGCTGCAAGAGATATTCATTATACTACTCCAAATGGAGAGTACGTGAGAACCTGTTAAATCAAATGGATCACAGCTTTCTATAAATTGGTTGAGTATTTCATCCTGCTTTGCCAAAAGGGATTACAGAAGGTGAAAAGCCAGGTGAAGAAGATGAAGACAATGATATCCTGTTTTAAGTTTGCCTGACGAAAATCATGTTTTTCTGTTTTTTACTATATATACCTTTATTATATCATTGGATTTTACCTTTCAAACACCTTTAACAATGGGCAAGCAACTTAAAATTTTTTTTGGAATTGTTATGCTGATTCAGATGACAGCATCTGCTCAAAATACAGGGCAAGAAATGAAAACATCATTTGCGGTTAATAGTGAAGTTTTTGACTATCCAAAAGTTCAGTGGATTAAAGGGGATCCTCTGATAACATTTGAACAGGATAAGATTTACATTATTGAGTGCTGGGCAACCTGGTGTGGACCTTGTATAGGAAGCATCCCCCATCTTAATGCATTAAGCAAAAGGTTTAAAGACAAAATTATTTTTGTTGGCCAAAATGTTTGGGAGGATAATAAAGAAAGGGTAGAGGAGTTTGTAAATGACAGAGGAGAGGAAATGGGCTATCGTATAGCATTTGGCGGGGGTGATGAAAGCGATTTTGTAAATAAATGGCTGAAAGCTGCTAATCTGAGCTCTATTCCTCAAACTTTTGTAGTTCAAGACAACAAAGTTGTTTGGATTACACACCCGGCGTCATTGTCTGAAGGAAACCTGCAATTATTAATAGATAAGAAATTTTCTATTCCTGCAGCAGAAAGTATGAGTCCTCTTAAAAAAGCATGGGATGCTGATTCTTTGTTGCAAAATGATCAAATAGTTGAAGCAGGTAATAAAATAGATGAGGCATTAAAGATGTATCCCGGACTTTCATTTGGGATTTATTTAAAACTTCAGTGGTTCAGGAAGCAGGGAAAACAGGAAGAAGCCCTGGCCTATGCAAAAAAGCTTTATAGCAATGATCCAGAAAATAATAAGTTCATATACTACGATGAGTTGTTACAAGCTAAACAATACACTACCCTGGCTTCGCTTTTGGATAAAGAGATTCTTAAAAAACCTGATGATATTAGTGTCGTAATGATGAGGTATCAGGTTTTCTGTATGAATGATGATTATAGTAATGCTGCCATCCTGATAAAGAAAGCTGCTGCTGCTACCAATGATTTAGCGGAACTAACGAGGCTCTCCCTGATTGATAAATATGTTTCTGGTTTCAAGGCTCACCCTGAAACAGATGAAGCAATGCTAAAAGCCGGTCAAATGGTTTTGTCATTAGAACCGGGACATTATAACGTAGCCATTGCTGTTGCTGAAAGGCTTTGGAAGTTAAATAATGAAAAAGACAATGCCAGAAGCGTATTGAAAGAAGCTATTGGAGCCCCCAAAAAAAATAAAGAAAAACTGGATAAGGTATTAGAGTTGATTTTAGCATCTTTAAATAAAGACCGGTTCCCAGATGAAAAGCAGATCAGAGAATGGGAAGATCTCGCTTTTCAAGAAAAAAGCGAATAAAAGGATTCTTCATAAAGCCGTACTATCATTGGGTATTATTTACTTCAGCTCCCCGTCAATCAGCGCTTCTATTTGCCGTAGTTTACCCAACAGGTGGTTCTCATCGGCAAGGGATACATTTTTTTTGCTGCTTTCGGTTACAAACCATACCAGCACCATGGAAATATAATCCTGCATATCCTTTCCAGGGATTTTGGTCTTAAACTCTACTATTTTTTCGTTGATGATCTTTACCGACTGGCGAACGGTTTGCTCGTCTTCGGGCGACATTTGCACGCGATAGATCCTGTCGGCTATATTAATGTTGGCAGGGATGAGGTTTTGTTCCATAGTGAATGGTAAGTAGTGAATAGTAAGTTGGGAATGTGCTTGCCTGAAACAGGTTAACCTTTTTTATAATGGTTCAAACAAATCAAGCTGAGTGTCAGGCCTGTTATCGCTCCTGCTTACTGTAAATATCTTCATTTTCTTTCTTTTGTTGTTTTCTATTGTTTTAAAATACTTACTTGCTACTTCCCACTTCCTATTTACTGCTTCACACGCTGAGCAGGGCAATACATTTATCGATCTCCTTAATATAGCCATTGATCTTTTTTTCAAAGGCTTTCTTTTCCCCCGGGTCCATTAAAGCCTGACTGTATTTTTTAGCGTCCAGCTGGTGCTGTAGCGCTTCTGCTGCCTGGCTGGCGGAACTTACCTGCTGCCTGGCTTCGGCAAGGGCATCCTTTAATGACTGGTTTTCTTTTATAATGGCTGCATTCTGCTTGATGAGCAATTGCAGCTTTTCCTGTACCTGTTTTATTTTATCTTCAATAACCTGGGACATATATTACCAAGTAGGATTATATAATAGCGAATTTCTTCCTTTCAGGAAAGATACATTAAAATGTAAAATATAAAATGTAGAATATAAAATGTAGAATGTTAAATTTCGTAGAAGGCTGAAAGCAGGAGGCTCAAGGCTTAAAGCTGGTTGCAGGTTACAAGTTACAGGTTACACGGAGCATCTTTCCACCTCGGCTTTTGGACCTTTCCGACCCCGGACTTCCGGCCTCTTTTTAAACAACCGTTTCTGTTATACTGATCCACTCTTCGTTAATATGCTCCCGTTCTTTAATGGCATCGTGCAGAGAGGTTGCCTGTACTTCTCCTTTAATAATACCCACCATTACATTATAGTTACCGTTTATTAAAAATTGCACCGCATGGTAGCCAAAACGTGTTGCCAGTACCCTGTCCGCAGCAGTGGGGGAGCCACCACGTTGTATATGCCCCAGTATGCACATGCGTACATCAGTGCCTGGTAGTGTCAGTTTAAGATAGTTTTTGATGCCTTCTGCGCCTCCGTATTCATCTCCTTCTGTAACTACGATCAGGTTTACGTTCTTTTTCTTAGCATTTTTATCGCTAAGTGTCTGGGCTAATTGCAGCAGGTTTGTCTTTTTTTCCGGGATCAATATGCTTTCAGCTCCTGTAGAAATACCGCTGTTAAGCGCAATATAACCTGCATCCCTTCCCATTACTTCCACTACAAACAGGCGCCCGTGGGCTTCCATAGTATCGCGGATCTTGTCAATGGCTTCCATAGCAGTATTAATGGCTGTATCAAAACCAATAGTGGAATCAGTACCCGCCATATCTTTATCTATAGTACCCGGAATGCCAATACAGGGTATATCATACTCACTGCTGAAAATTTCCGCACCGCGAAAGCTGCCATCGCCACCAATAATGACCAATGCTTCTATACCGTGCTGCTTCAGGTTTTCGTAAGCCCGGGCCCGCCCTTGGGGTGTCATAAATTCTTTGCTCCTTGCGGTACGTAATATAGTACCGCCGCGCTGTATGATATTGGATACATCACGGTCTTCGAATTTCCGGATATCATTTTCGATCATGCCTGAATAACCGCGATAAATGCCATATACTTCCAGATTATGATACCATCCTGTTTTAACAACAGCCCTGATAGCGGCATTCATGCCAGGAGCATCCCCGCCTGAAGTAAGCACGCCAATTTTTGTCAATTTTCTTGTTTCCATAACAATGAGCTCTTTATTTCCTGATCTCTGCCTGCAGGTCTGCTTCAAGGGTTTTCATGATCTTCTTCATCCAGCTATCTATTTCGGCATCCGTAAGGGTTTTCTCTTCATCAAGGAAGGTAAAATTAACCGCTATGGATTTTTTATCGACGCCAAGCTTTTCGCTTTCAAAAATGTCGAATAACTGCACCGCCTGTAACTTTTTAAGGTTCAGCTTTTTTACCTGCTCTTCTACTGCGGCATATTTCAGGGATTTGGGGATCACCATTGCAATATCCCTTTGCACAGCCGGGAACCTGGAAAGTGGCTTGAACTGCACTTTGCCGGCCTTTGATTTTTTTACGATCAGGTCCCAGTTAAGGTCTGCAAAAAACACAGGTTGTTTAATATCAAAGCTTTCCAGCATTTTTTTGCTAACCAGGCCCAACCGGCCTATTATTTCCTTACCAGCTAATACTACAAGTCCGTATTGCAGCTGTGGCATTTCTGCCTCATCAAACCAAACTGCCTCAATGCCTGCCAGTGTTAATACTTTTTCAATGGTGCCTTTTAAGGTAAAGAAATCATTGGCAGCGCTTTTACCTTTCCAGGCATCTGCCTGTTTTTTACCGGTAAGGTACATACAGAGGTGCTCCGGTTCCTCAAATCCGCCTTTACTGTTCACTGCATAAGTTCTTCCGTATTCAAACAGCCTCAGGTTATCATTTTTACGGTTCAGGTTATGCGTAACAATTTCAAGTCCTGTTTCCAGCATTTGCGGACGCATAATATTCAGCTCTGCACTCAGGCTGTTCTTCATTTTTACCACACCTGCCAGCTCTTCCTGGCTAAAATAGGCTTTGTTGGTAATAGAATTAGTGAGGGTTTCATTAAAGCCCAGCCCGGCCAGATAGTTCGCCACTTTTTCCTTTAGTACTTCGGCTTCACGGTTTTCTTCTATTGCCGGCGTCATGGTAACGGAAGAAGGTATGTCTACATTATCCAGCCCGTCAATCCTGAGTATTTCTTCCACAATGTCGGCAGGCAGGCTGATATCCGGTTTATGATAAGGAACTGCTATTTTAAGAGAGTCAATATCTTCTTTTTCAATCACAAAGCCAAGCGCTGTCAGTATCTTTTTCACGGCATCGGGGTGATAGTTCTTACCGCTTAATTTTTTCAGATAATGATATTTGAGTGTTACCGATGTTTTTGGTTTTTCTTCGGGATAAATATCAATAATATTTGAGGATACTTTCCCGCCGCAAAGCTCCAGTATCAGCGCCGTGGCGCGTTTCAGCACATTTACGGTTGCCGAAATATCGGTTCCTTTTTCAAACCTGGTGGCCGCATCGGTTCTAAGTCCGTGGGCAAAGGAGGTTTTGCGGATAGTGATGCTGTCAAAGCAGGCGCTTTCCAGGAAGATGTTTTGGGTAGTACCGGTTACACCGCTGTTTAAGCCACCGTAAACACCACCAATGCACATACCGCCTTCTGCGTCGCATATCATCAGGTCAAAATCATTCAGTTTTCTTTCCTTGCCATCAAGGGTAACAAAAGGTGTTCCCTGCGGCAGGTTTTTTACGATCACTTTTTTACCTGCAATTTTATCTGCATCAAAAGCGTGCAGGGGCTGCCCTGTTTCGTGCAGGATGAAATTGGTAATATCTACAATATTGCTGATAGGTTTTACACCAATGGCCTGCAGCTTGTTTTGCAGCCACTCCGGACTTGGGCCAATAGTTACATTGTTGATGCAGATGCCACTGTAGCGTGGACAGGCTGCGGTATTTTCTACTGAAACTTCAACAGGGTTTTTGCCTTTGAATGCCGGTAAAGCCTTTATGGCCGGGAGCTTTGATCCGCCATTTTTTTTATCGTGATGAGCAAGGTAGGCCGACACGTCTCTTGCCACGCCCCAATGGCTCATGGCATCCATGCGGTTAGGAGTGAGGCCAATCTCAAAGATGATATCTGTATATATTTTAAATATCTCTGAGGCTCGGGTGCCGGGTTTGGTATTTTCGGGCAGTACCAGGATGCCTTCGTGAGAGCTGCCCAAACCTATTTCATCTTCGGCGCAGATCATTCCCTGGCTTTCTTCGCCGCGGATCTTCGCGGCTTTCATGGTAACAGGTTCGCCGCTTGCAGGATAAATAGTGGTGCCAATGGGAGCTACTATTACTTTCTGCCCTGCTGCTACATTAGGGGCGCCGCATACAATGCGTAAGGGCTCCGGCTGGCCGGTATTTACCGTGGTCAGCTTTAGTTTATCCGCATTGGGATGCTTTTCGCAGGTAAGTACTTCACCTGCTACAAGGCCTTTCAGCCCGCCTTTATGAGATTCGTAATGTTCTGTGGCTTCTACTTCCAGCCCGATGGAAGTTAAAATATGGCTCAGCCTTTCTGGTTGCACGCTTTCAGGCAGGTATTCGCTCAGCCAATTGTACGAAATGGTCATTTTCTAAAATACGTTTTTGCCCGGAGAACCCCTCCGGGAGGCCGCAAAGATAAGCAAATAGGGAGAAGAGAGTAGTAAGTAGGGAATAGGGTTTAACCCTAACATTGAAAATTGATTTATTGAAAATTGATATTGAATATTTCCCGATTGTGCATAGAATATCCGAATACTTAGTATTTAATGCTCAATTAATGTCGCTTACTTAACATCAATTTATTTGCGGGTGATAACACCCGCAACGGCGGGAAAAATATTGAATATTAAATGTAGAATGTAAAAGGTTAAATCCCCGCCGGCAACCAGTATCCAGAGGCAAGTATCTATGAACTATTAACCATGAACCATGAACTCAATAGTACAGAAATTCTATACTTGAGTGATTCATAACCAATGTGCATTTGCCAAAAGCTTTATGCCTTGAGCTTTCTCTCGTACATCGTACACTGTATCTCGTATATATTGTGTTACACTGGTTTTGTCTAACGTCTCAATACCATTTATCTAAATATTCAGTACTAAATCAAACTACTTTCATCCTTTGTCCTGTCATCCGTCATCTGTCCTCTGTCAACTTAATGGTGTATTGTTTTATTCTTTTGGATCCATGATCCTGCCCATAAATAAAATGGTATTGGATGTTTTTTCACTGATGATAAAACCAAACGGGCGATTGCAGATAAATTTAGGTGGCATTTGAGGCCCGGCACTGGTGAGACCGATACCAATAGTTGTAACGGCAGCCGCTTCTGTTCCTTCTTCGTCCACGGCTGCAAATGTGTTTTGTTTTACAAAGTCCACATAAAGTTGCCTGTTTTTACCAATTCCCTGTAATTCTGCATTTCGGGTGTCAAAAGCCTTTATCATTCCCATATTTTGCAGGGTATTGTTTAGTTGAAACTCCTGCTCCAGCTTAAATTTAGGCAGACTAACTTCTACAGCGTTTATTCTGAAACTATTTTGCAACTGCCCCCAGGTATCAGCATTCATCTCACTAAAAACAGAAGCAAGACTCTTGCCTGTATTGGGTAAGATTAAGGTGGCACAAAACTGGCCATTGCCATAAGGCATTTGCAGCGCTGTAAAATTATCGCTGGATGCAATCTGAAAGGTATCTGTCAGGTTCATCATCTTTACTGTCTTTTCTCCCCCTTTTTCCAGGTAAAAAGGCTGGTTCTTTGTATCCTTCTTATCAAACTTAGAGCGCCAGTCTCCTTTGAAGTAAAGGGCGTTCATCAGGAACATGATATGTTCTGGTTTTATTTCTTCCAGCACTTTTGGGATTTTCCCGTTGGTATTGTCGCTGGCCCATTTATTTATAATGTCTTTATCAGAAGGTATAAAGGGCAACCCGGTTATTTGTGCATCAAAAGTGTTTTTCATGGTATTGAGGAACGGTGCTTCCACGGTAAACCCGTTTTTATAAAAAATGGCATTGGCCAGCGCCATTTTTACCAGCGGATCGGCTTTAGGCAGTTCTGTCAAAAGTGTTTTGTAGGCGTTGTTCAGCTCTTCCTGTGAAAGGCGCTCTGATCTCAATGCCTTTATTATCTGGGATTTGGTGTCACCCTGGGCGCCATTTATCAGCATACCCAGCGCAATATGGAGACTTAAAGGCGAAACAAAAATATCTTTACCCGCTTCGGTTTCAGATTGCAGGGCTTTAAAGAAGTGGAACGAAAAATCAGTAAACACATTAGCCACCGGTGCCGCTAATTCTATAGGGTGCTGCACGTTGGACTGCTGGCGTTTTTCAGCTTCTTCAGGCGTATTGCTTTTACTGCAACCGGATAACATGATCCCGGCAATAAATGAAATGACAATAGCTATTTTCATCTGTATATTTTTTGTTTTTTCAATTGTCAGATGGAATGCCGCATAAAAATTTTCATGCTTTATTTCATATTACTGGCGTTGTTTTGTGTTTAGAATATTATAAGGATAGACGGGAAAAAGGTCTGTTTCGCAACAGGAGGGGTATATTTTTTCTCAGGGCGGACGCATAAATTTAAATATATCGCCGTTCTGCAGTTGAGAGGGTTGTTTGCTGGGTGCATAAATATTTTTCGCGTTTCGCCTCATCCCCTTCCCGAAAAATCGGAACTCCGCACGGAGAAGGGGAAAGCATCCTGCTTCAGTTGGGCATATTTGAAAAAGTTTTATGTGTCCTGTTTGCTTTCCTTTCTTTATAATCTACGCGGCTGAATTGGTGCTTTATCTTCGTCGCGGTAACCCGGTTATAGAAGATATTAGTTTCCCGGTTGAAGGCGCTGCGTAGCTGCGCAACGTTTGTTCGGGTTTTTAAAGAAGTAAATTTGTGCGTTGGCCCTGATTTTTTCTTGACAACTTGTCAAGAAAAATGTAGTTTTACAAAAATGAAAAGTATGCAGGTCGTAACCGTAGGAGAATTTAAAACAAATTTTTCGGAAATGCTCAAAAGGGTATTAGCCGGAGAAGAAATAGGCATTTCCTTTGGTAAAAGGAAAGAAATTGTAGCCCGGCTGGTGCCTAAGAATGAAGAAAAGAAAAAAAGGAAGATAGGGTTATTGGATGGTGTGGCAAAGGCAACATTTGCGAAAGATTTCAAGATATCGGAAGAAGAATTTTTAAGCCTATGAAATATTTGCTGGACACCCATTATATGCTTTGGTCCATCCTGGACACTAAGCGAATTCCTGGTAAATTAAAAGATACGCTTACAGATCCTAAAAACCTGGTAATAGTTAGCGCTATCAGCTTTTGGGAAGTTTCATTAAAAAATTCGTTGGGCAAATTGGAACTGCAAAATGTTAGTCCGCAGGACTTGCCGGCAATATGCGAGGAGATGTCTTTTTTAATTGAACCCCTGCATGCCAGTGTGTGCAGCTCCTATCATCAGCTAAAAGCCACCTGGCATAAAGATCCTTTTGACCGGATGCTTATATGGACTGCCATAACTAACAATTACACTTTAATAACGGTAGATGAAAATGTGATGAAGTATAAGAGCGAAGGGCTAAAAGTATATACGGGATAGCCGTACGACTTTTTTAATAACGGTTGCTTAATCTTCAATATGTAGAGAAAAGATTATTCAGAAATGAAACGACTGCCCCCTTTGCAGAGTATAATAATAAGTATTTGATGAAATGCAGTTGGCGATAGCAAAACGAAGTGATGGGTCAGACTATTTAGTACCAATAGCTGAAAGCAACCTGTTTGTTTCTTATGTGGAAAAGGGGCAGATCGAATTGCTGTTCCAGAATTTGCTGGCCTGCTTTGGTCAGCAGGTTAAAGTATTGCTGTCTGCATCAACATTGCCGGTTGAAAAATTGAAGGAGCTTAACAAAAACCTGGTAGCGGAACCTGATATTGTGCTGCTGGAAATGGCTTATAAAGAATTAAAAGCAAGAAGGAAAGCTGCTGCTGTTAAAGCCCCTGTTTTTATATTGATAGAAGATATATGGAGCTGGGTATTGATGACCAATAAAAAAGGAAGAAGCACCCGCCTCACAGATTTGCTGACCATGGGTCCCGAACACCAGGTATTTATGATCTGCGCCTCTGCCATCTCTTTAAGAAACCTGCTCACCCAATTAATTGATAACAACCCTAAGCTGAAAAGCAGGCTGACAGCATCGCAACATCCCCGTCCTGTTGGCACATTGGGAGCCGAATTGATTTACACTGCTGAAGATTTTGTGTATTATAAAAAGAAAGGATCGATGGAGTTTGAACGGTTATATTGAAATGTGGATAACCCCATTTTTCCTGTATAGAAAATGTTTGGAAATAAAGATTTTTTTCTACCCTTTTTAGGGTCTAAATTCGCCCTTTGATTTCGCGGGTAGATAACAACCTCAACATATATTTTACAAAAACAAGTTGGATTGCACCCCATCGAATCGTTGGTAATAACTGATGACCGGATATTTTATCGTTTGAATTGAACAATGGACCCTATTAACTTAAATAAAGACAGGAAACAGAAAAGAAGAACAGGCAGCGCAGTAGATATGGGCACCATGGTGTATGGGAAAGTGCCACCGCAGGCGCGTGAGCTGGAAGAAGCCGTGCTGGGCGCCATCATGCTGGAGAAAGGCGCTTTTGATGCCGTAATAGAAACCATCCGCAACCCGGAATGTTTTTACGTGGATGCGCACCAGCGTATATTCAGGGCCATTCAATCGCTGGCCAATAAAAGCCAGCCTATTGATATACTTACGGTAGTGGAAGAGCTGCGCAGCAAGGAAGAGCTGGAAATGGTTGGCGGGCCCTACTATGTTACCCGGCTAACCAATACAGTGGTATCTGCTGCCAATGTAGAATCACATGCGCGTATTATTATGCAGAAGTTCATCCAGCGTGAGCTGATACGCATCAGTGGTGAGATTTTGAGCGATGCTTATGAAGATAGCGCCGATGTGTTTGACCTGCTGGATGATGCTGAATCGAAGCTGTTTGAAATTACCAATTCCCACATGAAGAGCACCATGCAGTCCATTGACTCAGTGCTGGTGGATACTATTAAGCGCATTGAAGATCTGCGTCACCGCAATGAGGATGTAACCGGTGTGCCCAGCGGTTTTAAACCCCTGGATAAAGTTACTTACGGCTGGCAGAACAGCGACCTTATTATCCTGGCAGCAAGGCCGGCAGTGGGTAAAACGGCCTTTGCATTAAACCTGGCGCGTAATGCCATTATGAACCCGGCAAAACCAACGCCGGTGGCTTTCTTCTCCCTGGAAATGAGCGCAGCGCAGCTGGTACAGCGGGTGCTGGCTGCCGAAAGTGAGATCATGCTGGAAAAAATTGCCCGTGGTAAAATGGAAGAGCATGAAATGAAGCAGCTGTACACCAAAGGTATCCAGCGCTTATCCCAGGCGCCTTTGTTTATTGATGATACGGCTGCGCTGAATATTTTTGAATTGCGCGCCAAATGCCGCAAGCTGAAGAATAAGCATAATATAGGGATGGTGATCATTGATTACCTGCAGCTGATGAGCGGGGCCGGTGATAACCGCAATGGTAACCGTGAGCAGGAGATCAGCACCATCAGCCGGAACTTAAAAGGTTTGGCAAAGGAGCTGAATATACCCATTATTGCATTGTCGCAGTTAAGCCGTGCGGTAGAAACCAGGGGTTCCAAAGATGGCAGCCGTGTACCGCAGCTGAGCGATCTCCGTGAATCGGGCGCTATTGAGCAGGACGCCGATATGGTAATGTTCCTCTATCGCCCTGACTATTACGATATGAACACCAGTGCCGAAGGGGAGGACCAGAAAGGATTAACGGAAGTTAAAATAGCCAAGCACCGTAACGGTTCTTTGGAAACCGTTAAGCTGAAAGCGTTGCTGCATATACAAAAATTCATCACCTGGGACGATGATCCTTATAATGCCATTGGCCTGGGTGGCGGAACCTGGCGCCCTGTGAATGACGATGCAGATGGCGGTGGCGCAAGGCTGTTCCAGGCGCAAAGTAAAATGAACAACATGAGCGATGATGAGCTGGATGAAGCGCCGTTTTAGGGTGCTTCATAGTTCATGGGTGATGGTTCATAGTAAGTTACTGGTTACAGGTTGCTGGATACTGGATGCTGATTACAGGTTGTCCCAACACCTGAGTCATTTGTATAATTTCTTCAATACAATCTTTCAACTCCGAACAAAGCAGCATAGTGCTGGACGAAGATAATTCGCGCCATACCACATCGGTATTAAGGATGAAGAACGGAGATTTGATGCCCCTGACAGATGTGAGGGGCAGCTACTTTCTGCTGATAATATAAGTTTCCAATTTTAGAAACCATTCTTTATCTTTGTCCAAACATTACCTGTGAAATATTTTGAAACACGATTTTTAAAAGAAGCGGAAAAGTTCATTGCAGGACTTGATCCGAAAGCAGTTAAAAAAGTGTTTTACAATATCGACATCGCTGAGCAAACGAATGACCCAAGACTCTTTAAAAAGATTAAAAATGAAATTTGGGAATTTCGCACATTGTACGCCGGGTTTCAAATAAGACTGCTCGCTTTTTGGGACAAGACAGAGCCAACGCAGACACTTGTTTTTGCAACTCATGGCTTTATTAAGAAAGAGTAAAAGACTTCTGCTGAGGATATTTCAAGAGCAGAGAGAATCAGAAAGAAATATTTTGAACTTAAAAATGAAGAATAACATCATGGCGAAGACACAAATGAAATCGTACTCTCTTGCCGAAATGAAGGATAAATACATCGGCAAAGTGGGTACGCCTGGTCGTGATGAATACGAATACGAACTTCGCATGGAACTTTTAGGGCGAATGATCAAAACGGCAAGGCAGGAACGTAACTTAACACAGGAACAATTAGGCAAGCTTGTTGGTGTACAAAAAGCCCAGATTTCAAAGTTAGAAAGTAGCAGTAACAGTGCTACAATTGACACCGTATTGAAAGTGTTTAAGGCATTAAAAGCAGATATCCATTTCAACGTTACAATTGAGAACCAAAGATTACAGCTCCTTTGAGAGAATGTAGAGCGAGCACAGCATTGGGATTACTGCTATGCGGCAGACGAATAGATGACCTTCCTTTTGCTTGCCATTAGTATGGGCAAATACCTCTATTTTATTAACTTTGCTGTATGAATGCCAATGATCTTATAACAATAAATAAGGATATCTTAAACGGGCAACCTGTATTTAAAGGTACAAGAGTTGCTGTTGAAAGCTTATTCGATCATCTTGAGGCCGGTATTTCCTTAGACGAATTTTTAGACGACTTTCCAACTGTGTCAAGGGAGCAGGCAGTAGCGCTGCTTGATATTGCTAATAAGTTTTTAACTTCAAAAAATATGGCAGAGCTATATGAGGCTGTTGCTTGACGAGAATCTTCCCAAAAGACTAAAACTGGATTTCCCGGAACACGATGTTTCTACAGTAAGGGATAGGCAATGGAATGGCGTTAAGAATGGGGAACTGCTAACCCTTTTATTGGAAAACGGTTTTGACGCTTTGCTGACCTTTGATAAAAACTTACAGTATCAGCAAAATTTCTCGAAATATACGCTTACGGTTTTTGTATTGATGGCAAAAACAAACCAGTATACTGAGCTGGTAAAACTCATACCACAAGTGAAGGAATATTTAAGTAAAGGGCAAATGCCTAAAAGCCCTGTCATTATTGCGCTACCATAAATAAAATAGCTTGTTACCCTACTTCTATATACAATCGTTCAACCCTGGGCAAAGCAGCATAGTGCTGGATGAAGATAATTCGCGCCATGCTATACAGGCACTGCGTATGAAAACCGGGGATGCCATGCACCTGACAGATGGTAATGGGCATCTTCTTACCGCGGTTATCACCAACGATCATAAGAAGCATTGTGAAGTAAGAATTGACTTTATAGAACCTAAACCAAAAACAGGCCCTGAAGTAACCATCGCTATAGGTCTTACTAAAAATGCTGCCCGCTTTGAGTGGTTTTTAGAAAAAGCTGCGGAATTAGGTGTAAGCAGGGTAATACCTTTAATTACCAAAAGAACCGAAAAGCAAAAGTTTAAGGAAGAGCGTTTACAAAACATCCTGGTAAGTGCTATGCTGCAAAGTCAGCAGGCATGGCTATTGCAATTGCAGGCTCCTGTTACATTTGATGATTTTATACATGCGGAAGCTTTTCAGGCTGTGACTAATAAATATATTGCGCATTGTATAGAAACAGATAAGCAGTCATTGCAATACCACGCTTCTCCCTCCATTATTTTAATTGGTCCTGAAGGCGATTTTACACAGGAAGAAATTACGATGGCCTTAGAAAAGGGTTATAGACCGGTTACATTAGGCAGTACGCGGTTAAGGACCGAAACAGCCGGGATGGTGGCTGCGGCTTTACTGCGGGTAGAGTAACCTTCCCATATAGAATGGATTAAGTGTTGAACAGGATCGGGATATTCCCCTCCCAAGGGGGCATTTTTCGACCAGTATCAACTTCGGGCCAGAGCGGGATATGCAGTTTTCAAAATGTTATACCACCACTAAAACCTAAATGGCATTGAGCCCGTTATATTACTTTTGCAGCTATGTTAACAGCGGTTATTAATGCGGCCATATTTACGGGCGATAATATTGTATATGACAAAGTGCTGCTTATTGAAAACGGTAAGATAACAGACTTTGCGGATCAAGCCCCGGCCAATGCCACAATATATGATGCGGAAGGCAAAAACATTGCTCCTGCTTTTATAGATATCCAGCCTAATGGCGGCTACGATCTGTATTTCTCTAAAGAAGTTTCGGAAGCGGCGCTGGAGGATATGTACCAGGCCAGTCTTGATTATGGTACAGGCTTTATAGTTCCCACGCTTATCTCTTCTGATTTTGAAACTATACTAAAGGCTATTGAGGTAGTAAGGCGTTTTAAGCAAAAGCAACCCGGCATATTGGGTATGCATCTTGAAGGGCCTTTTATTAATGTGGAAAAGCGTGGCGCACACCCGGCGCATATCATAAGAAAGCCAACTGATGAAGAACTGTTTACAATTATAAAAACGGGCAGTGACGTTATTAAAATAATTACTATAGCCCCGGAATGTTTTACAGAGCGCCAGCTGCAGCTATTGCTGGATAGCGGCATTAATGTTTCAATAGGGCATAGCAACATCAATTATGATCAGTCGCAATATTATTTTTCAAAAGGAATTACCCTGGTAACGCATTTATATAATGCCATGACGCAAATGGGCCACAGGGAATGCGGACTTGTGGGTGCTACGTTTGATAATAACAATGTGTATGCTCCTCTTATTTTAGACGGAGGCCATTGCCATTACGCAGCGGCAAGAGTGGCTTACAGGCAAAAAGGAGATAAGCTGATATTATTGTCGGACGCTGCATTTTTGGGAAGAAAAAAGCAGCAGTTCCATTGGGAAAATCTAAGCATTACATTAACAGACGGTTTCTACCGCGATGGTAATGGCAACCTCGGCGGCGCTGCCATATCTATGGCAGATGCTGTAAAAAATGCTGCGGAATATTTGCAGGTACCTGTACAGGAAGCTGTGGAAATGGCCACCAGTCGTGTAGCAAAAGCTATAAAGATGGATGACTGTATGGGTTATATAAAACCAGGTTATGCGGCAAGGCTGGTGATGTTTGACAACAGCATGGAACAGTTTAAGACTTTGATCTTTTAGAAACGCAGATATCCAGAATGCAAACTTTTTAAAATCTGCAGGTATATACCATTTTTGGTATAGGATAGCAATATTAAAATTGCTTATTTGCTGTTTCACCAAACTTATTTTTATGTTACATGCTATTACTTTGGAAGAAGCCGCCGCCATGACCAGGCGGTACCGGGCTAACCGAGAAGCAGTATTACTGCCTGCGCATCAAAACAAAAATTTACTACCTTTAAGCGAAACCTTTGACAGGGCTGTTATAGATAGTATT
>JAPUDO010000079.1:6864-10432 GCA_027493055.1 Niabella sp. | reverse complement strand
CCGGCTTTAATATTGTTTAGCTTTTGCCGTTTGCTTAAAATGCTTTGAGGTGTACCTTCATCTATTATTCTTTGCATAAACAGCAAACGAAGCAGCGAGTGTTCCTCTCCAAACCCTGTGCATAATATGCAAACATGTTGTGATAACCCTGAAGGCATCAATTGCGATATCTCGCCTAAGCAGCGGCTGACTCCTGAACAGAATTCCTAATATTTTTGGAGGTTATAGCAATGAAGCTGACGACTCTTCGAGGTACACAAAGCATTTATGATGTAACTGGAGAATACTCGACGGATACATAGTCGAAACCTCATTCTTAAAGCAATCTCTGACGGCGGGCGCCTTTCTTAAGTCCGGCACAGAACAGATAATGCTATCAGATTGCATAATCTGCTTTATAGACATGCTGATTGCAGTTTTTGGCACCTGATCTAGATTATCAAACCAACCTTCATTAACCTGTTGTTGGCGGCTTCGTAAATCAAGCTCAGCTACAATATAAGGCTCTGATATTTCAAAATCAGCAGGAGGATCGTTAAATGCCAAATGACCGTTTTCACCAATACCTACTAACGCCAGGTCAATTGGATGAGACAGGATTGCTTGATTCAATCGTTCCAGTTCAACGCCAATATTAACCTCCCCATCAATTAAAAAAGCGTTTTTGAGATCAGGCAGTTTATCTAAAAAGCGTTCCCGGAGGTATTTTCTAAAACTGGCTTTATGATCCTCTGGCAACCCGATATACTCATCTAAATGAAACATTACAACTTTTCCCCAGTCGATCCCTTTTTCAGTGGCCAGTTGTTTCAATGTTTCAAACTGGCTGGCACCGGTTGCCAGGATAATATTTGCGGCGCCTTTCTCTGCAATGGTTGCCCTTATTATGGACGCAGCTTTTTTTCCGGCTTCTATCCCCAGCAACTTCCCATTTTTTTGAATATCGATATTCATACTCATAGTTTAAACAATTTATTTAATTTCTTTTACTCCTGTAAGGTTTTTGTGGTTTATAGAAAAATCGAGAGGCTTATTGGTACTCCAGTTTCCTCTTGTGAAATCGGGTATATTTACTGCTGTTGATCTGTTGGCCACAGATTTTTCACTTAGCGGGCCTATTGCACGCCACAAAGCAGCATCATACACATTATGGTCGATGGTTAAACCATTTCTCAGGCAGTCAACCCACCTCCAATCCATCAGAAAATCCATTCCGCCATGCCCGCCAATTTGCTTTGCCATGTCTCCTATTTTTTTAACAAGAGGCAGCGTATAACTCTCTTCCAGCTTTTTCATTTCCTCATCATTTAGCCATCCTTCATGCCCAATTGATATCTTACCAGGTAATGGATACTTTTGTGCCGTCGCCTTTGTGCCACTAACAAGGTGTAACCGGGAATATACTCTTGGCGAACTTGTATCGTGCTGCAACATAATCGTTTTGCCCTTATGGGTGCGAATAATTGATGTATTCATATTGCCTCTGAAACGGCTATTACTGAATGGCCGGAAAGTAGTGTTATCTTTTGAATATGCCTCCTTTTCGAGCTCCTTCAACGTAAAATCATCACTACTCATTGAGACCATATAGTTCAGCCGGTCTCCCCGGTTAATGTTCATTATATTACAAATTGGGCCAAGACCGTGAGTAGGGTAAAGATTTCCGTTTCGTTTGGCATTTTCCCTTAACCTCCATAAATTATATCTTTTGTCTTTATCAAAAAGACTATCGGCAATATCATGAATATAGGCTCCTTCGCAATGAACGATTTCGCCAAAAAAGCCCTGCCTTGCCATATTTAGCGTGAGCAGTTCAAAAAAATCGTAACAACAGTTTTCCAGGAAAATACAGTGCCTCTTTGACGTTTCAGAAGCTGCAACCAGATCCCAGCATTCTTCAACAGAAGCAGCGGTACCTATTTCGAGCGCCACGTGTTTGCCATGCTTCATGGCGTACTTCGCTATCGGTACGTGTAATGCCCAATGGGTACAGATATACACCACGTCAATATCATCTCTCCTGCAGAGTTCCTGCCACCCGCTCTCTGAACCTGAGAATAGGACAGGTTTCTGCAAAGTTCCTTTCAGGTTGTTGTTAACTAACTGTACCCTTTCTCTTCTAATGTCGCAGAGACCATTTATAGAAACTCCCTGTAAATAATTAATCCGCGTAACCGCAGCTGCCCCTCTGTTGCCCAGCCCGATAAACCCAATTCGCACTGTATCTACTTTCGGTGCCCTATAATTGTTCATATTAAACGTGGGAAGCCCGGTTTGACCACTATTGGTATTTGATGCGGCTTCTATCCGTCCTGCACTGATGCTGCCCAAACCCAACAATCCAAATAGCTTCAGAAAATCCCTCCTTTTATTGTTCATAATTAAAAAAATTTTGCTAAAAAATATTAATTTCCGCCTTAATCAGGAGACTTCGCCGGATTTGTGATACATGATTTTTAAACGCTTTAATTTGTTCTTTATTATACCCCGTACCTGATGTAGAAGCCGACTGAAGGAATGAAATTTTTGCATTCCTTATCAACCCCGTTGCCAGAGCAATATCTCCCCATTTTAAAATTCCCGGCACGTGAATCCCCATGTTATAAAAATCATTGTCCGGTCCTTCACTGAAGACATAACTCAGTGGCATTTGTGTAAGCCTCAGTTCCTTTATGTTATCAAAAACAGTAGCCTGAAAAAGCGCAGCAATGGCGAGTTCTTTTTCTGCTTCCACCATTATGTCGGCAATGTCTCCGCTTTCTTTTATATACCGCACCAAACTATTAATATCTTTGACCCATTCACTCATTATAGTTTCACCAAACCATAATTTGCTTCTTAAAAGAGTATGGTATTCTGGCAAACGTCCGTCTATATTTCTAGCTTTTTGACAGCTGTTTGAGCCTTTTCCCCACACATCTGAAACTAAAATTCCATACTCAATGTCTTTATAAACTGTAAGCCTTTCTTTCAAAAATGCGCTGGAAGTATCCGAGGGCAAAATCAACACAATTGATTTGCTTTCATTTGCCGGAGGCCGGTATTTGGCAGATAACAATCTACCGTCACCGGTCTCAAAAATGATGATTTGCCAACCGTTATTCAAACTGCGAACCGATTTTCTTTTTACCGATCGGGTGGCATTATCCAGGCTCAATAATCTCCCTAACTCTTTTCTTTTTGAGGATAAACCAGACGGCTTCATTGTATACAAATCTCTTATAAGCGACATTCCCGCAAAATTGCTATATATGGCCGTGGATAATACCCGCTTATCCCTCTCTTTTTTGAATACGCTTAGTTCTTCAGGTGACAACAGCTGACAACTTATTGATGGATTATTTTGACCATTACCGTTTTTCAGCTTTTCATCAAAAAAAGCAATCATTTCTTTTCGCATTTCCGGCCAGTAACCGTGTGTTGTGTCAAAAAGTTTGTAAGAGATATCATCGCCTTTGTTGTAAAGTTCGAATACAGTTTTCGCATTGTGGTAGCTTCTCAACATTTCCGATGGCTGAAAGGTTTTGCTATGATCTTTCAGGGCACTGAATATTTTTAATGCCCTCGG
>JAPUDO010000079.1:0-6764 GCA_027493055.1 Niabella sp. | reverse complement strand
AAGTCTACCGCTCTTATATTATCACTCAGTTGATTTCCCAAGAGTGTTTCCCCAAGATCCAGTAACGTTGATCCCAGATTTGATCCATGGTATTCATGCACGCCATGAATTGTTGCTCTTTCACCTGCTCCCCAGGCATCTATGTTCAAACATACATACCCTTTCATTGCCAGTTCATGTGCACATGCCTGAACCATGTCTCCCGCCTTTCCGTTTGGCCAATGGCCGTGCATGTTCAATACAGCTGGGAAAGGGCCGGCACCATCCGGCACATACAGGTTGGCGGTTGCATAAACGTCCTTCCGGGTTTGGAAGAATATTTTCTTTATTTTGTATCCTTTTCTTTGAATTAAACCGGTCTCTATGCAGTCCAAAGGAAAGGATTTATTTACCACTACTTTGGCTCCAAGTTTAATCTTCTTTTGCAATTCGGTTTTGTGTAATTCCCACTCTGCCAATGTCTGCGGCAATTTACTAAAACGCTGAAAGGCCTCCTCACTTTTCTGTTCCAAGTTTGCTGAAATCAGATCTGAGGTATCCGGCTGAAAAACCTGCTCACCGGAATTGCCGCTTGTAACATTTATTCGTAAAACAGTTAATAAAATAACTGCCGGAATAAGAATATGTATTTGACCAGACTTTAACACAAAAAATAAATACTAAAGGGGTTTATTTTGCCCACCATAACGAAGTGGAAACTTTATCCTGGCCGCCCAGCAACTGAATTCCTTTTTCCAACTCGCCTTTATTGGTTGTTGCTTCGGTTGAGGGGTATGGCAGTCGCTTAATGAAAGTTCCGGCTGGTAAATCTGCATTATCTGACTGCAATACCGGGTACATCACAGGGTAACCGCTCCTTCTGTATTCTGCCCATCCTTCAAAACCATCGGGGTAAACGGCTAACCACTTCTGAGTGCCGATTTGAGCTCTTTGCAACGACTCTGATGTTGCCCATTTTACTGGGATGTTCGATACAGGAGGAGAACCGGCAGCATCCCCGGGAGCCGATGGTAAAGCATCTGATTGTACATAATTACTTATTGAACCGTTATCGATACCCCATTGTTTCATAGATGTTTCAATGCCTTTTTCATAAAAATCTTTTGCCGTGCCACCCATATTCCAACCATTAATCGCTCCTTCAGCTCTTAAAAAATAAGCTTCGGCCGCATATAGCACTGGTTGTTTTTTTTCGAGTCCGGCAATCCATGAACTACCGTTCCAGGTAACCCAGTAGCTGCCAATATTTGATAAATTCATCCTGTTATTTGCGGCATTGCCTAAACCAGCCGCCGTAGTTCCATTTCTCAAACCTTTGTAACCCCCTCCGTTTACTGCCGGTTGAAAGTACGCAGCTATCCTGGGATCATTATACCCTTTTAAATATGAAGCCATGGTTGAACTCATACTGAACTCATTAAAACCGGCTATCCTGGCAAGCCCGTTACCGTCCGCACCGTTTAAAGTTTTAAGAATCCATGCAGTGTGAGCAATATCAGTCATAACGCCTGATGCAACAGCTTCTTCAGCTATTTGTTTAGCTTTTGTTGGTGCGGCTTTAGAAACTCTTAGCGCGAGCCTTAATTGTAATGTATTTGCAAACCGTATCCATTGTTGAACGTCACCGCCATAAATAATATCTGACGTACCAAATACTGAAGACTGAGAAAGGCTTTTTAAGTCTTTGACAGCTTTTGACAGCCTCTCAAAAAAATCCATATAAATAGTCTCCTGAGAATCATAGGGAATGGATGCGACAGGTTCACCGGCGTTGAAATAGGCTACCGGCCCAAAAAAATCTGTGAGATGGTGAAAAGTATATACCCACATGATATTTGCCAGAGCTGACTCTCCCGAATTTTCTTCCGAATTATCAATAATAGATTTAAGCTGCGGCACTGTAAACGTATATGCCACTATTCCTAACCGTGGCACCCATCCCTGGTTAATCACATAACGATCGGTCTGAAAGCTGGTGGTATTGAGCGCAAAATATTGCGCGTATAAATCAGCATACAGATTCTGTACAGTCTGATAATACCCCTGGTTAATACACGCAGCGGATTGCGCGCGGGAAAACATATAACCAAACTCTGTTTTCCCCACAGCAGTAATTGCGGCAGGGTTTGTATTGATTTCATCAAAGTTCTTTGTGCAGGAAGGAAGAACTGGCAATAAGAATATTAAAAGGTATAAAGAGTTGATAAGCTTTTTCATTTTTAAAACTTTTTATTTGAAGTTAAAATACAGGTTCAGGCCGATGCTTCGGGTAATTGGAGGTAATCCGGATTCGATTCCCTGAAAATTACTTGTTCCGAGGGCCGCCTCGGGATCCACAGGGAGTTTTCGTTTGGGAATTCCCGGAATGTCCAATACTGACTCACCCCGGTACAGGAAGAATAAATTTCTACCGGTAAGTGCCGCCCTGATTTGCCGGAAAATCCCATTCTGAATATCAAAGTCGTAACCCAATGCCACTTCTCTTACCCTGAAATTGGTTGCACTAAACGCAAAAAACTCGTCATAACCCGAAGACCTTCCGCCATTAGAAAGTGTGGTCCACAGCTTCTCGGCATTAATAGCGGTAGTATTGGGAGTACCATCTGCTTTAATGCCGTCGAGCACTAATCCGCCTTCCCTATGATTTGTGGTTATCTCGCTAACGCCATAGCTGGTCATCAAAGCATCGGTTCCCGACATAATAATACCCCCCACACGTCCGTCAAGCTGTAGGTTTAACGATACATTTTTATAAGAAAATCTGTTACCCCATCCCAGCATATAGTCCGGATTAAAATTCCCAATCTTTTTATCCTGCGCATTTGTAGCCACCGGGAGGCCTGCAGCATTAATTAAATACTTGCCTGTAGATGGATCTTGTTGCCAACTATAGCCATATATATCACCGTATGAACCTCCCGGTTTAATAATAAGCTGACCAAAATTAGTTGACGGTGATATAGTAGTTTGAGAAATACCTTCTTTAAGTGAAATAACTTTGTTCCGGTTCAAACCAAAATTAAAGTTCGTATTCCATCTGAAATTATTGCCTAAAACGGGTGTAGCGGTTATCATTGCTTCAAAACCTTTATTTTCTATATCACCTACATTAATGTACTGGAATTGAAATCCGCTTGCCAGAGGTAGTCCAATACTTACGAGCTGATTAATGGTGTTGTTTTTATAAAACGTGGCATCAATCCCCAAACGATTATTGAAGAATTTCCAATCTAATCCAACTTCCAGCGAACGGGTTTTCTCCGGCTTAAGATCACTTATGCTTTTTGTGTTGCTTCTTGATACAAAACCATTTCCCGCGCCCTGGGAATACGTATATAGCTGAAGTAATTGGTAAGGGTCCGCATCATTACCCACGTTTGTGAAGGCCCCGCGTATTTTGGCAAAACTTATCCAATCCGGCATTGCCATCATACCCGATAATATTGCGGAAAGCCCCAATGAAGGATACGAATACCTATAAGGTGCCGGCAAAGTACTGGCCCAATCGGTTCTAAGGCTTCCATCAAGATAGAGGATACCTTTATAATCGAATTGTACGTTTCCGTAAACCGATTGAATTTCTTTTTTGATTGGAATATTTGTGACCGAAAGGTTTGACGCGAAATTGAAATTGAATTTATTTGGCACACTTAGGCCGTTTGCAAGTGAACTGGTGTTTGAACCTTCAATATTTAATATCGCAGTTCCTAAATTATAACTTAAAGCTAAACTATTTGAAAGTTCATTTCTTCCTGAAAGCAACAGATCAATATTCCTTTCCTGATGACTAATTACTGACTCTTGGTATCTGCCACCTTTCGCATCAAAGGGGAACAATGTAGTTCCTGCATAATAAGATCCGGATATCTTATCATTATACTTATCCCAACTATACCGGGCCTGCAATGACAGCCAGTCTGTAAACTGGTATTTAAGCGACCCGAGCAAAGTCACCCGGTCTCTCAACTGGTTAACGATCATCCGGTTAACGTCCCAGTTTGGATTCTGAAAAATTGAAGAATTTGTCCAGTAAATGGGTAAAGGCTGCCCTGTCACAGGATCAATTCTTTCAAAGATCTTTAGAGAATCGCCACTTAAGTCGCGCGGCATGATGTAAACCTCGTTATTTACTCCCTGGTCTCCCAACCTGGGCAGATGTTCAATTTCCTGATTCAAATAGGTTATTTTAGCATCCATCGTAAGTTTAGGAAGAATTTCTGCTGCGATCCTAAGATTTGCGTTATTTCGAACTAAATCATTTTTTGGAACGATCCCTTTAATCATGCTGTTGGTGTACGAAGCATAACCTTTCAATTTTTCTGTTCCTCCGGAAACATCGACAGAATTATTAAAAACCATTCCGGTTTGATAGAAGCTTCTGACATTATCGGGATAGGTAGTTGCTTCGGTACCCCAGCTTTGTGCGGCTCTGGCTATGTGTTGCGTCCCATTCCCTCTCCCGTAGGTATTCTGAAATTTGTTCAGCAAATAGGGATTATCAATTGAAAACCCAGTATTATAGTTTAGAACGGGTTTGCCGATCTTCCCACTTTTTGTTGTAATGATTAACGCTCCATTAGCTGCCCTGCTTCCATATAAGGCTGCAGCAGCCGGGCCTTTAAGAACTGTAACCGATTCAATATCTTCGGTATTGATACTGGATGCACCATCCATTCCCGAGTAACTACTGCTAATACTTTTTACCTGGGTACCGAAAGTATTGGCTGATCCGCCTCCGGCCACCTCTGTACTCATCGTATTATCCAGCGGTATGCCATCTACTACAATTAATGCATTGTTATTACCGTTTATGGAACGATTACCTCTCATGACCACTTTCACTGCGCCACCGGGGCCCGAACCGGCGGGCGTGATGACCAGGTTGGCAACTTTTCCATTCAGGCTATTCATCACATTGCCGCCCGGATCCTTTACGTTCGATAAGTCCGAACCTTTAATCTCCTGGGTGGCATAGGTTAGGGCACGGGCTTGCCGTTTAATACCCAATGCTGTAACCACAACGTCGCTCAGTTCAGTTGCTTTCGTTACCAGAACAATATCTAAATTCGTCCGGTTAGCTATCTTCACCTCGAGGGTTTCAAAACCTATATTAGATACAATAAGAATTTCGTCAATCATCGCTGCAATACTGAAGTGCCCGGAATTGTCAGTTACCGTGCTTTGCACACGATTCTTAACTGTTATGGTTGTACCCGGCAGCGGATCTCCGTTCTCACTTTTAACGTTGCCACTTATTATGTCTGAAGACTGAGCATTAATGAATGCAGGCATTTGAAGAAAACAAAAAAGCAAACTGCTTTTAATAAGAAAATCAAGTATTTTCCTTTTCATACTGGCAATTTTTTTGATGAATAATTATTGTTAAAAATACCAGTACCCTATATGAATAAAAAATAAATCACCGGCAACGTTTACGAAAACAAGAGATAAAAAACCACAAAAGTGAATAATCGGAAAGTCTATAAACAAAGGCCTTTAACCAATATCCAGGTTGGCTAGGGAGTTCGGCGGCTAAGAAATTACTTTCTTTATAACAGAACATCCGACTGTATTCCCTTTAATTCTAACTACATATTAAGAGTTGATAAAGCATCACTTAAAATTTCAAGCATGCCGATCCCGCTAAAGAAAATGAATCTACAGGAATAAACAGAAGAATATCGCCCACGGCTTTTATATCCTAGTGCAAGAATCGATATATTGCAATATGAGACGATCCCATCAAATTACCATCAAAGATATCGCAAAAGAATTAGGCATCTCATATGCAACCGTTTCGCGCGCAATGAGGAACACGCATGACGTAAGCGAAGAAACAAGAAACTTAGTATTAAAAAAAGCAAAAGAGCTTAACTATAGAGTCAATTTAAATGCAACTGGGCTTGTAACGAATAAAACACGAAACATCGGGGTTATAGTACCTACGATAACCAACTACTATTTTTCAACTGTGTTTACTGGTATACAAAATATCGCATATGATAAAGGATACAATGTTGTATTGTATGTTACAGGAGAGTCGACCGAGCGTGAAATTTCAACTATCAATTCATTATCGCTATCCTCAATAGATGGATTGCTTGTTTGTGTTACTGAAGAGTCTTTAAACTGTTCTCATTTGTCAAATATTATAGATGCAGGCATACCCATCGTTTTTTTTGACCGGGTAGCTGAAAAAATTAATACATCTAAAGTTGTACAAAACGATTATGATGGAGCGATGACTGCGGTGAAGCACTTAATTGAACAAGGATATAAAAGAATAGCTCACATTACCGGATCTCGAAAACTCTCTCTTACAAAAGAAAGATTTCAAGGTTATAATGACACAATAAAAAAATATAAACTTGAGTTTCGGGAAGAATGGTTGACATATTCTGAGTTTACCCAGGAAAGTGGATACCGGGACATCTGGAAATTGTGGGACTACAAATACAAGCCAGATGCAATTTTTGCAGTGAATGATAGAAAAGCAATAGGCGCCATGGTTGCGTTGAAAGAAAGGGGCGTTCAAATTGGAAAAGAAGTGGGGGTGGTTGGATTTACTAATGACCCTATGGCATCAATTGTAACTCCCTCGCTCACAACTATTGAAGAACCTGCATTTAAGGTGGGTGAAAAAGCTTGCGACTTATTGTTAAAGCATATTTTAAAGAAAAACTTCATTCCCGAACGGGTAGTGCTTAATGGTAAACTTTTTGTTCGCGAATCAACTCAACGGAAACTGTATTGAAGAGCTTACT
>JAPUDO010000078.1 GCA_027493055.1 Niabella sp. | reverse complement strand
CTGGCCTCTCTTCTTTTCACACTGCCGCTTAAAATTGCCCGAGGCAGTTTGTCAATGTCAGAAAACCCGGAAACCGCAGGGCCGGTCATCGTCCAGGCTCCCTTATAAGCGTCCCTGGAGCGCCAGTAAAATGCTTCACCAACTTCCTTGCCTGCAGCAGACCTTAGTATCAATTTGATAAAATGCACCTGTGTAATGTTATCATTAAAATCCAGCTTCAAAGCATCTTTCACCAACCCGTCCGCCGGGATATTTACTTTCTTTGATTGGGTATGTACCAGCTTCGAGTTAAAATCATACGCCTTTGCCTCTACAGTATAATTGCTGAAGGATTTCCGATAATCATTATATACTGAAACAGTATTCTTTAAATAATCAAATTGAGGATGTAAGGGCGCCAGGCCATTTTGTGCATAATACAGCGCTGCTGTAGGGCGCAGGTACCAGTCATACATTCGGCTTGCCGTTTGTGGCAATGGGCTGTTGTGATACCAGAATAAAAACCCGGACGCAAACCTGTCTCCCCACGAGAACTTGTTGTAGTTCCACACTTCGCAAATGGCCCTGTAATTCATAGCCCCTACCAGTTGCGCCTTCCGCGCATACTCATCAATAGAAGATGACACACCAAACTGGTTCACCGCTTCCCTGTATTTTGTATTCATATTGTGAAAGCCGTTCCCATCCAGGTAATTCCAAACAGAGTCATTAATAGGCCAAAGGTCTTTTTCGGGCATCATTTCTCTCAATGACTCTACCAGTGGCAGGCTGGGCGTGCCATACTCAGGATTGAATCCATCTACCCGGCTGCCCCTTGGAGACGCAGTATTTTCAAAATACTGCATAGGGTTTTCATACTTATAGGGGCTGCCATCATGTATGCCGCAACATTCTGATTCATCTTGATAACCAATTGTTGAATCCAATGCATGTATAACTTCTTTTGTTCCAGGAATTGCCTTAGATTCATTAGTACCAACATAATAAGCTATTGAGGGATGTGAACGTATCCGCTTAACAGTAGCCCTGAGGTTTTGAAAATAAAGAGCCGTATCCTGCGGAAAGCGGGTATCGCCCGTGATCCAGAACTCATTCCACACCAGTAGCCCCAGCTCATCACAAGCCCTGTAAAACTCGTCGGACTCAGCTATTCCTCCTGCCCAAAGACGCACCAGGTTAAAGCCTGCCTGTTTTGTATAGCGCAGTTCCGTTCTTGTTCTTTCGGCAGAAGTACGCAACATGGCTTCAGGAACCCAATTGGTACCTCTGATGAATACGGGGTGCCCATTTACAATAAACCTGCGGGAGCTATCGGGTGTATTTTGATCTGTTTGAATCTGGCGGACACCAAAACGGGTAGTAAGCTGGTGAGCAACTTCATCACCTTGTTTGAACGCTAACTTTAATGAATATAAATGCTGATTGCCTTTATAAAGCGGCCACCACAATTTAGGATTCTTCATTTTAAGCTGTGGATAGTTATCCGGACGGAAAACAATTTGTTTTATTTCTCCAGGTTGCAGCTCCACATCGGCCTCGATGCGAATAGAAGTACCTGCAATAGTACCCGTAAGCTTTCCTTTTTGTTTGACACCTGTTGTGTTTTTTACATCAACTGACACCGTTTGCATAGAGAAGCTCGTATCCGGCAAAGGCAAAAAAGTTTGAACAAAGGGAGCCTCTAATACCACATTTCCTGTAGTGTATAGCTCCACATCTCTCCATATACCCGTATTCCTGTCCCTGATACCATCCGGAGAAGTAAAATCCCAACCAACCGACATCAGCATGGTTACATTTTTACCAATCTCTCCATCACCTCCGTTGTTGTTCTCTCCTACTGCTCCGGTCCGCTTTTTACTATTTCTGTACACATTGCCCGGAACATCCACCGGCAGTACATCTACCGCTAAAACATTTCTGCCTGTACGGTTTGCAATATCTGTAATATCAAAATTGCCTGCTTCAAACATACCTGCCATCGTGCCCAGCTTTTTGCCATTCAGCCAAACGGCCGCACGGTAATTAATACCATGCAACTTCAGCCATAATTTTTTACCGGTGAATGCAGCAGGAACTTTAAATTCCGTTCTAAACCAGTAATGATAGAACTCCCTGCCTGCCTCAGAAATATCAGGAATAAGATTGCGTGAACGGCGATTATTATCACCAAAATATGGATTGGGATATACTTTGTTATGAACCAAGCTGTTTAAGACCGTTCCAGGTATAATCGCCGGCAGCCAGCCATCAGGTTTATAGGAAATAGAAGAAACAACTTCACCGGGACCTGCCTTACCTGCTTTTTCCATATACCAGGCAGTTCCGGAGTTTTTACCGGGTTTTAAAAATACAGACTGTTCTGCAGAAGAGCTCATTTCAAAATCAGCCTGCTGCGCATTTGAATGCAGCAATTGAATAGTTGCAATTACAATAAATAATAAACGGGTTACTCTTGACATAAAAAAATATACATATTGAAATATCCTGAAACATCAATAACGTCAAATATCTCAGGTTGTGGTTAATAATTTATTCAGGTATGCGGGATAATTTTCTCCATTAGCAGAGCCGTCCCCCCTGGTTATACTGTCTCCAAAACATACAATACCATCCTGGGGAAGATTGTGGTATATGATATAATCATATACTGAAAGCGCCATCAACCGGTAACCGTTTGGTGTGGGATGAATACCATCTGTTTTACCGGAGTTCGCTTCATTTTGAATCAGCGAATCCTTACCCAGACCAATTTTCCCAACGGCAAGGAACCTTTGTTCCATATCCAGGAGATGAGCTTTATATCGGGCGCCAACTTTCCGGATGACCTCATTTACCTGCTTTCTCCTGCCGCTCACACCCTGCGGGTTATAGAAAGATTCGGGATGGCGGGTAAATAAATAAGGTTCATATGCCGGAAGAATGGTCATTAACAGTAATTTGCTGCCACTTTTTACTATACGCTCCGAAAGCTGTGAAAGATTTTTTTCGTATTGATCAACAGGCACATACTTTACACTGTTCATATCGTTGGTGCCTACCATCAAAACAGTAAGCTTCGGTTGATGAGCAAGACAATCTTTGTCTATACGGGCCAACAGGTCAGTTGTATTATTTCCGCCAATACCACGATTGATAACGGGGAATTCTTGTGGTTTATTTTCCAAACTTTCATCGCCTGTTATTTCTGAAGCGTTTACGCGCAAATGAGCACCGACCATAATTCCCGCCATACAGGCCAATCCTTTTCCTAAAAAATGCCTCCTGGAGCTGCTCATTTAAAAACTATTTATCCGGTCATCCAATTACTGAATTTTACTGCGCCATTTATAGGGCACCCCAACCCAATACCTGAATTACAACAGCAATCGTTGACTTAGTAAGGTATTTGAAGTACGAACTAAAATTAGGACAATAAAAAAGGATATTTTGTTCACTTATTTGTCTATTCGTACCAAAACAATCATTTTATTACAGGTACAAATAATACTGCATCTGCCGCAATAGGGCCACCTGCATTTTGGTTAGATACTTCAACGTATGCTTTCTGCCCGGCAGGCAAGCTATATATACCCAGTTCTACCCACTCGCCAGATGTCTGCCCTGCTATTTTTACATCCGCAGCGCGAATGGTCTTTATTACGGTACGTTTCCCATCGTGCAATTTAAGTTGCAATATATCAGACGCCTTTTGCAGCCTTGGATAATAAAAATAAACCTTATAGCTTCCTGCTTTTTTTATGTGAGGCTCAAAACGAACAGTGGCGGCTTGTTTCGTGTTGTTGGACAGAAAAGAAGGCCCGTATCCTCCTGCACCCTCCTTTTTCCATTCACCGGAAATCGCTTTCACATCGCTGTCATCCACAAGAACTTCCGGTATGCTACCATCGGCCAGCGGGTCATTCTTTAATTGCTGCTGTAAAGATCTTATATCTACCTCCTGCACAGTCAATCGTTTATTGATCGCCCATGAAGCAGCAATAGCAGCAGATTGCCCCAGCACCATAAATACAGGCTCCATCCTAATGGAACCATAAGCCATATGACTTGCAGACATACATACCGGAACCAGCAAATTGGTGCACTCTTCCCGCTTCGGGGTAATAGAGCGATAAGCTATAGGATAGGGCTGTATGTCTCTGATTTGTACATCACCTTCATTCTTAACCATCCCATTCCATACAATACGTTGCGCATTGTGAGAGTCCATATTGTAGGCAGCCATCCCTATACCATCCTTCACTACTTCTTTAGCCTGGCAATTAGCCTGCGTCATTACGTATTCCCCGGTCATGCGCCGCGCTTCGCGAACATAGAGCTGGGGCGTCCAGTGCTGCGTTTCCGGATATTCATCTTTCGGATATCCCCATTGCAGCATTTGCTCTCTAAGATGTGCCGGCATTCTCATATCATGCCCGATAAAATACAAAAACCCTTTTGTATAATCCACATGATCCCGGAAGATCTTTTCCCTTGTTGCATAATCACCATCCGGATAGTTATAATTCATCCCGATCATATCCGTAGAAAAAGGCCCCTGGTTATTAATATCTGTTTTATAATTAGGCATCCTGTCTATTTTCAGGATATCTCCAAGCTGTTTTGCAGGTTTTACAGAAAGATAACGCAGCAATAATACATATTTTGTGGAGTCATAATTTACAGGACGTTCTATGGGCAGGCGGTTTCCTGGATCATCGCTAAGGCAGATCCTGAAATTATATGCCTGTATTTTCTTATCGCCGGAACCTGTTTCCTTTAATGGTTCATTACTGATGCCCCATAACAGCCCGCTTTCCGGTTTTCCCGGAATAATATAAGGATCTACCCCATCGGGAAACTGGTGCTTTTCTCTTAACTGCACGCCGTTAACGGTTTCATTGTATTGCGCGTTCGGCTCTCTGCCGGTTGTATAGCTTACGCCGGCTTTAGCCATGAGGTCTCCCTCGTAAGAGCAGTCAATAAACTGTTTCGCACGTACCTGTACTTCTTCCAAAGTACCATCAGAATTTTCTAATACAATAGATTGTATAACCGTTCCTGATTTATTGACCTTATTTAATCGTTTCCCATACAAAACCTGGCAGCCAGCCCTTTTAATATAGTCGAGAAAAACAGCATGTGCTACTTTAGGTTCGAATATCCATTGCTCAAATTTTCCATAATGTTGTCCTATACGCCGGTAAAAGTCCCTTGCCAATCCTGTTACAACATACTTATTACCTATATCTGTAAAACCTAAACCTCCCGCGGATAAACCTCCTAACCGGTATCCTGGTTCAACAAGCAGCACACGCTTTTGCTGCATGGCTGCAGTATAGGCGGCTATAACTCCAGCAGAAGTGCCTCCGTACACACAAATATCAATGTTAAAGACACTTTCAATTGATTGAGCCCTCGACAATAAAGAGATAAAAATGCTGAAACAAACGATTATCTTATGCATATAATTTTTAACAAAAGGTAGCCAGTTCAACAATATAGCTGTAATCATTATCAGAAATAGCCCCAAAAAAACATAAGCCATCATTATCAATTGCTCCTTCAGAGAGTCGGGGGCTTAAATGATTGCAGCTTAATTCCCTGTAAGTGCGGCAGCACACCACAGATAAGGCGCCTGCCCGTGGAAATCGCCCGCATTGCGCGGACGGTCGTAATAATATTGCTTATCATTTTTTTTGCCGGTACCGATACAAACTTCTGTTACATTATTCCGCTTGTCTATATAGGGAACCATAGCTAACCATGCTTTCCGGGCTGCAGGAGCATACTCAGCAGCATCTAACCATCCTTGCTGAACGCCTATAATAAATGCATAAGTAAACATCGCTGTTCCTGATGTTTCCGGCCAAAAGTCTGCTTCATCAATCAACTGGTTCCACATACCGTTGGCCCTGTGATAATTTTTCAGGCTTTTCATCATTTTCAGGTAGCCTTCCATAATACGCGGACGGTCTTTGTGATCTTCGGGCATCATACGCAACAGGTCTGGCATACCTACCGCCATCCAGCCATCTCCCCTTGCCCAATAATAAGGAACATCCGGCGCGTGGTAGAAAAGCCCGTTGGGACGTTGCAGCTCATCTAAGTACATGACCATTTCTTTTGCCGCACGGTCGAGGTATTTTTTGTCTCCGGTTACTTTATAGGCCTCCCCCTGTACTACCGTAATCATGTACATGTCGTCAATCCAGAGGCGTGTTTGCCAGGAAAAACCTTTATCCGCCCAGGATTTTTCTTCACGTTTTGCATTCCGTGGCAGCTCCCATTGCGTATCTGCGTATTCCAATCCTATTTTCTTGTAACGTTCATCTTTTGTTATCTGGTATAGCTTCAGTGCCAGGCTGCCAAACATATTGTAGTCCACATGGTTCATGGGCGGCAACAGCGCTTTTTCATAAGTGAAAAACGGTTCAAACTTATCCTGCAGGAGCTTAATGAGCTTACGGTCATTTACTTTCACAGCATAGTCCAGCGCGCCGTTCCAGGTACAAACCTCATTATAATGGATATACTGGGCGAAATAAAGGTCGTGCCTGTCGTCCACAAAATGATAAGCCAGGCGTTTGCCCACTTCTTTAGGCGTTGATCCCTTTGGGAATTTAGCCAGCAGGCCCTGCTGGGCAAACAATAGCTGAAAAGAGAAAACCCCCAATAACGATAAAAATAGTTTTTTACACATATATAAATTTTCTATTTAATTGAATATGATTTATAGTTGCAAAGCTCCCCTGCATGCAAATTACGTTACAGAAATATTGCACAATCGTTTTAAACCCCAAGTATGTCCGGGAATGTAAAGCAACAGAACATTTTCTACACAAGCTATTCAACATCTTGTCGAATCGTTCCAAATTATCCTATAAAACAGCTTTCCATAAATACTTTCTGTAAAAAAGGAATAAAAAGGCCTGTTCTAAACTTATGCTTTCAGCGCCGTAACGGTCCAACTATCATGCGGCTAATAAATTTATAAAATACGGAAAATACGGACCATTACTAGGGTTGAATTAACCTGGGATGTGAACCAGCCAGTACATTGGCGCTGCGCCCCGAGTTGCTGAAAGAATTGAAGGGGCACTAACTGGAAGCGGTTTTTAATAAACCCTCCTTTTGAAAAATCCGATCCCGCATTTACCTCAAATATCGCCTGTTCTTGCCTTATTCGCCTGGGCTTGCTGGCCGGTGGATGAACTACCAGATAGATACGGTGCATTGGTACACCGGCCTCAAACATTTGCGGAGCGTAGTAGCCAACGGCGGCATTTACCAATGGAAAGATAGACGCCGCAACAGGGCACAGTATGATCTGTCACCGAAGACCATATATCCACCTCAGGATACATCAGGATGGCAGAATTCAAAACCTTATCTATTTTAGCCGCAAAGATGAATAGCAATAACGATTGTTCGTAATCTAATGAATATCAGATGTTATCAAAAAAAGCAAAGTCCTTCATTACATTCAAAGATTTGACATTATTAATTTTAAACTCCATTTTATATGAATAAAGGTTTAGGTATCCTGCTTTGCAGCCTCCTGTTTTTTTATGGCCAACGGGCCGCTGCGCAGCAAAAGCAGACTCAATACCTTTCAGGAACAGGTAATGATCATACCGTAACCTGGGATTTTTTCTGTACAGGGGGCCGTAACAGCGGCTACTGGACCCGTATACAGGTTCCCTCCCATTGGGAGCAACAGGGATTTGGCACTTATAACTATGGCCGCGATTATAAAACCTACGGGAAAAACTTCCGCTTTGCAGATGAGAAGGGGCTGTACCGTTACCAGTTCAATGTTCCTGCTGCCTGGAAAGGAAAAAAGGTATTTATAGTGTTTGAAGGCAGCATGACAGACACTGAAGTAAAGATCAACGGCAAAACGGCGGGCGCCAGGCACCAGGGAGCTTTTTACAGGTTTAAATATAATATTTCAGATAAGCTCAACTATGGCCACTCCAATTTATTGGAAGCAGAAGTAAGTAAAATGTCTTCCAACACATCTGTAAACAACGCGGAGCGCCTTGCAGATTACTGGGTATTGGGCGGCATTTTCAGACCGGTGTACCTGGAAGCTGTAAATAAAGAATATATTGATTATGTAGCTATAGATGCTAAAGCAGACGGAAGTTTCAAAATGATGGCTTTTCCTAAAAATCTGCAACAGTCCAAAACTATAGTGGCCGAAATTAAAGATGCCCAGGGAAAAACAGTAAACACCCTATTTGTCAAAGCCAATAAAGGCGACTCAGCCGTTAACCTGCAAGCACTGATAAAATCGCCAAAATGCTGGACCAGCGAAACACCCCATCTTTATTCTGTTGATGTCTACTTAAAAGAAAATGGGAAAACCGTTTACCAGCTCCGGGAAAAGTTTGGCTTCAGAACCATAGAAATAAAACACGGCGAAGGCATTTTCATTAACAATATACAGGTAAAAATGAAAGGGGTGAACCGCCATTGCTGGTGGCCTGAAACAGGACGCACTTTGAATGACAGTTTGCAGTTGCTGGATGTGAAACTCATAAAAGAGATGAATATGAACGCTGTCCGCTGCTCTCATTACCCTCCGGATAAACGGTTTTTGGAACTATGCGATTCTTTGGGTCTATATGTAATAAACGAGCTGGCCGGCTGGCAAAAAGCATATAGGACAGATGCAGGGGCGCCTCTTGTTAAAGAAATGGTGACCGGGGATCTGAACCATCCTTCCATCATCTTCTGGGCCAATGGTAACGAAGGCGGCACTAATAAAGAGCTTGACCCATTATTCACCAAATGGGATTACTCCGCACGACCGGTCATCCATCCGCACCACAGGCCGGGCAATGACTTTAACGGGATTGACTGTAATCACTACGAAGATTATTACAGTAGTCAAAAAATACTCAATGACAGCCTTATTTATATGCCTACAGAATTTCTTCACTCGCAGGACGATGGCGGAGCCGGGGCGGCTATGTACGATTTCTGGGACCTGCACTGGAAGGCTAAAAGAAGCGGCGGCGGTTTTATATGGGCTTTTGTGGATGAAGCTGTTGTTCGTACAGACATGAACAATGTGATGGATGCCAACGGCCTGAATGCAAACGATGGCATTTTAGGTCCGCACAGGGAAAAAGAAGGCAGCTTTTACGCACTGCGTGAAATATTTTCTCCTGTAAGAATTGAAGCCACTACCCTGCCTCAAAATTTTACCGGTGCTATAGAGCTGGAAAACCGTTACCATTTTACCAACCTGAACGAATGCACTTATAAATGGGCGTTGATCAATTTCCGTGGCACTTTTGACATGTTATTTACCGGCCATACCATTGCAAAAACCGGTACAGCCGCGGCGCCTTTCATAAAACCTCTTGAAAAAGGCACACTCCAGCTGGCATTGCCTGCAGATTACCGGAATTATGATGCACTGCAGCTAAAAGCAACCGATAAATCCGGCAATGAAATTTACCAGTGGACATGGAAGCTGAAGAATAACAAAGCTTTGCTTGCCAATACCTGGGGAGCAGCGTCGGACAATACGCTTGTTTCGGAAGCGGATTCAATAATTACTTTATCTAATAATGGGCTGAAGGTTTCTGTTAACAGGAACACTGGTATGTTAGCAGAAGTTAAAAACCCCGCTATAGGGCTGGATAATCTTTCGTTCAAAAACGGGCCGTTGCTCCTCAACGGCGATGCTAAAGTTACTGATGTGGAAGTTACTAAAAACAATGGCGCTTCATCAGTCCTTTTTAAGTATAACGGCAATATGAAGTATGTAAAATGGACTATGCAGCAAAACGGCTGGGTAGCACTGGATTACGAGTATGATATCCGTGGTGCCTACCCTTTTGCGGGTGTTACCTTCAGCTACCCCGAGAATTTTATACTGGCTGCGAAATGGCTAGGAAAAGGGCCTTACAGGCAATGGAAGAACAGGACACACGGAACCCCTGTAAACGTATGGCAAAATCTTTACAACAATACACATACCGGCTACTCGCCCGTTGTTTATCCTGAATTTAAAGGATACTATACTGATATTACCTGGATGGAATTTAATACAGTTGAGGGGAAATTTTATGTAGCCAGCGAAGATGAGAACCTGTCTGTAAGATTGTTTAATTTCTATGGTCTTACAGGCGCCAGGCCTTTCCCCGGCCTGCCACAGGGTGATATTTCTTTTTTAGATGCTATACCTGCAATGGGTACCAAGCTGGCGTTGAATATAAGTCCTAATACAAAGGCATTAGGTCCGCAAAGCGAACCTGTTACTTTCGATGCGCCGGTAAAAAGACGGTTATATTTCTATTTCGGTATGCCTAAAATAAGTAATGCACAGGAGCAATACAGCCGGCCTGAAGTGGATGATGTATTTTAAAGAAAAAGTGTTTAGCATTTACTTCGTTTTCCAATACTGCTATCTGACGCAGGTCTTGTAGCGTGTCAATAAGGCCTATGTTAACGTATTACCTGGTCAGTTCATTATCACCGCCCAATGAATAGAAATTAAGTAACGGCGAGACACAGGCCTAGAGGCTACTACTGTTCAAAACCTGAAAATATGTTTTAATCAAGCCTGAAAGCCCGCCTGCCGGACGGGCAGGGCTAATATTATTATAAAAAAAGCATCTACACCGATTAAAATCC
>JAPUDO010000077.1 GCA_027493055.1 Niabella sp. | reverse complement strand
CTTCTAAGTTAAAACTTTAAAGCAATTAGTAATAGACTAATGCATAATTCAGGTTTAACGTCGGGCGCCAGATGAAGCGGAGAAGTATGGCTGCGCTAAGGAAATAGGGCAGTGACAAACGTGCTATGCATTGATCTGGAAGCTTAGTTATTGAATTCCGATTGCCTGTTTTACTTTTTCCTTCCTATTCCTGGAAACTGGTATTTCATGCCCTCCATCAATTAACAGCCGGTCCCCATCAACCCTTATCCAGCTTTTTACAAATATGCTGTTTACAAGGTAAGATTGATGGCATCTTATAAAACCATGTTCTTTTAACAGTTGCTCATATTCAAAAATAGGTTTTGATGAGGTGTGTTTCTTTTTATTCTGTAGGTGAAAGATGGTATAGTTATTATCTGATTTACAGAAAAGGATCGTTTGTGGATTGATAAAAAGAGTTTCTCTATTTCCCGGAATTGCAATTCGTAATTGGTTTTTATTGCTTATTGAGCGGATCAGGTTTTCCAACCGTTTATTCTTCATCTTCTTTTCAGCACTCATAATGGCCCGATCTACTGCATTTACCAGTTCGTTTACATTTACAGGTTTCAGTAAATAATCAATTGCTGAAAACTTTATAGCCTGAATGGCATATTGGTCGTAAGCTGTAACAAAAATGACCTCAAAGTCAGGATTGGCAATGCTTTTTAACAGGTCGAACCCTCCTTTTCCTGGCATTTGTATGTCTAAAAACAATAGGGATGGATTCATTTCTCTTATCACAAGCAAGCCCTGTTCCACATTTGTAGCAGTGCCTGCTACGGTAACTTCCGTGCAATATTTGTTAATCAGGATGGTTAAATTTTCAATATTGCTTACCTCGTCATCTATGATAACAGCTTGTAACATTTATAGCCAGTTTTTGAATGATAATAAAATTACGGTTCCTGTATCAGTACTTTCTATTTTCAGCCTGATTAATTCTTCACCATAGTTACGATTTAGCAGTTCTATTCGCTTTTTAGAAAGACTCAATCCATACCCTTCTTTAAGTAAGAAAGTATCAAACCCCTCGCCATTGTCCGTTATGTTAACCATCATTTTGTCTTCTTCTTTGCTAATGCTTATATTCAGTATCCCTTGCCCATTCATTTTAGAAAAGCTGTGTTTGATAGCATTTTCTACAAATGGCTGCAATAAAAACGGGGGTATTGTGGAAGAAAATACATCAATGTTTCTATCAATGTCAGGATGGTAGATAAAAGGGTATCTTAATTGTTCTAAACCAATATAGGTTTTCAGATTTTTGAGTTCCTTATCAAGTGATATAAGCTCTGTTCTACTTTCATTAAGGGTTTCCCCCAGCAGCTCTCCAAACGATGATAAATATTTATTAGCTGCATCTATGTTTCCTTTGTTTACAAGCCCCTGGATAGAACTAAGCGCATTGAAAGTGAAATGAGGATTTAAAAGCGCATAAATATTCTGCAACTCCCCGGCAGATTGCTCAGCTTTTTTATTTATACGCATTAACGTATTTTTTTGATTGCGGTATTTTAAAAGGAAGATAAAGCATACAACTGCCAAGGCCAGTAAAGCAAAAATGGCAGCTTTGAAGGCTACCGTTTTATACCAGATAGATGAAATAGAGAAGTGAAATTCTGTAATGCTACCTCGCTGTCGCTTAAACCTTATGCGGATAGTATAATCGCCTGGGTCGATATTTTTTAAAAGAACATACCTGTTATCGAACTCATTCGGCCCCCAATCTCTTATTATTTTTTCGCCGGATACTAGGTTGTATTCAAGGGCTTCTTTTTTATATACTTTAGCATCAATATTTAATAATATTGAATTTTCATTATAAGGTAACTTTAATACTTTGTTTTGGCCTCCCGACACATTATTGTATTGGCGATGCCAGCCTATTTCTTCGGGACCATCTGTAAAAAAATCTTTATTGTTTAATATTTTGGAAAATTCAAGTGGATTATTAGAGGTATATAGGAGACTAATTTCAGGTGACTGATGTTGCCAAAAAACAACCCATGATGAAATTATTTTCCCTGTCTTATTCCTGAGGTGTGCTACAATGTATTCACCCAAATTGGCGGTATAGCCTCCGGTAATTCCACTTCCTGTCTTCATGCCCCCGATTTCTGTTTGTGTGAATTGACCTATATGAGTCCATGGAGTAATTACTATTTGATTATTCAGTAGAATAGTATATTCAAACTCATCAGCATTTTTTTTATTGACCTGCGAGATCAGGAAATAGATTACTGATGTGTCATAAACAAAATTCAGAGGGATAGAATCATTAAGATCCGGATCTATTTGAATTTTATATTGAGGGTTCCAATGGGCATAGCCAACAATGTTTCTCGTAGTATTATTATATACCCCATTATATGGAATTGCAACGCCTAAAGACGGCTGATCTCCCATTTTACCAAATGAAGTTGAATAATTGGACCATTCAATTTGTGAATAGGCATTAGCTGAAATGATCAGAAACGATATTATTAATAGCTTTTTCATGAAGTAAAACTACATTCATCAGATCCTGTTGCAAAGAAGCACTTGGAGTAAGGTATGAAATTTTGTGAATGCTGCTGTTTTTGATGGAATTTAGGCCGTTTATCAAATTTAGAATGAATAAAAAGTGTGTTTAACAGCTGCGCGCACCCGCGTTCCGGGAACGATTGCGTACATTTTTCTTCCCGGGTTTTTCAGGCAAAGACTTTATTGTTCTATCTTGGTCAGATATAGCCATGGTGCTATATCGAAAACTATTTTTTCTAACGTAAAGCTGTCTGAAATGGAAAATCAATCCCGCAGGGAATTCCTGTATTCTGTAAGTATGCTGGCTGCCGGAGCGGCACTTACCAGTCCTTTATATGGTTTTAGCAGTACCAAGAAAATGAAGCTGGTATTAGTAGGCACCGGGGTCAGGGGTATCTCATTCTGGGGCAAACGCCTCATTGAACAGTATCCCGACAAGCTGGAATTTGTTGGGCTCTGTGATATTAACCCCGGCAGGGTACAGTATGCCAAAAAGTTCATGGAGGTAAGCTGCCCTGTTTATACCGATTTTGATAAAATGCTGCGGGAACAAAAGCCCGATCTTATTATTGTTACTACTAAAGATGCTACCCATCATGAATTTATTATTAAAGGCTTAAAATATGGCTGCGATGTATTAACGGAAAAACCTTTAACCATTGATGAAGATAAATGCCAGCAGATACTGAATGCGGAACGCGCATCCAATAGAAAATTAATTGTCGGATTTAATTATCGCTGGGGCCCCTATGTAACCAAAGTTAAAGAGCTGATTGCTGAAGGGGCTATTGGAGAGGTTACCTCGGTAGATTTTAACTGGTACTTAAATGTACATCACGGCGCGTCTTATTTCAGAAGATGGCATGGGCTCATGAACGGAGGCGGATCTTTATGGGTGCATAAGGCAACCCACCATTTTGATTTATTGAACTGGTGGCTGGATTCGGATCCTGAAGAGGTTTTTGCGTATGGCGCTTTGGAGCATTATGGTAAGAACGGTCCTTTCCGTGGTACAAGCTGCAGGACATGCAATCATAAATCTGAGTGCAAATATTATTGGGATATTACGAAAAGCGATCATGATATGCGACTGTACGTAGATAATGAGAAGTATGATGGCTATTTAAGGGATGGATGTTTGTACAGGAACGAGATTGATATCTATGATAAAATGTCTGCACAAATAAAGTATGCCAACAAAGCCATTGTCAATTATTCCTTAACTACTTATTCTCCGTTTGAGGGCTGGCGGTTAGCTTTCAACGGACAAAAGGGAAGGATTGAAGCCTGGATGGATATTCCCTTTTTTAAAAAGGAAGATCTTAACCAGGCCGATCTGCACGCTGCGGAAATGAATCAGAATTTAAAAGAGGATATGACCGTGGAGCCGGTTATATTATTCAGGAATTGGGAAGATTATAAAAAGATCAATGTAGTGGCAGAGCGTGGTGGACACGGAGGAGGTGATAAGCGTTTGCATGACCGGATTTTTGTAAACCCAAATGAAGCAGATCCTTTAAAGCATGCAGCCGGAGTTAGAGATGGTGTGATGTCTGTACTCATTGGCATAGCTGCCAGGAAGAGTATTGAAACAGGCAGGCCCATCAAAATAAACAGCCTTACCGATCTGAAGCCAACACCTGATCGTACGTAACAGGAAGCAGTTCTTACACGAATTTCATCCGTGTGAGAACTGCTGTTTTTTTAGCCGCTGGGTTTATTTCTTATGCCTGCCTTCCAAAACCTTTACTACATCTGCTAATGAAAAACCTTTGGCCTGTAAAAGTACAAGGTAATGAAACATAAGATCGGCAGCTTCTCCTAAAAAGAGCTCATCATTATTATCTTTGCTTTCAATAACGATTTCTACCGCTTCTTCGCCCACTTTCTGGGCAATTTTATTAATGCCTTTGGCAAACAGTGAAGCCGTGTAAGACTTTTCAGAGGGATTGTTCTTCCGGTCAATGATAACCTTTTCCAGTTGCTGTAAAGAAAAGGAGTCATTGTCTTTGCCAAAGCAACTGATATCTCCCGTATGACAGGTAGGGCCTTGCGGTTCGGCCTTAATAAGAAGCGTATCCTGGTCGCAGTCCAGCAAAATATCTTTTACAATTAAGAAGTTGTTGGAAGTTTCCCCTTTTGTCCAGAGGCGTTGCTTGCTGCGGCTGTAAAACGTGACTTTACCTTCTTCTTTTGTTTTTACAAAAGCTGCTTCGTTCATAAAGCCCAGCATTAAAACTTCAAGCGAGGCTGCGTCCTGTACGATTACCGGCATCAGGCCATCAGCGTATTTTGAAAAATCGGGAGACATATATTGAATATTTTTATGGTGATTGAATGTGTGTTTGGTCTATAGTCCATAGTTGATGGTCCATGGTCTATGGGCTATCGACTGTCAGCTACAAACGTACTGTAATGTTCTCTTTTTGAAGATACTCTTTTAAATCCTTTATTGCTATTTCCTTGAAATGAAAAATACTGGCAGCCAAAGCCGCATCAGCAAAGCCTTTAGTAAACACTTCTTCAAAATGCTGCATGGTTCCGGCCCCGCCTGATGCAATAACGGGAATATTTACAGACTGGCTGATCTCGGCAGTAATATCAATAGCAAATCCTGCTTTGGTGCCGTCATTTTCCATGGATGTTAAAAGTATTTCGCCAGCGCCCAGATCCCTGCATTGCTTTACCCATTCTGTAGCAATAAGCGGGGTAGGGTTGCGGCCGCCGTGCGTTACTACCTTCCATACGCCGTCAAATAATTTAATGTCCACGGCAACTACCACGCATTGGCTTCCGAAGTTTTGAGCCAGCTCTCTTACAAGTTCAGGGCGTCTTACTGCTGATGTGTTTACAGAGATCTTATCCGCGCCATTTTCAAGCAATACGGAAACATCTTCCACTGTATTGATACCACCGCCAACAGTAAAGGGTATATTGATATGTGTGGCAATTTTTCTTACCAGCTCAGAGAGGGTTTTACGCTTATCAACTGTTGCGGTTATATCAAGAAATACCAGCTCATCGGCGCCTTCTTTACTATAACGAATACCTAATTCTACAGGATCTCCCGCATCGCGCAGTTCAACGAAGTTGGTTCCTTTTACGGTACGCCCATCTTTAATATCAAGGCAGGGGATTATACGTTTTGCTAACATTTCAAATTTCAAATTTCAAATCAGAAATATTTATTTTCTCTTCATAAATAGCTTTGCCTACTATTGCTCCACTACATCCGATGGCTTTTAGATCTTTAAGATCTTTCATCTTGCTTACACCACCACTTGCTATCAGTTCAATATCTGCTACTTCGCTTAATATTTTTTTATAAAGATCATTGGAGCTTCCCTGTAAAAGCCCGTCCTTACTGATATCTGTGCAGAAGAACTGTTTTACACCTTTTGTGGCATAATTTTTTATAAAGTCGATGATGTTAATATCTGTAGCTTCTGTCCAGCCTTTGATCTGTATTTTTTCATCCAGCACATCGGCTCCTAAAATAAATTTTTCTACGCCATACGCTATAAACCATTGAACCAATAAAGCTTCTTTTTTAACAGCTATGCTTCCGATAGCGGCGTATGTTGCGCCGGAGTTAAACGTAATAGCAAGGCTTTCATCAGAGCTGATGCCCCCGCTGAAGTCAATTTTAAGACCTGTTTTGCCGGCCACCTGTTCCAGCACTTTCCAGTTCTTTACAGCGCCGGCTTTGGCCCCGTCCAGGTCTACAAGGTGCAGGCGTTGCAGACCTGCATCTTCAAAGCGTTTGGCCACTTCAAGCGGATGTTCATTATATATTGTTTTTTGGCTGTAATCACCTTTACTCAGGCGTACACATTTGCCATCAATGATATCTATAGCGGGAATGATCTGCATTTTTTATTTCAAAAGTTTTATTGTATTATTTTTAAGCAGCGAACTTAACTGGCTGATAGCCGTTTGGTTGAGCTTCTGCAGCCGTTCTCTTTGTGGTAAGACCATTTTAATAAATTCAGCATTCAGGCTTTCCAGGTTGGCAAGCACCAATAATTGTTCAATGGTAGCCTGATCCCTTATGTTCCCTTTTGCTCCAGCATTTTTATCTCTCCATTGTTTGGCAGTCATACCAAATAATGCCATATTTAGCACATCTGCTTCGCTTGCATAGATAACGGCCACCTGCTCTTTGCTTAGGCTGGGGGGAATAATGTTCTCTTTAATCGCATCAGTATGTATCCGGTAATTTATTTTAGATAACGTTCTGTTTAAATTCCAGTTAAGTGAGAGACGGCTGCTTTCTTCATTTTTAAGACGTTTATAATCTTTTATGATATAGAGCTTGAATTCTGCTGATACCCATGATGCAAATTCAAATGCTATGTCACTATGTGCAAAGGTGCCTCCGTATCTTCCGGATTTGGAAACTATACCAATGGCGCCGGTATTTTCAATCCATTTTTGTGGAGATAGAGTGAAAGCGTTATAACCGGCTTCTTTTTTTAACCTATCGAATTCGATAGGTTTAAAGTCAGGATTATGTAGCTGTTCCCAAAGACCTAAAAAGGCAATAGTATCTTTACCTCTCATCCAGTTATTTATCACAATGAATGGCTCATCACTTTTGTATTTCGCGATGTCGGTGAGCGATATATATTCGTTCTTGAAATTTTCTGTGTAAATGGTGATTTCAAAACCTTTCGCTTTGATTTTTTCTTTAATAGGTGGTTTTTTCATGGTTTTTCATTTATAGCGATAAAAAATTCTTCAGGATCTGTTCTCCTGCATCAGCACTTTTCTCGGGGTGGAATTGTACCCCGTAGAAATTGTCTTTGTTTAAGGCACAGCTAAATTCAATACCATAATTAGTAGTTGCAATGGTATTGTCGTTTATTTCCGCATGATAGCTGTGAACAAAGTAACAGTAGCTGCCGCTTTTTACACCGTTGAAAAGCGGCTTGTCTTTAGTGTAAATGTTGTTCCAGCCAATCTGTGGAATTTTTAAATGACTACTTGCAAAGCATTTTACATTTACATCAAATATACCCAGGCAGTCTGTGTTGTTTTCTTCGCTGTGTTTGCATAAAAGCTGCATACCCAGGCATATACCCAAAACTGGTTGCCTGGCGGCGCTTATTACTTTATCAAGGTTTCTCTGCTTTAAATATTCCATTGCTGTGCTGGCTTCTCCTACTCCGGGGAAGATGATCCTGCCGGCAGACAGTATTTGTTCCTTGTTATCAGTAACAATAGCATTTACACCAATACGCTCTAATGCAAAAAGCACAGATTGAATGTTTCCTGCATTATATTTTATAATTACAATCTCACCCCCGCCTCCAAACCCCGCACTTGGCTCTTCTCCGAATGAGAGCGAAGCAGGGGAGGTACTATGTTGAGTTTTTTCTTCAGCCATTTTGAGTTTGATATTTTTGTTCGAATCATTTCAGCCCTCCCTTTGGAAGGGTTGGGCGGGCTTAAAGCAGCCCTTTTGTACTTGGCAATTGTTCATTACCCGGAGTTCTTTTCACTGCCATTTTAATGGCTTTGGCAAGGCCTTTAAAAATAGCTTCAATTTTGTGATGCTCATTTTCGCCTTCGGCCTTAATGTTTAAATTGCATTTAGCTGCATCACTGAAAGATTTGAAGAAATGGTAGAACATTTCTGTTGGCATTTCTCCTATCTTTTCTCTTTTAAATGTGGCGTCCCATACCAGCCAGGGCCGGCCTCCAAAATCAATAGCTACCTGCGCCAGCACATCATCCATCGGAAGTAAAAAACCATATCTTTCTATTCCGGCCTTGTTGCCTAAAGCCAGTTGAAAAGCTTCTCCTAAAGCGATGGCGGTATCTTCTATGGTATGATGCTCATCTATATGCAGATCACCTTTAGTAATAATTTTTAAATTGATGCCGCTATGTCTGCCCAACTGATGCAGCATGTGATCAAAGAAGCCCAAACCTGTTTCAATTTCACAAATACCGGTTCCGTCAAGGTTGATTTCGATATTAATTTTTGTTTCATTGGTATTGCGGGTATGTTGTACCACTCTTTCCTTAAGCTGAAGAAAAGCATAGATATCTTCCCAGTTTTTGGTTTTTACAACTATCGTACTTCCCAGTTCTTTTAATGTATCCGAAATTTCACCTGCCCCGAGGCTTTCATCCAGGTTAAGCCAGATGCCTTTACACCCCAGGTTCTTAGCCAGCTGCATATCCGTTATCCTGTCGCCTATCACAAGAGAACCGGCAATATCGTATTCAGGATTGTTTATATAATCAACTAAAAGTCCCGTAGCCGGTTTGCGGGTAGGTGCATTTTCTTCAGGATAGGTTTTATCTATCAGCACATTACTGAAATGGATGCCTTCGCTTTCCAGGTTGCGCATTACCAGCTCGTGATAAGGCCAGAAAGTGCTTTCGGGAAAACTATCGGTACCGAGGCCATCCTGGTTAGTAACCATTACCAGTTCAAAATTCATCTCCTTTGCGATCTTTCCCATCCATGTAAACATGCCCGGGTAGAAAGTGATCTTTTCGATCGAATCTAACTGATAAGTGGGAGGCGCTTCGTTAATCAGTGTGCCATCCCTGTCTATAAATAAAATTTTTTTCATAAAACCTTGCGCTTGGTCCTTATCCATCCTGATAGCTATCGGGAGAGAGGGAAAAGGTCTCTTTTAATTATTATAATTTTTTAATGCTTCAATCAGTTTTTTATTTTCCTCTTCTGTTCCTACAGTGATACGTAAGCATCCTTCGCAGCCCCTGGTAGTATTGCGATTTCTCACAATGATCCCCTGGGTTTGCAAATATGTGAAAACATTGGGGGCGTCCGCCATTTTTACCAGCAAAAAATTAGCATCCGAAGGAAAAACTTTTTCAGTTAATGATAGCCGGGTAAGTTCCTGTTCCAGCCAATCGCGCTGTGCCACTGTTTCTTTGGTCCATTCGTTTACCTGCATAACATTTTTCAGTCCATGCAAAGCCAGCTGCTGCGTAGCCTCATTAATATTATAGGGATATTTCACATGATTCATCAGGTTAATGATTTCTTTCCCTGCAAATGCAAGTCCCAGGCGTAATGCCGCCAGGCCCCAGGCTTTGGAAAGCGTTTGCATTACCACAAGGTTGGGGTATTCTGACACTTCCTGTGAAAAGGTTTTTTGTCGTGCATAATTAATGTAGGCTTCATCAATAACTACAATACCATCAAAATTATTCAGGATAATTTCAATATCCTGCCGGTTGATACTATTGCCGGTAGGGTTGTTGGGGGAGCAGATAAATATCAGCTTGGTATAGTCGTCTACTGCATCAGCAATAGCCTGTATATCCATTTGGTAGTCGCTTGTAAGAGGAACCTCTTTTACTTTGACATTGTTGATAGCTGCGCAAACACTGTACATGCCATAGGTTGGGGGTAGTGTAATAATATTGTCTACTCCCGGCTCGCAGAAGATCCGTATCAGCACATCAATAGCTTCATCGCTGCCATTACCTGCAAAAATATGCTCAACCGGGATGCCTTTTATTTCGCTGATACGCTTTTTGAACCCTATTTGCAAAGGGTCGGGATACCGGTTCAATGATTCGTGAAAATCTCCTATATCCAGTGTTACAGGCGAACCAATAGAGTTCTCATTAGCATCCAGCATAACACTTGCCTCTCCTGTAAACTCATGCCTGGCTGTAGTATAAGGGACCAGCGTTTTGATATTTTCCCTAACCAGGTCTGCTACATTAAAACGCTCAGCCTCCTGTACTTTTTCGGAAGAGGGTGTAGTATCGTTTGATTCATTTATATTTTTTTCAGCCATTTTTGATAATAAAGTTTACAAAATTAATGTTCTTGCGCTGCTATTATGCTTAAGCTTCCGGCTTTTAGCCTTCAGACCTTAACCTTATCTTAACTGCCTCACTATGTGCCTGCAGGCCTTCAGCTTCGGCCATAGTAGTAACTGTCTTTGCTATATTTAAAAGACCATCTTTTGTCAGTTGCTGAAAAGTGATCTTTTTGTAAAAGCTGTCTAATGATACGCCGCTGTAAGCTGTTGCATAACCATTGGTTGGTAAAGTATGGTTGGTGCCGCTGGCATAGTCTCCTACACTTTCGGGAGAATAATTGCCGATAAATACAGAGCCTGCTGTGGTTATTTGTTTGAGTAAGGTATTGTTTGCTTTGCAGGCCAGTATCAGGTGCTCCGGTGCATAAAGATTGGAGAAGGCAATTGCGTTGTCCAGGTCTTTCAGAACAACCAGTCTTGCATGTTGCAGGGCCTGTGCTGCTATTTCTTTACGGGGAAGCTGTGCTAATTGTGCCTGTACCTCGGCTTCTACTTTTTTAGCGATGTGTGGTGAAGTACAGGCCAGTATTACCTGCGAGTCCGGGCCATGTTCGGCCTGGGCCAGGAGATCCGCGGCAACAAAGGAGGGACCTGCAGTTTCG
>JAPUDO010000076.1 GCA_027493055.1 Niabella sp. | reverse complement strand
CTTTTGGCATAGGGTTTCGTGGAATACACTATCGCAGATAGTGTTATTATCAGTAGACGTATTTGTGAATTAAATGTAAAACTCTTGCAGTAAAAATTTTGTCTACTCGCAGTCAATGCAAAAAGACATTCCTTTTCAGAAAATATCTGTGCATCTGTGGCACATTTACTGTTTCGGTAGCAGATTCACAGGTATTAGTAGTTAATCAGCAAGCCCTGCATTACTATTTATTGGGGTGCTTCTCTTACGATATCACCCGGCGGAGCAGATCTTGGCCTATCCGGATTTATATAGACTTCAGCAATCCCCCATCCACCGGTATGCTGGTGCCGGTTATATACGATGCCTGTTCCGATGCTAAAAAGGCTACCATATTTGCCAGCTCTCCGGGCCTGCCCAGTCTTTGCAGCGGAATATCAGCTTCTGCTTTTTTTATAATTTCTTCAAGTGATGTGTTCTGACTTGCCGCCTGCAGCTCAAAAAGCTGGGTCAGCCTTTCCGTATCAAAGTTCCCTGTAAGAATGTTATTGACAGTGATATTATATCTGCCCACATCGCGCGATAATGTTTTTCCCCAGGCCACCACCGCAGCACGTATGGTATTAGACAAAGCCAGGTTGTCTGCAGGTTCTTTTACGGTGCGGGATGTAAGGTTAATGATGCGCCCGTAACACTTTTCTTTCATGCTTTTCACTGCCAGTGCTGTGGTATATTGCACTGTTTGAAACAGGAGATTGAAAGCGGAGAGATAATCTGCATCGTTCTTTTCCAATACAGTTCCGGCTTTTGGGCCATTAGTGTTATTTACCAGGATATCAACACTATGATTACTGAAGTAATCCTCCATCTTTATTTTGAAACTCCCGAAATCGGCAAAATCTACTACTATATAACTATGTTGCTGCCCGTTGTTAGCCGGTAGCCCGGATACTACTTTTTTCAGCTTTTCTTCATTACGCGCCATAACGGTTACCGAAGCGCCGCTGGCTGCAAGCTGTGCGGCAACTGCTTTTCCAAGCCCCTGGCTGGCGCCGCCCACCAGTGCTTTTTTGTCTTTTAAAGAAATGATCATGGGAAATTTAAAATTAGCAATTAATAATTAATAATACCTGCTACTCGCCCTTTAATGTGTTAAGAATAGCTGTCAATATTTTTAATAACTCTTCACAATCACTAATCAAAGAATCAGCGATATTCCTGTCCAAAATTTCTGAATCTCTTAATAACCTTAGCAGATACCTTCTCTTGATCCCCTGTAAGCTATTTCCAGTTTATGTTTGAAATCTTTCCGGGAAGAGCCTCCTATGGCTTCTTCAATATTGGCTCCTATTGAAGTGCCAGTATTCAAGACTTGCGAACACAGCCCCAGGTCTATCTTATCTGCCTTCAGATGTAAATAAAGCTTTACAATTCTCAGTGCAAAAGCGTAGCATTTGTCTGCAATAAGATTGTTCTCCTTCATCGCAATAATTATTAATCATTAATTAGCAATTCAATATTCTACATTTTTAAAGGCTTCCTTCTTTTTTAAGTTTATTAAACCAGTCGTCCAGGTTCATATCCAGCGCTTTTTCGAAGGAGGCTTTCATATCTTCCGGCCGGGGATGTTTATTCTGCCAGTCTTTAAAATACTGCTGCATAGCTTTATCCACGCCTTCTTTGCCCACCCGTTTTTCCAATTGATATAGCCATGTGGCTGTTTTCACATAAGAAATAAGGCCATAATCTTCCGAGGTTTTAAAATCTGCTGCGGGTATATCAATGGCGGTGTTCATAGGAATCTGCTGCATAGCGCTGTAGAGTGCATTCTGAAATCTGTCTAACGGCAGTTTTTTTAGCTGCGGGGGGATCTGATCTCCGAAAACAGAATTGGCCCTGTATTTTTCTGCCTCATACCTGAACTGGTAATAGGTGTTTAGCCCTTCATCCTGCCAGGTGTGTTCCCGTTCATTGCTTCCCAGCATGCTCATAAACCAGTTATGCCCTATTTCGTGAGCAATTACACCATCCAGGTATTCTTTTTTTGCATCCGGCACCGTAATAAGCGTAATCATCGGATATTCCATACCACCGCTGGAATTATTTTTAGGACCTTCAAATACCTGTACGGTTGGATATATATATTCTCCTATCCAGTTACTGTAGGCCCTGGTAGCATCTTTTGTATAGTCTATACTATTGTTCCATATCGTTTCTGGTTTGTTTTTATAATAAGTAAAGGCATCTGTTATTTTACCGGATGCCAGCCTTATTGTATCATATTGTATCACCACATTTTGTTCTGCAAACCAGGCAAAATCAGGTACATTTTCAGCAATATAAGTAAGGGTTTTCTTTGCCGCTTTGTTTTTATATAACACAGGGGTGCCGGTACGGGCCTGTGCATTCCTGGTTCCTATTTCCTTGTATTGCTTCAGCTCATCAGCATTTTGTAATACACCGGTAGCGCCCACTACATAATTACCAGGCAATGTAATGTTCACTTTAAAGTTGGTATACTCGCTATAATACTCCCCCATGCTCAAATAGGGAAATTCATGCCACCCGTTTTTATCGTACACTGCCGGTTTAGGATACCATTGGGTAACCATAAACTGGCCATCGGCATAACCCGAACGTGAGAAGTAAGAAGGTAAAAGAACTTTGAAATTAGTAGTAATAGTAGCGGATTCCCCGGGGTTCAAGCTTTTGGGTAGTACTACTTTAATAATATCAATATAAGCGGGATTGCTATGCGGCTCTGTTTTTGCGGTAGCTCCGTTTACTTTAAAGTTCAGCCCTTCTATATAGCCACGTGTGATATTGGAAAGATCTTCTTCTGATGTGGGATCATTTTTTATTTGTTGGAATAAGGCCGTACTGTCATTTTTATAGGCGTTGGGCCATATATGAAACCAGATAAAGCTCAGGGCATCCGGAGCATTATTTTTATATGTGATAGTTGCAGCGCCGGTAAGCGTATTAGCTTTATCGTCAAGCGAAACATCCATCTTATAATTTACCTCCTGCTGCCAGTAGGAATCCTGGGAAAAAGCAGTGATGGTCAGCACAAGCATAAAGGGTACTAAAAATAATCGGATCATGTTCGTAGTTTTTTGAAAGATAATGAGAAATTTCAAAGCCGGTGAATGACATTTTTTATATTTAACATAAATATGCCAGCCTTTACCGGTATTCTTTTAATTATTTTATCAGACGTTATAAAATAGCAAAGAACAGCAACCTGAAAACTAATAATTTGATAAAAAATTGCAATTTTTCTTATTTGTATGATAATGAATGATTTATGATTTTATTTTAGAAGGTTTTATGAGTACGGTCTTCCTTTTGTAAGGAAGAGAAATATTTTATAAGCCGGCTTTTTTGGAATATCTCTTGAAGAGGCTGCCGGTTAAGATAGTTGGTGGTTTTCTTTTTATCTCTTATCTTTTGGCACTCATTCCGTTAAGCCTTTCCTAAGAAACGCCGCGGTATGTTTTTTTCTTTAATTGATTATTATATTGCAGGTTTAAATTTCAATGTGATTATGAAGCAGGCCTTATTAATTGTAAATGCTGTATTAGTTATTGCGGTTTCTTACTTATTGTACAAGCAATTTGCAAAAAGATCGGAAACTGTTATCACGGCCGGGGCCGGTTTGGCTAATAAGGATTCGGTAACCAGTAAAAAGCTGCTGTTTGCTTATATGAATATGGATTCTATCCAGGCTCAGTATGAACTTGCAAAGGTTGTATCCAATGAAGTGGAAAGGAGAAGAGAGAGCCTCGATGCAGAGCTGAACAGGATGCAAAAGGCATTCAGGAATAAGTTAGAAGGTTACCAGCAACGCAGCGCTACCATGACTGAGGAGCAGGCGGTTGCTGCAAAAGAGGACCTGGAAAATACAGAGCGTGAAATGATGGAAAAAAGGCAGACACTGGCAGATGGATATCAGAACTGGCTGGCATCTAAAAATATGAGCGTGATTAAGGATATAAAAGATTACTTAAAGCAGTTTAATGCTGATGGTACTTACTCATTTATATTCTCTCACGAGCCGGGTCTTTTTTATTATAGCGATACAACGTACGATATAACAAATGAAGTAATAAAAGGGTTAAACCAGCAGTATAAGCTTAGGAAGAAGAAATAACGAGGGCCTATAATTTCCACTCCACAATGCTGTTTTCCCATTCAGATGTATAAGGAACGCTAACGCGGATATAATTATCAGTATAGCCTTCCATCATACCATTCTTATTATGGTTTTCAAATAATACCTTACGGGTTTGTCCTGCATGCTGCGCTTCAAAATACTGCATCTTCATATAAGACAGGTTACGCAATGCTTTATTTCTCTCGTGCCTGATGTTTACAGGAACAACGGGGTTTAATGTTAGGGCGTGCGTGTTATCTCTTTCAGAATAAGTGAAAACGTGCAGGTAAGAAATGTCTAACCCGTGGAGAAAATCGTAAGTTTCTTTAAATGCAGCATCGGTTTCGCCCGGGAAGCCAACAATTACATCCACACCAATAGCGCAATGGGGCATCAGGGTTTTGATAAGGCCTACCCGCTCGGCGTACAGTTCGCGCTTATAACGCCTGCGCATCAGCCCTAAAATTTTGTTGCTGCCGCTTTGCAGCGGTATGTGAAAATGGGGCATGAACTTTTTGCTGTTAGCCACAAACTCTACTATTTCGTTGGTAAGCAGGTTGGGTTCTATGGAGGATATGCGGTACCGTTCAATCCCGTTTACATGATCCAGCTCCTTAATAAGCGAAAAGAAATTTTCTTCCCTATTATTGATGGATACCGGCGCCTGTCCGTCGGGGCCTTTACCAAAATCACCCAGGTTAATGCCGGTAAGCACAATTTCTTTCGCTCCTTCAGCTGCCAGCTTTTCCGCGCTTTTAATTACGTTGGCAATGCTATCGCTCCGGCTCTTACCACGAGCCATAGGAATAGTGCAGAAGGAACAGTTATAGTCGCAGCCATCCTGCACTTTTAAAAAAGTTCGGGTACGATCGCCAAGAGAAAAGGAAGTGTTGAACCCGCTTACGGCTTCAATATCGCAGCTGCAGATCTTTGCCGAATCGCCCTTGGCTATTTCCTTAATATGTTTGGTAATATTGAATTTTTCTGCAGCGCCCAAAACCAGGTCTACTCCCGGTATTTCTGCTATTTCCTTAGGTTTTAACTGTGCATAGCAGCCGGTAATCACCACAATGCTTTCCGGCGCTTTCCGCTGAATGCGGCGTACCAGCTGGCGGCATTCTTTATCTGCGTTATCGGTAACAGAGCAGGTGTTTATTACATATACATCGGCCTGTTCTGTAAATTCCTTCTTCACAAAACCTTCATTTTCCATCATTCTTGAAATGGAGGAGGTTTCGGAATAATTGAGTTTACATCCCAAAGTGTGAAAAGCTACTGTTTTTGTGCCTTGCATAAGGGTGCAAAGGTAGTTTTTTTGTACATATACTCATCGCCTTGAGGCGATAACATAAGCGTGCGAGGCGAGGACGCCTCGCGCAGCATCCTCTAAAATGATGAATTTCTCCTGCACTTCGTCAACTTATTCCCCTCTCAACCTTTCAACTAATCCCTACATTTGTCAACTGATATGAAAATTCTGCGTTTCCTGTTTAGCATTTATGCGGCCATCCTGTTTATAGCACTAATGCTATTGGTATTTCCGTTTATTATCATTGCCAGTTTTTTCGGCAGGATAAAGGGCGGCAATATTATTTACAGGTTATGTGTTTTATGGGCCGATATATGGTTTGCGCTTACGTTTCTTTTTGTAAAGAAAATATATGATGCGCCGCACGATGATAACAAGAAGTACATTATTGTAGCCAATCATATTTCCTACCTGGATATCCCTATGCTGGTAAAAGTGTTTAGGAAACCGCTGCGGCCGTTGGGCAAAATTGAAATGACCAAAGTGCCGGTTTTTGGTTTTATTTACAAATATGCTATTGTTACGGTAGACAGAAGCGATGCGCAACACCGGGCGCTTAGCCTGCGTTTGCTGCGCTCTGTTTTAAATAAAGGTATTTCTATCTTTGTTTTTCCCGAAGGCACTTTTAACGAAACAAGCACGCCTTTAAAGGATTTTTACAACGGCGCCTTTAAGCTGGCAATAGAAACACAAACCCCGGTGAAACCTGTAATATTCCTGGATACATACAGCAGGATGCATTATAGCTCTGTATTTTCGCTAAATCCGGGAATCAGCAGGGTGGTTTATCTTGAAGAAATACCTGTAGAAGGAATGACTATGGACGATCTTCCCGCTCTGAAAAGTAAAGTGCACGAAAAAATGGAGCAGGCAATTATTGCACACAAGGCTCCGTGGATTTCCAAACAGTAAGTATATTGCACTACATGCCGCACGCACCTGGATTATACAGTAACAGCCACGGGAAGCCCGTTTTTGCAGAGATCATTATTCCGCTGGCCCTGCCGCTTAATTATACCTGGCAGGTACCTGAACATTTGCTGGAAACGGTTAAGGCCGGCTGCAGGGTAGAAGTAAATCTTGGCAGGAACAAGCGGTATGCAGGTATTGTAAAATTTTTACATGACAATGCTCCTGAATTTTTTGAGCCAAAAGAAATATTAAATGTCCTGGATGTGCAGCCTGTGGTATATCCCCAGCAGTTACAATTATGGCAATGGATGGCTGCTTATTATATGTGCACTGAGGGAGAAGTGATGGCTGCGGCCCTGCCGGCTCATTTTAAGCTAAGCAGCGAAACTGTTTTGGTTTTTAATGAAGAAGCAGGAGAGGATTTCACAGACCTGGATAATGAGGAATACTTAGTGGCAGAGGCTTTATTGATAAGAAAAGAGCTGAAACTGACAGAAGTACAGCAGATATTGGATGCCACTCATGTGTATCCTGTTATTAACCGGCTGATACAAAAGCGTATTTGCTATGTATGGGAAGCGTTGAAGGAAACCTATAATCCTAAAAAGGAAACGTTTGTAATACTGGCGCCGGAATACGCTGCAGAAGCGGCTTTGGAGAAATTGCTGAATGAAGATAAACGCCTGCAGCGGGCCGAAAAGCAAATGGAGCTGCTGCTGGCTTACCTGCATTTTCAAAAAGCTGAAGGTGATGTGACCAAAGCTGCTTTACTGAAAAAGGCCGGTGCCACTGATGCGCAGTTTAAGGGCCTGGTAGAAAAAGGGATTTTGATCGCTGATAAAAGGATTGTAGACAGGGTGAGGCAGTCGCCTAAAAACATTCATGTAGATTTTGAACTGTCTGAAGCACAGGCAAAAGCATTTTCAGAGATTAAGGCATCGCTTGCCCAAAAAAGTATCTGCCTGTTGCATGGGGTTACCTCCAGCGGCAAAACAGAGATTTACATAAGGCTGATAGAAGAGCAGTTGAAGACCGGGAAGCAGGTGTTGTACATGTTACCGGAGATTGCACTCACTTCTCAAACCATCCGCAGGCTGCAAAAGCATTTTGGCGGGCATATAGGCGTTTATCACTCCAAATTTTCACAAAATGAAAGAATAGAAATATGGAATAAGGTAAAGGACGGTGAACTGAAAGTGGTGCTGGGTGCACGCTCTGCGCTGTTCCTGCCTTTTAATAACCTGGGCTTTGTTATTTGTGATGAAGAGCACGATACTTCTTATAAGCAGATGGAACCGGCGCCGCGCTACCATGCAAGAGATGCGGCTATTTACATGTCATCGTTATACGAAAACTGTAAAGTGGTTTTAGGCAGTGCCACGCCTTCTTTAGAATCTTACTATAACGCTTCCAAAGAAAAATATGGATTGGTGAAACTCATGCAGCGCTATGGCGATGTGGAGATGCCCGTTATTGAAATGATTGATACGCGCAGGTTCCGGGCAAAGGATATCACCGAAACCATCTTAACACAGCCGCTGCGCGATGCGGTTCAGCTGGCCCTGCATAATAGGAGGCAGGTAATACTGTTCCAGAACCGGCGAGGCTATACTCCTTACCAGCGTTGTAATGTGTGTGGCTGGATACCCCAATGCAGGCACTGCGATGTATCGCTTACTTTTCATAAATTTTATAATAAACTGGTTTGCCATTATTGCGGTACTACTTATCCGCCTATGACCACCTGCGCAGCCTGTGGCAGCCACGATTTTGTGCAGAAGCAATTTGGCACCGAAAGAATAGAAGAAGCTTTGCAGGAAATTTTTCCTGATGCCAGAACGGCCAGGATGGATATTGATTCAGTACGTGGCAAGCACGCGCATGACCAGCTGATCCAGGCTTTTGAGCAACATAAGGTAGACATACTGGTGGGCACACAAATGGTGGTGAAAGGACTTGACTTTGAAAACGTTGACCTGGTGGGCATTTTAGACGCTGATGGCATTTTATCTTTTGCTGATTTCAGGGTGAATGAAAGAGCGTATCAGCTGATGGAACAGGTGAGCGGGCGTGCCGGGCGCAAGCATGGTAAAGGCAAGGTACTGGTGCAAACGGCTCAACCCGCGCACCCGGTATTGGTGCAGGTGCAGCAACATGATTATGATGCCATGTACCAGGATGAAATAGCCAAACGGGAGCTTTTTGCTTACCCGCCTTTTTCAAGGATCATTAAGCTTACTTTCAGGAATAAAATAAGAGAAGTGGTGCAGGATGCTGCGCAACTCTTTGCTAATGCGCTTTCTAACCGGTATGCGCATAATATAACCGGTCCCGCAGAACCGGTGATCAACAGGGTCCGCAATCAATATTTAATGGAGCTGATGTTAAAGCTGCCCCGTAATGCAAAGGTTCTGGAACAATGTAAAAAAGATATTTTGTACCAGGTAGCTTTATTGCACCAGGAAAAAAGATATAAATCGGTAGTGGTGATACCGGATGTGGATGGCGTGTGAAATGGAGCGGGTAAAATATTGAATTTCCAAGACACGCACTTCCTGCTGCCGATTTCGGATTATCCCTACTACGAACCAATATTCCACGATCTCATTTCACCTTACCCGTATCCACCTCCCAGTCATCCGTTCTAAATGGAGCAACCGGTAATCCTTCTTTACTGAAAATATTAGACATGGCTTCGTTGCTGAAAGAAAATCTTACTGCTACAGGGTTCTTCACTTCAGGGCTGGATACCAGGAGCTTGTCTTTTTCTATTTTAATGGTGGCTGGAACAAATACTTTATCAGCTCCGGCAATAAAAAAATCGGTAGCTGCTTTTCCCGTTTTTAGCATAAAGCCGTTAGGGGCATTATCAAAATACAGACTGGCTTTGCTGCCGTTTATTTCCATACGGTTAAACATGGGACTTTTGTAAATACCCACATCCTTTTGGTAAGTTTCGGCTAAGGCATAAGCCGAAAGCCTTTTAGCTACATCTGTTTTATTGGTTGGGTGTATGTTTTTTACATCATTAACAAGGTCTGTAATTACCACCATGCCGGTGTTAGGCCGGTTTAATGTTTTGGTTTGCTGTTCGCGGATGAGATTGCCTACGTTATAATTACCATAAGCAAAAGGGGCTATCTGCACATAGTAAAACGGAAGCTCTTTCTGCCAGGCGCTTCTCCAGGCACTGATCATGGAGGAAAATAACTGGTTGTATGTAAACGGCATCACCGTATTGCCTTCGCCCTGGTACCAGATAACGCCTGCAATAGAAAATGATGTTAACGGAGCGATCATGGAATTATATGCATAACCGGGTTTTACAGGCCACCAGGGCGTTTGATTTTGCAGGGCAGCAGACTTCATTAATACATCATTGGTTGTAACCACTTCGGCAGGAGCCCACGTTTCTGCAGGTGTACCGCCCCAGCTTGCATTAATGATCCCTACCGGAACATCCAGCTTTTTCTGAAGCTCCTTTGCAAAGAAATAGCCTACTGCGCTAAAACCCTCTAAGGCTTCGGGGCCGCTTATTTTCCAGCTGCCTTCTATGTTGTCTTGTGGGTATTGCGATGTAGACCGGGGTACCTGGAATAATCTCAGGTTGTTATTGGTGCTGTGGGGCATTTCCTCCAGGATCTGCGGTAATTTCTGGTAGCTGCTCCACTCCATGTTGGATTGCCCTGAGCATACCCATACTTCACCGATCATAATATTGCTGAGGGTGATGGTATTGTCTCCTTTAAGTGTGATTGTATAAGGACCGCCCGCGGCCGGCGTCTGCAGCTTTATTTTCCATTGCGCATTACCATCCGTAACTATCGAATCTGTTTTATTATTCCATGAAGCAGTAATAAATATCTTTTCGGTTGGATTAGCCAGTCCCCAGAATGAAACATCACTTTTTTGTTGTAATACCATGTTGTTCCCGAAAATGTTAGGCAGCCTAATACGGGCAAATGCTGTACTGCCTGCAGTTACAGCACAGACAATACAAAGTCCGATAATTTTAGAAAGCGCCGGTTTCAGGTAATGAGCAATCATCATTCTTGTTTTTATTATTAAAATTCAGAGATGAAAGGTAAGCACTTTACGGGTTTTTTGGAAACGCTGCAAACAATTTCAACAGGTGTTCTTTCTGCACATTATATTCAGGATCGTTGAAAAGGTTCACCCGTTCAGAGGGGGCGTTCGATAAAAACTTGCCAGAAGTACGTAGATTTCGTGTAAGTTTGATTTATGACGAGGGTTTACCTGGATAATTGCTGTTTAACAGGCCTTTTGACGACCAAAGTAGCATAAGAGTTAAATTAGAAACAGATGCTAAGCTATACGTTCAACAAATGATTAGAACGGGGGAGATTGAATTTGTATGGTCTTATATTATTGACTTTGAAAATGAAGCAAATCCTTTCGCAGAAAGAAAAAGTACTATTAGTAAGTGGAAATCATTAGCCATAGCGGATATTTCCGAAACTGATACAGTGCTGATAAATGCAACAATATTTGTCAGAGATGGAATAAAGACCAAAGCTGGAATAAAGACCAAAGATGCGTTGCATTTAGCTTGTGCAATAGAAGCGAAGTGTCAGTATTTTTTGACTACAGACGATATTTTATTAAAAAAAATGTCTGGAAAACGTGATATTTTTGTATTGAATCCAACAGATTTTATCAAATCAATAGAATAATAATAATGACACCTATAACCGACTCCGAAATAAAACAACAAGGTCTTGGGGCTTTGATAGCCGCTTTGGGAGAGGTAAATGCCGAGCGATTCATTACCTTGCTGAACAGAGAACCGTTTAATTATACAGAGTGGCAGAAAAAACTCTTTGCCGAATTATCCGTACACACTCTAAGTCAATTAGCTATGGATGTGAGAAATACTGCCCCAACCAGGTAATTACCAGGCCGAAATAGTAAGAAATTACAGGCGAATAAGAATTTTATATTATTGGAGGGATACAACTTTACCTTTCTTTTGGAAACGCTGCAAACAATTTCAACAGGTGTTCTTTCTGCACATTATATTCAGGATCGTTGAAAAGATTCACCCGTTCCGAGGGGTCCCGCGATAAATTGTAGAGCTCGCTAAATGTTCCGGCGCTGTCCTTTGTTAAGCGCAATTTCCAGTCTCCGTCCCTTACACCTTCCAATGATGTATTGTAATAATAAATGGGCCGGTGAGGCTTGCTATAATTTTTTATAGTAAGGAAGCCCGAAACGGATTGCCCGTCCAGCTCTTTTTCAGGCAGCTTTGATCCTGACCATTCAGCTATTGTAGGTAATATATCCAGGTTGGAAAGGGGCTTCATCAAAACTTCATTGGATAAAGTATGCCCCTTCCAGTAAACAATAAACGGAACACGGTGCCCCCCTTCGTAGGATAATGCTTTCCATCCCCTGAAAATGCCGGCGGCGCCTACATCATAAGGTTTGGAAACACCGTCATCGTACATGCGCTGCGGCGCATTGATCCAGGGACCGTTATCGCTGGTAAAAATAAAGATCGTATTATTGGCCTCACCTGCTTCTTCAACAGCTTTCCAGATCCTTGCCAGGCTTTCATCCATATCTTCAATCACATCTCCCAAAGCCCCCGCTGCAGACCGTTTGGCTCGATGTTTCATAGCACCAAACGCAACAGGTAAATGGGGCATATTATGAGCCAGGTAGAGGAAAAAAGGTTTTTTGTTTTTGTGCGCCTGTCTGATGAAGGCAATAGATTCTTTAGTATAAATATTGCTGAGAATACTGTCGTGCGGCTGATAGATCTCGGGCGTTGTATTCCTGAAAATTTTAATAACAGTATCTGTTTGTACATAAGGGCTCCTGTAATCATGACTATACATCATGCCATAAAAAAAATCGAATCCCTGTTGGTTGGGTAGTCCGCTTCCGTAATCGCCCACGTGCCATTTACCTACTGCCCCGGTAGTATAACCGCTGGGTTTTAAAACCTCTGCAATGGTTACTTCATCTGCGGGCATTGTAATTTTATTTCCCGGTCCTATAACATAAGTAATACCGGATCTGGTGCAATATCTTCCGGTAAGTAAAGAAGCACGCGAGGGGGAGCAGATGGGCGATGTGGTTACAAAATTAGTAGCCATTACGCCGCTGTGTGCCATTTTATCTAAAAAAGGAGTTTTAATTAATGGGTTGCCATAACAACTTAAATCGCTGTACCCCATATCATCTGCCAGCACTAAAATAATGTTGGGTTTATTTTGTGCAAACAGGCTGAACTGTATTAAGCTTAGAATGAGTATTATTGTAAAGCGCATTTTCTTTTACTTTGGGTTAAATGTAGCAGATAAATTTCAATATGGTAACATCACTCTATTTAGTGTGCATTATTCATCTTTTATTTAAGCGCTATTTTCAAAACAGTTACACCATCATCAGCCAATGCCGTTTTTTGTGGCAACAGTATCGCAATGCTTTTGTTGTCGGCATCTTCAAATTTTATGGGCATCCCGGTGTCTAAAATATGTATGGAATTAATTGCATCATACGAAACCGGAAGCACGATCCTGCTATCAGCTAATGCGTGTACCAGCGACGCATACATATAGTTTTTACCATTGATAGACTTTTGAGTTAAGCATACATGCTGAGGTGCTTTTATCAAAACCGGATCTGTTCCGTAAAGGGCTTCTGCATTAGCTGCCATCCAGCCGCCTATTTCCCTTAACCGCCGTACAGCCATTGCAGGAAATGTGCCATCCGGTTTGGGACCGATATTGAGTAAATAATTACCTCCTTTAGAGGTATTGCTTACAAGGTAACCGACCATTTCCCTGGCTGTTTTCCAGTTGTAGTCTTTGGCATGCCACCCCCAGGAGTGCACCATTGTTGCAGGTGTTTGCCAGGGTCGCTGCAACAGTTCCGGGGGGTATTCGTTGTCCATCATTTCCAGGAAATCTATGTCGTTGCCGGGATTAAGCCAGGATATACGGCCATTGATAAGGGTTTTAGGACTTTGTTTTCTTATCAGTGCAATCAGCTGATCACGGCGCTTATCTGATATAAATATTTTTTCCTGCTTATCGCCCCAGGTATCAAACCAAAACAGGTCGGGACTATAACGCTGTATCAGCTCGGTAACCTGCGGTAAACATTTCTCATTCCAGTATTGCTCAAATTGAGCATCTGATTTTTGAGGGGTCCATGATGGAGTAGCCCCTCCCGGATGGTCCCAGTCTTCGCAATGTGAATAATAAAACCCATATTTTAGTCCATATTTTTTGCAGGCCCTGGCCAGCTCGCCCAGGATGTCTTTTTTGTAAGGAGTACTCCCTATATCGTAGGTAGAAACTTTAGAATCCCACAATGCAAAACCATCGTGATGTTTGGCCGTAATAACAAAATACTTCATGCCTGCATCCCTGGCTTCCTTGATCCAGCTGTCTGCATCAAATTTTGAGGGATCAAATTGTTTTACCAAAGCACGATATACATCCCGGGGTACTTCCAGTCTTTGCTGTATCCATTCTGCATACCAGCTGTTGCCATTTTCAAAACTTTCATCGGGAAGCGTATGCCCATCGTAGGTGCCGCCTAAGATGCTGTAAAGTCCCCAATGAATGAACATCCCAAACCTGGCGTCTTTAAACCAGTCAGCACGATTAGCTGCTGTAATTGTCTGGGCATGGGATTTTGTAAATGTGAGCAGCATTAAAACCCATACCCACTTTCGGCATGTATTTAATTGTTTATTCATAGCCATTTTCAAAAATTACTGTTTGCCCTTTTTTAAGGTTCACGGAAATAATACCGTTATCATTTCTTTTGAATAATTCCATCGGAGTGCTTTTTGACAGCCAGGTTCTGAAGGGAAGCCTGATGTTTAATTCGCCGTTTTTTTCGGCAACAACGGTAATAGTGGTGGGCACCCCGTTTTCTTTTTTTGCCGAAACAATAAAAGCCCCTTCAGCCCTGAGATTGTTAAAGGCCACCTCTTTCCAGTTGTGTGGAACAGCCGGAAATACTTCAATATAACCATCCCTGCTTTGCAGCAGCAATTCGTGCACACCTTGTGCAAAAGCAAAATTGCCTTCTAAGGTAAACGGCCTGTAAGTAAAGCCGGAATGCTCTCCGCCCTTCTGATCTCCGTTCAGGTGGAAGCTGTTGGGAGCGCAGAAGTTGGAAGCGAAGATCTGTAATTGCTTAACAGCCTTATCAGCCTCATAAGCCCGCGCATACAGGCTTGCCATCCAGCTAAAGGAGTAGCCGCACCATGCCCGGGTACCCATTTCTTCAAGCCTTTTTAAGGAGTTTTGAATAATGGTTTTGTCTTTCGGGTTATTGATATCTAACAATGCCAGCGGATATATAGCCATATACTGGGACATGTGACGATGTGAGCTGTTAAGGTTTTGCCCGGGCGCTACGGTAAAGCCGGTTTCGTTTATTTCATAGCCAGGCAGCTGTTCCAGCAGGGTTTGCCAATGGGCTGCTTCGCTTTTTTTGCCGGCAGCAGCGGCTGTCTCGCCTGCAGCCTTAAACAGGAACTTAACAAGGGCGAGGTCAAAATTACTCCACTCTGTAAACCATGCATCCACACGGTTGTCGTTATATTCGGGGCTGGAGCTTAAAGGAAGCTTTCTTACGCCATCTTTTAACCGTGTGATATTTTCAAGATAGGTAGCTACCCTACGTATATAGGGATAAGCTTTGGCCTTAAGGAAAATTTCATCCATCGAATACTTCCATTGCCAGTAAAAATGCTGCGCACACCAGGCCCCTACTGTTGGCCCCAATGCATATTGTATCCATCCTCCTATCGGATCTCCGTTAAGCGTTACCACACCAGGCACATTCAATCCTTCTACACCAAAATACTGCCGGGTGTATTGCTCGTTTTTCGTTTTATTTTTCCAGAGCCAGTTAATATAGCTTTCACCTTCTGTCAGGTGGTTACCGGTATAAACCGGCCAATAGCTGAGCTGCGTATTCAGATCATTATGAAAATCGCCTTTCCATGGCGGAAGGCTGCCATTATCAGCAGTCCAAACGGCTTGCAGTGTAATAGCAGGCGCTGCAGGACGCGATACCGCCCCCAGTTTGTACATTTCCAGGTAGTATTGTTTTTCAATAAGGGTATCCGGCAGGCTTACCGATGACCTGGACCAGAACTTCTTCCACCAGTCTGTATGGCCTGCCCAGTCTGCTGGATCGCTTGAAGCAATGTTAAGGACCGGTATTTTAGCTTTGCTGTTGTTATTGATGGTCCATCCGCCTATCATCCTGTTCCCCGGGAATTTTTGCCAGGTAATGGCTACTTCAAAATAATTCTTATCATAGGTGGGCTGATGGTAGCTGATGGTATTGGCTGTTTCTGTAACCGTGCCCTGGGCATATCCTAATTTTTCAAGACCTTGCGCGGAGTGGTTATCTTTCCCGCTATTGCCGTTATTATAATTGTGTACAATAAGTTTTGGGACCAGGGTCTTAAATATCTCATGAAAAAATTTTTCCTCTATGTTTTCGAAAGTAAAATAGCCTGTGTTTTGGGTGGCATGTATGTAGCATTTAAAAGTTATCCCGCTTTCAAAAGTTATAATATTGATAGCATTTTTTATATCGAGTGTATTGGATACAACTTTTCCCAGACTGGTTAGATCAAATTCCATTGCGGCAGCAGGAAGTTTGGTAGGATAGGGGACCTGGTCATAAGGAGCATCGCCCAGCAGGTGGGCAGAGTCGTAGGTTTTATTCAGCACCCACCTTTCCACATCAGCAAAGGTGAATTTAGAAAGATCCAGCGCTTTACGCTCGTCCCATAGATCAGCCCGGTCCAGCGATAAGCGCAGCCTGCCCTGCTTTTGCCACACAAGCGCACCAAGCCTGCCGTTACCGAGCGGCATTGCCTCATCCCATTTTTGCGCCAGGTGGTCAAATTGTAAATTATGATTCTTTCCTGGTTGCGCACAAGCAATGACAGATATAAGAACAGAAACGAGCAACAGAACTTTTTTTGTAACCGGCATAGCTTGGGTTTGTAATAATATTAAGGTGTTAAGTTAAATATTTTATCCCGCTTTTTTGTATGCAATGGTTTGCTTATTTTACATTGACAGAAACCGACATGAGATTTTTCATGCCTAAATTAAACAAAGGGGAATGAAAAATTTCATCCCCGCCTGACCACAATAGATGTTTTTAATAATAGTCGGGAGGAAAGGTTCCTCTTGGCCAAAATCAATAATAGATATACAAGAAAAATTTACTATGGATATTGAAACCCTTCGTGATTATTGCCTTTCTAAGAACGGCGCAGAGGAAACACTTCCTTTTGGGCCAGACACCCTGGTTTATAAAGTGAATGGTAAGATCTTTTTGTTAACAGGATTGGATAGTGATCCGCTTTCATTTAATGTAAAATGCGATCCGGATAAAGCCCTGGAACTGCGGGAAACTTATCACTGCGTTACGCCAGGCTATCACATGAACAAAAAGCACTGGAACACGGTTATTGCAGACGGATCCGTTCCTCCCAGGCTTTTAAAAGAATGGATAGATGATTCTTATAACCTGGTGGCTAAGATCAAAAAGGGAAGATGAGGTGCTGGGATGATAAATGAACTATTCATCAAACAGATCAGAAGATAAATACCTGTCGCCCCTGTCGCAGATAATGCAAACAATAACACCTGATGTAAGCTCTTTTGACAGTTCAATAGCAGCATATACAGCGCCGCCACTGCTCATACCGGCAAACACGGCTTCTTCCTTGGCCAGGCGCTTTGCCATAATACGGGCATCTTTTTCATCCACTTCTATCACTTTGTCAACCCTGCTGCGATCGAATATTTTTGGCAGGTAGGCCTGTGGCCATTTGCGTATACCCGGTATGCTGGACCCGTCCGTGGGCTGGCAGCCTACGATCTGGATAGCAGGATTCACTTCTTTCAGGTATTGCGATACACCCATAATAGTGCCTGTTGTTCCCATAGACGAAACAAAATGGGTAATGTTGCCTTCAGTATCGCGCCATATTTCCGGGCCGGTGGTTTTGTAATGCATACCCGGATTGTCGGGGTTGCCAAACTGGTTAAGCATCAGGTAGCCCCCCTCTTTTAGTTTATCATTGGCATAGTCAATAGAGCCTTCCATACCCCTATCCCTGGGTGTTAAAGTAACTTTTGCGCCAAATGCCTGCATAGTTAAAACCCGTTCTCTTGTAGCGTTTTCGGGCATCACGAGCTCTATGTTAATGCCAAACAAATTAGCTATCATAGCCAGGGCAATACCTGTATTGCCGCTGGTAGCTTCAATCAGCCGGGTGCCCGGCTTAATTTCCCCACGGTCTAAAGCACCTTTTATCATACCGTAAGCAGCACGGTCTTTTACGCTGCCCCCGGGATTATTACCTTCCAGTTTGGCATATATTTTTACATTGTTATTTACCGACACTTTATTCAGCTCAATCAAAGGCGTATTGCCTATTTGTTCCAGTATTCCAGCCATTCTTTTGTAGTTGTAGAATTATCAAAGATAAGTATGTTGTTTCTATAGACTAATCATACTATTAAAAAACTATATTTACAGCAACAGAACCACTACCGCTATGATAACAGAAGATATAGCCCGATCGTTTAAAAATATTGTGGGGAATGATCATTTTTTTGCAGATGAAGACAGTTTGCTGCATTATGCACATGATGAAACAGAAACACTGAGCTTTAAACCCCATGTTGTTCTGAAGCCTTCCTCACCGCAGCAGGTAAGTGCTATATTAAAGATTTGCAATGAATATAAAATTCCGGTTACGCCGCGCGGTGCAGGCACCGGCCTGACTGGCGGAGCCTTGCCGCATAGGGGTGGGGTGGTTATTTCTACTGAAAAACTGGATAAGATACTGGATATAGACGAACGTAATTTACAGGTAACCACTGAGCCGGGGGTTATTACGGAAGTATTACAAAACGCTGTTGCGGAAAAGGGATTATACTATCCTCCTGATCCTGCCAGTAAAGGCTCCTGTTTTATCGGCGGCAATATATCAGAAAACAGTGGTGGCCCGCATGCTGTAAAATATGGGGTGGTAAAGGACTATGTACTGAACCTGGAAGTGGTATTACCTACGGGCGAAATTATATGGACAGGAGCTAATGTATTGAAAAATGCTACAGGGTATAACATTACGCAGCTGATAGTGGGCAGCGAAGGTACATTAGGTATTGTAACTAAAATTGTGCTGAGGCTGATTCCTTTACCTAAGTATAATTTATTGATGCTGGCTCCCTTTGCCAGCCTTGACAAAGCTTGTGAAGCTGTAAGCGCTGTATTTCGTGCAGGATTTACTCCAAGTGCATTAGAGCTTATGGAAATGAATGCCTTGAAAATTGTAGGCAGCATGGTAGACAACTATACAGTACCTGTAAATGACAGTATTGAAGCCCACCTGCTGATAGAGGTAGATGGCAATGATACCGAAGTGTTATTTAAGGAAATAGAGCAGATCTCCCTTGTTCTGGAGCAATACGGAGCCGGTGAGCTTTTATTTGCAGAAGACGCACAGCAAAAAGAAGTGCTTTGGAAATTGCGGCGAAAAGTGGCAGAGTATGTGAAGATGGCTGGATATACTATTGAAGAAGATGCCGTGGTGCCGCGTGCAGAGCTGTCTAAATTGATTAAAGGACTAAAAGCTCTTGGCCTGCAGCATGATTTTGATGTGGTAGCTTACGGTCACGCGGGGGATGGCAACCTGCATATCCGTATAAAAAAAGAAGGAGCTCCCAATAGTTATAAAAATCCTGTAATGGACGCAATTGTACGCGAACTGTTTTTACTGGTAAAAAGCCTGGGAGGCACTATCAGCGGTGAGCATGGCATTGGGCTGATACAAAAGGGATTCCTGGATATTGTATTTGAAGAAAAGCAATTGCAGCTCATGCGGGATATTAAAAAAGTGTTTGACCCTAATGGCATTCTCAATGCCGGGAAGATATTTGATTAATTAGGGCTTGTTGATTAACATGAATGCCCTTTGAATCTGTTACAAAAACAGTTAAACAGCATTTCCTAATTACAACAGAGTCATATTCTTTAACGTCCGTTATACTATAAACGGCAATGTACTCTGGCGCGTACTCTTCCAGCTATATGCACGCTTGTTAAGTTATCTGTATTGTTTTATCCTGCAATTTTTTGTTACAACCAATAGGGGGACACGGGTAGTTGGTGGTATTAAGAGTATCTACAACACAAGCAATAAAACTATTACAAATGAAAAAGCTGATACCCAACAGTTGCCTGATACTGGCTGCCCTACTATTCATTACTGTATGTAATGCTGCAGATTTTGAGCTTATAAAAAAGGAGAAGAATATCTGTTTATATGAAAGGTGGGTGGCATATAATAACAATACGGTGCGTGAGCTGAAAGCGGATTTTATGGTAAAGGCAGCATCTGCAGAAGCTGTGATCGTATTACTGAAAGATCCCCGGAAAGGTATAAAATGGAACACTCATGCTAAAAATTTTAAAATATCCTTTACTAACAGTGAAACAGTCTGGCATACTTATGTACGTTATAAAATGCCATGGCCTATGAACGATCAGGACTGCAGCCTGAAATATTTTTTTAATAAAAATGACATGAACCGTACTATATGTCCTGTTTATTTTGAAGAGGCAAAAGTCAGCCAGTTCCCTCTGATCAGGAATGTAAATCGTATTACAGGTACCAGGGGTAAATGGATGCTGGAAAAAGAAAAAAACGGGTATCTGAAAGTAACTTATCAGATCATGACTGATAAAAGTGCAAGTGTGCCACGCTGGATTGCAGATCCCATTATTCATGATAATCTCTTTACCACTATGGCGGCATTCAGGGAACTGCTGGAACAGGTGTCCTGAGGCTGAAGCCTATGCCGTTTTGACCGGCCTCCTGTTTGCGAAGAACTTTACCAATAAAATGCCGGCTATAAAACCGCCAATATGGGCAGCATAAGCTACACCGCCGCCTTCACGGCCTAAAGCGCCCCAGCCGTCTATTATTTGTAAAACAATCCACAATCCCAGGGCAATAAAGGCGTTCACTCTTATTACAAATGGGATCACCAGCATACGAATACTGTTTTTAGGGAATAGTATCATATATCCGCCTAATACACCGGATATAGCGCCGGATGCCCCAAGGCTGGGAACGTATAGTCCGGTGCCGGTATAGGCCGACATAAAAACATGCGCTAATGTAGCTAATACACCGCAGAGCAGATAAAAAACAAGGTATCTCAAATGCCCCATTACATTTTCAAGGTTATCTCCAAATATCCATAAATACATCATATTACCGGCAATATGGGCAATTCCGCCGTGCATGAACATGGCCGTAAAAATGGTTCCGTAAACCGGGATTGGCGTGGGCTGAAGGCCGCCTCCAACAATATCCCTGCCGGTTAGTATTTCCTTTGGTACTGTTGAATAGCTCATCAGGAAGGCCTCATTAGTGCCCAGCCCCTGCGAAAAAACAAAGACGAATATATTAATGGCAATAAGCAGGTAATTAATATAGGGGGTTATAGTGCGCCCGGTATTGTCATCTCCGATAGGGATCATTGTTATTTATTTTTGCTTTTGAAAGATAAAGTTTTTATAGTAAAATGTTGAATGTAGAATATTAAATGTAGAAAGTAAAATGTTTGCAGGTGTATAATACTTTTTGAAGACAGAATGTCTCCCGCTGGCGGGAGTACCCGAAGGGGGAGGGTGGAAAAATTCATCCTCCTAAAAGGAATGATCTGAACCCGCTTTCGGCCTTCAGCTTTTTGCTTTTATTTTAAAGAAGTGCCCCATATCAGGATGCAAAGCAGCACTACAATTAAAATAATAAATGCGGGCTTCCAGGTTTCCCAGAAGATTTTATTTTCCAGCTCTTCTTCTTTGCTCCTGATAGCATCCGTATAATTACTATTGATAAGCCTGAGTAATTTTAATAGACCGGTCTGTACCGATGCCGGAAGTACTGTAGCCGTGTACAATAATTCTTTCACTATTGCATCGTTAACCGGAATTTCATTAAAGTCGTTTAATAAGGTGATGTTATTTTCAGAAAGCAATAGCTTTAATTCATCTTTGATGCCTTCTTTGTTCATGCGGTACATATCCATTTTTCTTATCTGATCGCTGGCTGACAGTACCTGTATCAGAACATGCTCGGGCGTTTTTACTGGTTGTTCTAAAGGTTGTCCCTGAGCTTTGGCCAGCCATCTTTTCTGGAGGTATTGTTCTTTTCTGCCCGGATTGGATAGTGTTTCGTATGCTTCTTTTATAAGGTTGAAATGAGCCTGTGAAGATTTATTGCCAGGGTTTTTGTCGGGATGGTAAACATGCGCCAGTTTTCTGTAGGCTGTTTTAATTTCGGCTATACTGGCCGAAGGTGAAATTTGTAATACCTGGTAATAGTCAACTGCCATCAGCGGTGAAAGTAGGGAATAATCTGAAAATAATAAATGCCAAATATTACTATTGAAAATCAATCAGTAACCACTTTTTATGATCCTGTAAATGTAAAATAAATCACAAAATAATCCTGATGGGAATAATAAGGTACCATTCAGACAACTTTATACACAGTTATACGGTCATAAATACAGAAATAAGGTTTCTTGTAAATTCAATAACAATTTTAAAAGCTAAATAAAATGAAACGATTCATCAACTCTTTAGGTATCGGGCTGATTGTAGCATTGGGAATGCTTTCGGCCAAACCTGCAGACGGGCAATCACGGGTTGGGGTTAGTATTAATTTTCAGACCTTCTACGATGAGCTGAGCCCTTATGGGGACTGGATCGATTACCCCGAATATGGCTATACCTGGCGCCCGAGGGTTGGGTCGGATTTCCGTCCTTATGCTACCAACGGTAACTGGGTTTATACCAATGATTATGACTGGATGTGGAATTCCGGCTACGATTGGGGCTGGGCGCCTTTTCACTACGGCCGCTGGTTCCAGGATCCGTATTATGGATGGCTTTGGGTGCCGGGTTATGAATGGTCTCCTGCATGGGTTTCATGGCGCGGCGGCGGCGACTATTACGGTTGGGCCCCTATTCGTCCCGGTATCAGTATCAGCGTAGGGTTTGGCAGTTATAACCCTCCTTACGACTACTGGACATTTGCGCCCTGCCGTTATATGAGCTCCATACATATCGGCCGATATTATTATCCGTACCGTAATAACGTAACCATCTTTAACAGAACCACTATCATTAACAATTATTATGGTAACAGCCGCGGGAACAGCGGAAGGAGAGGGGGATACTATACAAACGGTCCCCGCCGTACAGAGGTGGAAAGATATACCGGCCGTATTAATGCAGTGTCAGTACGTTCTTCCGACAGGCCTGGCAGAGCTTCGGTAAGCAGGAATTCAGTTTCTGTGTACAGGCCTTCAGTTTCCAGAAGCACTAACAGGTCTGATTATGCTCCGGGAACAGTGCAGCGTTATGACAGGAACAGCGTAGCTTCCAGGGGTTCTGCAAGAAGTAATGACAGGACTTACAGTAACGGAGCCCGTTCAGAAGCTGGTAACAACCGTGATGTACGTGTTAACGCTTCCCCCCGCAGGGAAGAAGCTACCGGCAGAGATATAAGAAATAATACCGGTGATAACCGTACCTATCGCAGCAATACAGGAAGAGAGAACAATGTAAATAGCAGTGCAGGGGAATCATCAAATGCAGCACGTACAGAACAGATGCAAAGACAACGCAGCAGCGAGTCAGATCAAAGAGGAATGGAGATGAGGCAACGCAGGGAAGAAATGAGGCAGCAGCGCAGCAATGATGCCATGCAGCAGCAAAGGTCAGTGGAAACCAGGCAACGCAGCGTAGAGGTACAGCAACAGCGCCAGGCCGAAGCGCAAAGACAAAACCAGGCCAGGGTTGAAGCGCAACAGCAAAGATCAGCCCGGGAATATACCCAGAGGGAATCGCAAATGCGTAGCAGGGAGACCGAGGTACAGCGGCAGTCAGCACCCCGCGTAGAGCGCAGCGCACCCAGCAGGAGCTTTGAGAGCCGCAGCAGCCAGGCCCCATCACGTTCCTTTGGTGGTGGAGGCGGTGAAAGAAGCAGCAGCCGCGGTGGTGGAGAAAGAGGCGGAAGGACAAGGTAACAAGAGTTGTGGTTTAGTTTTTATATATTTAAAGTTTGCAAAACGGTTTCGGTTTTCCGAAGCCGTTTTTGTGTATTCTGGCGCGAATTTGGCTGTTAACAGGATGACATTTAAACGTTTTTAAAAGAAAGGGCAATGAGATTTTTATATCTGCCGGCGCTGTTACTGCTTTGGATTTCCTGTTCAAAATCACCGGCAGGCACAGAGCCTCCTGCAAAAGACCCGTCAATAATATGGGGGTCAAGTTTTGGGATAATGCCCGGAGAAACCCATGCTAATTCTTATACAAGAGTAAAAGCCGCGTTTGGCAAGTACCAGGTAGCGCGTATTTATTGCAGTGGTGATCCCGTATGGCCTGCCTATATACCGGTTGAGACCGTGGTGCAGATTTCCTTTAAAATGAATGCAAAAGAAGTTTTGGATGGATCAAAAGATGCCGTTCTTACAGGCTTTTTTAATTCGCTTGCTGTTACCTCAAAAATTTACTGGACCTATTTTCATGAGCCGGAAGATGATATCCGTGATGGCGCTTTTACTGCAGAAGAATTCAGGAACGCTTTTGACTATATTATCACGCTTCAAAAAAAGCTAAATAAACCTAACCTGGTACCCTCACTTTGTTTGATGTCTTACTCGCTTGATCCCGCAAGTAAACGGAACTGGAAAGATTATTTACCGGCAAAGGTGGAGCTTATTTCCTGGGATGGTTATTACCGGGATAATATGGGGGATGATGTTTCGAAGGTTTTTGGAAATGTGCGGGAAGTGATGAAAACAGTTGGGCTCCCATGGGCAGTGGCCGAAACAGGTGTTAATAAAATGAAAAAATCGGGACAGGTGAATGAGCCGATAGCTACCGAAACCCGGAAGAAATTATTAACGGCCCTGGCTAAAGACATTAGCTCGGTTAGCCCGTTACCTGTATTTGTTGAATATTTTGATTCATCTCCTTCGCATGATGCAGCGTACTCCAACTGGCGCATTAGTGATGATCCTGCAATGGTTGCTGCCTGGAATGCGGGACAGCATAAATAGCAAGAAACTTCCTGCTAAACAATGGATAAAGCTTAATCAAGAAGCAGATAGTAAAAAAAGAGGTTGCAAATCAGGAACTTGAAGTGTTTTTGTGATCAGCTTAATGCTTTTTGTTCTACTTTAGCGCATTATGAGCTACAAAATGATACAAACCATGCGTTGGTATGGTGATAACGATGCTGTTTCGCTAAGCGATATCCGCCAGGCCGGGGCTACCGGCATAGTAACTGCTTTACACCATATACCGGTTGGTGAAGTGTGGACCAGCGAAGAAATTCAGAAAAGAAAAAAAACAATTGAAGAGGCTGGCCTTACCTGGGATGTGGTGGAAAGTCTTCCCGTGCATGAGGATATAAAAAAGCGTAACGGCAATTACAAAACCTGGATTGAGAATTATAAGATCAGCATGAAGAACCTTGCTGATAATAATATAAAAGTGGTTACCTATAATTTTATGCCCGTGCTGGACTGGGTGCGTACTAACCTGGACTATCCCACGGGAACAGGTGCGCTTTGTTTGAGATTTGGATGGAAAGAATTTGTGACTTTTGATGTATTTATTTTAAAACGCCCCGGTGCTGAAAATGACTACGAGGAGGCCGATGTTAAAAAGGCTAAAAAGTTTTTTGACAGCCTTAGCCTCAGTGAAATTGAAAAATTAAAAGTTTCCTGCCTGATGGGCCTGCCCGGATCTGACGGCTTATTTACAACAGAAGAGGTCTTATCATTGCTGGATGAATATGGTAATATCTCTGCAGACCAGCTACAGCAAAACCTTTTTTCTTTCTTAAATGAAATTGCGCCTGCTGCTGAAGAATATGGCGTGCAACTGGCAATCCATCCCGACGATCCGCCCTACCCGATTTTAGGATTACCGCGTATTATGAGCAAGGATGAGCATATTGAGGCATTGTTTAAGAACGTGCCTTCAAAAAATGCCGGGCTTTGTTTTTGCACCGGTTCTTACAGCGCCAGGAAGGATAATGACTTATTGGCAATGATCAAAAAATATGGTGAGCGGGTTTACTTTCTTCATCTACGCAGTACGGACAGGGATGAGGAAGGCAATTTCTTTGAGGCTAACCACCTGGAAGGGAATGGCAATATTGTTGCCATTATTCAATATGTGACGCAACTACAAAAAGAACAGCAGCGCAGTATTCCTATGAGGCCCGACCATGGCCACCAGATGCTGGACGATCTGAATAAGATCACATATCCCGGCTATTCGGCTATTGGAAGGTTAAAGGGATTAGCAGAGATACGCGGTGTTGAGGCCGCCGTACATCAACTGGGATTGTAAACCTGGTCATTGTACGGTCAGCTCATTCCTGTCATCTAGATAGTCCGATAGTCGGAAAGTCCGAGGTCCGGAAGTTAGGGGAAGAGGAAACGTGCACGCTGCCTTCAGCTTTCGGCCTTTCGCTTTCAGCTTTCATATCGTACATCTTACACTTTATATCGTACATTTCCATTACTGGGTACTGGTTACAGGTACTAATATCTACCTCTGTCATCCTGATAGTCCGAAAGTCCGAGGTCCGGAAGTTAGGGGAAGAGAAAACCTGTACGCTGCCTTCAGCTTTCGGCCTTTCGCTTTCAGCTTTCATATCGTACATTTTGTATTATTCTGGTTACTGGTTACAAGTTTCTGGTTTCTGGTCGTGCCTTCTGCTTCCAGCTTTTTGGCCTTTAGCTTTCAGCCTTCATATCGTACATCGTACACCTTATATCGTACATTTTGTATTATACTGGATACTGGCTCGTGCCCGTCCACCTATCAACTTTTAAATTTCTTAGCCTGCCCTCCGTCCTCTGTCAACTGTCATCTCCCTATCGTCCATCCCCGTCCAGCAGGTTGCCCAATCCTCCCAGGATACTGCCTTCTTCTTTACGTGTGGTAGTGGCAAAGGAAAGAATGCGTGCAGCAAGGCGACTTACGGGCAGGGTCTGTATCCATACACGCCCAGGGCCGGTAAGAGTGGCATAGAAAAAGCCCTCGCCACCGAAAATTTTATTGCGGATGCCACGTATCATTTCTATATCATAACGAATATTTTGTGTAAACCCTACAAGACAGCCGGTGTCTATACGCAGTATTTCATTAGGCTGGAGATCCCTGTGAAATACATGTCCGCCTGCATGTATAAAGCTCATGCCATCGCCTTCCAGCTTTTGCATAATAAATCCTTCGCCGCCAAAAAGGCCGGTGCCCAGCCGGCGCTGGAATTCAATGCCCACTGCTACTCCTTTGGCCGCGCACAGGAAAGCATCTTTCTGGCAAACTATCTTGCCGTTATATGCATGCAGATCAACAGGAATTATTTTACCTGGATAGGGTGATGCAAAAGCTACTTTCCTTTTACCGTGGCTAACATTGGTATAAGCTGTCATGAACAGGCTTTCTCCGGTAAGCAGGCGTTTGCCCGCGCTCATAAGCTTGCCAAATAATCCTCCCGACTGGCTGGCAGAGCCATCGCCAAAAATGGTAGCCATTTCTATGTCGTGGTCCATCATCATAAAGCTGCCTGCTTCGGCAATGGCGGTTTCGTTAGGATCCAGCTCAATACTTACATATTGCATTTCCTCACCAAAAATTTCATAATCTATTTCGTGACTTGATTTCATTGTGTATAGATATTAGTATTTAGACGATAGTATTTAGATATTAGTGCTAAGTTAAGCGTGAGTTGGCAGTGATGAGTAGTGAGTGATGAATAATGAATAATTGGGGATACATACTCATAACTGATCACTCATAACTCACTACTTAGCATTCAGAGCAGCATGTAATTTTTCCTTATCCAGTTGCCCTTCCCACCTGGCTACAACTACTGTAGCCACTGCGTTCCCTGTCATATTGGTCAGGGCACGGCACTCGCTCATAAAACGGTCGATACCCAGGATCAGCGTCATTCCTGCTATGGGTACTTCAGGCACTACGGCTAAAGTTGCGGCTAAGGTAATAAAACCCGCACCACTTACGCCTGCCGCGCCTTTGGAGCTTAGCATGGCTACCAGCAGTAATACGATCTGGCTTGATAACGGTAAATGAATATTACATGCCTGGGCAATGAACAACGCAGCCAGCGTCATATAAATATTAGTACCATCAAGATTAAAAGAATATCCTGTAGGTACCACCAGCCCCACAATGGATTTGGCGCAACCAGCCTTTTCCATTTTCTGCATAAGGGCAGGCAGGGCCGCTTCGGAGGAGCTGGTGCCCAATACCAGCAGCAGCTCGTCTTTTATGTATTTTAAGAATTTGAAAATGGAAAAGCCATTATACTTTGCCACGGCCCCTAATACCACTATTACAAAAAAGAGTGAAGTTGTATAAAATGTTATTACCAAGGCCAGCAGGTTACCTATTGATTCAATACCATATTTCCCTATTGTAAAGGCAATGGCGCCAAAAGCACCAATGGGCGCCAGCTTCATGAGAATAGAGACGATTTTAAAAACAGGGTGCGCCAGCGCTTCCATAAAGTCGAGCACCAGCTTGCTTTTGGGCATGGTTAAGGAAATAGCAATGCCGAACAGGATAGCGATCAGCAATACCTGCAAAATATTATCGCCGGTAAGCGGGCTTACCAGTGTTTTGGGTATGATCTCAAAAATGAAATTGATCAGTGAGCTGTCATGCGCTTTGTTTACGTATTGTGAAATAGAAGAAGCTTTTAATGTGGACGGATCAATGTTTAGTCCCTTGCCAGGCTGGACTATATTACTTACAATAAGTCCCAGTATAAGCGCTAATGTAGAAAAAGTAAGAAAATAAATAAACGCTTTTCCTGCCACGCGGCCTACTTTCTTCATATCGCTCATAGAGGCAATGCCTACTGTAATGGTTATAAAAATAACCGGTGCAATGATCATTTTTATAAGCCCGATAAAGCCATCGCCCAGGGGCTTCATTTGCTCTCCCAAAGAGGGATAAAAATACCCCAGTAATACACCTACAATAATGGCCATTAAAACCTGGATATAAAGTACCTGGTAAAATTTTTTCTTTTTTCCGGGTACGGCCTGGTTATACTCTTCAACAATCATTCAAAAAATTTTGCTGAATATCGTGAAAATTTATCAAGCAGCTAGTGGTAAGTCAAATAAATTTTGTTGTGGTGTTCCGGCTAGCTATTGGAGATCAATTAAAATTTCAGGTCTTTAAAATAATACAGCTTGTCTTCGTCTGTAATAGCGCGGATCACTTTACAGGGATTGCCCACCGCCACTACATTAGAGGGAATATTTTTAGTAACCACGCTGCCGGATCCGATTACTGTATTATCACCGATCGTTATACCCGGATTGATGACCGTACTGCCTCCGATCCATACATTGTTACCAATAGATACAGGAAAGGCGTATTCAAAAGCTTCGTTCCTGGGCTCATAATGCAAAGGGTGTCCGGCTGTAAAAACAGATACATTAGGTGCCAGGAATACATTGTCGCCAATTGAAACCGGCGCACAATCAAGAATAATGCAATTGTAGTTGGTATAAAAGTTTTCGCCTACAGAAATATTATATCCGTAATCGCAATAAAAAGGCGGCTCTATATGAAAGTGAGCGCCGGTGCTTCCCAGCAGTTTTCGTAATAAAGCATTCCGTTCATCTACTTTAAAGGGATGAAGGGTGTTGATCTGGTAGTTAACGTCTTTGGCGTGCTGCCGCTCTTCAAAAAGCTGCGGGTCAAAAGCCTTATAGGGCCTGCCAGATAACATTTTTTCTTTTTCTGTACTCATGATAACTCGGTTGTTAATATGGTGGCAGCATAGAGTTTTTTCGCAGAAAGACCTCACCCCTCTTCTTAGGAGTTCTTCGGACCGGCGCCAAGCCTGCTTCTTATTCCCCCAAAGGGTGGAAGGAATACAAAGGAGAGGGAGTGGAATTACGAAAAAATATTTATGCGCGTGTTATAGATAATATGTGTTATTGTTTTGTGTATTCCGGATGTTGCGGAGGCAGCTCATTTACATGTACCTCTTCGGCAGTAATATGAAGGAATACTGCGTATTTGGAAGGCCTGATCTTTTCACTGAATTTTTCGGCATAAGCCTGTGTAAACTCTGCACCAAAGTATAATATAAAAGAGGTGTAATATACCCAAAGCAAAATAATAATAAGTGTGCCGGCTGCGCCAAACACCGCACCGGGATTGGCTTTGGTAATGTATAAGTCTATCAGGAATTTACCAATAGCAAACAGCAGCGTTGTGAACGCCGCGCCAACAAAAGCCGGTTTCCATTTAATGATCACATCAGGAAGTACTTTAAAAATAACGGCAAATAAAAAGGTGATAACGGCAAAGGTGAGCACATTGTTTAAAATAAAAAATAACCATCCTGACTGTAGAGGAATAAGGTCCTGGAACCTGGTTTGCACACTCCCTAAAATATTATTCAGGATTAGCGATACCAGCAACAGAAACCCAAGAGAAATGATCAGGGAAAAAGATTTTAACCTGTTGGTCAGTAATCCTGCAATACCTTTACGGGGCTTTGCTTTTACTTTCCAGATGGTATTAATGCTGTCCTGTATCTCAAGGAACACGGCTGTAGCACCTATAATAAGTGATATAATTCCGATAATAAGGGCAAACGATGTTTTATTGCTGAGGCTTGCCTGTGAAACAATATTCTGGATCTGTAAAGCAATATTGCTATCATCTGTAAACTCACTTACATACTCAAAAACTTTTCCTTCTATGATTTCTTTCTTATATATAAGGCTTGCCGAAGCAATTACAATAGTTAACAAAGGCGCCATAGAGAATATGGTGCAGTAAGCCAGCGAAGAGCTTAATTTGGGTATTTTATCTTCGGCAAAGCCTTTTCCTGATGCCACCAGGAGCTGCCATAAATTTTTAAAGAAACCTTTTATTTTTTTTAATATAATCATTATAGTAACCCTCCATAAAATATTGTGCCAGTTAATACTTTAGAACGGATAGCCGATACCGATGTTCAGGATAAGATTTTGTTTACGCCAGCTGGGATCTCCAAAGTTCATATCGCTGAATACCCAGCGCTGGCCTGCAGGCAGCCAGGGTTTGCGAAGTGGTGTGGCCAGGTCAAACCGTATCACAAAGATCGTAGCGTCTACGCGTAAGCCAATCCCGCCGCCAACTGCAAACTGGTTAAAGGCGTTGGATAATTTAAACTGGCTGCCCGCTCTCGAAGTATCGGCCTTAGAGGTCCAGATATTACCTGCATCTATAAATACAGCGCCATGTATCACACTAAACAGTTTGGCTCTCAGCTCGCCGTTCACCATCATTTTAATGTCGCCGCCCTGGTCTGCAAAAAAGCGGCTGGAGTCGGGTTTGATCTCATAATTATAACTACCCGGTCCTAAAGATCTTGCCCTGAAAGCCCTTATATCATTACTGCCGCCTGCAAAAAACTGGCGCACATAAGGCAATACGCTGCTGTTGCCATAAGGAATACCATAACCTATATTGGCTCTTCCTGCCAGCACCAGCCCGGGATTTACTTTATAAAAATTCCGGAAATCGGCTTCAAGCCGTATAAACTGGTTTACCGTTGTATTGAATAATGTTTTTTGTCCTGCTGTATTTTTCTTTAAAAAAGCATTGACAAGATTACCTGCTGTTTCTACAGATCCATGAAAGTAGATATTATTACGCTGTTTATCCTGGAATTGGTTATTATAGGTGAAGTTATAATTGGTGCTGAATATAAACTGGTTCTCATAGTTTCCGCGAAGGCTGGGCACCTGGGCCAATAGCTTTTGCAGGCTGTCTGATGTTTTTAATGTGCGGACATAAGTAACAGCAAAGGGATTAAGATTGTGATCTACGTATTGATTTCCTTTCCAGTTATAGCCATATTCAACGTTGCCGGAGAGCATCGTGAAATACAGGGCTCTGTTAAGAAGCTGGCCACCCAGGGTAATATTGGTTTTAGGTACAAAATTGCTGGCGCTCTTAAAATGAATAGGGGCAATAATACGTGGAAATGTTAAACGGGCGCTTGCGCTCAATGAGTAAGAATTGGTTTTGGCGCCGCTTACCTGGGTTTCAAAACCGGCAGCAAGGCTGGTGGTTAATTGTTCTGCTCCCCGGAACAGGTTGCGATTGGTATTGGACAGTTTTAACTCAGAGCCAACAAAGTTATTGGACTTGCTGGTTCCCGTAACCTGTAAGGACATAGATCTTTTTTTCTGCGGAGTAAGATAGAAGTTGGCATCCAGCAAATCACTTTCCAGGGTATCAATAGGGCGGAACTCCGCTTTAACAAACCTGAAAGTACCGATATTTACGAGCCGGTTTAAGCTGAGGCTATGATCGCTGCGGTTGTACAGCTCATCTTTCTGAAAAAATATCAAACGATCAAATAGTGCCGGCTTATAAGTATTGGTACGGTCGTAGATATTAAAATCGTTATGAACGACAGGTTTGGACAGGCGAATGGCCGAATCCCTGCGGATATTATAGTTAGGATAAATATTTATATCGTTGATCCGGTAAGGCTTTAATCCTTCTATGGGTGTGAGGTCTTTTATTTTTACCCTTACATTAGCCTGGTGATTGCCAATGGTGCTATCCACCTGCATCAGTAAAAAATCGGGATTAAAAAAGAAGTAACCTTTTTCTTTCAGATCGTTGTCTATACGTTCCCTTTCGGCCGTAAATACATCAATATCGTAATAGCTGCCTTTTTTAAGCAATGTATTTACCGCTCCACGCCGTATAATATTATCTAATGCAGTAGGTTCGGGCGGGAACTTTATTTCATTGAGCGTATAGCGGTCTTTGGTGAGGGCGGTATAAACCGCTTTCCCGGTTTTACCTTTTACCTGTGCTTCACCGGTTACAGCAGCCTGCAGATAGCCTTTGCTGATGAGGTGACTTTGCAGCACATTGATATTGTTTTGCAACTTAAGGTCGCTCATGAGCACTGGTGGCTCACCCAGTTTAGTACGCATCCAGTTCCTCAGGCCCTTAGGTTTTTTAGGTTCTCCTGCCAGGTTATAAAAAAACAGCTTATACCGCATGCCCAGTATTTTTTTATTAGGCTCGGGCCTGGTCATTGCTTCCAAAGAACTTTTAAGCGTTTTTTCTCCGGGTACTTTCTTTGCGCTGTCAGGATTGATCCTGACCTCGGCGCCGGTGTACAATACCTGGCCTTCCTTCAGGTGCTTTACGCCACTGCAGGAACTTATAGTGATTGCTGCTGCTAATAAAAATGATATGCTATAAATAGTACGCATTATTCTTTTTGTCATAATATACCGGGTTCCCTTAGTAACCGGTGTCTTTTAAAATTGCCTGTTTTTTAAGGCCTATTCAGGTGCCGCTTCTCTTTGCCTGCGTCTTTCCTCCCATTCCTTTCTAATGCGCTCCTGGCTTTTCAGGCTCCTGAATATTTCCCTGAACCGGTTATAATCAACTACCATTGCAAATCCTAAACCAGTTTCAATGATCTGTCCTTCAATTACCATATCCGACTGGTTACGCCTGTAAGCTCTTAATCTGTACCTGCCATCTCGGGAGAGCATATATTCTATATTTACATTGCCGGCTATATTAGCACCGTTCCTGTTATTGGTACGTGAGCCTTCCAGGGAAAAATCGCTGCCTACAGTGATGGTGAGGCGGTCATTTAGGAGGCGTTTGGAAAGCGCTACGTTAAGATCGGTGCGGGTTTCCTGGGCGCCTGTACTGTAATCGTCCTGCGAGGTAAGGTCGAAAGAAACGTCTACCCCTTTGATCAGATCGGATGCCAGGTTATTAAGTTGCTGGGTAAGCAGGCGGCTCACGCTTTGCCTCGCCAGCATTTCGGGGGAGGTGCCGCCAGCCAGGCTTTCAAAAGGATTTTCTGATATAAAGCGGTTGAGCGCCAGTAAAGCAAATACCTGTTTGTTCAGTTCACTTTCATTGCTGTTTACCTGCATCAGCCGTGCGTTTACAATACCTCCAAAGGCATTCTTTTCATTTTCAGGCATAGTGATCTCAAAAGAGATCCTGGGTTTCAGCAGCTGCTCTGTCATTTTCAGATACACAATAAACGGCAGCTTTTGCCTGTACATGGTTTGAGCGCTTTCATCAGCCGTTGTAACCTGGTCTGCTATAAGATCAAGGGCAGATGTGGTTACGTTATAAACCGCTGTTAAATCAATATTCGCTTCTGTGGGAGCGCCGGTCCATTGTATATAGCTTCCCTGTTGCAGCTGGAATTTTCTTTTGGCCAGTCCTCCAATGGACAGGTTATAGCTACCATCAGAAATAAGATAGCGGCCTGTCATGGACATTTTTCCGCTTGGGTCCATGGTCAGGTTCAGCTCTGCTTCGCCTTTTACTAGAAGTGCATCACCGTTAGCCGGATCAACTACTACGGTTATTTCTGCTTCTTTTTCGGTTTGCAGATCCATAGAAAGATTAATGCCTTTCAGCGGAGCGCGGGTAAGACTATCTACGTTAAGGGCCTGGCGGCCGTTTTCAGGTGGCGCATCCATATCTACAAACTCTACAATTCCTTCCTGGCTCACTACGCCGGGGTCGTTGTCGGGTATTACAAAAAAGAAGCGGGTGTCCTTATTGATACGCAGGGAGCCGGTTACTTCCGGCTTATTGATGTCGCCGCCTATATTTGCGTTGACTGTGAGATAAACTTTTCCGTAGAATAATTCATTGTCAGCAGCAGTAGAATTAAGCGCCCTGAAATTATTAGCCCTCAGCCTCAGGGCAAATCCAAAATTTGTATAGTCAGTTGTTTTAATCAGCCCGTTCAGTATCAATGCCTGATTGGCAGAGTCGCGCAAAGTGAAATTATTAAACCTGATTCCATTGTCGGTAAACGCAATAGTTTCATTATTTAACCTGAAATAGGAATTAAGCGTAGCCACGTTCAACCCTGCGTCTTTAAAACTGATCCCTCCCAGTATTTTAGGCGCCGTCAGAGGACCTTTGGCTGTCAACTGTCCGGTTATAATGCCGGTACCATTTTTTATCTGTCCGCCGGTTACACTTTCAATATATTTAAGATCAATTTTATTAATGTTCAACGTCATATCAAGGGCGCCCTTGCCGGTAGTATAATAATAGCCATTAGCTCTTACGTCATGCAGGCCGCTTAAAGTAACATCCACTTTATAGGCCTCTTTGGTATGGTTGTCCGCCAGTATTTTTACATCCCCTAATTCATCTTTCTGATAACGCAATTTATTTATAGTAAGGTCGGCTTCAAACCCCGGGGTCTCTGTAAGGTTGGTTACATCTACTGTTCCGTTTAAAGCCCCGCCTACCAGCGAAGTGTCCTGTTCTGCATAACGGGTGAGCGTTTCAAGCCGGAAATTATTAAACGCAACTTTTATAGGGGAGTTGGGCGCTGTTGAAGCGCTATTGACAGCTAAGGATTGCCCGTTGCTGCGGATATCAAAATTTCTTACATAAATACCGGCCTTGCCGTACTGTATCAGGTTATCAGGAGCAACCTGCCATTTATCATAATTTAATAAAAGCTTTTGAGGATCTAATGAAAACTGGTAGGTTTGATTATCTGCTTTAAAGTTGCCCCCTATCATGTATTTATCCTGGTTTTTGCTATCCTTTAAAAATATATTCACACCCAATATATTGTTGGCGGCGCTGCCATTTATAGCCGAGTTGTATAAATTAACAGAAGGGCTTTGAATGCTTTTTATATCCAGGGCATAAGCCAGCATGGCGCTGTCATTGTTATTAATATTAAGCGTTGTATTTTTTATATCGAAGCTGTCATAAATAATATGCGGAAAGCGGGCATTAATAATAAGGCTGTCTGCTTCCGTATTGATGGTGCCGCTAAGTGTGGATGTTGCAAAAGTAGTAAGCGAGGGCACAAATTCCTTCAGGAGTTTTGACTCATGTACCACTACGTTAAAATTCATTCTTTGCGGTGTTATTTTTTCTACAGGAGCAAACGCGTAGTATTTATTTATTTCATTAATGAAGGCCTGGCCTAACCGGGTAAGCTGGTATTTCCCGTTCAGATCAGCGCTGATGATCTCTGATCTGAGCTGCAAGCTGTTTTCATCAGCGGTTGACAGTGCATGAAGAGATATGGTATCTACATTAATCACCTTACCACCGGTAGCTACCTGTAAGCTTGAAATAAAGGCAGTGCCGTTTAAATAGTCAGGATCTACTGTTGGAAAATCAAGATCGGCCACTCCTGCTATTTTCAGCTCGTCAGTACTGAAGTTCAGCTTTTGCAGGTCTACCTGTTTCAAGTCTGCACTGCCCTTTAAAGAAGGATATTTACCTCCCATATTCATATTAGCAGTCAGGTTAAAATGCAGGTTGGAGTCAGTGCTGGCTGCCTGCAGCTGGAGCGCCTGTTTAGCATACCTGCCATCGAGCTTAATATCATGATAGTTATATTCATTATAGTAAGCGCTGTAAACAGTTCCTTTAACCGTAGCATTGGCTGTTTGAGCTGTTGTACCGGAGCCGGTCACATCTACGTACAGGCTAACGGTGCCTACGTCTGTTCTTTTTAATAAGCGGCCTACATTGAATTTATTAAGATCCACCTTAGCCATATAAGATGGATTTTTGGAAGATCCTCCCATAGCGGCATTGATCTTAGCCGATCCCATATCCGTTCTTACGTCCAGGTTTGTATTGAATTTTTTTATGCTGCCCGTGAACTTTCCGCTGGCAGCTATCTGGTTTGGCAGCTCTATATTATCAGGTAAAGTGCCTTTAGGTAAAAGTGCATTGAGGTCGGATTTTGAGGTAGTGAACTTTCCGATGTTAAGATTGAAAAAGGCTTTGTCCATGTCCGGCAAGCCTTTGATAGTGCCGGCAATATCAATATTAGTATTGCGCATGCCGTTTAGCTGTAATTTGCTGATATTAATATCATTTAACCGGCCATTAATATTAGCTGCCATATTTAAGCGTTGGTTGCGGTATCCGGCAGGAAGTGAGGGTACAAAATACCAGGCGTCAGCAAGGCCCAATACGGAATTGTTGAATCTTAAGTTTACGTTCACTTTTTCAGGATGTTTGGACAGGTCGCCCTGGGAACTGTAAGTTACAAGCGTATTATTATCAATAAGCGTGTTGGGTGTTTTTATCAAGAGATCTTCTACGCTGATCTGTTGATCATCATAAATAACTTTCCCCTTTAATTCGTTCAGCACAAAACCGCAGGTGTCCTGTAATTTACCGCCATTGATAGTAGCTTTGATGCCGGCACTGTCAATAGCAATATCTTTCCCCGAAATACCCAGATTTTTTATATTAAGATGATTGAAGTCCATTCCCTGCTTTTCACGGGGAGCGGAAAGATTATCATATTTGATATGATTACCGGATAAGACAATTTTATCCAGGTAAAGGCTGAAAGAAGATTCCTGTGTGCTGTCTGCCGCTTTTTGGAGTGCTTCTTCATTGGCAGGGGTAGGCCTGTAGGCAAAATCTATAACCGAATTGCTCAGCTCACCGTTGCTTGTCTGATATTTGCCATGCGTAAGGTCTATCAGCAGGTCCTTTAGCAGGAAGGTTTTTAAAAAGGTAAAAGCGCGGGTATCAGAAAGACGGTCATCGTATTTCAGGTCAATATCATTAAAGGCAAAGTTTTTTACTTCGATCAAAGGCAGCTTGCCTCCCGATGCTGCTTCCGTCTCGTCAATCGCTTCATCAGCTTTCTGCTGTAAAACGGTCAGGGGTTTGTTCTGGAAATAATGGAGCTGTGTATTTTTAAGTTCCAGTTTGTCCAGCACATACCGCATCTGCTCCAGGTTAAACTCATTTACCCGGGCATTTAGCACACCCAGGGATACTCCCGCGTCATTTCCCGCCACATCATCTTTAAAATTTATCCTGATATTGTCAAAGCCAATCTTGTCTAACTTTAGCTGAAGAGGTGCCGTAGAATCTTTAGGTGTTTTCTCCGGTGCTTTATCTGCCGAAACAAAAGCGTCCACCAGAAACTGGTAATTAAAAACCGTATCCGGGTTAAGCCGGTGTACATTGGCATATACTTTTTGAAGCTGTATGTCATTAACTGCAATCCTGTTTCTTATCAGTCCCAGCATATCCAGCTGTACTGCCAGTTTGCCGGCATATAATAAAGTATCTTTCTTTTTGTCTGCTATAAAAAATTTATCTAACTGAAGGCCGGTAGGAAAGCTGATGCGTATGCGTTCCAGGCTGATCTCGGTATCTGTTTTCTTTTTTAAATAAGAAACTACCTTATTTTTTACAAGGTTTTGAACGGCCGGTATAGTGAGTGATACCGCCGCAAGGATAACAAGCATAACAATGCCTGCAATGATCCACAAAACAATTCTTAAGATTTTACTTGCTACCCGGTTCAAATAATAAAAATTTTTCAAATAATAAATGCCTGTTGTGTTATACAGAGCCGAATTAACTTATAACTTCTCTTGCTATTTTTTATTGTTTTTGTCAAGAGTAACCCTGATGTTCCGAAAATTTTCGAAATTCAGGCTTTCCTTAAGCCTGAATCCCTGCAATTATCGGGATCATGTTGGTTTGAATATAACAAAGTTAATATTTGACAAAAATATACCTTAATGCAAATTGCGTGCTATTTTTTCTGAGGACTGGAATTTTAGTGATCCGGTCAACACTGGCCTGGTTTTGGTAATTAGTATAGTACGTATAGAATTAATGTACTAAAATTTTTATTATGCCTTATATTATAAACCGGGATCACGCAAAACATGTAAAGATCTTTTATGAAGATCATGGATCGGGCCATCCTGTTATACTGATCCATGGCTGGCCTTTAAGCCATCGCTCCTGGGATGCACAGATTACAGCGCTTGTTAATGCAGGGCACCGGGTCATTGCTTATGACCGGCGTGGTTTTGGCGCATCGGAAACTGAATGGGATCAATACGGTTATGACGCGCTTGCATCCGATCTTCATGCACTTATAACAACGCTTGAGCTAAGCAACATTACACTGGTTGGTTTTTCGATGGGTGGAGGAGAAGTAGTGCGATATTTTACAAAATATGGTTCTGAGAAAATAGTTAAAGCTGCATTAATAGCTTCCATTATCCCTTTGGTAGCCCAAAAGCCCGATAACCCTGATGGAGTGCCGCAGGAAGAACTGGATAAAATTATGGAAGCCCTGGAAACAGACAGGGTAGGCTTTCTGAAAGATTTTCATAAAAACTTTTATAATTACGGCCTGCTGCATAAAAGTGTTAGCGAAGCGCGCCTGGATGCTGATTTTATCGTGGCTTCAGGAGCATCAGAGAACGCTACGCAAAAGGCGGCGGAAGCATGGGCAACTACTGATTTCAGGCCTGAGCTTACAAATATTACAGTGCCCGTTTTAATTGTTCACGGAGATGCTGATAATATTGTTCCACTCAAAACATCGGCAGAGCAGGCTGCTAGAGGTATTGACAATAATGAATACCACATTATTGAAGGCGCCCCTCATGGTTTAAACTGTACTCATGCCAATGAGCTGAACAGCCTGCTGATCGGCTTTTTAAATAAATAATTTTTAAAATATCAGATTATGGAAAATAATGGAAGAGCATTTTCTGTTCAGGCCAGGGTTGAGGGCCAGATGCAGGAAGTGCTTGTATTAACATCAGAAACAACGGACGGCATTACTTTTTATAATTGCCGTATTCATGGCAATGAAATTACCCAGATAAGAAAAGATGAGCAGATGTGGAAGCAGATCTGGGGAAATATCAGCCAGGAAGATGTCAATGCTATTGGAGAAGCGATTGAAGGGTCTGTATTACAGGATTAAGCTCTGATATATGGAAACATTGAGTAATGAAAAGCAGGTAGCAGTTTTAAATGACCTTATACAGGTTAACAACGACAGGAGGGCTGGCTATGATAAGGCTATATCTGAGTTGAATGATAAGGACGCGGGAGAACTGGAACCTTTTTTAAGGAGAATAGTAAATGACAGTATTGATTATAATACGGAACTGGAAAAATTGGTAAGCCTGTATGAAGGTAAAACTGCTGAAGGTACATCGGGAGCGGGCAAGGTATACCGTGCATGGATGGAGCTGAAAGCATTACTTACAGGGAGTGACAGTGTGACTATATTGGAAAGTTGCGAAACCGTTGAGGCAACGGCTATCCGCGCCTATAATGAAGTGCTTGAAGAAGAGCTGGGCAGTGACATCAGGCGTTTGGTTAAAGCTCAAAAATCCGGAATTGTACAAGCCTTTGAAGATATCAGGAACTTGCGAAATGTTTTTAACAGGAAATAATTAACGCCTTAAATTCTTACTATGAAATACTTAACAGGCTCTCTTTTTGTTTTTGCTTTTACCCTGCAAAGCTGTGGATTAGCAGAAGGTATATTCAAGGCCGGCATGTGGTGGGCATTTTTCCTGATAGCGCTGGTAGCGGTGGGGTTATTTTTATTATTTCGAAAAAAGTAATCAATAACTTAGTATGGTTTAAAGTATTAAGTTATGATTTTATTTAACGGCCAAAAGCACTCCCGGAGAAATATATTCCAGAAACTAAACCCCGTACAGCGAAGTATTATCGGACTAATGGCTGCAATATTTACCTTTTCCTTTTTACAGAATGGATTGGGCATATTAGTAAAGCTGCTGTTGAGCTGGACGTCTTTTGCCATTGTATATATTATTAGCTGCTGGGTAGTTGTAGCAGATACTCCTGTGGAAGAAATAAAAAATATTGCAGGTAAAGAAGATGGCAGCAAGATATTTGTTTTTCTAATGATACTTTTAGCCTGTGTTGCAAGCTTTTGTGCCGTATTTTTTATTGTGGTTTCCCAAAAGGAAAAGAATATGTTACTGCTTATAGCCACTATGGCAGGTATGTTGATTTCCTGGTTCCTGGTACATACGGTTTTTCTTTTTCATTATGCCAGCCTTTACTATAAAAGAATCAAAATCAAAAAGCCATTAGAGTTTCCGGGTGATGAAGATCCCGATTACTTTGATTTTGCCTATTTCTCTTTTGTAATGGGTTGTACCTTCCAGGTTTCCGATGTAACAATTACAGATAAAAAACTGAGGCGGATTGCATTATTTCACGGACTGCTGTCTTTCCTGCTCAATACATTTGTTATAGCCTTGTCTATAAATATCATTTCTGGTTTAATTGGTTAGGCTTTTCCTTCTGAATATGCTTTCCTTAACTACGGTTTAGTATAATCTGGCAAAAAATTTGTTATGTTCTATTATGAAGAGCCAGCGGGCGTTGCTAGTCCAGGCTCATCATTATCTGCCTTTTATGGATAACTTTTAACCGTATTAAATTTTTTAAATGTATGAGAGACGCATTATCTAACAGTCCTGGAAACTTTATTGGAGCAGCATCCTATAGCTCTTTTCCTATCAGATTTACAGGTGATGCCATTCAGTACTTATCATCTGGTATGAGTATTGACCTGAACGACTGGAAATGGCACGAAGAATCCATTAATGGGCAGCAGCATTGTGTAATTACAGATAAGCTGTCTGCAGATCCGGCCCGGTGTTAAATTTTTGAACACATCTTCCCTTTAAGTAGCTTACCGAACTTAATGACTTTTAAAGGCGGTTACAACTCCGGATTGTAACCGCCTTTTTATTACAAAAGCTTTGTGAATTTTTGTTATTTTTTATGCGCGTAAAACCGGGAACGATATTTGACCTTATAAACTACAATTAAAAATGTTGAGTTTACTGCGTTTCACCAATAAAGGTATTTTTTGCCCGCAGGGTAATTTTTATATTGATCCGTGGCAACCGGTAGATTATGCTGTGATTACTCATGGGCATGGTGACCATGCCCGCTGGGGCAGTAAACATTACCTGGCGCATGATGCCTCCAGGCCTGTACTACAGACCAGGCTGGGTATGGATATTAGTATTGATACAATGCCTTACGGCGAAACCAAAACAATCGGAAATGTTAAAGTAAGCCTGCACCCCGCGGGGCATATTATTGGCTCTTCACAGATACGGTTAGAGCATAATGGCTTTGTGAGCGTGGTTTCGGGGGATTATAAAACAGCGGATGATGGTATATCAACTCCTTTTGAGATAGTAAAATGTAATGAGTTTGTAACTGAAAGCACGTTTGGGCTGCCCATTTATAACTGGCTGGACCAACAGCAGATTTTTGACAATATAAAGAACTGGATACATCGCAACCAGGCTAACCAGAGAACAAGCATATTTATTGCGTATAGTCTTGGTAAGGCCCAACGATTAATGAAGGGCCTTGAAGGCGTGGCTGAAATTTTTGTGCACAGTTCAATTGCCCGTCTGAATAAAGCTATAGAAGAGGCGGGTACAGACTTACCGCTAACCCATACCTGGAATACGGAAGTTCCGAGATCTGATGTGCAGGACAATATTGTAATATTGCCCCCGTCCTTGCTGGGAAGCAACATGATAAAGAAAATTCCCAATGGAGCTGTTGCTATATGTTCGGGGTGGATGCAGGTACGGGGCAATCGCCGATGGCAAAGTGTAGACGCAGGTTTTGCTGTCAGTGATCATGCAGACTGGAGCGGGCTTTTGCAAACTGTTAAAGCTACAGGCGCAGAAAAGGTTTTTGTTACCCATGGCTACACGGCCACATTTGCAAAGTATTTAAACGAGATGGGCATTGCGGCTGAAGAAGTAGCAACACAGTATGGCAATGATGAAGAAACTGAAGTTGTGGTATCTGCGAACCAGGGTGAGGAGGACGCGCTATGAAAAACTTTGCATCCCTTATACACGCTTTAGAGATCAGCAATAAAACCAATGATAAGATCAATGCTATTATTGAATACCTGTCTATAGCCGCCGATGATGACAGGCTCTGGCTGATTGCATTGTTTACCGGGCGAAGGCCTAAGCGGCCTGTGAAAACAACCCTCATCAGGCAGTGGGCCCTGGAAATAACAGGTTTGCCTGAATGGTTGTTTTTAGAGTCATATAGTAATGTGGGAGATCTTGGTGAAACAATCAGCCTCATATTACCCCGGCCGCAGTACAGGATTGAAAAAAGCATTTCGCAATGGATGTGCGAACTTACAGGGTTATATAACAAAACAGATGAAGAGAAAAAGACCTATGTGTTAAATGCCTGGAATGGCCTGGATTACAGCGAGCGCTTTATTTTTAACAAGCTGATTGGGGGCGGATTCAGGGTTGGTATTTCTTATAAGCTGCTTGTTAATGCGTTAGCAAAATTTACCGGGGAGGAAGAAAGTAAGATCATGCATAGCATCATGGGAAAATGGGATCCGCTGGATACCAGCTATACCGGGTTGATAGAAAGCGGTCATGTAAATGCCGATCATTCAAAACCCTATCCTTTTTGCCTGGCTTATCCAATTGATAAACCTGTGGAAGAGCTGGGCCCTCCCGGTGAATGGCAGGCAGAATGGAAGTGGGACGGAATACGGGGGCAGATTATAAAAAGAGGGGATGAGCTTTTTATATGGAGCCGGGGCGAGGAACTGGTAACATCCCAATTCCCCGAGCTCCAGCTAATAAAAGAATACCTGCCTAACGGGGTAGTGATAGATGGTGAAATACTGGCTGTAAAAGAAGGAGAAGTATTGAATTTTAATCACCTGCAAAAAAGGCTGAACCGCAAAACCGTTTCTAAAAAGTTGTTACTTGAAACTCCAGCTGGTTTTTATGCTTATGACCTGCTGGAATGGAAAGGGGCGGATATCCGTGAGCAACCTTTTACAGAGCGCAGGCATTTACTGGAACAGGTAATAGAGCATATTCCTTTTGGTTATGTGTTACTGTCGCCGGTAGTACAATTTTCTGAATGGCAGCAGCTGGAAGCATTACGCGAAGAAGCACGCGATGTAAACAGCGAGGGGGTGATGCTTAAAGCCAAAAGCTCCGTTTATCATGCTGGCCGGAAAAAAGGGGATTGGTGGAAATGGAAGATCAGTCCGCTATCCATTGATGCCGTGCTGATTTATGGACAAAAAGGGAGCGGGCGCCGTAGCGCTTTTTACACGGATTATACCTTTGCGGTTAAATCGGGCAGCCAGTTAGTTACCATCGCAAAAGCCTATTCGGGCCTTACCGATAAAGAGATAAAAGAGGTGGATAGGTTCATTAAAAATAATTCCATCGAAAAATTTGGTCCGGTGCGTACGGTAAAGCCTGAGCTGGTGTTTGAGATAGGTTTTGAAGGCATTGCAGCAAGCAACCGGCATAAAGCAGGTGTAGCCTTGCGTTTCCCGCGCATTCTTCGCTGGCGAAAAGATAAAACGGCTGATGAGATAAATACAATTGAGGATTTAAAGGAAATGCTGGGAAAGTATGGGTGATGCTGGGTAAGGGCAAACGCATCTAATTTTGAGATATTTTATGCTTTAATGCCACTCCTTGCGGAGTTTTTTAACGAACTTACTTTTATTTTATAAACCTGTCAGCCTTCCGGGCTTATTTACCCGCTCATTTTCAATCCGCCGCGGCGGATGCAATAATTATAAAAATATACAATGACACCGGTTAAAAACCCTGGAAGGGTGGCATAGATGCATTATTTGCCCGGTAAATGGCTTTGGGCTTGTATTTAAGATGCGTTTGCCCTGATGCCTGGGTCTGTTAATCGTTCAAATGTTTTCCATTTTATTATCTTTGAGATATGGCAGATTTTAAATCTTTATCTGGTATGTTTGCGCTGCTGAAATCTGTAGCTTATAAAAAAAATATATGTTTTTCAGGATCGTCAAAGTGCCTGATTGAAACCACTTCATTACATTCCTGTAAGCAATATTAACTTATCTTTTGTCCACCATTCAATCCACATCCGGTTATTCCATTGTTAAAGATTGGTTCCAGTCTTTAGGCAATGAGCCTTTTGCTTTTCAGCAGGAAAGCTGGCAGAAGTTTGATGAAGGATATTCGGGCCTGGTGATTGCGCCTACGGGTTTTGGTAAGACCTTTTCGGTTTTCTTTTCTGTTATTATTCACTATCTCAATCATCCGGCAAAATATGGTGATGGATTGAAATTGATATGGATCACGCCATTGCGCTCACTGGCCAAAGACCTGGGAAGGGCTATGAGCGAGGCCCTGGAACAGATAGGATTGGATTGGGAAGTGGGCGTCCGGAATGGCGATACTTCTACTAAAGAGCGGCAAAAGCAAACTAAAAAAATGCCGGACGTACTGATTATTACTCCCGAAAGCCTGCACCTGCTGTTTGCACAAAAAAATAATACCGATTACTTTAAATACCTGAAATGTGTAGCTGTAGATGAGTGGCATGAATTGCTGGGAAGTAAACGGGGCGTATTAACAGAGCTGGCCCTGTCAAGGCTGAAGAGCATAGTGCCCCACCTGCGTATATGGGGTATCAGCGCTACTATCGGGAATATAGATGAGGCGCTGGAAGTACTGATCCCTTACACCGGCTTGAAAAAAACCATTATTCGTTCAAAAGAAAAAAAGAAAACGGAAATCATTTCTATTATCCCTGAAGAAATAGAAGTGCTGCCTTGGGCGGGACATTTAGGTACAAAGATGGCTGCGCAACTCGTGCCCATTATTAATGAAAGCCGTACTACGCTTATATTTACCAATACCCGTGGCCAGAGTGAGCTATGGTACCAGGTTATGTTAACGGTAGCACCCCACCTGGCCGGGCAGCTGGCAATCCATCATGGTTCTATCGATATGGAGCTGCGTAACTGGATAGAAGAAATGCTGCATACTGAGCAATTGAAAGCGGTGATCTGCACCTCTTCATTGGATCTTGGCGTAGACTTTAAACCAGTGGATACAGTTATTCAAATAGGCTCACCTAAAGGAGTGGCCAGGTTTTTACAGCGTGCAGGGCGCAGCGGGCATTCACCTTTTGAAACATCAAAGATCTATTTTCTTCCCACGCATTCCTTAGAGCTGGTAGAAGCGGCGGCGTTGAAAGAAGCAGCTCAAAAAGGCATTATAGAAAGCCGCATTCCCCTGGTGCAAACCTTTGATGTATTAGTGCAGTACCTTGTTACATTAGCAGTGGGAGAAGGTTTTAGGGAAGAGGAAGTGTATGGACAGGTAAAGCAAACGTATGCTTTCAGCTACCTGGAAAGAGAAGAATGGTTATGGGTGTTAAGGTTCATTACTCATGGCGGAGATGTGCTTACAGCGTATGAAGATTATCAGAAAGTAATCATTGAAGAAGGCGTTTATAAAGTAAAGAACCGCCGTATTGCCATGATGCACCGCATGAACCTGGGTGTTATTGTAAGCGATCCCATGCTGAAGGTGAAATTTTTAAGTGGTGGTTATATTGGCATGGTGGAGGAATATTTCGTGGCAAGGTTAAACCCCGGTGACAAGTTTGGACTGGCAGGAAAAGTGCTGGAATTTGTAATGATAAAGGATATGACAGTGCTGGTAAAAAAGAGCAATGCAAAGCGTGCCATTACACCAAGCTGGCTGGGTGGCCGGCTCCCGCTAAGTGCTAACCTGAGCGCCTTTTTAAGACATAAGTTTAATGAAGCCTTAAAGCCGGGACCGAAAGAAGTGGAATTGAAAAAGCTTTATCCCTTGTTTAAGCAGCAGGAAGCCAACTCGCACATACCCAAAGATGATGAATTTCTTGTAGAGCTGATACAAACGCGGGACGGCCATCATTTGTTCATGTACCCTTTTGAAGGGCGGCTGGTGCATGAGGTAATGAGTGCACTTGTTGCTTACCGCATCAGTAAGGTACAGCCTATTACGTTTTCTATGGCAATGAACGACTATGGATTTGAGTTGCTGAGCGATCAACCTGTTCCGATGGATAAAATAGATATGAATAAAATTTTATCTGTCGAAAACCTGTCGGAAGATATAGTGAGAAGCATTAATGCTGCTGAAATGGCCGGCCGTAAGTTCAGGGACATTGCTGTAATAGCGGGCCTGGTGATGAAGAATTATGCAGGCAAATTCAAAACAGATAAAAACCTGCAATCCTCATCCGGCCTTATTTTCAGGATATTTGAACAGTACGATTCCAATAATCTTTTGATGCGCCAGGCTTATGAAGAAGTGTTTTATCAGCAACTGGAAGAACCGCGATTAGCTGCGGCTTTGCAACGTATTCAACAAAGCAGGATTATTGTTGTTAATGCTAAAGCGTTCACTCCGCTCAGCTTTCCTATCAAGGTGGACAGCCTCCGCCAGGATCTGAGCAGCGAAGAGCTGGATGTAAAAGTGAGGAAGATGCAGGAGGAGACAATGAGGAGATTGAATAGGGAGTAGTTAGTAGCGAGTAGGGGATACATTCTCTACTTACTACTCCCAACTAACTATTCCCTACTTACCATTCACAATATTCAAATATGGAAATAACCTGTAATAATGAAGCGCTTATTTTATCAAAGCACCGGGCTATCCATTGGCCCCGGAAGCAGGTGCTTTTCCTGGCTGATATGCACCTGGGTAAGACCGGCTATTTTCGTTCGCGGGGTATACCCATTCCTTCTACGGTAATGACCGATGATTTAAAAAGATTAACCGTGCTTATTGAAACGTACCAGCCCCGTACCATTGTGGTAGCCGGCGATATGTTTCATCATGATTATAATGCTGATATCCATCTTTTTAAACAATGGCGTGCATCTTTCGCGGACATAGATTTTGTGCTGGTTCCCGGTAATCATGATAAATTGATGCATATAGATTACGAGGCTCTCGGAATCCGCTTAACGGGAAAGAATCATGTGATGGAGCCGTTTGTTATTACCCATCAACATGCCGGAAACATAGAAAACGGCTTTGTTATATCAGGGCATATACACCCGGGGTATATCATTACCGGTAAAGCAAGGCAATCGCACAGGATGGCCTGTTTTATTGTATCGGAGCGCCGTATGGTGTTGCCTGCATTTAGCGCTTTTACTGGATTATATACAGGCTATGAAGTATCGCCATCCGATACTTACTATCTTATTGGCAGTAACACTATATTCTGCGTATAGCGATTTTTATTGCTTAAATCCGGCATGATTTTTTGCTTATGATCCATAAACCTTCCGTATGAGCAAATCAAATAAAAAGCCAACAGATCCTATCAATACTAAAAAGGAAGTAAAAGAAAGTAATGACCCCCGCATAGATCAGGATGTTCCGGGATTTCCGGATCCTCCTTCCAGTGAAGAAGATCTGAAAAAGAAAAAACCGGTTCCTGAAACACCTGGAAAATAACAGGATGCAATTAGGTTCTCAGCCGGTGAAACTTTATTTTCGCACTACTTAATTCAATCCGTTAACTCCAAAAAAGTAGTTTTACTTATGAAAAAAATGATACTGACCCTATGGGTAATTGCTGCATTAACAGGTGTTTCTTATGCCCAGATTAAATTAAATACTAAAGCCGTTGAGGCTGCAGGTAAAGGTGTAAAAGCGGCTACTTTCAGCGATGCCGATGCCGCAAAGCTGGCTAAGCAGGCAGTTGACTGGATGGATGCCAACAATCCTGTTGCTGATGCAGAAAGCCCTTATACCAAACGCCTGGAAAAGCTGTTTGGCAAGCATAAAAGCGAAGATGGTCTTGCACTCAATTACAAAGTGTACCTGGTAAAAGACATGAATGCTTTTGCCTGTGCAGATGGCAGTATACGTGTTTTTGCTGCATTAATGGATTTTATGACGGATGATGAAGTGCTTTCAGTGATTGGTCATGAAATTGGACATGTAAAAAACAAAGATACCCGTGATGCTGTTCGCGATGCCTATAAACGCGCAGCCATTGCCGATGCAGCTTCTTCACAATCGGGCGTTGCCGCTGCGCTTACTGAAAGCCAGCTGGGAGAATTTGCCAATGCTATTTTAAGCTCAAAATACAGCCGTAAACAGGAAAGCCAGGCAGATGAATATGGTTATAACTTTCTAAAAAGAAATGGTTACAATGTGATGGGAATGGCCAGCGCTTTCAAAAAACTGGCTTCGTTAAGCGATGGGGCAGAGCGCTCGAAGACAGAGAAAATGTTAAGCAGTCACCCTGAAAGTGGCGACCGTGCTGCCAAAGTTGAAGAATGGGCCAAAAGAGACGGGCTGTTGAAATAAGCCTCCATCTATCTTATAAAGAGTGGATGTTTCAAAAGTCAATTTAGTTGTCATATTGAGCTTGACGAAATATTGATAACCAAATAGTTATCCTTCGACAAGCTCAGGCTGACATCTCTTTTGAAACATTCTCTTTTATTTATCCAAACAGTTCCTGCTCGTCCCGGTCTTCCACTTTAATATTCTTAATAAAGTCCGAAAACTCAAACCCATCATGATTGCTGTAAGCGCCATAGGCATCAAGAATATACCCTATTTCCCCCTCTTTGTCTTCGGTTATATATAATGCAGAGTTATCCCCGGGGTCAGAATCCCCTTCAAATCTGAATGTTTTGAAGATCACCAGGTCTTCAGGGCGATATACTTTCCCTGATTGCTCAGAGACCATTTGTTTATCTCCGTTCATTTTGATTTCATTATCAACACCTTTTAGCCTGAGCTTTTCAAGCACCTGGCTTAGTGTGGTCATTTCTACAGGCTGTTGCATATTAAATAATTTAAAAGAGTTTGATGGTATATCAAAGATAGCACATAAACTAAGCCAAACATGCGCGGGTAATGTCTTCAATTTGCAAATTACAAATAAGAAATTTCAAATACGTACCTTTGCACGCCCTAACGGGGTTTTAAGAAAATGAAGCATATCAGGAATTTCTGCATTATTGCACATATTGACCATGGTAAAAGTACCCTGGCAGACAGGCTTTTGCAAACAACGAACACCATCAGCGACCGCGAAATGATGGACCAGGTACTGGATGATATGGACCTGGAAAGGGAAAAAGGGATCACTATTAAGAGCCATGCTATACAGATCAATTATAAATCGAAGGCTGGCGGAGATTATACGCTGAACCTGATTGATACTCCCGGTCACGTGGATTTCAGCTATGAGGTAAGCCGGGCGCTGGCAGCCTGCGAAGGTGCGCTGCTGTTGGTAGATGCCACGCAGGGCATACAGGCACAAACCATCAGCAATCTGTACCTGGCTATTGAGAACGACCTGGAAATCATTCCTGTTATCAACAAAATAGACATGGACGGGGCAATGATTGATGAGGTTAAAGATCAGATCATTGACCTGATTGGCTGCAAGCCGGAGGATATTCTTTTGGCCAGCGGCCGTACGGGTTTGGGTATTGAGGAAGTGCTGGAAGCCATCATAGAAAGAATACCGGCACCTAAAGGCGACGAAGAGGCGCCGCTGCAGGCATTGATCTTTGACAGCGTATTTAACAGTTTCCGTGGTATTATTGTGTATTACCGCATTTTAAACGGAACGATCAGGAAGGGCGATAAGGTAAAGTTTGTAAGCACCGGGCAGGAATATGAGGCGGACGAGATTGGCATTCTGAAACTGAAAATGACCGAGAAAAAAGAGATCAGAGCTGGCGATGTAGGGTATATTATTACGGGCATCAAGAATGCTAAGGAGGTAAAAGTAGGGGATACCATTACACTGGCCAATAACATGAACCCTGTTGCTATTAAGGGCTTTGAAGAAGTAAAGCCGATGGTATTTGCAGGTATTTACCCGGTCAATACCGATGAGTTTGAAGAGCTGCGCGATTGCATGGACAAGCTGCAGCTGAATGATGCTTCTTTAACCTTTGAGCTGGAAACCTCGCAGGCGCTGGGCTTTGGTTTCCGTTGCGGCTTCCTGGGAATGCTGCACATGGAGATTATACAGGAGCGTCTGGAACGTGAGTTTAACCAGATGGTTATTACTACCGTACCCAACGTAAGCTTTATTGCCTATACTACCAAAGGGGAAAAGATTATTGTCAATAACCCTTCAGAATTCCCCGACCCGGTAAAGACAGAAAGGATTGAAGAGCCTTATATTAAAGCACAGATTATTACCAAGCCGGAATATATCGGTAATATTATGACGCTGTGTTTGGGTAAGCGTGGTATTTTAATAAACCAGAGTTATCTTACTACTACGCGCGTGGAACTGATCTTTGAAATGCCTTTAACAGAGATTGTGTTTGACTTTTATGATAAACTGAAATCACAAACCCGCGGCTATGCATCGTTCGATTATCATCCTTTAGGCTATCGGGACAGTGATATTTCGAAGATGGATATACTGTTGAACAACGAAAAGGTAGATGCGCTGAGCGCATTGATTCACCGCAGCCGGGCGCAGGATTTTGGCCGCAAGCTTTGCGAAAAGCTGAAAGAGCTGTTACCGCGTCAGCAGTTCCAGATCGCTATACAGGCGGCTATAGGCGCCAAAATTGTAGCGCGAGAAAATATTTCGGCGATGCGTAAAGATGTAACGGCCAAATGTTATGGTGGTGATATCAGCCGTAAACGTAAGCTGCTGGAAAAGCAGAAGGAAGGTAAAAAGCGTATGCGCCAGATAGGTAACGTGGAAGTGCCGCAGGAAGCGTTTTTAGCGGTGCTGAAGCTGGATGATTAGAGAAGTTGACGGATGACAGTTAACAGATGACAGTGGAAATCACCATGCCCCGGACCTCCGTCTTCGGACTTCAGACCTCTGTCCCCCGACTATTAGCACATAAAGCTTTTGCTTCAAAAGGTTGCCACAGGCAACAGAATAGTATTGCGAAGCGAAGACGCTTCGCACAGCGGTGAATGATTAGCGGTTTGAAGTTGATAAGTTACGGGTTTAAGAGTTGACACAGAGCGCTGACTTACCGACTTCCTGACCTCGAACTTTTCCGACTTTTTTCTTACCTTTGCGATCCTTTAGTTCTTACAAATAATTTAGTATTCAATATTTTAAATTTATTATTTAAAATTACTAAAAGCCCGGGTGGTGAAATTGGTAGACACGCTACTTTGAGGTGGTAGTGCTGGTAACACGGCGTGCTGGTTCGAATCCAGTCTCGGGCACAAGGCCTTTCCAACGAAGTTGGAGAGGCTTTTTTATTTTGGAGCGTCAAAAGCGTGCTTTTGTAAGTGGAAAGATAAAAAGCCTCCACGCTGAAAGCGTGGTAAAGGTTTTGGGTAAGCCCCTTGTGAGAGTATATGGATCATGGAATCATCCAGTCTTGGGCACACATAAGTCTTGTAAGTCATTGACTCACAAGACTTTTTTATTTAGATTATACTGTACTTTCTTGATTTGCATCTGATTTGAAAATAAGTAATTAAATATGTAATATTGTTATTATTTTTCAATTTATAGTAACAATAATGTTATTATTTTACATTAATTAATAACAGAATTTGTACTTTTGCATAATGGAAAACAGCATCAGCCATAAGATAGAACGCAAGATTGAAAATCAAAAAGAAGGAAGCATTGTTGTGCAAACTGATTTTAGAGGGATGGGAACGGCTACTGCTATTAATATGGCCCTGTCACGACAGGCGGATAAGGGTAGGATAAAAAGGCTGGCACATGGCATTTACTATAAGCCTAAAAAAGATCCTTTATTTGGTGAGTTAAGCCCATCAGCTGAAGAGGTGGCAGCAGCTATTGCCCGTAAAGAACGCATCCGTATTCGCCCTTCAGGCATGTATGCACTTAATAAACTGGGCATATCAACACAAGTACCTACTAAGTTAGTATATATTACCAATGGCCAGCGTCGCAAAATACGTGTAGGTAAAACACTGGTTACCTTTAAGCCGACTACAGCTAAAAAGATGGCTTTAAAAGGCTCTCTAAGCAGCCTGGTGATACAGGCACTGGAAGAGCTGGGGACAGACAACATATCAGAAGGGGTAAAACAAAAATTGAGAAACTTTTTGTTGAAAGAAGATGCTGATCTTTTAAGAAAAGACCTGGCCTTAGCCCCGGCACGTATTCATGATTTTATTCTTAAACTATTAAAGCCGTAAAATGACAGAATGGTTAGCGCTTACCGATGCACAACGAAGAGTATCTCTGGAACAGGTGCAGGTAAGAAGTGGTATTAATACAAAGGCTATTGAAAAAGACTGGTGGGTCACTTTAGTATTAAAGGCATTGTTTGAGTTGCCTTGTGCAGGCATTTTATTTTTAAAGGGGGAACCTCACTTAGCAAAGGCTGGCATTTGATAGAACGGCTATCGGAAGATATAGATATTGCATTATCTCCTGAAGCTTTCGGAATGAGTTATCAGCAGGAACCTTCACACACTTATGTAAAGAAAGTAAAAAAAAGAGGTTGCCTTTTTGTTACCCATACAATAAAAGAACAGCTTGAACAGAAATTGTATGATTATAACCTGTATGGTAAACGCATTGAGGTGTATGCTGCATCAATAGACCCTGAACTTCCGGATAAAGACCCCCAGGAATTATATGTAACCTATACATCCTTATATGAGCCTGATGACTATCTGGACGACAGGGTAAAGGTAGAGTTCAGCACACGCTCCATTAAAGAACCGTTCGAATATGTACAGGTGAGGTCTGTTCTTTCAGAGCATTTTCCACAGTTGCCCTATAATGAAGAACCTTTTGAAGTACCTGTTGCTTCACCGCATAAAACCTTTATTGAGAAGATATGCCTGATGCACGAAAAGATATTAAAAAAAGATATCCTGCAGCCGGATGTAGAACGCCAATCGAGGCATTTATATGACCTTGTTCAAATGACAGATAAAAATGTATTAGAGCAGGTACTGACAGATGCAGCACTTTATAATACGATCATTGAACACCGGAGGAACTGGATACGTTTAAAGGATATTTCTTATGATACACTTCATTCAAAAACGGTTGCCTTTGTTCCTACCGAAGATTTATTAGAGACCTTCAGGCAGGATTACAATAAGATGTTGGCGATTATGATCTATGGTACAGCTCCTGCCTTTGATGAAATAATAGCCAGGCTCAAAGAAATAAATGAACTGATCAATAAAATAGAATAGACCCAATTGTAATTAGAGATTAAACTCACTTTATATTAAAGTTTCTTTATCTCCACGATCAGTTGGCAGTAGGCGTTTAAGTTGACAAGCATTTGACAAGCAAGGCTTATAACGTGTTGATAATAAGATAAATATCTGGCATAATAAAAGACTGTAAGTTATTTACTTATGGCCTTTTTTGTTTTGTGTGAGTTGAAAGAGCGAATAGTTGCATATCAGGCCGGTTCTGCTACCTGCTACTACTTTCTGGTATTTTCTTGAAAAGAAGGTAAGAAAGAATAGTCCCGGGCACAAGGACTCTCCAACTTCGCAGGAAATGCCTTTTTATATCAGGGAAATAGTTCAAATATCATTTTATAAACTTTCTGACAATCTCTCCCCGGTTTTCAGGTTTCAACATGAGCGCTTAAAGTATACCCTGCAAATCTGCCGGAGAATAGTTTATGGATTTAAGTACTTTGTTATCAGTTTTTCTATAGACTAAGAATAGCGCCCCTTCTTGCTTATAGTAGGATTCGCAATCATTCTGTTTTTTATAAAATTCAACAGTTTGCTCCGCTTCTTCAATCGATTTGCAAGCCTTGCTCATATTTGATCTATGCACTTCATCAAAGAGTTCTTTAAATTTATCAGAAAGTCCAAATTCCAGAATTGCACCAGATAAAACATATTGTAAATCGCAAAATGCATCAGCAATTTCAACAATATTTTTATTTTCAATACCCTCCTGTAATTCTTTTAATTCCTCGGCAAGCAGTTCAATTCTTAACCTGCATCTTTCCATTGCAGGTATTTGAGGCCTGTCTAATACAGGATGTTTAAAAGTGGAATGAAATTCAGCAACGGAAGTTAAAGAATTTGGTTCAATCATATTTTAAGATATATTATTTCGGGCCAAAATACAATATAAATCTATTATTTAAAAACTTTGGATAAAGGAATCAGCTGTATTTGGAACCACTTCCGGTTTCATAGCAGCTATTTCTTCAGGTGCCGCCATCCTGATATGATAAACATACTATGACATTATCTATGCGATCTATTTATCAAAACAGACAGGTACTATCATACAATACATTTCTAAAAGTTTGGCGTCTGAAAAAAACTGGGAATATAACTCACTTACAATTTTTCAAAGATTATTGCGTCATTTTCTGCTGAAGTCCAGGATTTCTTTTGAGCTTTTCCATCATTAAATTCATCGAAAATCCATTTGGGGGAACTGATCGTAATTGTAATCTGATTTTGATTATTTAAGTTATATCCGGTCAAAGCATATACAGCCGAAAATTTTGATTTGTCTGTTTTTTTCTCTAATATTTTATTAATGTATTCAATCGCTTTTCTTGCATCAGGGAAGTCCTTGTTTTTAGGAAATTCTACTTCAAAGCTACCTTCATATCGAAAATCAGGCCTGTAAATAAAAAGAGTATTCTTCTTCAAAAGCATGGAATCCTCAAAATGACCATATTGCTTTGGTGAAAAAAATACCTTATTATAGTATTTGTATTTCATTGGGAACCGCTCAGACAGAGAAGCAAGAATATCTATATCAAAGAAATTAGGACTTCCGTCTGTATTAATGTTACTAAACTTAGGACTAATCGACCAACGGTCAACTATCCTGTTATTTTTGGTAACAATTAGCGAGAAGTTATCATGTTCCATAATATTTCTGGTTCGGCTCCCATATTTTACAGTCCTGATCAGAGAATCAATTACCTTTTTATCGGTAATAAAAAAAATGTATTTCTGATAGGTTCTGTTTTCATCATAGTGGGCGTCCATACCTATGAGCTTAAAGGATATTTCTTATGATACGCTTCATTCAAAAACGGGGGTATTTGTTCTGACCTTGCTTACCGCCATCCCAGTCCGGGCGCCACATGTTCCAGTATGGCTGAAAGCACGTGTATGTTATAATCAACACCTAAGGTATTGGGAATCGTTAATAGAATCGTATCTGCTTCCTGGATAGCTTCATCTTTGGCCAGTTCTTTGATCAGTTGATCAGGCTCAGCAGCATAACTCCTGCCAAAAATGGCGCTTCTGCCCATTTCCAGAATACCTGTTTTATCGGTCCTGTTGGCCTCATGACCAAAATAATACCGGTCCTGGTCGTTAACCAGTGCAAAGATAGACCGGCTTACGGACACCCTGGGCTCACGCTCATGTCCTGCTTCCTTCCAGGCTTGTTTAAACAACCTGATCTGTTCGGCCTGTTGTATATGGAATGGCTTACCGCTTTCATCAAATTTCAGGGTGGAGCTTTGCAGGTTCATCCCAACTTTACCTGCCCATACTGCCGTAGCATCCGAACCTGATCCCCACCAGATACGATCCCGTAAGCCCGGGGAAAATGGTTCTAAGCGCAATAGTCCGGGAGGATTTGGGAACATGGGATTAGGATTGGGTTGGGCAAATCCCAGGCCTTTCAGTTTCTCAAAAAACTCCAGTCCTTTTTGTCGGCCCATATCAGCATCTGTTTCTCCTGCTGCAGGTTCATAACCAAAGTAGCACCATCCGTCAAGTACCTGTTCGGGCGAACCTCTGCTGATACCCAATTGCAGGCGGCCACCGGAAATTAAATCGGCAGCGCCGGCATCTTCCAGCATATACAATGGATTTTCGTATCGCATATCAATGACACCTGTACCTATTTCAATTTTACTGGTTTTGGCGCCAATAGCTGCCAATAAAGGAAAAGGGGATGCCAGTTGCCTGGCGAAGTGATGTACCCTGAAATAAGCACCGTCTATACCTGTTTCTTCCGCAGCTACTGCTAAATCAATAGACTGAAGCAGAGTGTCGCTTGCCGTTTTGGTACTATAGGCCGGATGATTAGCCCAATGACCAAACGATAAAAATCCAATTTTCTTCATGAGTTTATTTGTTTTCTCAATTATAATCTGGCCAGTTCACGCTCTCCGTTTAACAAAATAAAGTATAACTTTCAAACCAACATGAAATTTTTCTCCAAAAATTATTTGAACAGGCCTAATTTACATAAGGTGAGCATGAATGCTGTCCTGATTTTTTCGGGATTGGGACATCAATGGTTCCTCCTGGGTAAAACAATAATAAATATAGAAAATAACGAAATATGAAAAGATGGAGCACTGTTACAATAGCACTTGCTTTTTTAATGAATGGTGTTAATAGTTTTAGCCAATCGGAAAAGCCAATCATCCGTTTGGGTTTGATCGCAGATATTCAATATGCAGATGCAGAAACACGCGGAAGCCGGTTTTATCGCCATTCACTTTCAAAACTTGAAAGTTGTGTAAGTGATTTAAATAAACAGGACGTAGCTTTTACTATTAACCTGGGCGATGTTATAGATCGGGATCAGCGTGATCTGGATACGGTCTTGAAATTATTAGGCAAGTTAAATCAGAAAGTATATAATACTTCGGGTAATCATGATTATAACGGGATAACAGATAATACGCAACTCTATAAAAAGCTGAATATGCCGGCTGAATATTACAGTTTTAAAAAAGGGGAGTGGCTATTTGTTATGCTCAATACAAATGAGGTAGGCTCTTATTCTAATACAACAGGTACCTGGAAAGAGCAGGAATTGAAAACGATGTTTGACAGGATAAAAGCCAATAAAGGTCGGAATGCAACTGATTATAACGGTGGTATAAGCAGCAGGCAAATGCAATGGCTGGACCAGGTTTTAAAAAGAGCACAGAAAAGAAATCAGCAAGTGTTAATATTTTCTCACCATCCTGTTGGCTGTGCTGAAGGGCTGAACGCTTTAAACGATAAAGAGATACTGGCAACGATACAAAAATACAAATGTGTGAAAGCACTGATTGCAGGGCATCATCATACCGGTGCTTTTTGCCAAATAGGCTCAATGCCTGTAATAGTGGCCGAAGGGATGGTGGAAACTGCTGATGAAAATGCTTACGGTATTGTGGAGTTATTTCCCAACAGATTAGTGCTGAAGGGTACCGGGCGTATGACATCAAGAACAATTATCTTTTAACAGGGAAGGCAATATGATCGCATAAAACCTTTTATAAGGGAGTGGGTACTATAGGGGCTGAATGTTCTTGAAGCCTGAAAGCACTTTAGCCCGGTTTTGCATTCTTTCATTCTATCCCTTATGGATTTTCTTTATATGGGAGCTTCTATAGCTACCAGGAATAATGCTCATGATCTCTTTCAGGACAGAACAGGACGGTTTGAGGTAAAGAATAAATAAATTTGAAGAGATTCCTGGCGATGCGCTCCATATAACAAAATCTTCAAGCCAATGAGAAATAATTTGTTTGCTTTTCTGCAAAAAAAGATACTGCTGTTTGCTATGCTTTTTTTATTGCCGGTAACATTTATGTATGCACAGAACCAGCAGGGTGTTAAAGGAAAATATAATGTGCTCTTTATTGTGTCGGACGACCTGCGTCCTGAGTTAGGGGCCTACGGATCTTCTGCTCTTACACCTAATATAGACAGGATTGCCGAGAAAGGTATGCGCTTTGATAATGCTTATGCTCAATACCCCGTATGCAATCCTTCGCGCACTTCTTTTTTGACGGGTCTTTATCCCACCCAAACGGGTGTTATCAATAATAATGATTATTTCAGGCGCATCAATCCCCAATGGGTAACATTGCCAGAGTATTTCAGGAAGAATGGTTATGTAACATTGCGTAGTGGGAAAATATTTCACGGTGGTATTGATGATGAGCCTTCCTGGACTGAAGGGGGTACTCCTACTGATCCTGCGATCACGGAGAGGGGTAAAACGCCTGCAGGAAATGTTCAGGCTGATAAGTCCGGAGTTTCGCCTGCCGAACAACCATTGACTAAAAGCGCAGCTTCTGACAGGATTATTGTGCTTAGCGGGGACGGTGCCTCTCATGGCGACTATAAGTCAGCTACCCGAGCTATTGAAATGATGGAGCAACATAAAAAAAATCGCTTTTTCCTGGCGGTAGGTTTTGTAAAACCTCATAGTCCTCCTACAGCGCCTCAAAAATTCTTTGATCTTTATAAAGTGGGTCAAATGAAGCTCCCGGTTGATTTTGATACTGTGCCACGGGCGCCTGAAGGTTTTCCGGCGATATCTATTTCCAATCCTAACAGCGACCTTTTTATTAACCGTACTTCATCTCCGGATTTGTCAAGAGAAATGAAAAGAGCTTACTTCGCTTCTACCAGCTTTATGGATGCGCAGGTAGGACGTGTTCTGGAGGCACTGCAAAAAAATAATTTACAGGATAATACTATTATAGTTTTTTTTGGAGATCATGGATATCATTTGGGTGAAAAAGGTAAATGGTCCAAAGCTTATTCATTGTATGAATTAGGCCTTCGTGTTCCTTTGCTGATTGCTGTGCCAGGCAGCCAAAAGCAAAGTTGTGCGGCGGTTGTAGAGCTGCTGGATCTGTATCCTACATTGGCTGCTCTTTGCGGATTACCGGGGCCTGAAAATATTGCAGGGGATGATTTTTCGGCTTTGCTGAAGGATCCTTTGATGGCCTGGGATAAACCGGCTTATAGCGTTACACAGGTAAAAAACAAAATGGGAAGGTCTGTGCGAACAGCATGCTGGCATTATGTAGAATGGGATCATGGCAGTGCAGGAAATATGCTTTTCGAGCATCCTAAAGATCCTCATGAGTTAAATAACCTGGCTCATAACGCTGCCTATGCACAGGTAGTTACTGAAATGAAAGCTTTATTAAAGCAGATGCCGGAAAAATAATTTTTTCCAGCACACAGTAAAAAAATACTAAAAAGCAGGATACAACAGGACGGTAAAATTTTTTAACTTATTTACTTTCGTTATTGTTGACGATGAGTGAATACGGTTGTACACAAAAACGATTGAGAAAAACTGGTTATTAAAAAGGATTAAACAAAACAAACTGAAAACAATTTTCTAAGCATTAAAAGATTGCATGTAGCAGTTGCAGGAGGCCTTTGTCTTTTTGCAAAATGAGACTACATCTGCCTAAAAATAAGAATAATGAAAAAGTGGATTTTTAACTGCCTTACTGTTTGCTTGCTCGTCTTTCTGTTTGCTGCATGCAGTAAAAAAACCTGGGATGAGTTTTACAGCGTTCCCGATAACCTTGCCAAACCAATATATTCGGAATTGCAGGGAAAAGGGAAGTTTTCGCATTTATTAGGTGTGATAGACAAAGCCGGGTATAAAAATACTTTGGACAATGCTGGCTACTGGACTTTTTTTGCTCCTAATGATGAAGCTTTCCAGGCATATTTTGCGGCAAACAATACGTCTGTTGAAAAGATGGATTCAAGCAAGGCCCGTTCGCTCATCCAGTTTATGCTTGTATATAATGCTTTTGATAAAAACAGGATAGACGATTATCAGTCAAGTGCAGGCTGGGTACCTGACCAGGCGTTCAGGCGCCGTACCGCATACTATACCGGTTTTTATGATGATACCCTGCAAAACGGCACGGTTGTGAAAACCATCCAATCTAACAGGAATACCGGGTATATAGCAGGCGACAATAATAATAAGTACCTTACCTATTTCACGGATGTTTATTTTAACGGCAAAGGACTTACCGCTGCAGACTATAATTATTTCTATCCCAATTCACAATATACCGGCTTTAATATAGCGGAGGCAAAAGTTGTAACCCCTGATATTACTGCTCAAAATGGAGTGATACATGAAATTGACAGGGTGCTTACACCGCTTCCTTCTATTGAGGAGTATTTAAGGAGCAAACCGGAGTATAGGGAGTTTAGAAAATTATTTGAAAAATATCTTGTAAGCTTTACTGCTAACAGTGATGCGTCCAACCGTTATAAATTATTAACCGGCGAAAATAAGCAGGTATATGTAAAAGTGTATAATACCTCTCTGGCGTTTGCGCCTAATAGTGAAAATTACTTCAAGCTGCAGGATAATGACGGACAGCAGGGATCATGGACCATGTTTGTACCTAAGAATGATGTATTGCTGAATTATGCAAACAGTGTACTGCTGGAGCATTATAAATCTTTTGATAATGTTCCTACCTCAATTATACTGGATTTTTTGAATGCTCACATGTGGCAAACCGCGGTTTGGCCAAGCCAGTTTCGCTCTACGTTGAGTTTTATGGGTGAGGATGCCCGGTTCGATCCGCAGACCGATATTATTGACCGCAGGATTTTGAGCAATGGAACTTTTTATGGTACCGGCAAAGTACAGGAAGCCAATGTATTTTCAACAGTATATGCCAAGGCTTATCTTGATCCTAAGTTTTCTATTATGATAAGATTGCTGAGCGGAGATCTGCGAAACGCGGTTAGTACGCCTACAGCAAAGTTTACTTTATTTATGATGTCCGATGCCGTGTTGCGGGCAGCGGGGTATGACTATGATGTAAACAGTAACCTGTTCACTTATAATAATGGTACCACTACTACTTCGGGCGAGGCCATACGCCAAACGCTTTTACGTATATTAAACACAAGTATATTACCGGAAGATGTAACCTCTTTAGCCGGTTCTGGCATTGTAGAATCCTACAACGGGGAGTATATTAAATGGAACAACGGTCAGGTAATATCATCCGGAACGCTGGATGCCGGAGCTGTTGTAGCGGTTGATAGCGCAAAAGTTGCCAGGAATGGCACCGTTTACTATCTTGATGGATTACTTACTTACAGCTCCTTCCTTTTTGGGCGTCATATTATGAATCTTGGAGGCAGCTCCACGGCATCGGATTTTTATTATTTTTCACAGTTTCTCAATAACTCCGGACTTTATACGGCTACTACGGGCGAGGTTACCGGTACTACTTCAGGTACCTTATACACTGTATTCCTTCCTACTAATGCAGCCATCAGACAGGCGGTAAAGGATGGTGTGCTGCCTGGCAATGTTACTACTGGCGAGCCAAATTTAACTGCATCTACATGGACACCGGCACAGCTAACCCGGGTAATTAATTTTATACAATATCATATCCTGGCAAGGTTTACCCTGGTACCAAACGGGAAAGAATCTGGTTCATTTGAAACCATGCTGAAAAACAGCGAGGGTGAGGTAGTGCCTGTTACTGTGATCAGCCAGCCGGGAAGCATGCGGATCACGGATATCAACAACAGGACAGCTAATGTAATTGTGCCGCAAAGCAATAATCTTTCTAACAGAACGGTTATTCATCTTATTGATAATTATTTAAAGTATTCCAATTAGTGAAAAACTGCATTATGAAAAAATTGATACTGCAATTAGCTGTTTTGTGTGCTATATCTCTGTTTGCAGATACAGTTGCAAAAGCCCAGGATAATCAGAAAACAGTTACTGTACAGGGCCGTGTTGTAGATGATAACCGCAAGCCCCTGTCGGGAGTAACTGTTGCTGAAGTAGACGCTGAGCAACGTACCATAAAAGCTGTTGAAACTGATATAGATGGTAACTACGCCATTCGTGTAGAAAATACAGCGGACTCGCTGTCTTTTTCTTACATTGGTACATCAACAATCATGCAAGCCATAGGTAGCAGAACTACCATAAATGTTACCATACGCACAACTGTAAAAGGAATGGATGAAGTGGTGGTTATCTCCCAGGCCAGAACCGATAATGGTCTTATGCCTATCAGCAGCAGGAACATGACCACCTCTGCTGTAAAGATCAACGCAAAAGATATGGAAGAAATGCAGGCCGCATCTATTGATCAGGCATTGCAGGGGCGCCTGGCAGGTGTTGATATTGCTGCTTCTTCGGGCGACCCAGGTGCAGGTATGCAGATACGTATCCGTGGTACATCCTCTATCAACTCCGCTACTGACCCGCTGATTGTAGTTGACGGTATGCCTTACGAAACAGAAATACCGGCCGATTTCAATTTTGGCGCTGCTGATGAGCTGGGTTATGCCAACCTGCTCAATATTGCTCCTACTGATATCCGGGATATTACCATCCTGAAAGATGCAGCTGCAACCGCTGTGTGGGGTTCAAGGGCTGCCAATGGTGTTCTGGTGATCAATACAAAAAGAGGGGCTGTGGGCAAACCTACCCTTACTTATACTTTTAAGGGCTCTGTAACAAAACAGCCCAATGCTATTCCCATGTTAACCGGCGACCAGTATTCTACCTTAATCCCCGAAGAATACATGAACAGGAACGGTGTGCCATTAAATACACAAACCGTTAAAGAGTTTCAGTATGATCCGCAGGATCCTTACTGGTACTATAACTACAGCAATAATACCAACTGGGTGGACGCTATTACCCGGCTTGGAAAGGTTCAGGATCATAATTTATCCATGACGGGTGGCGGTGAGAAAGCACGCTATTATGCTTCGGTAAGCTACCTGAACAATACAGGTACTACCATAGGAACCTCCCTGAACCGTATCAGTACCCGCATTAACCTGGATTATAATGTATCTACAAGAATAAAGTTTCGCAGTGACGTATCATTCTCTCATACGGATAATGATAAGAACTATGCCAATAACCTGCGGGAGATTGCCTATAAGAAAATGCCTAATATGGGAATTTATGAATACGATGAGTTTGGCAATTTAACTCCTAACTTTTTCTCTCCGGCATCCAATGTGCAGGGATTATATGGCGGTATTAACAACAGCAATAATATTATAGGTACCGTAAATCCTGTAGCGATGGCTACCGATGCAAGATATAATGTTACTACAGAAAGAATAACCCCTCACTTTAACCTTCAATATTCTGTAGTGCGGAATATATTGAATGCGGTGTTTGACGTACAGTTTGATATCAACAATACAAAGAATAAGTCTTTTCTTCCTCAAACAGCCACCGGGCGCCCGTGGACAGAAACTTCAGTGAACCGTGCTTATGATGGCGATGTGGATGTATTTAATGTACAAACAAAAACCAGCCTGATCTACACGCCGCAGATTAGGAACAAGAAGCACAATTATATGTCATCACTTATTTTCTTTACGTATGACAATAAAAGTGTAAGGCAGGAAGCGCGTACTTCCAATACGGCATCCTCCCTGCTTACCGATCCTTCCGATCCCTCCCGTACGCAAAGTGCAGACCTGGCCATTTCTTCGGGAACAACACAAACAAGAAGCATTGGCGCTACATTCAGCAACCAGTACAGCTACCTGGACAGGTATATTGTTAACCTGGGAGTACGTATGGATGGTAGTTCAAGGTTTGGCCCTGCCTACCGTTATGGTTATTTCCCCTCATTATCTACAAGATACAGGCTTTCGGGCGAGCCGTTTATGCAAAAATTTGACAAATGGCTGGATGATTTGAGTATAAGGCTGAGCTACGGTATCAGTGGTAATGCACCCCGTAAAGATTATACATTTTATAATGTTTATTCCGACTTTGATTGGGGATACCTGGGGCAGGCCGCTGTTTATCCTGCCAATATGGAGCTGAAGAAGCTGCGTTGGGAAACCATCACCGGCCAGAATCTTGGATTCAACCTCATTATGTTTAAGAACAGGGTGAGCCTGGATGTTGAAGTTTATCAGAACCGCACCAAAAATCTTTTCTTCCAGGGACTGCAGATATCTTCCTTCACCGGGTTTAACAGCGTAGATATGAACGTGGGAACCATGGATAACCAGGGTCTGGAAATCGGTCTGAATACAACGCCTTATAAGAGTAAAGATCTTCAGATAGATTTCAATTTCAATATTGCGCAGAACCAGAACATCATCCGCGAAATATCGCCTTTCTATCCTACGGAAAAAGGGAATATTACAGCCAACGGTCAATACAAAACTTTTATGCAGGTAAATAATCCGTTTGGCTCCTTTTATGGGTTCAGGTACAAGGGGGTGTATAAGGACCTGGATGCTACTATTGCCAGGGGTGCTGACGGGCAGCCCATTATTGGGCCTAACGGGCAAACGGTTTATATGAGATTCAACTATCCAACGGCCAGCTATATTTTTCAACCGGGTGATGCTATGTACGAAGATGTGAATCATGATGGTAATATCAACTATATGGATGTAGTATATCTGGGTAACAGTAATCCTAACTTTTCCGGTGGTTTTGGAGCAAGCGCCACTTATAAAGGAAACCTTAAGATTACAGCTTTCTTTAACTATCGTTACGGCTATGAAGTAGTGAACCAAACCAAAATGACAACCACCAATATGTATGGTTACGATAACCAGAGTACTGCAGTATTAAGGCGGTGGCGCCAGGAAGGTGATGTGACTGATATACCAAGAGCCTTGTTTGGTTCGGGTTATAACTGGCTGGGGTCCGACAGGTATGTAGAAGATGCCTCGTTCCTCAGGTTCAGAACGCTGACGGTGCGTTACACATTTAACAGGAATGTGGCAGCAAAGCTGGGCATCAGAAACCTGAGCGGATATGTAACAGTTGAAAACCTGTACACCTGGACAAAATACACCGGCCAGGATCCTGAAGTTACATTGCGGGGCAGCGACCCCTTCCGCGTGGCAACCGATCAGTCAATGACGCCACCCTCAAAAACATTTACTATTGGTTTAACAGGTTCATTCTAAAAAAATTAAAAACATGCAAATGTTCAGAAATAATATTTTTAAGCTGATATGCCTGGTGATGATGATCACATCTGCGGTTTCCTGTAGCAAGTTCCTGGATCTGCAGCCGGAAGACGGTATCATACGGCAGAATTTCTGGAAAACAAAAGAGCAGGTAGCAGCGGCAGTGAATGGCTGTTATGCTTCCCTGCTGGGAGGTGGTTCTGACGTGCCCATACCGGAATTCCTTTTCTTATGGGGCGAGCTGAGAGCCGACATGTTAACGCCATCTCTTGGAGTAGCCGCCAGCGAGCTGGATATCATGAATGTAAATATCCTGGAAACCAACAGTATTACCAACTGGCGCGCCGTTTACAGAACCATCAATTATTGCAATACGGTGATAGACTTCGCACCGGAAGTATTAAACAATGATCAAACTTTTACACAGGAAGCATTAAATGCTTATCTGGGAGAAGTAAAAGCATTGAGGGCACTCATGTATTTTTACCTTGTAAGGAGCTTCAGGGATGTTCCGCTGGTATTGAAATCCACTTCAAGCGATGATCAGTTGCAGCAATTGCCCAAAAGCACAGGAACCGAAGTGCTGAACCAGATTGTAAAAGACCTGTCGGAGGCAGAAACCTCAGCACCGCTTACATTTAACAATACAGCCTACGATAAAGGAAGGATAACACGCTATACAGTAAATGCCATACAGGCCGATGTGTATTTGTGGATGGAGAAATATACCGATGCCATTACGGCCTGTGATAAAGTAATTAGCTCTGGCAGGTATGGCCTGCTGGCAGGAACTCCGGGCTGGTTTACTGGTTTGTTTGTTAATGGCAATTCCAATGAAGGCATTTTTGAAATACAGTTTGATGCACAGAAGCTGAATAGTTTTTATGCCATGTTCCGTACAAGACCGCGTTTTGTTGCTTCCAGCAAGGTGTCTGACCCTGCTTCCGGCATTTATTCGGCCGATATTGATAATCCTGATAACAAGGATATAAGGGGCGATGGTGCTGCTGCACGTTTTGCCGATGGGATGATCTGGAAGTATGTGGGGGCGAACAGTGAAGACCTGCGCACAGTAGAATCGTCGTTTGCGCATTGGATGGTTTATCGCTATGCTGATATTTTGCTGATGAAAGCCGAAGCAATGGCATTGACAAACAGGGGTGCCGAAGCGCTTGAAATAATAGACAGGATACGCCTCAGGGCAAATGCCCTGCCTGAAACCGCCCGGTTAGTAGACCCGTCCGATACTGAAAGCCTGTGCGATTATATCCTTGAAGAAAGAGCCCGCGAGTTTGCTTTTGAAGGTAAACGCTGGTACGATCTGCTGCGCCATGCCAAGAGAAATAACTATAGCCGCCTTGACATTTTATTGAGCATGGTTTCTGAAACGGTTCCGGGCAACCTGCAGCAATCGGCCATAGCCAAGTTCAGGGACGCCAATAGCCATTATTTCCCGATTTATCAATATGAATTACAAACTGATAAAAACCTGGAACAAAATCCATTCTATAAATAACATCTGCAATGAAAACAAAAAACTTTTTAATAATAGCATGGTCAGCAGGTGTAATGGCACTTGCCTGTATAGCCGGTTGTAAAAAAGTGGATATTGTAACCACCACTACCAGCGATGTAAATATTTATGATTATCTGGCTGAAAACGGCAGTGAATATTCAGAATTTGCGAAAATGCTGCAAAAGGCCGGGTACAGTAATTTTTTGAATGCCTATGGCTCTTATACTGTTTTTGCGCCTACTAACGAAGGGGTAAAAGCCTTCCTGCAGGAGTCCGGTAAGGCTTCTATTGACGCTTTTTCTGTACAGGAGCTTCAGGATATTGTAAAGCTTCACCTGCTGGAAGATACCATCCAGACAGGATCGTTCACCGATGGGAAATTAGCCAATGTAACCATGTTAGGCCAATACCTTGTTACAGGTGTTACAAATGTAAATGGTGTATCCAGCTATACAATTAACAGGCAGGCGTTGGTGGTACAGCCGAATATTGTTTTATCTAACGGCATTATACATGCTGTAGACCATGTGTTAAAGGCAGCTACCAAAACTGTTGCGCAAACAATTGAGGCCAATGCAGACTACTCCATTTTTACACAGGCGCTGAAAGAAACGGGGTATTACGATTCGCTCAACATTGTGAATAACCCCGATACTACCCGCCGCTTCCTTACCGTGATAGCAGAAACAAACAAAGCGCTTGCCGATTCAGGTATTACCAGCTATGCCGCTTTAAAGGCAAAATATTCCAACACCGGTAATCCCAAGAATCCTGCCGACAGCCTGCATTTATATGTAGCTTACCATATTCTGGCAAATGCCTGGTATATAGCGGATATTGTATCCATCACTTCTATTCCCACCCTGGCTCCTCTCGAAGTAATTACGCCATCGCTGCAGGGGCAAAGCGTGCTGATCAATGATGTTGTTTTCAATGGCAAACACGAGCTGGGAGTTGAACTGGATCGTGTTAACAGTGATGTTACTTCCAATAACGGCGTAGTGCATAAAGCAAAAGCTCATTTTGCTGTAAAAATAAGAATGCCGGTCAGGGTAGATTTTGAGCCCAGCGACCAGCCCGAGCTGAGAAAGCTTACAGCTGTTTTTCGTAAGTCTACCACAGCAACGGCCATAACAAGCAGCGGTGGCGGGTATAACATTGCAAAAGGGTTTTTTGCCGATGTATCATGGTATGCTATTACCAGCACTACCAGTACCGTAGCTTACAACTGTATGCCTGCAACCAGCACTACCCATTATGGTTGGAACGGAGATTATTTAAGAATACCCCAGGGTAATACCTCAAGAAATAAGTGGATTGAGTTTAAAACGCCGTTACTGGTAAAAGGCCGGTATAAAGTGTGGGTATGCTATTACAGGGGAAGGGCTTCTACTAACAACCCCGCTTTCCCTAACCGGGTTGACTTTAACGGGATGCCCATGCAGAGAACCTTCGACTTCTCCGAACAAAAACCTGTGGGTACACCCAGCGAGCTGGAAGCTTTAGGATATAAGCAATATACTGAGGCGCCTACAGATAACAGCACCCCCGATCGTAACAATGTAGGGCGCCTGGTGGGAACTATAGATGTGCCTACTACTGACAGGCACACCATAACGTTGACATTTGCTCATGCATCCTCTACCGGGCAGGAACTGAACTGGCTGGATATGATACAGTTTATACCGGTAAATGATAACCAGCTGCGGCCTATTTTCGGAAGAGATGGAAGCATTATTCCATAGCAGGCTGTAACCAACGGGAATATTGAAATGAAATAATTACTGCACACGTTGCTTATAAATAAGAAAAGATGTATTTAAAAACCACTTTATTGTGTACGCTCTTTTTTGCTTTTTACCTGGCAGGCTGTAAAAAATGGGATAACCATACACAGCTTATCAACCAGGATCTTGGCAAAAGTTTACTGGAAGAGATTGGCCAGAATGCCAACCTGAGTAAATTCTATGAATATCTCCAAAAAACAGGACTTGATAAGGAGCTGGCCTCTACTAAAACTTATACAGTGTTTGCTCCTGTGAACAGCGCCCTTCAAAATCTTGATCCTGCTGTTGTTGCAGATAATGATAAGCTGAGGGCCTTTGTAGGCAATCATATTGCCCTCCAATCCTGGCTTACTGCTAATGCTGGTTCTGTAACACGGATAGCGATGCTTAACGGAAAAACCGTAAAATTTTCAAGCAACCGTTTTGATGAAGTGGCTATTGCCCAAAAAGATAAAGTAGTAGGAAACGGTGTTTTGCATGTTATTGACGGTGTTGTACCTGTTTACCTCAATGCCTGGGAACTGCTGGGAAATTCTAAAAATGAGTACCGGCAGAGTGCATATATCCTTTCTCTTACGCGTAATGTTTTTGATCCTGCCCATGCCATTATAGACAGTATCAATTCCCAAACCGGAGAGCCGGTGTACCGGCCGGGAACAGACAGTGTGCTTAGGAACTCATTTAACACAAATGTGTACGATCTGGAAGATGAATCAAAGCAATACACCTTTTTGATGCTGAATAACACTGCCTTTGCTGCCGATGTGGCAACCCTGGCTCCGTATTATAAAACCGTTACCGGGGATGCAGACAGTGCTGCCCGCCAGGCTTCTTACGCGGTGGTGAAAGATTTAATAGTTGAGGGCTATTATACTATTGACCAGCTGCCTGCGGTGCTCACGTCTAAATTCGGCGTAAATATCTCTATGGACAAAACAAAGATTGAGAGAACAGTAAAGCTTAGCAACGGGGTGGCATACATTATCAGCAAAGCCGGCTTTGCTATTACAGAAAAAGTTCCACCGGTAATTGTGCAGGGCGAAAATTACCGTGGTTTTTACGATGCCACAGGGCTTGCAGTTACTCCGAGGCAGAATAACGTATCAGCAGTTTTCAGGAGGTTACGCGTAAACCCCAATACCGGGGAGCAATTTAACGATATATTTGTTTACGGCCACGGCATCAGCGCATTAAGGGCTCACTACCGTGTAACCAATCTGCCTTCTGTCACCTATAAAGTGTATTGGGTGGCGGTTAATGATACCTTAACTGTTAATAGCACCGTTAACCCGGTAACATTTAACCAGCGATTGGCAATGGGAGCTTTTGCAGCCAATTATCTTCCCCTTACGCCGGCTACCGGTATAGCTGTTACACCCAATAATTATAATGAAGTGTATTTAGGTAATTACACACAGTCGGCTTATGGATCTCTGGATATGTATCTCACGGCAAATGCTTCTACGGGCAATGGTACCAACAGTTTAAACCTTGATTATATTAAGCTGGTACCCGACCTGTAAAAAGATAAATTAACTTATATACCATATAACATGCGATTATTACCAATAGCAATGAACGTGTTTAAGAAGGGATTAATTGTTCCGCTTTTGTTATGCACAATGCTGCCGGCATACGCGCAGGACGATGCAGTAAATAAAGGGGTGCAGGTAAAAGGAACAGTAACGGATGCCGCTACGCATCAGCCCCTGTCTGCTATACGTGTTACCTACCAGGATTATGCAGCTGCCATTACAGATAGTGCAGGGAACTTTACCCTGCAGGCGCCTAATTATGATATAACCCTGATGTTACAGGGTGAAGGGTATCAGTCAAAAGAAGTGGCGCTGAAAGGCAGGAACACTGTTTCCGTATCTTTATTTGAAGAGGCCTATGCTTCTTTTTACGATGGGGGCAATCTTCCTTTTGCCGTTCAGCCGCTTAACCGTACTCCTTATTCGGTTACATTAGTACAAACCCAGCGAAGCTGGGCGCATATCACTGCTACTCCCGATGCTTTTTTGCAGGGTAAGGTTGCGGGCCTGAACGCTATTCGCCGGTCCGGAACGCCAAATGCAGGAGCCAACCTGTTCCTGCGTGGTGTATCTTCATTATATACATCCAACCAGCCCCTGATTGTGGTAGACGGGGTTATTTATGATAATGCCGATTATGGTGGCTCTCTCATATCCAATAGCTATACTAACCCGCTGGCTTATATTGATATCAAGGATATTGATAACATTACTGTGATCAAAGACGGCTCCTCTACGTATGGAACAAAAGGTGCCAATGGCGTTATCAATATCACAACAGCAAGGGCAAAGGAGCTGGGCACACGCATTGACGTGGCCGCCTATGGAGGCGTTAATTTTGCGCCGGCAGGTCTGCCGGTAATGGATGCAGGCCAATACAGAACTTATCTTGGTGATCTGTTGCAGTCTTCCGGCATGCAAACATCCAAAGTTCAGGCATTGCCTTATATGAATGATGATGTTGCTAATGAAGAATATTACCGCTATCATCATCAAACCAACTGGCAAAAACAGGTGTTTGATAACCGCTCACTTCAAAGCTATTCCATTAAAGTAACCGGCGGAGATAATATTGCGAAATATGCGCTTTCTCTGGGTTATTTATCCAATAGGGGTGTAGTTAAATCAACCGGTTTTACACGCTATTATACCCGTTTCAATGCCGATCTCAATTTAAGCAAGCGCCTCACGGCCACTGCCAATCTTAGCTTTACGTATAATGATCAGCAGTTAAAGGATCAGGGGCTGGCCTATAAAACCAATCCTGTTTTTGCAGCGCTTGTAAAATCTCCCTTTGTGGGTGTGAATGAAATGTCGGCTGACGGGGTTCAATCGCCGGATATCACAGACACTGATATTTTTAATGTAAGTAATCCTGCGGCCTTAATTAATACAATGTCGGGGCTTAATAAGAACTATCGTTTCCTGGGATCGGTAGGGTTCAATTATACACTTTCAAAAACGCTGAATGTAAGCACAGTTATAGCTCTTTCTCTTGATAAGGTTCGGGAAAACCTGTTTATTCCCCGAAAGGGCGTGGCGGATGATACTACAGGGAACGATATTATTATTGATAGTCGCCTGGGTGCACAAACCAAAAGAGTACTGGGTGTGTACAACGATACCCGTATTTCTTACGATAAAGTATTCAGGAACGTGCACCGCTTTTCTGCACGTGCAGGTGTGCGGTTCATGGCGCCAAGAACAGAGCTGGACTGGGATCTGGGTGCTAACTCTGCTACAGACCAGCTGAAGAGCGTAGGCAATGGCGTAGCGGCCCTGAGAAGGGTAGGCGGCGACATGATAAGGTACCGCTGGCTGAATACTTATTTTAATGCCGATTACTCTCTGCTCGACAAGTATATTGTTTCCTTCAACATAGCATCTGATGGATCTTCCCGGTTTGGTAAAAATGTGCCCGGTGCGTTGCCTGTAAACGGGAACAGTTTTGCGCTTTCGCCTTCTCTTGCCGCTGCATGGCTGCTTTCATCAGAAAAATTTATGGCTGGCAGCGAGGTGGTTGACCTGCTGAAATTAAGGGCTTCTTATGGCATATCGGGCAATGATAATATTATGAATTATAAGGCCAGGGAATATTATATTAATTATACGCTGGCAGGCAATTACGGGGCAAACTATACAACAGGGCAGTATTATGTATCTCAGAACTTCCTGGGCACACAGGGCCTGGTAAGAGGGAATTTTGAAAACGATGGCTTGCAATGGGAAAGCGCGCACAAGGCAAATATAGGTATTGACGCTGCTCTTTTTAATGAGCGCCTCAACGTTAGCCTCGATGGGTACCGTAATATGACCTATAAAATGATAGTGGATGAAACGCTGCCTTCCATAGCTGGTATTACCCATGCCTACACCAATGGCGGCACTATGCAAACAACGGGTGCGGAAGCATCTGTAAACGGAAGGGTTATTAACCAGGCTTCTTTAAAATGGGACCTGGGCTTTACTATAGCCCGTTACAAATCCTTAATAAAAAAGCTGCCCAACAATATTGTAACTTCCTATGCTGATGGATATATATTAAGCAGCATGAATAATGTACCCAATTTGTTTTATGGTTATAAAACAAATGGTGTGTATAGCTCCAATGCAGAAGCAACGGCAGCCGGGTTAAGCGTTATTTCGGCGAATGGTGCGGCAGTACCGTTCAGCGGTGGCGATGTCCGTTTCGTGGATGTAAATGGCGATAAGATCATAAATGACAAGGACCGCCAGGTTATCGGCGATCCCAATCCTGATTTTTTTGGATCGGTTTCAAGCAGTGTTATCTGGAAAAGCTTTACACTGGATGTTTTGTTCACCTTTACAAAAGGGAATGATATTTACAATTATACAAGAAGACAGCTTGAGTCCGCATCAAACTTCAACAATCAGACAACTGCAGTGCTGAACCGGTGGAGAGCGGAGGGGCAGGTAACAGATATGCCCCGTGCATTGTATGGTGACCCTGTTGGAAACAGCAGCTTTTCAGACAGATGGATAGAGGATGGCTCTTATTTCAGGCTGAAGGCTGCCACACTTTCTTACAATTTGCCTGTAAAAACAAAATTCCTGAGGTATTCTATATTATATGTGACCGGAAATAATTTATTCACACTTACCAGGTATCTTGGCTATGATCCTGAAATGAGCGCCACCATAAGCCCGTTAGGGCAGGGGGTGGATCTTATGCTTGCTCCTCAGCACAGGTCCGTTCAGGCAGGGGTAAGATTTGGTTTGTAATTTTTAAAAGTGATTACTGAAATATGAAATCTAATTTTTTCAAATACTGTTTTTTGTTGCCGGTGCTGGCTGGTAGCCTGGCGCTGTCTTCATGCAAGAAAATTTTTGATATAGAACCAGAATCTGGTCTTGCCAAAGAGCAAACTTACCGCAATGTGTTTGACGCAGATGCGGCGGTATTGGGTGTTTACGGCAAATTGCTTAAGCTGGCCAAGCCTTATGTGTTGCTTAATGAGCTTAGGGCCGACCTTATGTCGCCTACTGTAAATGCCGACCAGTACCTCAGGCAGCTGAGCAATCATAATGTTACGGAAGATAATCCGTATATAGATCCGGCGCCTTTTTACGAGGTGATCTTGAACTGTAATGATGTGATGAAGAATTTCAACATCATGCTGGCGGAAAAAAAGATGAAGCAGGACGAATACAATGAACGTTACGCTGATGTAGCTTCGGTTCGTACCTGGGTATATCTTCAGTTAGGCATCCATTTCAGTAAAGATGCTAAAGGCGCTGTTGGTATTCCTTACATAACGGATCCTTTGGCAACCATACAGGATGTAAAAGATGAATCGAAATATCAATGGCTACCATTCAGGCAGCTGCTGGCAGAGCTCATCAAAACCATGGAAAGTCTGCCTACGCTCGAAATGTATAACAGTTCAGCCTCTTTAATGACAACAGTGGATCAGTATAGAACAGAGAAATTCTTTATTATGAAGAAAGTTTTGCTGGGCGACCTCTATTTATGGAATGCCGCCTACGATCCTTCATCCTATAACAAAGCAGCAGTAGCTTACCGGCAAATTATTTCTTACTACGATGATAAGGGCAATGAAAATACCAAGAAAAACTATTATAAAATAATAGGTGTAATTGCTGTAGAAAACGGCAACCAGTTGGCGGTGCAGTATGTTCGCTACCGGGAAAGCGATCTCAATGCTTTATACGAAAGTAATACCGAAGGCTGGCGTTCTATGTTCTCTCGCGGCAAGCTTAGTTACGATCAGCAGTTTGACTGGGAATGGATCTGGCATTTGCCGTTCAGCAGCAGCTTTGAGCCTAAAAATCCTTTTATTGACCTGTTCTCCAATGTAGGCGGCAGTTATCTTGTACAACCGTCCCAGCAGGCTATGGATAACTGGAACAGCCAAACGCAGAAGAATGGTGTTCCCTTTGATGCCCGCGGAAGATTTACCTATAAAACCATTGCCGGCCAGCCGGTTATTATGAAATACCTGTATTATAGTATAGATGGCAGCTCCTTTCTTCCTACTATTAATACAACTACCCGTACAGGTGAGTGGTGGTTATACAGGGCAGCCTCTGTATGGCAGCATTTTGCGGAGGCGGCCAACCGTGATGGTTATCCTAAGCTTGGCTTTGCTGTAGTAAACCAGGGTATAAGAAGTACTTATGATTTAAATCCTAAGAACCCTCCTTATGATTACGATATCATTCAGAATACGCTTTCCCTGCCCAATCCTTATAAATTTGATGCAAGGAGCTTGGAAAGTTCGGCCGGCTACCCTCAAACCAGGGCCAATGACAGGGAAATAGCAGGGCTCAGGGGCAGGGCTTATTTACCATCAAGACAATTGGTGGGCGACAGCACTATTGCGGTAGAAAATATGCTGGTAGATGAAAGCGCATTGGAACTGGCTTATGAGGGTCAGCGCTGGGCAGACCTGTTAAGGGTGGCCATCAGGAGGGACGATCCTGCATATATTGCCGGCAGGGTAGGCGATAAGTTAAGAAAAGACGGTGGTAATGCAGGTGCGGCACAGGGAAAGCTTATGGCTCGTGAGTACTATTTGCCATTCAGATGGAAATAGTTATAGCCTGGTCTGACCGGAAAGAGCGTTTAAGCCTTTGCCGTGATTTTTATTTTTTTTACTTCTGCGTAGAGACCATTGCCCTGGTATTGCTCCGTACTAAAAGTGCCTGCGATGAATGCTTCGTTGCCTGTACGTTCGATATGGGCATAAATAATGACCTGCTACCCGAGCAATCCCACCAATGACTCTCATATCCATTAGAAGCTCCCAATTCGTATAGTACTATTGAAGTGCCTGGAGAGTGCGACCGGAAATAAGAATAGCTGCCGCGAAAATCATTTTCCGAGCTTGCAGTTAAAGTAACGTTCAAATTGGGGAATCCGCTTTTGTCCCAGGTACCAGGATGGATGTTCTTATGAACTACCCCGGAACTTTCCGGTCTTCCTGTACCGGAGCAGGACACAACAGGATAATAAAAACCAGGAGTCTTTTATTTTCGTAATATGGCCATAATGCTCGTTAGGATATTAATGTCGTTTACTTAACATCAGTTCGTTTGCGGGTGATAATTTATCTGCCGCAGGCATGACACCCGCAACGGCGGGCGCCAATGTTGGTGTTGTCACCAACATCTTAAGTAATTAACGCGGTGATTGGGATATTATAAAACGATTGAAATAATTTATATGCAAAAGTCAAATCAGGGAAGCTTGTCAGCCGGCTTGTTTAGCACCATTATTTGTTTATTTATTATTGGATGCAGTGCTGCTTTTGCTGGAGAACCACCGCCTCAGCGTAAATACAATTTCAATAATAATTGGGAATTGCATATCGGTGAAGTGCCGGCCGAGGCATATTCCTCCCCTTCGGGGAGGTCGGTGCAAAAGGACTCCTTTGGAGGGGCCTGGAAGCAGGTAACCCTGCCGGCTGCCTGGAATGAAGACGATGCTTTTAAGAAAGATATAAGGGACCTGTCTACAGGTATAGTGTGGTATCGCAAACAATTTAAACTGCCTGCATCGGCAAAGGGGCAAAAAATATTTATAGAGTTTGAGGGTATCCGCCAGGCCGGTGATTTTTATGTAAATGGCCAGCTGGTGGGCTTTCACGAGAATGGAGTAACCGCTTTTGGCTTTGATATTACAGAGCTGGTAAAGTTTGGCAGCGAAGAAAACATTATAGCGGCCCGTATCGATAATGACTGGGACTATCGCGAAAGGGCTACCAATACCAGGTACCAATGGGTGGATAAAAATTTTAATGCTAATTACGGGGGCATTATCCGAAATGTATTTTTACATATTACGCCAAAGCTGTACCAGACGCTGCCCTTGTATTCCAACCTTAAAACAACAGGTGTTTATATTTATGCAAAAGACTTTGATATAAAAGGCCGGTCCGCAACCATTCATGCGTCTTCCGAAATAAAGAATGAAACGGATAAGATACAACAGGTGGGCTATGCTGTTGATATCACTGATATAAACGGGAAACCGGTGAAATCTTTTACCGGGGAAAAAATAACCATCCGGCCGGGCGAAACAAAGAATATAGGAGCTGCTGCTAAAGTGAACGGCCTGAACTTCTGGAGCTGGGGCTATGGTTATTTGTATAAGGTGAAAACCTCCTTATTGGTAAATAATAAACCGGTAGATGTGGTGACCACCAGGACCGGTTTTCGCAAAACGGCTTTTAAAGAAGGGATGATTTATTTAAATGACCGTGTAATGATGGTGCACGGCTATGCGCAGCGCACTTCTAACGAATGGCCTGCATTAGGCACCTCGGTGCCGCCATGGATGAGCGATTACAGCAATGGCCTGATGGTGGAAAGCGGCGGTAACCTGGTACGCTGGATGCACATAGCACCATCTAAGCAGGATATTGAAAGTTGTGACCGTGTGGGGTTGATGCAGGCCGTGCCTGCAGGCGATGCTGAAAAAGATGTGGAAGGAGAGCGTTGGAATCAACGCGTAAGGGTAATGCACGATGCCATTATTTATAACCGTAATAATCCAAGCATTATTTTTTATGAGTGTGGTAATGAGAGCATCAGCGAAGCGCACATGAAAGAAATGAAAGCCCTGCGGGATAAGTATGATCCGCATGGCGGCCGGGCTATCGGCAGCCGTGAAATGCTGAACAGTAAGGAAGCGGAGTACGGTGGCGAAATGCTGTACACTAATAAAAGTGCGCACATACCTATGTGGGCCATGGAATATTCAAGAGATGAGGGATCGCGCAAATACTGGGATGAGTGGACACCTCCTTATCATAAAGACGGGGACGGGCCTTTATATAACGGGCAAAATGCAGCGTCTTACAACCGGAACATGGAAAGCCATGCTCTGGAAAACGTAAAGCGCTGGTACGAGTTCTGGCGCGAGCGTCCCGGAACGGGAAAAAGAGTAAGCAGTGGCGGCGTAAACATTATATGGTCCGAAACCAACACCCACCACCGGGGTGAGGAAAATTACCGCCGTAGTGGTGAAGTGGATGCCCTGCGTATTAAAAAGCAGAATTATTATGCGCATGAAGTAATGTGGGATGGCTGGGTAAACCCTGAAAAATACCGTGCGCATATTGTAGGTCATTGGAATTATAAGCCTGGTGTAAAGAAAGATATGTTTGTGATCTCTTCTGCTGATAAAGTAGAGTTGAAAGTAAACGGAAAGTCATCAGGTTTTGGTGAAAAAAGCGATGGATTTATTTTCACTTTCAAAAATATAGAATGGAAGCCCGGGAGTATTACAGCCATTGGTTACGATGCCAATAATAAGCAGGTATGCACAGCTGCTGTTAAAACAGCTGGCGAGCCGGTGGCGCTGCGTCTTACAGCCATTAAACGTCCTGCAGCTTTCCTGGCAGATGGTAATGATGTTGCTTTGATAGAAGTGGAAGTAGTGGATGCTAAAGGCAGGCGCTGCCCTACGGCTCTGAATATGATTCACTATACAGTAGAAGGCCCCGGCGAATGGCGTGGCGGTATGGCCATGGGGCCGGATAATTATGTGCTTGCTAAAGGCTTCCCTGTAGAAGGTGGTGTGAACCGTTTTATGGTGCGTTCCACTACAACGCCCGGTACTATTACGGTTCAGGCAAAAGCGGATGGTCTGAAAGCTGCATCCATACGGTTGGCTACCCAGGCGGTGGTTGTTGAAAATGGATTGGCTAAATATTTACCTGGTGCAGAGCTGTCACCTGTTTTAACTCGTGGCGCTACACCTGCAACCCCTTCCTATACCGTAAGCCGTAAGGCTATTGAGGTAAAACAAGCTGTTGCCGGCGCTAATGCTGATAAGGTAAAGCAAGGCTATGATGATAATGAGTTGTCTGACTGGGTGAATGACGGAAAACTGGGGACCGCCTGGATAGAATATGAGCTGGAAAGGGAAGCGTTGATAGAAGAGATTGCTGTGAAGCTGAATAATTTCCGGTCCAGGACTTATCCCCTGGTTATAACGGTTGATGGTAAAGAGGTATTTAACGGCAGTACAAAAACCTCATTGGGCTATTATACCATTCAATGCAAACCTGTAAGAGGGAAAAAGGTACGCATCCGTTTGGCAGGCAGCGCTGAAAGCGGTAAAGGCACTAATGAAGTAGAGGTAGGGGGTAAAAAATTAGATGATGGTGTAGCCCGTGATGATGCAAAGTCTAAAGGCACTTTGAGCATTATTGAGGTGGAGTTTTATGAACGGGTAAAGTAATGGCCTGAGCTTGTTTAAACATCGGCAATGTATTCAATGGGGCCAGGGACCTGTTTGTCGTCACATCAAGTTATCAATTTGCGGTGCAAAAATCAATGATGCGATGACATATATAAGTGCCGTCACATCAACCGGAAGGGAAATGTCTCAATACGGGTTTAATCATTAAAATAAAAAACATGCAATACAGGAATGCAATCATTTTCGCTTTAGTGATATTTTTCAGTTTCCCGGTTTTCAGGAATACAGGAAACTTGTATGCTCAAACTTTTCCCGATGGAACACCCATTCCTGCCTGGTTCTCAGATACGGATTTGGTTGCCCTCCATTCATTAGGTAAAAAATATATCCTTACTGATTATGGGGTGAAATCAGACAGCACAATAGTGCAAACCGAAAGCATACAGGCGGTCATCGATAAAGCAGCCGGCAACGGAGGTGGTGTAGTGATTATTCCGAAGGGTGTTTTCCTCAGCGGCTCATTGTTTTTCAGGCCTAAAACGCATTTATACCTGGAAGAAGGAGCAACCCTTAAAGGCAGCGATGATATTTCTGATTTTAAAGTGATTACCACCCGCATAGAAGGACAATCGCTGAAATATTTTGCCGCACTTGTCAATGCCGATGGACTGGATGGATTTACTATCTCGGGTAGGGGAATAATCAATGGTAACGGACTGCGCTACTGGAAGGCTTTCTGGCTGCGCCGCCAATGGAATCCCAAATGCACGAATATGGATGAGCAACGCCCGCGACTTTTATTTGTATCGAACAGTAAAAACGTGCAGATATCAGGTGTGCAACTGCTTAACTCGCCGTTTTGGAGCTCGCATTATTATAAATGTGAAAACCTGAAAATTATCGGTGTGCGTATCCTTGCGGGTACCAATAATGGCAGCGAAGTGCGTGCGCCAAGCTCCGATGGTATTGATTTGGATGTGTGCGAAAATGTTTTAATAAAGAACTGCTATATTTCCGTAAACGATGATGGTGTTTGCCTGAAAGGTGGCAAGGGGCCAACAGCAGATAAAGACCCCAGCAACGGGGCTAACCGCAATATCATTGTTGAAGACAACACCTTTGTTAATTGTCCGTCCCTGACATTGGGCAGCGAATCGGTTTTCACTTACAATGTTATTATGAGACGTTGTACTGTAAATAATACCTCTCATGTGCTGCTGCTGAAAATGAGGCCCGACACACCGCAAAATCATCAGTATGTACTGGTAGAGGATATTAAGGGAACAGCCCGCAGCTTTTTCTCAATAGGTCCGTGGATGCAGTTTTTTGATCTGAAAGGACAGCCGGAACCTAAATCTTCAGCAAGCCACATTACTGTGCGTAACAGCAACGTAAAGTGCAATGATTTTCTCCATATCAGTTCCTCGAAGCAATATGCGCTTTCAGATTTCGTATTGGAAAACCTGGATATTACAGTTCCGGGAGAGCCCCATATTGAACTGGATTTCATCAAAAATCTGCAACTGAAAAATATTACTGTAAATAATAAGAAACTGTAGACCTGCTATAAGGTTTTTAAAACCTCATATTGTATAGTTAAATAAATTTTGTCGTGGTGTCCCGATAGCTATTGGGATGACGAACCACCCTTCGACAAGCTCTCCGAAAGGAGTCCCTTGGACAGGGCGACAGACATTATTTAATTGATATGACACTAGGTCTGCCTTTAAAATAAGTATCATGTTAAGAAAATCCATAGCACTTGCTATTACCTGTTTGCTATTAACAGGCGCCCTTTATGCACAGGAAAATCAGGAAGGTATCCGGATCAGCCAGTTGTTTAATTTCGGCTGGAGGTTTCATCATGGTGATGTAACCAATGCTGAAAAGCCCGGCTTTGATGATTCGGACTGGAAAGACCTGAACCTGCCACATGATTTCCAGATCAATCAGCCATGGGTAAAAGCTGCCGGTGGTGGCAGAGGTTTTAAAGAAGAAGGAACAGGCTGGTACCGTAAAACTTTTAAAGCCGATCCTGCATGGAGAGCCCGCCTGCCGGACGGACAGGGCAAAAAAATATTACTTGATTTTGAAGGGATCATGTTGAGTGGCGATGCATGGCTGAACGGAGTAAAAATAGGGGGTACCGATTATGGTTACCTGGGTTTTGACGCAGATATTTCAAACCTCATCAAATATGATGCGAACAATGTCCTGGCTGTTCGTGCTTCCACAAAAGGACATTCGCGATGGTACACCGGTGGCGGACTTTTCCGCGATGTGCACCTGGTGGTTAAGAATGAAGTTGCTGTTGCCCGCCATGGGGTGTTTATCACCACGCCGGGGATCACTGAACAAAACGCGGAAGTAAGGGTACAGGTGGAGCTGGAAGAGATCAGGAATAAAACCTATAACCTGGAGATCAATGCGGAAATTTTTGCTCCCGATGGAAAACCCATCGCTGCTTCTAAAATAGCCGCACCTCAAAGAAATAAGCTTAAAACGGTGGAAGTGCTGTTGCCTGCTATCAATGTAACGGCTCCGCGGTTATGGTCCTGCGAAGCGCCCGATCTTTATACCGCCGTGGTTACATTAAGCATGGATGGGAAACCGGTGGACAGGGTTACTGAAAAATTTGGCATCCGTACTATTGAGTTTTCCAAAGAGTTTGGGTTTAAGCTTAATGGTAAAAAAATATTTTTGAAAGGCATGGCTAATCACCACGATCTGGGCCCTGTGGGAGCTGCGGCTCATGAAACCGCCATTGCCCGTCAGATGGATCTGCTGAAATCGTTTGGTTATAATCATATCCGTACTTCGCACAATCCTTATTCCAAAGCGTTTTTACGTCTTGCTGATGAAAAAGGTATTTTAATTGTAGATGAGCTGTACGATAAATGGAGCAATAAAGATTACTGGGCGGGCCGTAAACCCTGGACAGAGATCTGGCCGGAGAATTTAACCGAATGGATCAGGCGCGACAGGAATCATCCTTCAGTGATCCTTTGGTCCTTTGGTAATGAGCTGCAGATGCGGGAAGACCTGGCCGGTTATCCAACAGGTGATTGGGGTGTAACCACTTACCGCATGATGAATGTGCTGGCCAGGCGTTATGATTCCACCCGCAAAACAACAGTGGCTATGTTCCCGGCCCGTGCCGGCGGCGTGGGTAAAAACGATGAGTGCTTCAATACAGATATTGTTCCGCCCGAGCTGGCTACTGTTACCGATGTAGCCAGCTTTAATTACCGCTGGTACAATTATGCCGATTATCTGAAGCATGCCCCAGATATGATCATGTACCAGAGCGAAGCCACCACCAATGAGTTGCTGGCGCCGTTTTATGGAATGGATCAGGACAAAATGGTGGGGCTGGCCTATTGGGGCGCCATTGAGTATTGGGGCGAATCCAACCAATGGCCCAAGAAAGGCTGGGCCTACTCTTTCTTTAACCATTCGCTGGAACCCTTGCCACAAGCCTATTTGATAAAAAGTGCTTTTCAAACCGATCCGCTGGTGTATATAGGTGTAATGGATAGTGAAAAAGAAAACCTGGAGTGGAATGATATTACGGTAGGTCATTTGCCGCTGTCTGCTCATTGGAACAGGAAGGCGGGAAGCAAACAAAACCTGTTTACCTTTACCAATGCGGAAGAAGTGGAATTAGTAGTAAATGGCAGGTCGGTTGGTGTTCAGAAAAACAATACAACCGATCCTGCAAAGCGTAATATGATCTATTGGCCAGGGGTGCCTTATGCTGCGGGTAAAGTGGTAGCAATAGCACGTACCGGCGGGAAAGAAGTAGCCCGCCATCAATTAGAAACAACCGGCAGGGCCGTGGCTTTAAAAATGGAAATAGAAAGTACGAACTGGAAAGCGGGTGGTATAGACCTGCAATATGCAAAAGTATATGCAGTAGATAGCCGGGGCAGGCGCGTATACACCGCAGATCCTGCCCAAGTGCGTTTTGAAGTAAGTGGCGCCGCCCAATTAATTGCAGTAGATAATGGCGATCATTACAGTGATGAGCTGTTTGATGGCAACGAGCGAAAATTGTATAATGGTTTTGCCATGGCTATCTTGCGTTCCACGCAAACAGCCGGACAGGTAAGTATTAAAGCGTCTGCAAAAAATTTACAGAGCGCTGAAAAGAAGCTGGCAACAAAATAAGCGTGTACAAATGTCTGGAGATGATTCAACTGATTTAGAACATTGAAGGATTCAATAAATTAGACAGGCATGAAAAAAATATTATTGGGTCTTTTATTAGGTTGCTTTTCCCCTTATTATACTTATGCTGATATTGTTTTTCGAAAAAACGAAAATATAAGCGTAAGCATCAATGCTTATGAGTCAGTAGTAGTGCATACTGCATTTGATATTTTTGTAAGAGATTACAAAAAAGTATTTGACGCTGATGTGGTGCAGGGCGCCGGTGCGCAGGTCTTTATCGGCACATTGGGAAACAGCAGTGAAGCAGAAAAAAATATCAGTAAGAAGCTCCTGGAAGATTTGCGTGCGCACCGGGAAGGATATGTAATGGAAGTGCATAGTGATAAATTGTATATCCTGGGCAGTGATAAAAGAGGAACTGCTTATGGCATTCTCGAACTATCAAGAATGATCGGCGTGTTTCCCTGGGAATGGTGGGCCGATGCACCCATTGAAAAGAAAACTGTTTTTAGTTTAAAAGATGGATATAGCCGGCTGGAATATCCGTCAGTAAAGTACCGGGGTATTTTTATTAATGATGAAGACTGGGGGCTGATGCCCTGGAGCAGTAAAACCTTTGAGCCGGGTTTGCCAACTATAGGAAAAACAAAAGGCGCTATCGGCCCTGAAACTTATTCAAAAGTTTTTGAGCTCTTGCTTCGCCTGCGCGCCAACACCCTGTGGCCAGCCATGCATGAAGTGAGCGTTCCCTTTTATTTTACCAAAGGCAATAAGGAAGCCGCAGATAAATATGGCATTATAATAGGCACTTCGCACTGTGAGCCTTTAATGCGCAACAGTGCTACCGAATGGGATGTGTCAGGGAAAGGCGATTATAACTATGTTATTAACAGGGAAGGCATTCTTAATTACTGGACAGAAAGGTTAAAAGCATTAAATGGGTCCGATAATATTTATACTATTGGCCTCCGGGGTAAGCATGATGGCATGATGCAGGGAGTAAAAACGCTGGCTGAGCATAAAGCCGTATTATCGCAGGTTATTACTGATCAGAGAGCATTGTTGAATACATATACTGCATCCCCCCTTCGGGGGGCTGGGGGGGCTCAGGTATTTATTCCTTACAAAGAAGTGCTGGATGTTTATAACGATGGGTTAGAAGTTCCGGAGGATGTCACACTGGTCTGGTGCGATGATAATTATGGTTATCTCAAACATTTTCCTGATCAAAAGGAGCGTGCCAGGAAAGGCGGTAGTGGTGTGTATTATCATGCATCTTATTGGGGCAGGCCCCACGACTATCTCTGGTTAGCTACCAATCATCCGGCGCAGCTTTATACACAAATGAAGCAGGCTTATGATAAAGGCGCCAGGGACCTCTGGATATTGAATGTGGGTGATATAAAGCCCGCAGAATATTTAACAGAATTATTTCTGGATATGGCCTGGAATATCGGGTCGATTGAAAATAATATCCATGGTTTAGATCAGCATTTACAATCCTGGCTAAGCCGCGAATTTGGTACTGCAAATGCGAAAGCGCTGCTCCCGGTAATGAATGAATACTATCGTCTGGCCTATATACGCAAACCGGAATTTATGGGAGGCACCAGGACGGAAGAAAGCGATCCCAGGTATAAAATAGTTACTGACCTTTCCTGGAGTGAAGCTGAAATTCATCAGCGTATCAAAGATTATGACCGCATAGTGGATAAGGTCATTCAAATCTCAAAAACTATACCGGCAGCTAAACAGGATGCATGGTTCCAGCTGATTGAATACCCCGTACGTGGAGCAGCTGAAATGAATAAAAAACATTTATACGGTCAATTGGCACGCCATGGTAAAGCCAGCTGGGATCTAAGTGATGAGGCCTATGAAACAATAGTTTCCCTCACCCGGAAATATAATTCCCTCGGCAATGGTAAATGGAAAGGCATAATGGATCATCAGCCACGGGATCTGGCCGTTTTTGAAAAGCTGCCACGAATAGTAGCAGTAAATGCAATGCGGGAAAATATACCTTCTTTGTATGTATTTAATGGAAGTGAATACAAGAGGTTTGCAGGCAGCGAGCCTGTTGCGCATGGTTTGGGATACCGGCGCAGTGCTGTAAGTGTAGCAAAAGGATCAGCAGTTGTGTATCGTTTTAAAACAAAAAAAACAGGTGCTGTTGATATTGAACTGGCATTAGCGCCTAATCACCCGGTGGAAGGTAAAGCTATCCGCTATTCTATACAGGTAGATGGAGACCCGGAGCAGGTAATAGATTATGCTACCCACGGCAGAAGCGAGGAGTGGAAGGAAAATGTATTGAGTAACCAGGCCAGGCGTACAACCCGTCATGATCTGGCAAAAAAAGGTACACATACCATAACTATTAAGGCGCTGGATGAAGGGGTGATTATAGACCAGGGGAAGATTTGGCCGCGGAGATGATGTCATAATGTTGCCTTGCGGTGAGATAGTAAAGACCTGCATTTGCCCTACAGCATTGACAAAGGATTTTTGTTTATCACCACCGATCCTAAAATGTATTTTATACAATAAAGAGTATCTTGTCAGCGTTCAGGAGAGCTTGATCATTAAGTTTATTTGACAGTTATATGAAAAGATTTTTGATTATTGGGTTTCTTATGGGATATGTGCTGCCGCTTGTTTCAGCACAAGCTAAGCCACCCATTATGGGATGGAGCAGCTGGAACCATTTCCGTATCCACATTGATGAGAAAATGATCCGGGAGCAGGCCGATGCTATGGTTTCGTCAGGGTTATACAATGCGGGCTACCGGTTTGTAAACATAGATGATGGCTACTTTAAGGGAAGAGATGGTAACGGGAATTTATTAACAGATGATAAAAAATTTCCTTCTGGCATGGGGGCTCTGGCAGCTTACATTCATAGCAAGGGGTTGAAAGCAGGAATATATACCGATGCAGGAGAGAATACCTGCGGCTCAATATGGGATAATGATAAAAATGGTATAGGAGTGGGTATTTACGGCCATATTGAGCAGGACTGTAATTTACTTTTCAAACAATGGAAATATGATTTTTTAAAAGTAGACTGGTGCGGAGGGGAGAAAATGAAATTGGATGAACAAACAGAATACACTAAAATTATAGATGCAGTAAAAGCTATAGATAAGAATATTGTATTTAATGTTTGCCGCTGGCAGTTTCCCGGCGAATGGGCTATCAAAAAAGCAGATTCCTGGCGTATCTCGGGAGATATAAGGGAAAGCTTTTCTTCCATATTAAAGATTATTGATTTGAATGCCGGTTTGTATAAATATGCATCACCCGGGCATTATAACGATATGGATATGCTGCAGGTGGGCAGGGGTATGAGCTATGAAGAAGATAAAACACATTTCTCTATGTGGTGTATGATGAATTCGCCGTTATTGGCCGGTAATGACCTCCGCAGTATGAGTAAAGAAACGCTGGAAATTCTTACCAATAAGGAACTGATCGACATTGACCAGGATATAGCTCAGGTACAGGCCCGGAAAATCTGGAAAGAGGATAATATAGAGATATGGTTGAAACAGCTAAAGAAAAAAGGGCAAAAAGCTATAGCCATAATGAACCGGGGTGGTAAGGATACTGTATTCAGCTTAACGCCGGAAAAGGCTGGTATAAAGAAAAGTAATAGGCTGAGGGATCTTTGGCTGCATAAAGAATTAGGGAAAGCCGGAACAGGGAAAAGCATAACTATACCAGGGCATGGTATTGTGGTATTCAAAGTATATTAAAATAACTTAAAAACAGGTTGCATGAAAAAAATAGGGATGGCTTGTCTGGCTGTTTTTGTATCAGTTCAGCTTATAGCACAAACACAATGGCCTGCTATTACGCAGCAGGCTAAACCCTGGACCCGCTGGTGGTGGATGGGCAGTGCCGTGGATGAAAAGAATATCAGCGCATCGCTGCAGCAATACGCCAGAGCAGGTTTTGGAGGAACAGAGATTGTTCCTATTTATGGAGCCAAGGGATTTGAAAGCCGCTATATCAGGTATCTTTCGCCGGAATGGATGAAAATGCTGGACTATACGGTACAGCAATCCAACGCGCTGGATATGGGTGTTTATATTTCTGTAGGTACAGGTTGGCCCATTGGCGGCACACATGTTACCAAAGAAGATGCTGCCTCTAAAGTTATTGTTCAGCAGTATGATCTTAATGCAAATGCTGCGCTGGATGAAAAGATAGTAGTGAACGATCCTAAACAAAAGGACTTTGCTGTATTGAGCAGTGTAATGGGATTTGATAAAAACGGAAACGCCGTTGATCTTACCGGCAAAGTAGATAAAAAGGGCAATTTGAAATATACATCTGCACAGGGGCTAAAGCTGTACGCCATTTTCAACGGTAAAACCAGGCAGGCGGTAAAACGTGCAGCACCCGGCGGCGAAGGCTTTACCATTGATCATTTTTCTGAAGATGCAACAGCCAATTATTTTAAGATTTTTGATACGGCTTTTGGTAACGCATCACACGGGGTAAAAGGATTTTTTAATGACAGCTATGAAGTGTACGGAGCTGACTGGACACCTGCTTTCTTTGAGGAGTTTCAAAAGCGGAGAGGATATGATTTGAGAAACTATCTGAACCTGCTTTTTTCTGATACCGGCAGTGATGCTGTAACCCGGTTGAAATCTGATTACAGGGAAACGATGGCCGACCTGATGCTGGAAAACTTTTCTACAGTGTTTACCAATTGGACACATAAAAGGCAGGCGCGCTCTATTAACCAGGCACATGGGTCTCCCGGCAACCTGTTGGACCTATATGGTGCCTTTGATATACCCGAAACAGAAACCTTTGGCAGCAGTTATTTTGCCATCAGGGGATTGAAAAGAGACAGCGCTGATATACGCAATGTAGATCCCGATCCTAATATGCTGAAGTTTGCTTCATCGGCTGCCCATGCTTATGGCAAGCCTTTAACCAGCTGCGAAACCTTTACCTGGCTGGGCGAGCACTTTAAAACAGCCTGGAGCCAGTGCAAGCCGGAAGTGGACCAGGTGTTTCTTTCAGGCATTAACCATGTTTTTTATCATGGTACTACTTATAGTCCGGCGGATGCCAAATGGCCGGGCTGGTTGTTTTATGCATCAGTGAATTTTGTTCCCAATAATAGTTTATGGCCGCACTTAAGCGGGCTAAACAATTATATCGCCCGCTGCCAGTCTGTGTTACAGGCCGGAGCGCCTGATAATGAGCTGGCTATTTACTGGCCGGTGTATGATGTATGGCATAATGCCAAAGGCATGGATAAGCCCCTTTCCGTGCATCATGTAGATGAGTGGCTGCACCCCACATCGTTTTATAAAAATGTGATAGGGTTACAGCATAATGGGTATTCGCTGGATTTTGTTTCTGACAGGATGCTGGCCGTAGCAAAAACAAAAGAAGGAATGATGAGCGTGGTGCCTGGTGGCGCCAGGCATAAAGTGCTGTTAGTGCCTGCCTGTGAAAAAATGCCGGTAAGTACGTTTAAAAATTTGTTGCGCATCGCATCAGAAGGCGGAACTGTTGTGATAGAACAATTTCCTGAAGATGTACCTGGCTTCAATGATGTGGAAAAGCAAAGAGCAGAATTAAAAGGATTAATAAGTGGTTTAAGGCTTTCAGATAACAACAGCCTTCAAATGGCAGATATAGGCAAAGGGAAAATGATTGTAGGCGATATGAATGCTGCTTTGGGATATTTAAAGATATATCCTGAATCCATAGCAGCAACCGGGTTGAAATTTATCCGTAGAAATACATCTGGAGGGAAATATTATTTTATTGTAAACAATACGGCTGAGGACCTGGATCAATACGTTACCCTGGAGACAGTTGCAGCATCTGTTTTAGCAATGAATCCTTTAAACGGGGAAATAAACTCATTACCCTTTAAGCAGGATGCAGGAACAACAGGGGTACGTTTACGGCTGAAATCAGGAGGATCAATTATACTGAAGCTTTCAACTAAAATAGAAACAGCTCCGGAAAAAAAATATTTAAATCCAACAGGAACGCCTGTTAATCTGGCAAACAACAAATGGACCATAAGCTTTAAAGAAGGCGGTCCGGTGTTACCATCTGCAAAACAAATTACAGGTATCAGGCCCTGGACAAGTTTTGCCAGCGATGTTGCTACGCAAAGTTTTTCAGGTACAGGTGTATATACTACTTCCTTCAGTATAAAAAATAAAGCAGCGGATTATTTGTTGCAGCTGGATAAATTATATGAATCTGCACGTATTATCATTAATGGTAAAGATGCCGGGCTGATATGGAGCCTGCCTTTTGAAATGAAAGTGGGTAAATACCTGAAAGAAGGAGCCAATACCATCAGTATAGAAGTGTGTAACCTGATGGCCAACCGTATCCGCTATATGGATCAAAAAGGAGAAGTATGGCGCAATTACCATGAGATCAATTTCGTGAATATTAACTATAAGGATTTTGATGCCGGTAAATGGAAAGTACAGCCTTCCGGGCTGGATGGAGATATAAAGCTGATACCTTTAAAATAAGGATACTCTTTTTCTCAGGCGTGTCTCTGCTCCTGGTTCTTGGAAATGGTGCAGGCCCCTTAGCTGTCCTTAGCTGTGCGAAGCGTCCTCGCTTCGCAATATTATTCTATCGCCTCCAGGCGATAAATATATGCGCAAAAAGCGCGATCTTTTTTAGCATACTTGTATCTGAGAACTGCTGCCTTTACACAGTTTCCGCAATCGTTAGTTGTGCGAAGCGTCCTCGCTTCGCAATACTTATTTTATCGCCTCCAGGCGATGACTATGTACAAAAAAGCATGATCTTTCTCAGCATACTTGTATCTGCAAAGCTGCTGCCTTTACACAGTTTCCGCAACCGCTGTTCTTTTCCAGGTTGTTTTCTTTCCAAAGGCTTTTCCACTGTCCGTCATTTTTATGGCTTCCAGTTGTATCGTCCATACTTCGCCCTGCATGGCAAGTGCAAAAGGAAAACGGAAGTGGTACCTGGTGCCCGCGTTTTTGGCTAAAGGATCTTCCGCGGTAACTATCCTGCCTGTAAACTGTATGCCCTGTACCAGCATTTTCTTTAGCTTGTCAGGCAATATGGTACCTGATACTTTAGCGTTTTGCTGAAGGAGCACTGAATGACGGGTAGTGGCAGAAGATTTATAATATAATAGCCCTTCTGCACTGTTAAAGGCATAAAAGCAGCTGAATGAGTAGGGATTGCCCTGTTCATCCACACAGCAGATACTTGCGCAGGTCTGTTTTTCTAAAAACGTTACGATCTCTGAAGGTATAGGGCTCATGATAATTTTATGATTTTTACCGGACAGGCTACAGCCACTTCGGCTGCCAATGCCTTGTCCCATTCTTTAATTTCTAAAACAAAAGTTTTGTTCTTTTTTTCAGCTTTAATAAGTGTGGCTTTACCATCGCGCTTCGACATACGCCAGAGATCCTGCTGCATTTCATAGCAAATGCCGCAGCCTATACATTTATCCCGGTAGTGGATCAGTTTACTCATTGGTGGCACCCACAATTTTATACAGTTTATCACGGGGAGTGACTTTTGCTGTTACGGGGAAAGTGATCTTATCTCCTTTACCGGCTATACCGGCCTGCACCCCATTTACAGTAAGGGTTTGCATGGTTTCTTTCATGAAGCCGATATGAGACCCGCTTACCATAATAGTATCCCCGTTTTTGATACTGCCTGTCTCCACTATAAATTCACCAATGCCGATCCTGGGATAATATTTTGTTCCCTTGCCAATATATATTTTTCTCTCTGTTGCTGCCGAGCCGGGGCTTTTGGTCCATTCGCCCAGTTTCCTGCCAAGATAATAGCCGTCCCAGAAACCGCGGTTATACACGGTAGAAAGCCTTTTCATGTAACCGGCTGCTTTCTCTTCGGTATAACGGCCGTTTGCAATATCGTCCAGGGCTTCGCGGTAACATCTTGTAACGGTATATACATAATCTGCACCCTTGCTCCGGCCTTCTATTTTTAAAATATGGATACCGCTGTTGACCACCTCGTCTAAAAAAGGAATGGTGCACAGGTCTTTGGGCGACATGATATACTCATTATCCACCACAAGCTGCTGCCCGGTTTCAAGATCAGTTACTTCATAAGCGCGGCGGCAGTTTTGTACACAGGCCCCGCGGTTGGCCGATGCATTTTGTGTATGCAGGCTCAGGTAGCATTTGCCCGAAACTGCCATACAAAGCGCACCATGACCAAAAATTTCAACTTTTAGTAATTCGCCCGATACGCCACGGATATCTTTGCGTACGATTTCTTTACAAATATGTTCTACCTGTTTTAGTGTAAGCTCCCGGGCCAGCACTACAACATCAGAAAACCTGGCAAAAAATTTTACGGCCTCCACATTGCTGATATTAGCCTGGGTGGAAATATGCAAAGGAATACCCATGCGGTTACATTGCTCAATCACTGCAAAGTCTGAAGCAATTACAGCGTCAATGCCCTGCTGTTGAACTTCTTTAAGTATATGATCCAATAACCTGAGATCATGTTCATACACTACGGTATTTAAAGTAAGGCAGCTTTTGACACCCTGTTTTTTGCACCTTTCCGCTACTTCGGCAATATCTTCAATAGTAAAAGGAGGGGTGGAGCAGGTGCGCATATTCAGCTGCTCCACGCCAAAATATATAGCATCCGCACCGGCGTCTATGCCGGCTTGCAGGGCATCAAAAGAGCCTGCGGGCGATAAAAGTTCTGTTTTTCCGTGTAACATCCTGCCTGAGATAAATATAATAGACCTGTCTGTTGGGCGCAAAACTACCAGGAACGGAACTTTTTAAAAATGATCCTGGTCATATAGCTGCATGAACTATATGATGTTTTAAGGGGGGGCATTTCAGCTATGCGAGGCGTCCTCGCCTCGTATTTTGTATGTTATCGCCTCCAGGCGATGGATAACGCACAAAAAAGAGTACTTTTTTGCCAGGTAAAATTTATTCTCTATTTTTAATTGTCTAAAAAACAATTAAAAGTATTATTGCCATGAAGAAATTTTTTTTGCCATTGTTGGCTGCTGCGTTTTCTTTCCATGTAAATGCCCAGGAAATTACGGCTGCACTTAACACTGATGAAGCCAGGACGGTAATCAGTAAGCATATTTACGGACATTTTGCCGAGCATTTGGGTCGTTGTATTTATGACGGGTTTTGGGTAGATGAAAACCTCGATGTAAAAAAGCAGGGACGTATCAGGCTGGATGTGGTAGAGGCTTTGAAAAAGATCAGGGTACCTAACCTGCGCTGGCCCGGCGGTTGTTTTGCTGATGAATACCACTGGCGGGATGGGATTGGGAAGCCTTCAGAAAGGCCCAGAATGGTGAATACCAACTGGGGCGGGGTTTCGGAGGATAACAGTTTTGGAACGCACGAGTTCCTGGAGCTTTGCGAGCTTTTAAATACAGAACCTTATGTTGCGGGTAATGTGGGAAGCGGTACGGTGGAAGAAATGGCCAAGTGGGTGGAATACTTAAATTCCCCGGCACAGAGTACTATGACCGAACTGAGAAAAGAGAACGGGCGCGACAAACCCTGGAAAGTGACCTATTGGGGCGTAGGCAATGAAAGCTGGGGCTGTGGGGGAAATATGACCCCTGCTTATTATGCTGATCTTTATAAACGGTATGCCACTTATGCAAGGAATTATCCGGGAGCGCCATTGAAAAAAATTGCCAGTGGGGCCAATGCCGATGATTATAACTGGACAGAAACATTAATGAAAAACATTCCGCGTAACCAGATGTGGGGTGTTACGCTGCACTACTATACCTTACCAACAGGTAACTGGAGTGGCAGCAAAGGCTCTGCTACACAGTTTGACGAAAAAGAATATTTCAATACCATGAAGAATTGCCTGCACATGGAAGAGCTGGTGCAAAAACATTCGGCCATCATGGATAAATATGACAAGGAAAAGCGTGTGGCGTTGGTAGTGGATGAATGGGGTATCTGGACGGATGTAGAGCCAGGCACTAATCCGGGTTTTTTGTATCAGCAGAATAGCATGCGGGATGCTTTAATAGCAGGTACCACATTGAATATTTTTAATAATCATGCTGACCGTGTCAAAATGGCTAACCTGGCACAAACGGTAAATGTGCTTCAATCTATTGTTTTAACAAAGGGTAAAGAAATGTTGCTCACACCTACTTATTATGTATTTGAGATGTATATGAACCACATGGATGCCAGGCTGATCCCTTTTGCCTTTACAACTCCTGATTATGTAAATGGCGACCGTACAATACCCGCAGTTAACGCTTCTGCTTCGCTGGATTCCAACGGAAAACTACATATCACTTTTGTAAATATTGATGCTGGTAAGGATATTACAGTAAAGGCCTCGGTAAACGGAAAAAAGTATAAAACGGTTAACGGGCGCATACTTACTTCCAAAAGCTTTACAGACATTAACACTTTTGAAAATAAAACAAAAGTGGTTCCTGCTGCTTTCAAAGGAGCGAAAATTGAAAAAGAGAGTTTGGTAGTAAAATTGCCCCGGCTGAGTGTTGTCAGCATCACCTTAGAATAAGTCGCGGAGCGGCGCCATATTAATAGCCGCGTAGCGGCGTTATATTAATAGCTGCGTAGCAGCGTCATGTTTATAGAAAAAGTATTCCTTACCTTTATCGCTGATAAGTTCAATTGTAAACCGGATATAAAAAATTATGAGTAGCAACAAATTTTCCCTGGAAGGTAAAGTGATTATAGTAACGGGCGCTACAGGCGTACTGGGCCATTCTTTTGTGCATGCTTTAGCAGCTCAGGGAGCTGTGGTAGGCATTTTAGGCCGTAATGAGGCTGTTGCAAAAGAGCGTGTCGCTGAAATTGAAAGTTCAGGTGGCAAAGCTATTGCGTTGGTAGCAGATGTATTGGATAAAGAGCCGCTTGAAGATGTCTGCAAAACAGTACTGGAACAATATGGTAAGATAGATGGCCTGGTAAACGCGGCCGGTGGCAATCAGCCGGGAGCTGTTGTACAGCCGGAAGGAGATGTTTTTGATCTGAACATGGATGCATTAAAACAGGTAATGGACCTGAACCTGTTTGGTACTTTGCTGCCAACCCAGATCTTTGGAAAAGCTATTGCCGAAACCGCAAAGACCGGGAGCATTGTGAATATATCATCTGTAGCGGCTCATGCTGCAGTAACAAGGGTTTTGGGCTACAGCCTTGCCAAAACAGCTATTGAAGCCTACACTAAATGGTTTGCGGTAGAAATGGCCAACAGGTATGGCGATAAATTAAGAATGAATGCTTTGGTGCCGGGTTTCTTTCTTGCAGAACAGAACAGGAGGTTGCTGACCAACGAAGACGGAAGCTATACGGACAGGGGAGAGAAAGTGATACGCAGTACGCCCTATAAAAGATTTGGTAACCCCGATGAATTAACAGGAGCGTTGATCTGGCTGTTAAGCGATGAATCTACTTTTGTTAATGGTACCTATATTGCGGTAGATGGCGGGTTTACTATTTTTAGCGGGGTGTAGTGGTGAATAGTAAATAGGTAATAGGATTTTTTTCGCCGTTGCGGGTGTTATCACCCGCAATTATACTGAAACGTTAAGTAAACGGCATTGAATAGTGGATTATGAATAGGGAACTTTTATAATCAGTGAACAATAAAATTCAGAACACTTTTTTTCATCATGTATTCAATTCAAAACGGGTTTATAAAAATAGGAGTGGCGCCAAAGGGAGCCGAGCTGCAAAGCGTCAGCAACGTTGTTACCGGCCAGGAATATATGTGGAGTGGAAATCCGGCATTTTGGGGTAAATATTCTCCTGTGCTTTTCCCCATTGTGGGAGCATTGAAAGAAAATACGTGTTATGTTCAGGGTAAATCCTATCAATTGCCACGGCATGGTTTTGCCAGGGATATGGAGTTCCGGCTATATGAGCAGGCTGCTGACCGGCTTGGCTTTTTGCTTGAAAGCAATAAGGATACCTTAGCAAAATATCCTTTCAGTTTTCAATTTTACATTGATTATGTCATTAATGGGAATACACTATCGGTCAGCTATCGCGTTGTAAATACCGGGGAAGATGATATGTATTTCTCAGTAGGTGGGCATCCGGCATTTCGGTTACCGTTATTGGAAGGGGAGCTGTATGAGGATTATTATCTGCAGTTCTCTCAGCAGGAGAGTGCAGGAAAATGGCCTGTTATGTCTGACGGCTTATTAGCGGAGGAACCTGTTCCTTTTTTAGAGAACACAGACCGTATCCCGTTAACTAAAGCGCTTTTTTATAAAGACGCTATAGTGCTGAAGCATCTCAATAGTAATAGTGTAAAATTGTTATCCGGAAGATCGGGAAATGGGTTTGAGTTTGACTTTACCGGTTTTCCTTACCTGGGTATATGGGCGGCAAAAAATGCAAATTTTGTTTGTATAGAGCCCTGGTGCGGTATTGCAGACAGTGTAACTGCTGATCAGCAATTAACAGATAAGGAAGGTATCAACAGGATCGGGCCGAAAGAAGTATTTAAAAGAACATGGAAACTTACCCTTATAGACGGGCTATAAATAATGTGCCTTTTAGATACTCTAAATATCGCGTAGCGATAATACGTTTATAGGATGAAATATGTAATGGTGTTCGATGCTCTGCGAAACATTTTGTTTCGCAGGACTATGTTGTAGCCTTCGGCTACTTTTTAAATATAGCCGAAGGCTACAACATAGAGCTTCAGGACTACAAGTCCCGAAAAGAGATGTTAACTAAAGGCCATAACCCTTTGGGGGAATAAGAAAAGGCTTGGGGGCCGGTCTGAAGGATTCCTAAGGAAGAGTGAGGCCTTTCTGTGAAAAACTTTATACATCGTTACAGACTAGCCTGTTGCTTAAAAAAATATTAAACTTTTACGCTTCTCGCTTTTATCGTTTATCTTTCGCCTTGTTTAAGTAATGAGGCGGTTAATTTTTTCACTTTTACTGATCCTGTTGTTTTCTGTTGGTTATGCACAGCAGAAGTTTACCCTTAGCGGAACAGTGCGCTCGCAGCGCACCGGTGAAACCGTCATCAATGCCAGTATCAAGCCTGTTAACAGTACGGAGGGGATGAGCAGCAATGAATATGGTTTTTATTCTATTACGCTGCCTGCCGGGGAATATATAATAGAGTATTCGGCTGTTGGATTTGAAACAGTAGCAGAAAACGTTACGCTGGATCAGGATGTGTCAAAAAATATTGTTTTGCCTGATGAAATTAAAAACCTGGACAACGTAACCGTATCAGCCTCCGGCAAAGGCCGTACCATAACAGGCACACAGATGGGGGTGGAAAGGCTCAGTATAACAGAAGTAAAGACCATTCCCATGCTGTTGGGGGAGCGGGATATTTTAAAAGCCATCCAGTTATTGCCCGGTATAAAGCCGGCAGGAGATGGCAACAGCGGATTTTATGTGCGTGGCGGCAGTGCAGATCAGAACCTTATTTTGCTGGATGAGGCACAGGTGTACAATGCGTCGCACCTCATGGGTTTCTTTTCCACTTTCAATTCTGATGCTATTAAAGATATTACCGTTTATAAAGGAGGTATGCCGGCGCAATACGGAGGCAGGCTGTCTTCTGTGCTTGATGTAAAGATGAACGAGGGCAATAACCAGAACTATGAACTAAGTGGTGGTATAGGTCTTATATCAGCTAAGCTCAACCTGGAAGGCCCCATTCAAAAAAACAGGTCCTCTTTTTTGCTCTCAGGCAGGAGAACGTATGCCGATGTTTTTGTTCCCCTGGCAAAAGATACGGCGCTCCGCAACAATAAGCTTTACTTCTATGACTACAACGCCAAGTTCAATTATAAGATGGGCGAGAAAGATAACATTTATGTATCGGGATATTTTGGCAGGGATTATTTAAAGCTGGATCAGCAGTTTGGCATTAACTGGGGTAATATTACCGGCACCCTGCGCTGGAATCATATTTTTAACAGCCGCCTGTTTTCCAATACTTCTTTTATTTACAGCGATTTTGATTACAACATTAATATCAATAACCCCAATAATGATCTGGATATTTATTCAAAGATCCGCGATTTAAACCTGAAACAGGAGTTTCAATGGTATGCAGGAAGCAGGCATTCGCTTCGTTTCGGGCTCAATTCCATCTACCATAAAATACGCCCCGGCGATGTTACTTCTTCCGGCAACGCCAGTTTCAATAATTTTTATTTGCAGGACCGGTACTCCTGGGAAAATGCATTGTTTGTAACCGATACCTGGAAAGCTGCTCCCTGGCTGAACGTTACTTATGGCGCACGTTTAACATCATTTGCTGTCCTGGGCGCAGGCGATTTTTATGAAATAGATGCCGATGGGAACATAACGGATACCCTAACATATAAAAAAGGAGAAATAGTAAAAAATTACCTGAACCTGGAACCCCGCCTCGCAGCCAGTTTTATCATTAATCAAACCTCATCCTTCAAAACATCCTATGTACGAAATGTGCAAAACCTGCACCTGATGTCCAATTCCACTACCGGCGCACCAACAGATAAATGGCTGGCCAGCACTAATATTATAAAGCCCGAAATTGCGGATCTGTTTTCGGTGGGATGGTATAAGAACTTTGCAGAAAACCGGTATGAGTTTTCAACAGAAGCTTATTACAAAAAGATGTATAACCAGATAGATTACAGAACGGGGGCCGATGTATTTACCAATGATGCTATTGAATCGCAAATTCTGTTTGGCATTGGCCGTGCTTATGGCTGGGAACTTTTCCTGAAAAAGAAAACAGGCAAAGCTACCGGCTGGATCAGTTATACCCTGTCTAAAACTGAAAGGAAGATCAATGGTATCAATGATGGGGCCTGGTATAATGCAAGGCAGGATCGTATCCATGATGTGGCCATAGTAGTTAATTACCAGCTTAACAGGAAATGGAACCTTGCAGCCAACTGGATCTATTATACCGGAGATGCGGTTACCTATCCTGCCGGAAAATACATTATAGATAACCAGGTTGTGTTTTATTATACCAAAAGAAATGCCGACAGGATGCCTGCATACCACCGTCTTGATCTGGGCGCTACCTGGTTGCTGAAAAACAAAAAGAATTTTACCTCTGAGCTGGCGTTCAGCCTTTTTAACGCCTATGGAAGGGAAAACCCGTATATCATTACTTTCAGGCAAAACAAGGATGAGCCTATGCGAACAGAAGCGGTAAAAACGTCTCTGTTTAGATTTGTACCATCCATTTCCTATAACTTTAAGTTTAAATAAGTGTCACCCATACTCAAACTCACATGCATCGTAATCAGTGCTTCGTTAATAGCTGTAAGCTGCGAAAGAGTGATTTCCGTGGATATAAAGGACGCTCCACTGCAATATGTGGTGGAGGGCGTTATTACAGACGATAGCATTTGCCGGGTGCGTGTGTCTCAAACCAGTAACTTTCATGACAGTCTTAACCTGGTGGGCATAAACAACGCTCTTGTCACTATTACAGAAGAAGGAAGAAGCCCCATTGTGTTAATTTCTGCTTCAGAACGGGGTATTTACCGGGCCCGGTTTACAGGCCGCCCGGGCCGCACCTATCATTTACGCGTAGAAGTTCCGGGTGCAGCCAATGCCGGGGTTTTTACCGCAACGTCCACCATGCCTAAAAAAGTATGGCTGGACAGCCTGTACATTACACAACGGGTTTTCCTGGGGCGAACCCGTAATATTGCTACCATCCGTTTTAAAGACCCGCCGGAGCGGGGCAATGCGTACCGGTTTATTCAGTATGTAGATGGTAAAGCCGAAACAACCATTTTTATTGCCAAAGATGATCTGATTAACGGACATTCGGTTACAGATGAGCTCCTGATATTTAATGATGCATACACCTTAAACAAATGCGACCAGGTGCGGGTAGAAATGCAGTGTATAGATCAGCCCAACTATTTATTCTGGTATAGCCTGAACCAGGGCTCACTGGGATCATCACAATCCGCATCGCCCGGTAACCCCGCTTCCAATATTAAGGGCGGGGCATTAGGATATTTTAGCGCACATGCTGTTTCGGCACTGAATATTGCGGTTTTTCCCGATTCTACCTGTAGCTATCCTGCCGATTAAAATTATTTTTTAGGATTGCAGGCTAAATTTTATTTTACTTTCTTTTTTTGAATTAAAAAAAGCCTTAATTTCATATAAATGAAAAAAAACGATTTTGCTAAGATTTATTGGGCATTTTTTTCAAAAAGTTCTGAGTGAAGTTGTGAACAAAAATATATACGGATGAAACAATTGTCCATTAAAGACATTGCACGCATGGTGGGTGTTGTGCCTTCAACCGTTTCCTTTGTGATCAATGGTAAGGAAAAGGAAATGCGTATTAGCGAAGAGATGGCTGATAAGATCCGTAAGACCATTAAAGAAACAGGCTATGTTCCTAACAGATCTGCAGCAAGCCTGCGCACCGGGAAAACACATGTTATTGGATTGATTGTAGAAGATATATCCAATAGTTTTTTTTCTATGCTTGCTAAAGCGATAGAAGATATGGCTTATAAAGCAGGTTACCGGGTGGTTTATTGCAGCACCGAGAACGATGATAAAAAAGGAACGGAACTGATCAAAATGCTGTCTAAGCAGGTGGACGGGTTTATTATTACGCCGTCCAGCGGTATGAAAGAAGAAGTGATAAAGCTGAAAAAAAGTAAAAAGCCCGTAGTGCTGCTGGACCGGTATTTTGCTGATGTAGACCTGCCTTGTGTATTGGTAAATAACAAGGGCAGTATTTCAAAAGGGGTAGAGTTGCTGGTTCAGAAAGGCTACAAGAAAATAGCGTTTGTTGTAACGGCGCTTGACCAGATGCAGATGAAAGAGCGGCTGAGCGCTTTTCAGCATAGTATTAAGAAAAGTGGCCTGTATCAATCGCGTTTTATTTTAAAGCTCCCGTTTTCCACAGAAGATAGTGCATATGAAACAGGGATCAGAACTTTTTTAGAAAAGAACGAAGACGTAGATGCCCTGTTTTTTGCCACGAACTACCTGAGTATTGATGGGTTAAAGGTGCTGCAGCAATTAAAGTGGAAAATTCCCGATCGTGTGGCGGTGCTTTCTTTTGACGATCATGAAATTTTTAAATTATACAGCCCTGCCATTACTGCCATCAATCAACCTATTGCCGAAATTGCCCGCCAGGGTGTTGAAATACTTACCCAATATATGCATGAGCAGGTAAACGGAAAAAAAGACGAAGCATTGCTTTTGGATGCAGAACTTATTCCCAGGGAGTCTTTATAACGTGAGTTTTTGGATATTGGTAGCACTGGCTGGAAGATGACACTCTTTTATAATTATTCCCTGAAGCAAATGAAAAAGAAGCTATCTCAAAAGTACTTGAGGCGGTTTTTTCATTTTTCTGTGGAGAGAGGACCGTTTGCAGATTTTATGTTGCAGATTGGATGAGATACGATTGGAGGGTCTGTCTTGCTGTAAGAATTACGGCCAGTCATTATCCGTTCCTGCTCATTATATTTCGCTGCATTGGATGGCCAGTTCTTGCTGGCGTAATTGAGCTTTTGCTTTACTTTCTTATCCACAACCTTGTCCTTTAGTGCTGCATTAAGCTCATCAATAGTCTGTTGGATACTTTGGGCATCAGTAGGTGCGAAGCCCGACGGGCGTTTATCTTTCAATTCCTCAGCTGCTACTGACTCAGCATAATTCCACAGATCTTCCAACCCGGCGGCTATCTTCTCCCTGTTGGTTTTAATAGTGCCTCCCCATACAAATGTGTAACGGTTCGCATTGGCTTCGATCTTCGTGCCATCCACATTAATATCTTTTAAGCCTATGTGACCACTGGATATCAGTAGTTGTACTATCTGGGTAAAAACATCTTTTAAAACGCCCTTAAGCTTGTCTGATCGAAAGCGGTTGATCGTGTTGTGATCCGGGGTGGACATGGCGGTCAGCCACATAAAATATACATCCCTTTTTAATAATTGTTCTATTCTGCGACTACTATACTCATTACAGATATAGGCATACACCAGCGCCTTAAGCAGCATACACGGATGATAACTACTGGTACCGCCGCCTTTGTACTGACTGCTTATACCATCAATATTCAAATGATCAATTACTGTATTAATGATCCGAACCGGGTGGGTCTTCTCTACCAACTCTTCAAGGTCCGGTGGCAGTAACATGGCCTGCTGCTGATTGTACGTTTTAAAAACGACATTTGATTTACCCATGCCTTATTAACGCAGATATAACATCAAGTACAATTGCGATAACCTATTTTTTTCTACAGATGTGAATAACTACAAAAAAAGAGAGCGACCTTTTGAGACGCTCTTTTTTTAATGTACCTGCCTGCTGCTTAGCACAGCTATTAATCCAGGTACCCGTTTTTTTTCAATAATGCCATAGCTTCCATTGTTGTTGCTCCGCTTATAGCGGCGCGCAGATCGCCCCAAACCTCGGTATCTCCGGGGTTCTTCCACCAGGTATAGCTGAATTTAATATCAGGTGTTTTCTGTGTTCCTTTGATCCACAAATATTCAGCATTGTTTTTTAGAAAGGCAATGTATCGCTCCCTGTCGGCAGCGGTTAGATCTGGTTGCTGTATGAACAGGGTTAAATAACGTATAAATATTCCTTTGAACAGATTTACATCATGGCCCTTGCCACTTCCGGCCTGCTCACCAAAATCTTTCATTACGCCATACGTTTTATCTATATTATGCGTAATATGATAGTTGGTGATTCTTATGGCATCATCAAAATAGGCTTTGTCTTTTGTAATATCATATAATTCCAAAGCAGCGCCTAAATAGGTACCAACATCATAAGAGTAATCGTTGTTGGTGTTATTAATATTTTCAAATACCCTGCCGGACGATAAAATGGTACGGTAATACTTCATCCAGTTATAGATTCGTTTAGCCCATTCCAGGTTATTTAGCCCGCCATTTACTTCATTGGGGTATTTCTTATATCTTCTTGCAGCAATAATAGCAGCGGGCCCGTTTGCAGGAATACCTTTTGCTTCTCCCAGGTTGTCTGATGATTTACGCCATTTAATGCCTCCGCCATCATACGCTGTCCAGCCTGCAGTGATCCACTGCCACAGGTCTTTAGATGATTGTGCATAGCGTTGATCGCCTGTGGCCTCCAGTGCTCTCATGTGTGCCAGGCCATGCCAGCCCATATCATCATAATACTCATTTTCCCAGTTATTGCTGTACCAGTTTTTCTTTCTTACCCCCTCGTAAAAATCATATATAGCCTGCCTAAACCTGTTATCGTTTGTTCTCAGGTAAGCATCTACCAGCACGTCCAGGCCATGAGCTTCAGGCCAGTAATCGTTCCATTGTATTTCACCATCATATGTATTGTTAAACACGTGTGATGTGGTATTCCAGTACCTGTTAAAAAATGAATTAGTGCTGCTGTCCACAGCAGCTGTCCAGTTTACAGCATAAAAATCATCTTTTGCGTTTTTTTCTACTGTATAAGCATCATCATACTTTAAACAGGAAGATAATGCGAGTAGAATAAGGCTATAAATTATAGCAATCTTTTTCATGTGTATGTTTTTTCTTGATTTTGACCATATGGAATTTCGCATAATCCCGAATGCATTCGGGATCATCGCTTTAAGTATGAACTTGTTCGAAAATTATGCTTCACTTCATGTGTCTCTTCTTATTATTGATAAATAGCGCGCCGAAATGCCTGATCTCCTTATCCCTGTGTACAATAAGTTTATTTCGGTTTTTATTTGCTTGAATATAGAGAGCAACGCATGCTGCTCTCTATATCACTTAAAGTTTAATTAACTTTTACGGTATGTGTGTAAGCGCCATCGGCTTTCATGCTGAGCGTTACGGTAGTATTTGCACCATCCACCTCGGTAGCAAATTTCCATTTGTCATCCCATTGCGAATTTTGATCGAGCAGCTTTACATAATAGTAAGAGGCCGGGCTGCTGGCCGTAGGGCGGCTGTCGGTACCGTTCAACGTACCTAGCTGCTTTGTCCCTGCTGAAGTTTCAAGCTGGAATTTATAACGTTCATCTCTTCCCCAGCCTTCCTGCCTGAAGTTGATGACGCCGGTTCCTGACCATACGCCGGCGCCCTGGTAAGCCAGGTCTAAAATAACCTTATTTTCAGGGCAGAAGAATACACCCATTTTGGTGATCTTCAGGGAGGTTACGGCTTTATTTGTGAAATCAAGCGTAATACGGTAAACAGCAGTTTCATCTACGGTAGATAACTCATCATTATTTGCTTCAGCTAATTTATTGGATGCGTTGATATAATAGCTGACAGGATCGCCGGTTTTCCGGTCCGTAAATTTAAACCCGCCTCCCTTCTTCAATTGTGTATATATCTCGAACTTACCATTTTCTGTTCTTTTCATGGGAAGTGCTTTTGAAAGATCTGCGCCTGTTTCAGAAGCTTCACCTGTAACATACACCTCATCCGGGATTGATTCAAACCCTTCCAGCCGTTTTACGGTAAGCTTGTTTTTTTGCGGACAGGTAGCAGAGCTTAATCCACGCCAGGAAACTACGGTCCAGTAAATGGTTCCTGTTTCCCCGGTTGGAATACTGGCGGCCGAGCAAGCCCTGTTAATATCCAGGTGAGAGATACTTGCGTAAAGTTCTTTACCGCCCAGTTCGGAGACAATTCTATATACAGGGGTTTCTAAATTTGATTCTTTGTAAAAGGCCACTTCATAAGAAACCAGTTGCCCGTCCTGCGCATGGCTGGGCGCCCACTGGAATAATAAGCTGGCACCTTGGTCGGAGCTTAAAGTTAACTGTTGGTTTTCTAAGGGAGCGTACAGCGCATCAACAGGACTTACCCTGGGATCCTTATACTCCATTTCATTTTTCTTACATCCTGCTATAAACAGGATGAGTGAAAAAGCTATAAAAATATGAGATACTATTGTTTTCATAATTTTTTATGTTGAGCGTTTATCAATGTAATTTATTTTAATCAATACCCCGGGTTATTGGGCTTTAAATTGGCATTCAGGTCCATCTGGTTTAATGGTACTGACCATAAATAGTCGCGATTGCTATTAAACTGATATTGTTCTACCCGAACATATCCTCCATCTGTATTGGGATCGCTTCCGGCAAATTTGAACCCGTGTATTCTTCCGTTCAGCACTTCGTGCCCAATCTGCCAGCGCTTTATATCATACCAGCGCAAACCCTCGAAGGCCAGCTCTACACGTCTTTCGTTTCGTATAACGCTTCTCAGCTCCGCCTGTGATTTTGATGCGGGATAATCAAGCGCTGCTGCGGTTCCGAAACCTGCTCTTTCGCGTATCGGCTTTAAGGTTATATCCCATTCTGCCTGGGATATTTTACCCAGTTCATTGCAGGCTTCGGCATACATAAGCAGTATATCTGCATAGCGAAACATAATGATATTAAGACCCGACTGGTTGTTACTGGTCATTGACCAGTCATAATATTTGCGCACGTAATAACCTGTCTTGGTTTGACGTTCCGCCGGCCCTTTGTAAGAGTCATCGGTGCCAGAACCTACTGCCGTTCTAATAGTGCTTACTGATCCGTTTTGATTTAACCACCTGTAATTGTCATACACAATGCTTGCCGTAAGGCGTGAATCGCGGTTGGTATAAGGATCGTTTTCGTTATAGGAAGGGTCTTTGCCCGTTCCTTTAACGGGTAGTCCGTTTAACGTCATATACTCATCTACCAGCTCCTGGGTGGGGTTGTCTGCCGATATTTCCGCGTATTTTGTAATCGGGGCCATCTGCTTCATATTGTCCCAGGTTTTTAATCCCGGTACGTATGTTATATCCAGTATAATTTCACTGTTATATTCATTTTCCGGTGTAAAAAGGCGGAAATAGCTTTCATTTTTCACATTATAGTGAAACAGCTGGTAAGATCCGTATTTTGACGGTTCATTGATCAGGCGACCTGTGTACTCTTTTACCTTCTGGTAGTTGTTTTCATATAAATAGGATCTTGCCTGGAAAGCAACGGCGGCTCCTGTTGTAATGCGGCCTTTCTCATCTGCGCTTAAATTGTCAGTTTTAGGCAGGTTGCCATTCTGGATGATTTCATCTAACTCCGAATGTATAAAAACCAGCACCTCGTTTTTAGGGGTACGTTTTACGTTATAGGCTTCATCCAGGCTAACCTGGCTGGTGAAGAACGGCACATCGCCATAATAATTGACCAGCCTGAAATAGATATAGGCGCGAATAAAACGTATTTCATCAATCATCCTGCTTTTTACATTTTCATCCATACCAGGCACCCTGTCTACGTTTTCGAGGAACACCAGGCAGGTTTTTATGCCGCTATAAGCATCGCTCCATTCATTGGCAAAAAGATTCAATGCAGCAGTGGCTTCTCCCCTGCGAATAGTGTACGGGTCGCTTGTGCCATAAGTGTGAACGAGGTTGTCGCTCAGAAATTCATCCCGCCACATAATCCCGGCACTGTACATCTGGTTATAGGCCATGTTTAAGACCAGCTTGGCTTTATCGGTGCTTACCCAATAATTGGCTTCTGTAAATTTATTAACAGGAGCAACGTCCAGCTTCTGGCAGGAATAAAACTGTACCATTGCTATTAAGGTTAATATAATATATAATGCTTTTTTCATTTTTCATACATTTTAAAACTCTACATTAATACCGGCTCCGTAAAATTTAAGCGTAGGATAGTTCCTTCCGCTATTACCGCCTCCTGCTTTAAGCATATTATCGAACTCTGTTGACTCAGGATCAATGAAAGAGTTTTTAGAGAAAGTAAAAGGGTTCTGGGCGTTTGCATAAATACGCACTTTTTCCAGCCCTATTTTTTTAACAACCTGCTGCGGCAGGGAATATCCTACCTGTATGTTTTTAATGCGGATATATTTAGCATCCAGAAGATACATGTCTGATGCCTGCCCCCAGTTATTGGAGTAGGATGACCCGCTATTGGTATTGAGCCTGGGGAACCGGGCATCTGTATTGGCAACCGACCACGTATCTAACTGATGCTTAAAGATAACAGGGTACCAGCCTCCATTATGGAAAGGCGTATAAATATCGCCCCTGAGCGATTGTAGCCTTTTGCCCACACCCTGAACCAGTATAGAAAGATCGAATCCCTTGTAATTTACATTATATGAAAAGCCGAAATTATAGTGAGGAAAGCCGTCTCCAAGATAAAAGCGGTCATCATTATTAATTACGCCGTCATTGTTCCTGTCCACATATTTTACATCGCCAGGTTGGGGAGAAGTGCCTACGGGAACAGCCGCATTGGCTATTTCCTCATAGCTTTGGAATAACCCGTCAGTTTTCAAGCCGTAATAAGCTCCTAATGGTAATCCATTGCGCCTGATAAAGCCGATATTATCCACTGTTCTTATTTCAGCATTACCTAAGTCCAGAGCCCTGTTCTTTGTATTTCCTATATTGAAAGCAATACTATGATTAACAGCTCCCGTTGCAAGACGGTAATTAACATTCAGCTCCCATCCGTGGTTCTGCATGGAGCCGATATTTACAACTCCTAATACGGTACCATATACGCTCGGTGTAATAGGGGTAAGTAAAATATCTGTCGTTTTATTTGAAAACACATCGAAGCTAACATTGAGCGCTCTTTTTAAGAACGACAGGTCCAGCCCTATATTCTTGCTGTTTACTTTTTCCCATTTCAGGTCGGGGCTGGCTTCCTGGAAGCCGGTACCGGAAACCGCACTATTTGAAAAACCAGCCTGGTTATTATAAACAGTATAGGTAGTGAAATATTGGAAGTCTGCTATTTCCTGGTTTCCGAGGATACCCCATGAGCCGCGCAGCTTCAGGTCCCCGATGTTGTTTTTGTAGTTTTGCATGAAGTTTTCTTCCGAAATTGTCCATCCTAAGGAAACAGAAGGAAAAATTCCCCAGCGGTTTTCTTTCGGAAAACGGCTTGACCCGTCTGCCCGTAATGTGAATTCTGTGGAATACCTGTTGTCATAATTATAGTTAACGCGCCCGAAGACTGACTGGATAACACGTTTAAGCGTGCCATTCAGCTCTGTTGTCGTACCTTCATAGAAGTCTTCTTCTTCACCATTAGAAACTACAATGCCAAGGTCAGGATCAGTGAACCTTGTTTTTGCATCAAAGCCGCGGTTGTTTAATACTTCCTGCGATACGCCTCCCATTGCACTTATGATATGCTTATTGATACGCTTATTGTAATCAAGCAAAACCTGGGAGTTTATAAAAACACCTTTAAAGGCATAGTTTTCCGTTTCGCGGTTGGTGCCGTTCATAACAGGGCTGGTACTTTCTGGGCTGTTATACGTAGGATATTCCAGCCGGCGAATGAAACGCCAGTTGGAGCTAATATCAGAACCAAATACTGCTCTTGCTTTAAGGTCGTTTGTGATTTTAAATTCCAGTGTGGTTCCTATATTGATCCAATCATTGTTATGCCTGTTATACCCTGCAAGCTCCAATTGTGCCGCAGTTGCTGTTCCTACTGAACTGATCAGGTATCTTCCGTCTGCTGTTTTAGGAACGTTATAGTAATATTTAGGTGTGCGGCTGGCATCAGCAATCTTAAAGCCCTGATTTGCTTCGTCTCCTTTAATATCAGTTCTTACGTAGCCTAAAAATATATCTGCCTTGAACCTTTTATATTCTGTAGTTAATTTCGTCCGCAGGTTATATCTTTTAACCCCGTATTCCGGGCCTATAAAGTTGCTTCCCTGGTCAAAATAACCGCCGGATATCATATAAGTGCTGTTAGCAGACCCGCCTGAAATATTAACATCATAAGCCTGCTGGGGTGCATCTTTAAAAATATAGTCCATCATCCATTCAGCATCTCCATGGTCTTTCAGATCCAGAATCTGTTCGGGTGTATAAGCGGGTGCCTGCCCGCCGTTTGCCAATGCCACATTCAATAATGTAGCATTTTGCCATCCTTCCACAGGCTCGTATAAAATATCTGCCTGCTGTACACCGTAAGAAGCACCCACCCTTACCTGTGGTTTTGAATTTTTAGCACCTTTTTTGGTGGTAACCAGGATCACGCCGCTTGCAGAGCGGGAGCCGTAAATAGCAGCTGTACCGGCATCTTTAAGCACAGAGATATTGTCCACATCATTAGGGTTCAACTTGTTCATGTTATTGATGTCGGAGATCATACCGTCAATTACCACCAGCGGGCTGGCATTGGTAAATGTGTTTACGCCGCGTATATTTACGTTCATCGAATTGTCATTCGGATCCATACTTTTTTGCTGTATCACAAGGCTTGGCGCCGCGCCCTGTAACGCCTGGGTAAGGTTGCCTACAGGCCGGTTCTCGATGTTTTTTGAAGATATCTGGTCTACGGCACCTATAATTTGTTTACGTGTTGTAGTGCCATACCCAATCACTATTACTTCATCCAGCTTTTCTTCCGTTGCTGCTAAAATAATGGGTCCTAGCTCTTCGCCTGTTACCAGTATTTCGCGTGTTTCATATCCTACTCTTGAAACTACAAGTACGGCTGTATTGCTGTTGAGCTTAAGGGAAAAACGGCCGTCCAAGTCAGAAGTGGTTCCATTACTGGTACCTTTTTCCAAAATACTTACCCCAGATAAAGCGTTTCCTGCTGAGTCCACAATTTTCCCCTGAACGGTTAACTGCAGCTTTCTTTTATCAGCGGGTGTAATAACCAGCAGGTTTCTGCTCATTTTTTTGTAGGTAAATGAAGTATTCACCAGCAACTGGTACATTACATTATCAATGGAGGCATTTTTAACATCCAGGTTTACTTTTTGATTGATGAGCGCCACACTATCGGCATATACAAACCTGTAATTGTAATCCGCTTCAATTTTTTTTATAACGGCAGGCAGGGAATGGTTTTTTAAACTCAGCGTAATTCGTTCCTGCGAGGTACCCGTATAAGCTATTGACTGAAACGCTGTCAGGAATAAAATAAATAATGATAGTTTCATGAGCAGCAGAAATTTAATAATCCAATGCCTCCCCGGGCCTTTGGCAAGGCAATCCTTTTTTTTCATATTTTCGTTATGATTTAAATGTGATAGAATATTGCAGCCAAGCAATTGTCTCTGTCTGTTTTTTTCAGGCGAAGAATGTTGCGAGCATTCTTCGCTATTTTATTTATAGTCTATTGCTTCATATTGTATATGGATTTTATAGTTAAATAATATTATTTATAAATCGTTAAAGTGTTGTCTGAGATCCGGTAATTAAATCCTGCTGCCAATTTAAAAGATTCAAGCACTTCCGGCAGGCTTTCATTTTCAAAGATTCCGCTTAGCTTCCTGGGAAGGATCGAAGAGTCCTTAATCACCGCTTGCACGTTGTACCATCGTTCAAGTTCTGTAATAATTTCACCAAAATCTGTCTGGTCAAATACTAACCTGTTTTTGGTCCATTGTATTTCATTAGCAGTAGAATCTGTTTTGTTTGTTTTGATAGCTACAACAGACAATATGGGCATTTCCTTCCTTTTGGAAGCTATATTGTTATTGTCAGTGAGCACATCTGCATTGTTCAGGATAATCTTTTCATTAGGTTTCAGAATAATTTTTTCCGCCTTTTTATTTCGCAGGGATATTTCCACTTTGCCTCTGAGCAATGATGTTTGCGTATTTGTTTCATTTGCATAGGCTCTTACATTAAATGCAGTACCTAATACTTTTATATCCATAAATTTTGTACGAACAATAAACGGGTGGTCTGCATCTTTAACTACATCAAAGTAGGCCTCTCCGGTGAGCTCCACCGCTCTTATTTTTTCCCCATAATTTTTATCGTAAGTAAGTCTGGTATCAGCATTCAGCCATACTTTAGTGCCGTCAGGGAGTTCTAAGGTTGATTTAGAGCCTTTTTTTGTTGATAGTACATTTTTTGCCACCGTATTATGTTGACTGCCTGAATAAATAAAGTAATAGCCGGCAATTCCTAAGATCAAAGAAGCTGCAATGGCGCTTATCATTATAATAAGCCTGTTTTTATTCGGTTTCCCCGCAGAAAGCCCTGTGTTCAGGTCCGTATTAATCTTATCATGAAGATTTTTAACGTGGCGCTGAATTTCACCAGGCTGATAATCATGTTCAACTTTAAAAGACCCGGCCAGTACAGCATTTAATGCATCGGCGATGATTTTGTCATCTGTATTAGTTTTCAAATACTCATTAAGCTCACGGATTTCAGAGAGTGTAATAACCCCCGATTCTTTTTTTCTAAGTAGCTCAATAAGCCTGTTTCTGTCCATTTTAACCAATTCTATATTATATAGTCGGGTTAGAAAAGGCAAAACCCTCAACAGGGATAAAAAAAAATTAAGCTTTTTTCTGTTTGAGATGATCCCGCAGCTCTGGAAGCATGCGCTGTAACGCAGTAATCAGCTTTTTAGTAGCAATAGACATCTGCCTTTCAACTGTTTTAACAGAGATCTGGAGTAACTGTGCCACCTCTTCGTATTTCAACCCTTCTTCTTTTATCAGTCTGAATACCAGCCTGCATTTTGGCGGCAGCTCATTAATAGCCATTGCTATTCCTGCGATATTTTCATTGCTGATAAAAATAGTTTCAGGGCTGCTATAGGTTAACCGGAGATCTTCTGAAAAGTCTTCATACAGAATGGTCCGTTGATTTTTTAAAGAGCTAATCGCTGTGTATTTAGTGGCCGTATATATATAATGTGAAAAACTCCTGATAGATACCATCGTTTTCCTGTTGTGCCATAGCTTCACAAAAACATCTTCCACTACTTCCTCTGCCAGTTGCACATCTTTAACAATATTATTTGCAAAAGGTACCAGCGCGGGGAAATAAAAGGTAAAAAGCTCGTCAAAGGCAGACTGGTCACTATATTCGGCAATCGCGTGCAGTAAATATTTTCTACGGCTTTCGTTCATCGGCCAGCGAAAATACAAAGATTGCGGAAACATAATATAGATAAATTTTGTTTATTGAATAAATTTTCTATCTTTATAGCAAAAACGATTTTGCCAACTATCTTTTTTTCAACGTTTTACATAAGAAATGACCAGCCATTTCCAGGCCGGGAAGGGTCTTGTTATTTTACAGGAAAAAAAACGGTTACCAGGCCGGTATATATTTGGGGGATAATATTTCTGTTAACAGTAGCTTCAACAGGCCTGGCACAGAAAAAGGCGCCGCGCCTAACAGATTTTGTAAATCCATTTATAGGAACAACTACTTTATGGGACAGCGCAGACCTGGGGTATAAGCCAACACGCAGGGCATGGGGTGGAGAAACCTTTCCGGGAGCCTCTTTACCCAATTCCATGGTACAGGTTACGCCAGTAACTATGTGGCGCAGCGGTTCGGGGTATCAATACGAGGATACTGTTATTTACGCTTTTGCCCATACCAGCAAAGGTCACTGGAATCTTTGTTATGCTCCGTTTATTGCTGTTAGCGGAAACATAGCTCCCAAAACCTATTACTCCCGTTTTACACATGCCAATGAATCAGCCCGTCCGGGTTATTATCAGGTGTACCTGGAAAAGTACGGGATTAATGCAGAAGTAACTTCCACCTTGCGTTGCGCCTATCATAAATATACTTACAGGAACGGACAGCACAAAAAACTGCTTGCCGATCTTTCGCGCTCCAATGAAAAAGTGCATAACTGGAAAATAGAGCAAAAAGGCGATAACAGTTTTGCTGGCTATCAGGAAACTGGAGCTTCTTTTTTCTTTTACGCTGTAGCTAATCACAGGATAAAGAATATAGAGTCTCTTAAAGACGGGGATGCAGAGGTAACTATTGTAAACTATGCCGAAAGTAAAAATGTAAGCGATCCACTGGAAATAAAAATAGGCTTTTCCTACGTGAGCGTTGAGAATGCCAGGATGAACCTCGAATCAGAAATGATGTCTAAAAGCTTTGAGGAGGTCAAGGCCGATGCTGAAAATGCCTGGGATGCGCTATTGTCTAAAATAAAGGTTTCCGGCGGAACGGCCGATCAAAAGGAAACATTCTACTCTACATTGTATCGCTCTTTTCTATGGCCTGTGCTATTGAGCGATGCAAACGGCGCGTTCAGGAACGCAAAAGGGGAGGTGGCAAATAAAGGCTTCAGGTATTATAGCGACCCGTCTTTCTGGGATGATTACAGGAATAAGCTGGTACTGCTGGGTATGATTGCTCCTGATATAACAACTGATGTGATCAGATCCATAACAGATCGGGGCGAGATAAAAGGGTATATGCCTACTTTCTTTCATGGGGATCACGCTTCTGTATTTGTTGCAGGAAGCTACCTGAGAGGCATAAGAGGCTTTGATGTTCAAAAGGCTTACAGGCTGTTGCTGAACAATGCTTTTGTAGATGGTAAAGGGGGGCGGCCCCATCTCCAGGAATATATGGAACGGGGCTGGATATCGGAAATGGATGTTCCAAACCCTAAGCTGGAAACCGTAGCCAAAGCTGCAGTTACCAAAACACAGGAATATTCGTATGACGATTATGCTACAGCATTATTGGCAAAAGCATTGAATGATGATGCAAATTATAAAAGGCTGATAAAAAGGGCGGATAGTTATAAGCATCTTTTTGACCCCTCTACGCAATTAATGCGGGGACGCCTGGCTAACGGAAACTGGATCACGCCCTTTAACCCTGAGCAGCCTTATTTCGAGTATATGTACCGCGAGGCCAATGGCTGGCAGTCTGCTTTTTTTGCACCACATGATCCCGAAGGTTTTATTGAGCTGTATCCTGATAAAAGCGCCTTCGAAAAAAAACTGGACTCTTTGTTTACCATTCCCTGGAAAGGCTATGAGGCACATAATCTTACCACTTTCATTGGTCAATACTGCCATGGGAACCAGCCTGGCCATAGCTCACCCTATCTTTATTACTTTATAGGTAAGCAGGAAAAAGCGCAGCGGATATTGAATCTAATATTGGATAAATATTACAGGATGGGCCCCGAAAGGCTGGCCTATGCAGGTATGGACGATGCTGGTGAAATGTCGTCATGGTATGTGCTGAATGCAATAGGGTTATATACTTATTCACCAGCCGATCCGGAATATCTTATCACTGTACCTTTATTCGATAAAGTGGCTTTTGATCTGAACGGTAAGACATTCAATATTCTGAAAAAAGGGAATGGCGAGCACATAAGAAAAATAACATACGGAGGTCAAAAAATAGAAGAATACACTATTCAGCATAAACAGTTGCAACAAGGCAAAGATCTTGTAATTTTTACTGATACAGCTGGTATCCGATAAATCGGGATCAGGCGGTCAGATACGGTTGATTGTTATATAAAACAAATATTTATAATAAATTTACTTATGAACCGGAAAACATTTCTTCAAAACACAGGCGTCTTAAGCGCTGGGTTGGCGTTTAATAAATTTTCTTTTGCGCAATCAGCCCAGGATTTTCCTGTGGTACGGTGGCCTGAGTCTGAAAGACACTTTAAAAGCGCTGCCATTGAGAACGCGATTAAAATTTTTCAGTCTAAAGTAAAAAACAAAGAGTTGGCATGGCTATTTGGCAACTGCTTTCCCAATACGCTGGATACCACAGTGTTTTATTCAGAACCAAACGGACGACCTGATACGTATGTGATTACAGGAGATATTGACGCGATGTGGCTTCGCGACAGTTCCGCACAGGTATTCCCTTACCTTCAGTTCACCCGGGAAGATAATGCCCTGCATAAACTGATCGCAGGGGTGATCAATAAGCAAACGCATTTTATATTGAAAGATCCCTATGCCAATGCCTTTTACAATGATGATACAGAGATCAGTAAATGGAAAAAGAGCGACAGAACCGATATGAAGCCGGGCATACATGAGCGTAAATGGGAAATAGACTCTCTTTGCTATCCCATAAGACTGGCTTATCATTTCTGGAAACAGACCGGCGATACAACCCCGTTTGATGCCTTGTGGAAAGAGGCCATAGCTTTAACTTTAAAAACCTTTAAAGAGCAGCAGCGTAAAGAGGGTAAAGGCCCTTATAGTTTTCAAAGAGAAACCTCATGGGCTACGGATGGCGTGCCTATGGCCGGCTACGGTTATCCCGTAAGGCCTAACGGGCTTATTTGCTCCATGTTCAGGCCCAGCGATGACGCAACCATTTTTGCATACCTCATTCCCTCTAACTTTTTTGCGGTGGTAAGCCTTAAACAAGCTGCCGAGATGGTTTCTAAGATATCTAAAGATGCGAAGCTGGCAGCAGCGCTTACTGCTTTGGCTACAGAAGTGGAAAGTGCTTTAAAGAAACATGCAGTAGCCACACATCCGCAGTTTGGTAAACTATATGCTTTTGAAGTAAATGGTTATGGCAGCGCTGTACTCATGGACGATGCCAATGTGCCCAGCCTTTTAGGATTGCCTTACCTGGGCGCTGTATCCACAAATGATCCGTTATACGTAAACACCCGGAAATTTGTATGGTCTAAGGAAAACCCCTTCTTTTTTAAGGGTGCTGCCGGAGAAGGTATTGGCGGCCCACATATTGGCCTGGACATGATTTGGCCCATGAGCCTTATTATGAAAGCGCTTACCTCCCATAATGATGCAGAGATCAGGCAGTGTATTCAAACATTGCAAAAATCACATGGAGGCACAGGCTTTATGCACGAGTCTTTCCATAAAGATGATCCCAAGAACTTTACACGCCCCTGGTTCGCATGGACAAACACTTTATTTGGTGAGCTGTTATGGAAAACGTTTAAAGAAAAGCCGGGTTTGCTTGCATAACCTGGTCTGATGGTCTCCATTTGACCAATAACTATATAGCGCAGATAAACGGAGTCCCGATAGTTATCGGAACAATTTCGCTGCTATCTATTATATGCCCGCACAATAAAAAAAGTATACACTAAAAACAGGAATAATGAATATTGCAAAAAAACTCTTTGCTTTTTGTCTGGCGCTTGGAACCATTACAGCCCATGCGCAACAACCTATTGATTATGTAAATCCCCTGATGGGCACATTATCAAAATTTGAATTATCTAATGGTAATACCTACCCGGCTATTGGTCTGCCCTGGGGTATGAACCTATGGACGCCGCAAACAGGTAAGATGGGCGATGGCTGGGCTTACAAATACAGCGAGGATAAGATAGTAGGCTTTAAGCAAACGCATCAGCCCTCTCCATGGATGAACGATTACGGGTATTTTGCCATAATGCCCATAACCGGTAAAATGAGGTTTAAGGAAGAAGAGCGCGCCAGCTGGTTTTCGCACAAAACAGAAGTAGCGCAGCCACATTATTATAAAGTGTACCTGGCAGATGCTGATGTAACAACAGAGATAACCCCAACGGAGCGCGCTGCCCGCTTCCGCTTCACTTTTCCCAAAACAGACAGCGCTTACGTAGTTATAGATGCTATTGACAGGGGTTCTTATATAAAGATCATTCCCTCGGAAAATAAGATCATTGGTTACAGTACAAGGAACAGTGGCAGTGTGCCCGAGAATTTTAAGAACTATTTCATTATACAGTTTGACAGGAGCTTTGATTATAAAGCCACATGGGATGAAAATAAATTTTCCGGCAATGATGAAATAAGCAGCAAACATGCAGGAGCTGTAATTGGTTTTAAAGGTTTGAAAAGGGGCGATGTGGTAAATGCAAAAGTGGCATCATCATTTATCAGCTTTGAGCAGGCGGCTTTGAATTTAAGCGCGGAGATCGGTAATAAAGATTTTGACGCAGTAAAGAATGAAGGGAAAAAAATATGGGAAGATGTATTGGGCCGTATAAAAGTATCAGGTGGCACTGACGAGCAGATGCGTACCTTTTATTCCTGCCTGTACCGCATGGTTTTCTTTCCTTTAAAGATGTACGAAAAAGATGCAGGAGGCAAAATAGTGCATTACAGCCCTTATACAGGTAAAACTGAGCCGGGATATAAATTTGCCGGAACGGGTTTCTGGGATACCTTCCGCGCATTATATCCTTTCCTTCATTTTGTATATCCTTCTATTGCAAAAGAAATGCAGCAGGGTCTTATCAGTGATTTTAAAGAAGGGGGCTGGTTGCCCGAATGGTCCTCGCCGGGCTATCGTGCGGTTATGGTAGGCAATAATTCAGCTTCAGTGGTATCGGATGCTTATTTAAAAGGCTTACGGGGCTACGATACAGAAACGTTGTGGCAGGCGCTGGTGCATGGCGCTAACAATGAAGGCCCTAATGCTACAGGAAGACGGGGCGTACAATATTACAACCGGCTCGGTTATGTGCCTAATGATGTAAAAATTAATGAAAACGTAGCCCGCTCATTGGAGTATGCGTATGATGACTACGCAATCTATGCCTTTGGTAAGGCATTGGGGAAACCGGCTTCTGAAATAAATGTATATAAAGAACGGGCAATGAATTATAAAAAGTTGTTCGATCCTCAGACCTTACTGATGCGTCCAAAAAATGAAGACGGCAGTTTTACTACTCCTTTCAATCCGTATTCCTGGGGCGGAGCGTTTACAGAAGGTAATAGCTGGCATTACTCCTGGAGCGTATTCCAGGATATTGAAGGCCTGAAGGGGTTAATGGGTGGCAATAAAATGTTCATCACCATGTTGGATTCCATTTTTATAATGCCCCCCGACTTTGGAGATAACAGCTATTACAGATCAATCATTCATGAGATGCGTGAAATGCAGATAATGGGTATGGGTCAGTATGCGCATGGTAATCAGCCTATACAGCATATGGTATATCTGTACAACTATGCCGGTCAGCCGTGGAAATCGCAGTATTGGGTACGGGAGGTAATGAACAGGTTATATAATTCCTCTGCCGAGGGATATTGTGGCGATGAAGATAACGGGCAAACTTCTGCATGGTATGTGTTTTCTGCATTAGGATTTTACCCCGTAACACCGGCCAGTACACAATATGTAATCGGAACTCCTTTATTTAAGAAAGCCGAGGTTCATTTTGAAAATGGAAAAAAATTAGTAATTAATGCACCTCAGAATAGCGCGGCCAACAGGTATGTACAGTCGGTTGCTATGAATGGGAAAGCCCGCACAAAGAATTATTTCGACCATTTTGAACTATTGAAAGGAGGCTCCATTAGTTTTGGTTTGAGCGCACAGCCCAACAAAATAAGAGGGCTGGCAAAATCAGACTATCCTTTTTCTATGAGCACTGCTCCATAACAATGTAGAATAAATTGTAATTTTTAAAAATATGGGAACTGGTATTTGCCCGGAAACTGGCAGATATCAGTTCTTTGTAATTTAAGGAAAGCCGTTGAAGCGCCTTCGCTTCAAACTTATTATTCCTGCTTGCGTATTTATAATAAGCTGAGTGCAATCGTCATTTCGCAGTTCCGATAACTATCGAAAGAGAAATCTTAACGTGAAGCTGAATGGTGAAGGAAGCAGGACTTTCGGTTGAAACACCTCCCTCCGGTGATGTGACGATACTTATTTGTTATCGCATCATTGATTTTTGCACCGCAAATCGATAACTCGGAATGGCACATTTACTGTTTTTGTAGCAGATTCAAAGTGCATTGGGGTTAATCAGCAGGGCAAACGTATCTAACTTTGAAAGCTTTTATGCTTTATGTCACTCCTTGCGGAGTTTTTAGTATGCTTGCTTTTATCCTTTATAATTCTTCCAGCCCTTTGGGCTTGATTTGTAAACCCCTGAAAGGGGTGCAATGACTATAAAGAATGTACAAGATCCCGGTCAAACCCTTAAAAGGTGGTATTATTTGCCCGAATAAATGGTTTTAGAATTGAATGTAAGATGCGTTTGCACTGGGTTAATCAGCAATACCTTTAATAATCAGCAATTATTTAAATCCCCGCTGCCTGTTTCTTTCCTAAGAACATTTTCAGCAGGAAAAAGCCCAGTGTGCCTGCTGTTAAAGAGGAGAGCAGTATAGCAAGCCTGGCATTATTGATCATTTCGGGATGGTCAAAAGCTAACAATGCTATGAAAATGGACATGGTAAACCCTATACCACCTAAAAATCCTGTACCTGCAATCAGCTTCCAGTTAAGATCCCCGGGGAGCCTGCATATTTTTGTTTTCACTGCAATAAATGTCAGTAAGAATATCCCCAGCGGTTTCCCTATAGCCAATCCCAAAGCAATTCCCGAAGTATAGCTTTCTCTGAAAAGACTGCTCAAATCAGCGCTTATGTCAACAGCAGTGTTGGCTAATGCAAAAATGGGAAGTATGAGAAAAGCTACAGGCTTATGTAAAAAATGCTGGAGTATATAGGAAGTGGATTTTTTATGTCCATTTCCAAAAGGTATGGCAAAAGCCAGCAATACGCCTGTTATAGTAGCGTGCACGCCGCTATGTAGCATAAACCACCACATGGCAATACCTCCGGCTATATAAGGTATAAGGTTTCTTATTTTAAGTCGGTTCAATCCCAGCAGTACTACCCATATGCCCAGCGAAATAATAAGGTTGGTCCATATTATTCCTTTAGCATAAAAAATTGCGATCACTAAAATAGCGCCCAGGTCGTCAATAACAGCCAGTGCAGTCAAAAACACTTTTAAAGAAGCCGGCACCCGGTTGCCTAATAATGAAAGAATACCTAATGCAAAGGCAATATCGGTGGCCATAGGTATGCCCGCGCCCGATTGGGTGGCTGTACCGGCATTGAGCAAAAGATACAACCCTGCCGGAACAAGCATTCCGCCAACAGCACCAAATATGGGCAGCATGGCATTCTTAATATTCGACAGCTCGCCTTTGTAAATCTCTCTTTCAAGCTCCAGGCCTATCAGTAGAAAGAAGATAGTCATCAGTCCATCGTTGATCCAATGCTCAATGCTACCTGTCCCGATTTTCTTCTGCCATATAGCATGATAGCTTTCCGAAAAAGAGGAGTTGGATAGTATAATAGAAACGATGGTACAGGCAACAAGAATAAGCCCGCCTGCCTTTTCGCTTTCAAAAAATTTTCTAAATAATGGGGATAATCTTGTTGCCATGTGTGTTACTAATAATCAGGACAATATTAAATGTTAAATATTGAATTTTAAATTAAAAACCTTACAGCAAGAAGGTCGAGAAAGTCCGGGGCAGGAAGCGAGAAGCCGAAAGCCTTAAGCATCAAGCCTTCGGCTTTTAGCAATACTTCATATTAAGGATGCTGGATACTGGTTACTGGATTGTCTGCATCTGACCACTGTCTTCGGACTTCCTGACGTACATCGTACACCTGGTATCATACATTTTGCCGGCTACTTGATACTTACGGAGACTTTACATTTTACATTCTACATTTAATATTCTACATTACATTTGTCAACAGAAATCATTATTCGTCTCTCAAATAAAATACTATACATGAAGTATATGTCATCCGTAATCCTAATGTCATCCATTATTGCATCGTGTAATTCAGGCGCTGATGGCAGCACTGCTGACGGCAGTTATGACAGCATATCCAATCCCTTCGCAAAAGAAAGCGAGCTGCCCTATCATACCATTCCTTTTGATAAAATAAAAGATGCTGATTTCGGGCCGGCCTTTAAGGAAGCCATGAAGCTGCATGCAGATGAGATAGAAAAAATTGCAAATGATACCACACCTGCCACATTTGAGAACGTGTTTGTAGCGTTGGAGAAAAGTGGTGCTATGCTCAATCGTGTCAGCGCAGCATTTTATGTTTTAACAGGCGCTAATACGAATGACAGGCTGCAAAAGATGGAGGAAGAAATGGCGCCGGTGCTTGCAGCTCATAGTGATGGTATTTATCTCAACGAAAAATTATTCAGGAAGGTAGATGAGCTGTACCAGCAGCTGCCTGCCTTGCCGCTTGATGCCGAGTCAAAGCGTTTGGCAGAAGTGTATCATCAGAAATTTGTGATGGCGGGAGCTAATCTGCCCGATTCGGGAAAAGCCGTATTGAAAAAGCTGAATGAAGAAGAAGCGGCATTAAGCACAAAGTTTTCCAATCAGTTGTTAGGGGCTGCAAAAAATGCGGCGTTAACGGTTGATAGTAAAGAGGCGCTTGCTGGTTTGTCCGAAGCAGAGCTGGAAGCTGCTGCAGAAGCTGCAAAGAAAGATGGTAAGGAAGGTAAATTACAGTTGGCTATTATCAATACCACGCAGCAGCCGGCTTTAATGTCTTTAAAAGACCGGGCTACCAGGCAGCAGTTATTTGAGCATTCGTGGAACCGCGCAGAGAAAGGCGATAGCAATGATACCCGTGCCAATATTTTACGGCTTGCTGAAATAAGAACTCAAAAAGCCAACCTTCTTGGTTTTCCCAACTACGCGGCATGGAAGCTGCAGGACCAGATGGCAAAAACGCCTGTGGCAGTAGAAAAATTTTTAAGTCAGCTTACCCCGGCTGCAGTTAAGAAGGCAGGCCTGGAGGCAAACGATATAAAAGCCTTAATAACGGCGCAAAAAGACAGTTTTGAGTTGCAGCCCTGGGATTGGGATTTTTATGCAGAGCAGGTACGCAAAGCAAAATACGACCTGGATGAAAGCGAAGTAAAACCTTATTTCGTGTTAGATAGTGTATTGGAAAATGGCGTGTTCTTTGCCGCAGAAAAGCTGTACGGCATTACGTTTAAAGAACGGAAGGATATTCCTGTGTATCATGAGGACGTTCGGGTGTTCGAGGTTTTTGACAACGACGGATCTCCAATGGCCCTGTTTTATGCCGATATGTATAAGCGGGATAACAAAAGTGGAGGGGCCTGGATGAGCAATATGGTAGAACAATCCAGGCTGCTGGATAAAAAACCAGTGATTTATAATGTTTGTAATTTCCCCAAACCGGCAAAGGGCCAGCCTGCGCTTATCAGTTTTGATGATGTAACTACCATGTTCCATGAATTTGGACATGCCTTACATGGATTATTTGCCGGTCAGCGATATCCTTCATTATCCGGGACCAATGTAGCAAGGGATTTTGTAGAGATGCCTTCGCAGTTCAATGAACATTGGGCATTAGATACAACGGTGTTGAAAAACTATGCAAAGCATTTCCAAACCGGTGAGACTATCCCCCAAACATTGATTGACAAGATAAAGGCTGCCGGAACTTTCAACCAGGGATACGCCTTTACAGAGCTGCTGGCCGCTGCCAACCTCGATATGCAATGGCATTTGCTTTCGGCGCAGGACAGTGCAGTTAAGGATGTGGACGCATTTGAAAAATCAGCTTTGCAAAAAACAGGTGTAGCTATTTCTTATATTCCTCCCCGTTACCGGTCGTCGTATTTCCTGCATATCTGGTCTAACGGGTATTCGGCCGGGTACTATGCCTATAGCTGGGCCGATATGCTGAATCATGACGCCTACGAGTGGTTTAAAGAAAACGGCGGGCTTACCCGGCAGAACGGGCAGCGTTTCAGGGATATGATATTGTCAAAAGGCAATAGCGAGGAACTAGCCCAGTTGTACCGTAGCTTCAGAGGTAAAGAACCCATGATAAAATATATGTTGCAGAATAAAGGGGTGATGTAAGAATGATCGCATCTTAATTTTTAATTACTAATTTCCTTCCCAATGCCTGTAAAAAAAGATCTGTTTGAAAGCCCTGATTACTTTAATGTGGATGAGCTGCTTACCCAGGAGCAACTGATGATACGCGATGCAGTAAGGGCTTATGTAAAAAAGGAGATTTCTCCTGTTATAGAAGAGTACGCGCAGCGGGCAGAATTTCCCCGACAGATCGTAAAGCAACTCGGTGATCTGGGCTGCTTTGGACCAACCATGCCGCAGGAATATGGTGGCGGAGGCCTGGACTATGTCAGCTATGGATTAATGATGCAGGAGCTGGAACGTGGTGATAGCGGGGTGCGTTCCACTGCATCCGTACAGGGCTCGCTGGTGATGTTCCCCATTTACGCTTATGGCAGCGAAGCCCAAAAGCAAAAGTATCTGCCTAAGCTGGCAGGTGGTGAGTGGCTGGGTTGCTTTGGCTTAACAGAGCCTGATCATGGCAGCGATCCTGCGGGCATGCTTACTAATACCAGGGATGCCGGAGATCATGTTATTCTAAACGGTTCCAAAATGTGGATCAGCAATGCGCCTTATGCACAGGTAGCTGTGGTTTGGGCAAAGAATGAACAGGGTGAAGTACAGGGCCTGATTGCAGAGCGCGGGATGGAAGGTTTTACAACGCCTGAAACCCATAATAAGTGGAGCCTGCGTGCATCGGCTACCGGAGAGCTGGTGTTTGATAACGTAAAAATACCGAAGGAAAATATATTGCCCGGTGTAAAAGGATTAAAAGGACCGCTGAGCTGTTTAACCAAAGCAAGATATGGCATTGCCTGGGGCGTTATAGGCGCTGCAATGGATTGTTATGATACAGCCCTGCGCTATGCCGGGGAGCGGCAGCAGTTTGGTAAGCCCATAGCTGCTTTTCAGCTGCAGCAAAAGAAGCTGGCAGAAATGATAACGGAAATAACAAAGGCACAGTTGCTTAACTGGCGGTTGGGAGTATTGATGAACGAAGGGAAAGCTACGCCTCAGCAGGTAAGCATGGCCAAAAGAAACAGCTGTGAAGTGGCAACAAATATTTGCAGGGATGCAAGGCAGATCTTAGGCGGTATGGGCATTACAGGCGAATATCCTGTAATGCGGCACATGATGAACCTTGAAAGTGTGATTACTTATGAAGGAACACATGACATACATTTGCTGATTACAGGAATGGATATTACGGGACTGAATGCATTTAAATAACTACCTGGTCTGACCAGGGTTTTAAAAAAATAAAAAATGCGCATTTATTTAATAGGTTTTATGGGCGTAGGAAAAACGCATTGGGGCAAACAATTAGGCCGGAGGCTGGAGCTGCCCTTTCTGGACTTAGATGAAGTAATAGAACAGGATGCCGGCAAATCAGTTACCGACATTTTTGAGCAGGAGGGCGAGGAACATTTCAGGATGAAAGAGCGAGAAGTGCTGCATTTGCTGAGCGAAACGCATGAGTCCATAGTGCTATCCTGCGGGGGCGGTGCGCCGTGCTTTTTCAATAATATAGATTATATGAACGAAAAAGGGATCACTGTATGGATAGATACGCCTTTCGAGATATTGCTGGGCCGGCTGAGGCAAAATAAGGACAACCGTCCGCTTTTGCAGGGTTTTGATGATGAACAATTAAAGGCCTACATTGTTAAGAAAAATGCCGATAGGCGCATCTATTATGAGCGGGCAAAGATCAGGATAGACGATACCGGCCTGAAGCTGGAAGCCTTTACAAAGCTGATAGAGAAAGAAATGGCAAACAGTGAGTCTTGATTATTTAAATATATTAAAATGAATAAGCTGTATTTAATATTAGGTGGTGCATTGTCCGGGGTAGGAGTGATCTTAGGTGCCTTTGGAGCGCACGGGCTAAAATCTATAGCGCCCGATTCAGTTCCCACCTTTCAAACCGGCGTACAATACCAGATGTACCATGCTTTTGCCCTGCTAATGGTAGGGGTTTTATCTGAGAAATTTCCCGTAAAAGCCATGAACTGGGCGGGTATTTGCTTTTTGATTGGCATATTGCTTTTTTCCGGTTCTTTATATGCGCTTACAGCCCTGAAAGCATCCGGTAAAGTAGGTTTAGGAGGTGTAGGGATTATTACGCCCATTGGCGGTTTATTCTTTATAGCCGGCTGGGTAGCTTTGGTAGTCGGGGTATTGAAAGGTTTTAAAGTTTAAAAGTTGAAAGGAGGTTGCAGGTTTCAGGCATCCGATGAATATTAAATAGTGAGCATTGATTGTTGAATATTATGCAAGTATAGAATTTCTATACCATGTATTTAATTAGGTTTCAAGTTCCGGGTTCCTGTATTCAGCGTAATGTAGGATGTAAGGTGTACGATGTACGATATGAAAGCCAAAAGTCGGAAAGTCCGAGGTCGGAAGTTTCCGGCAACCTGTAACCAGTAACCACTATACTTGAATAATCTTGCTTCCTGCTTCCGACCTCCGACTCCGGACTTCCCGACTTCCCGACTTCCCGACTTCTGACTGTAACATTAAGTGTATAAAACTTTCGCTTCAAAATGTTGCCATAGGCAACAGAATAATATTGCGAAGCGAGGACGCTTCGCACAGCGGCGAAGTAGTAAATAGGACGTAGCGAGTAGGAACCATCTTACACTTTTCAACCTGTCAACCCTCATCTGTCCACTGTCAGCTTAAATCAATGCTTCTTTTTTTGCGTAAAGCCTAACGCTTTAAGCCTTATGCTTCCTGCTTCCGGCCTCCAACTCCGGACCTCGGACTTCCCGACTTTCCTGACTTTCTTCTCAACCTTCATTATCTTTGCTCCTATGGCGAATAAGAGCAAATCGAAGAATAAAAGACCCATAGCTAAGGCAAAAGATACAGGATCCGGTTTTAAGGCAGAAAAAGAAGAAAAGATCAGGATAAAACAATTGGCTAAAGATGAACGGACCTGGAAAATACTGGGTCTTTCATTCCTGCTGATCTCTATATTCCTGATTATAGCATTTACATCTTATTTTTTCACCTGGCGGCAGGACTTTGTACAGGTATCCAGGGGCGCTGAAATATTAAAAGATTTTGATACTACTGCCGAAAACCTGTTAGGTAAAACCGGTGCGCTCGTTTCCCATCTGTTTATTTATAAATTATTTGGAGTAGCTTCCATCCTCATCTGCACCTTCTTTTTTGTAGTAGGTGTAAACCTGTTATGGCGCAGGCGTGTGTTCTCCATCTGGCGTAATTTAAAATATGTTACGCTTGGGATGCTTGCTGTATCCACCATCCTGGCGTTTATTTTACGCAATGAAGAGTTTAGCGGGGGTGGGGGTGTAGGTAATGTGATCAGCGATTGGTTGTTAACCTCGCTTGGCTTTATAGGAGCATCGGCCATTTTGCTGTTGGTAGTAGTGGCCTACCTCATCTGGCAGTTTAACCCTGTATTCAGTTTCCCTAAAAAGCTGGTTAGAGCTCCGGAAGTGCCTGTTGCAGAAAATGCAGGTGAAACCAAAGAAGAGCTTCCTTTACCTCAATATGATTTTGTAGAGGAGAAGGCTGATGAGTCCAAACCTGCGGCAGCAACTCTGGATAGTGCAAAGCTTGTTATTGACGAAGAGGCCGGGAAGCCCAAACATAATATCAGTTTAATCGAAAAAGAAAAAGCGGCCCCTCCTAAAGAAGAAGCAGGCGGCTTTGAAGGCATCACTGTTTTAAAGCCCGAAGCAAGGATCAACTTTGATACAGAAGAAACGGTATCTAAAAAAGATACAGAAAAATCCAGGGCTTCTTCCAGGACGGTTACAGCAGACGGATTAAAACTGGAGATCAACGATGCCCCCTTACCCAAAACCGAAGAAGAAGCAAAAGTTACGGCATCGGCAGCCCCCTCTAAAGCGTATGAGCCTACCCTGGATCTGCGGGATTACCAAAAACCCACGCTTGATTTGCTGGCCTCTTATGGTTCTGAAAAAATAGAGCAGGATCCGCAGGAGTTGGAAGATAATAAAAACCAGATCATCACTACGCTTCGTAACTACGATATAGAGATTCAGCGTATCAGCGCCACCATAGGGCCAACAGTTACTTTATATGAGATTGTACCTGCTGCCGGTGTACGCATATCACGCATTAAAAACCTGGAGGATGATATTGCGCTCAGCCTTTCTGCCCTGGGTATCCGTATTATTGCGCCTATTCCGGGGCGTGGTACCATTGGTATAGAAGTGCCTAATGCCCGGAAAAGTATTGTAAGCATGAAGACCCTGCTGTCTTCAGATAAATTTCAGAACAGTACGCATTCTTTACCTATTGCCCTGGGCAAGAAAATAGATAATGAGCTGTTTATTGTGGATCTGGCTACCATGCCCCACCTGCTGATGGCGGGGGCTACCGGCCAGGGTAAATCGGTTGGGATTAACGCCATACTGGTTTCGCTGCTCTATAAAAAGCATCCTTCACAATTAAAATTCGTGCTGGTGGATCCCAAAAAGGTGGAGCTAAGCATTTACAGCCATATAGAAAGCCATTTCCTGGCCAAATTGCCTAATGAAGAAGAAGCGATCATTACCGATACCAAAAAGGTAATCAATACGCTTAATGCGCTTTGTATTGAAATGGACAACCGCTACGATCTGCTGAAGGAGGCGGGATGCCGGAACATTAAAGAATACAATGCCAAGTTTACTGCACGTAAGTTAAATCCTGAGAAGGGGCATCAGTTCCTGCCGTTTATAGTATTGGTGGTAGATGAATTTGCAGATCTGATCATGACTGCCGGTAAGGAAGTGGAAATGCCGATAGCGCGCCTGGCACAGCTGGCACGTGCAGTAGGTATTCACCTGATTATTGCTACGCAACGCCCTTCGGTAAATATTATTACCGGTACTATTAAAGCCAACTTCCCGGCGCGGGTAGCGTTTAAAGTGAGCAGTAAAATTGACAGTCGTACTATCCTGGATGCAGGCGGAGCAGAACAGCTGATTGGTAAGGGAGATATGCTGATAAGCCTTAATGGTGAAATAGCAAGGCTCCAATGCGCTTTTGTAGATACACCGGAGGTAGATAAAGTGGTGGAATTTATCGGCTTCCAGGAAGGATATCCACAGCCCTTCCTGCTGCCTGAATATATAGATGAAAAGGAACTGGAAAGTGGTGATCTGGATCTGGGCGACAGGGATTCCCTGTTTGAAGAAGCAGCGCGCTTAATTGTGGCCAACCAGATAGGATCAACCTCATTGTTACAACGCCGCATGAAGCTGGGTTATAACCGCGCCGGCCGCCTGATGGACCAGTTGGAGCAGGCCGGAATAGTAGGCCCTAACCAGGGCAGCAAAGCCCGCGAGGTTTTAATAAAAACCGATGCCGATCTGCAGCAGCACCTGGATATGCTGGGGTAACACACTCTCTCCTTTAGAGAGGAACGGGGAGCGCTTAATTGTTAATTAATGTTAACCTGCGCACCGCGGCATGAAAATTGGCGTCTTATGCAAAACAAATATTAATCGTTATAAAGTTTTAAAAATTACAAATGAAGAAGTTGTTATTTACAGGAGTTGGATTATTGATAGCTGTATTCACGTTTGCCCAACAGAGAGATCCTAAGGCTAAAGCATTGCTGGACCAGGTAAGTGCGAAATTTAAATCTTATAAAACCGTTAGCGCAGGCTTTGCCTATGAGATCAGGAATGCAGCAGGAAAGGTATTGTCAACAAAAAAGGGAACAGTGCAAATGAAGGGAGACCGCTATGCCATCAATATAGGTTCCAATAAAATTATGAGCGATGGCACTACTACCTGGAACTATGATCCCGCTGCTAAAGAAGTGACTGTTAATAGCGTCAGTGCTTCGGAAAGCACTATTACGCCGCAAAAATTGTTTACAGACTTTTACAATAAAGACTTTATGTATGCCATGGAAAAAGATGATAAAGTAGGAGGCCGGGATGTGAGCAAGATTGTATTACAACCTATTGATAAATCAAAGCCATTGGCAAGAGTGTACCTGGCAATTGATAAAGCAACAAAAAATATTATCAGCACCACGGTGGTAGAAAAATCGGGCAACAGGTATGTGTATAATATCAGTAATTTTAAAACCAATACAGCAATGGCTGATGCCGATTTTACTTTTGATCAGTCAAAATACCCGGGTGTGGAAGTGGTGGATTTGAGGTAGATGCCAACCAGCTCCGTAGGAGCTTTATGTTTGTATGACAGAAGATCTATCCATTATAAAAGGAACAAAAGAAGAGCAATATCTGTCGCTGTTACCACAGCTGCAGGGTTTGTTAGCGGGAGAGCATGATCTTATAGCCAATATGGCAAATGTTGCAGCGGCTTTAAAAGAGCAGTTTGGCTGGTGGTGGATAGGATTTTATATAGTAAAAACCGGTGCGCTTGTATTGGGTCCTTTCCAGGGACCTGTGGCCTGTACAAGGATCAAAAAGGGCCGCGGGGTTTGCGGTGCTGCATGGGAAAGGGCTGAAACGCTGATAGTTCCGGATGTTGAGCAATTTCCGGGTCATATTGCATGCAGCAGCGCTTCCAGGTCAGAAATTGTGGTGCCGCTTATAAAAGATGGAATAGTAGTGGCAGTACTGGATGCAGACAGTGAACATTATGATCATTTTGATGCCATAGATAAGCTGTATCTTCAGCAGATAATCGAAATGATAAATTTTCAGGCAGTTGGTAACTAAAAAAATTATAGTAAAAGGTAAAGTGCAGCGCGTTTTTTACAGGCAGTCAGCACGGCTAAAAGCAAAAGAAGCCGGCATTACAGGCACTATTGAAAACCTGGATAACGGTAATACGGTTGTGATCATTGCCACGGGGAATGAGGATCAGGTAAACACATTTATTGAATGGTGTAAGCAAGGCCCTCCGGCTGCAGAGGTAAAAGGGATCGAAGTTGTAACATTAACCTTGCAGGTGTACAGGAATTTTTCTATTTTATAAAATCTATTAAAAAAGGAATCATATATTGTATGAAGAAAATTGCAGCTTTATTTGTTGTATGGATAAGCCTGGCAGCCGCAGCCCAGGATAAAGATCCCCGGTTAACAGAGGTTTGGCAGCCGGAGCCGCGCGTGGTTACTCCGGGAAGGTCAGCAGCAGATGCGCCTGCAGATGCTATTGTTCTTTTCAATGGAAAAGATCTGGAAGAATGGCAGGCAAAAGATGGAAAATCCGCTAAATGGAAATTAGAAGGCGATGCTATGACGGTTGTTAAAGGAACCGGGGAGATTAAAACAAAGAAATCATTTGGCGATTGCCAGCTGCATATAGAATGGCGCACTCCCGCACAAGTTAAAGGAGAAGGGCAGGGAAGAGGGAATAGCGGTATTTTTTTGATGGGACGATATGAGCTGCAGGTGCTGGACAGTTATAATAACCGTACTTACAGTAACGGTCAGGCCGCAAGTATTTATAAGCAACTGCCGCCGCTGGTAAATGCTTCGCGGAAGCCGGGCGAATGGCAGACTTATGACATTATTTTTACAGCGCCCCAATTCAATAAGGACAGCAGTGTAAAATCACAGGCAAGAATTACGGTGCTTCATAACGGTGTGCTGGTGCAGAACAATGTATCTATATGGGGCGCTACGCAATACATAGGCATCGCTACAAATGATTTACATAGCGAAAAAGCGCCTTTGGTATTACAGGATCACGGAGACGCCGTAAGTTTCAGGAATATCTGGATAAGGGAACTGTAAAAAGCTAAAAGCTTAATCCTTAAAGCTTTTTGCCTTATGCCTTCAGCTTTTCGGTAAATAATAAAATAAAAGTGTAGAAAATGGGTGTTATTTATATGTTTTGGCACGTAAATGCGCCTTTTTGTATGAAAATCAAATAATTATTTTGTTAATCAAAAAAAGACTGCTATCTTGTCGTTTCTCAATGAAGGAGAAGAAGCTTAGAGTAGTAAATAATTAAGTTTTTGAAGCAGCTTTTTAAAGCTGCTTTTTTATTTTTAGGCGGGTCCCTTTTCACAGGACTCCCGTTAGCTTTATCCTGTTGCATCTTTGCCTGCTGTGAGTATGTATCAATAATTACTCACTATTCACTACTGGCAACTCACTATATACTATGCATTCTTTTGCATGGCTATTACCTGGCGGATATCCCTGAGTTGAGTTAACAATCCCTCCAAAAGATCAAGCCGTAACATATTGGCGCCATCACTTTTTGCAGTGGCAGGATCAGGGTGCGTTTCAATAAACAAGCCATCGGCCCCCGCAGCAATAGCAGCTTTAGCAATAGTGCTTATCAGTTGGGGGTTCCCGCCGGTAACTCCGGAACTTTGGTTGGGCTGCTGCAGGCTGTGAGTGCAATCCATCACCACGGGTACGCCATGTTCCTGCATCCAGGGAATATTTCTGTAATCTACCACCAGGTCGGTATAGCCAAAGCTGTTGCCTCTTTCTGTAAGCATTACTTTATCATTGCCGGCGGCGACAATTTTTTCAACAGCAAATTTCATAGCCGGCCCGCTTACGAACTGGCCTTTTTTCACATTTATAATTTTTCCTGTTGTAGCGGCCGCTTCCAGCAGGTCAGTTTGCCGGCAAAGGAAGGCCGGTATTTGCAGTATATCGGCGTATGGTGCCGCCATAGCGGCTTCGTCAGCACTATGGATATCTGTAACCGTTGGTATAGAAAAAGTTTCACCTGTTTTCTTCAGCAGCTCCAGTGCTGCTGTATCACCAATCCCTGTAAAAGAAAGAGCGCTTGTCCGGTTAGCTTTTCTGTAAGATGATTTAAATACGTAAGGAATTTCCAGGTTGCGGCAAATTTCAGAAATCCTGCCGGCCACATCCATCACTAATGCTTCGCTTTCAATGACACAGGGACCTGCCAACAGGAAGAAATTTTTTTCATTGTAAGACTGTTTTCTAAACAGCGATTTTAAAAATGTTTGCATGGGCAAATGTATTGAAAAGTCAGGAAGTCAGGAAAGTCGGGAAGTCCGGAGTCCGAGGTCGGAAGCAGAAGCGGAAAGCATAAGGCTTAAAGCATTCGGTATTCGGCAAATAAAAAAGGAGCATTGATTTAAGCTGACAGTGGACAGATGACGGTTGACAGGTTGAAAAGTTTAAGATGGTTCCTACTCGCTACTTCCTATTTACTACTTCGCCGCTGTGTGAAGCGTCCTCGCTTCGCAATATTATTCTGTTGCCTGTGGCAACCTTTCGAACGGAAACAGACTTTATGCGTGCTCAACGTTACAAAGACAGAAGTCGGAAAGTCCGGAAGCCCGTAGTCGGAGGTGGGGACAGGAAGCATAAGGCTTTTAGGTGGTTACCGGTCGCTGGTTGCTATTACATATTACATTACATTACAAGTTCATCGGCTTTCTGCTTTTAGCCTTCGGCCTTTAGCTTCCGGCTTTCATATCGTACATCGTACACCTTACATCATACATTACGCTGAATACAGGAACCCGGAACTTGAAACCTAATTAAATCATGATATAGAAATTCTATACTCACAATTCCTGTGTACCTGCACCTGAATGCCTGAAACCTCCTTTCAACTTATTAACCTCCTTCCTATTTACTACTTTCCAGTTTTCTCCCCTCCGCGAAAACGATTGCACAGGTTAATGTCGGCGCCTGATATTTTGATATGTTTGTAAAATAAATTTTTTTATGGCAAAAGACAAGATACTCGTTATAGGCTCTTCGGGGCAAATTGGTGTAGAGCTTACCCTGGCGTTAAGAAAGATCTATGGTAATAATAACGTGATAGCATCTGATCTGAGAGAGGAAAATGAGCTGCTCAAAGGTACCGGGCCTTATGTCAGCATTGATGTAATGAATAAGGAAATGCTGCATGTGCAGGTCATCAGGCAAAATATCACACAGGTTTATTTGCTGGCAGCTATATTATCTGCTACGGGAGAAAAAAATCCGGGTCTTGCGTGGCACTTAAATATGCAGGGATTGCTGAACATCCTGGATATTGCCCGGGAAGAACATTTGCATAAAGTGTACTGGCCTTCTTCAATAGCGGTATTTGGCCCTACCTCACCCAAACAGAACTGCCCCCAGCAAACGATCATTGAGCCTTCTACGGTATATGGCATCAGTAAATATGCCGGCGAATTCTGGTGTAACTACTACAACCTGAAATACGGTATAGATGTGCGGAGCCTGCGTTATCCTGGTTTGATATCTTACAAATCAGCTCCCGGCGGAGGTACCACGGATTATGCCGTAGAGATGTTCCGGGAGGCACTGGATGATAAAAAATATGTGTGCCCCTTAGCTGAGGATACCTATCTTCCCATGATGTATATGCCGGATGCCATAAGGGCTACTATAGAGCTGATGGAAGCGCCTGAAAAAAATATATCGGTCCGTACCTCTTACAATATTGCCGCCCTGAGTTTTTCTCCTAAAGAAATAGCGGCTGAAATACAAAAACAGGTACCCGAATTTACAGTTGAGTATCAGCCCGATTATCGTCAGGACATAGCCAATAGCTGGCCGCAGAGTATTGACGACAGTGTAGCCAGGCATGACTGGAACTGGAAACCTGAATTTGACCTGGGCATGATGACGCAGGATATGATCAGGAATTTAGCTTAAGCTTAAGGCCAAATGCTGGATGCTTAAGGCTTGAAGCCCTTATACCTTCAGCCTTCTGCTTTCTGCGTTCAATCTTCCGACTCCGGACTTCCGGACTTTCTGACTTTTGGTTTTCATCTCGTACATCGTACAACTTATATGGTACATTTCACATTATGCTGGTTACTGGTTGCCGGAATCTTCCGACCTCGGATTTCCCGACTTCCTGACTTTCCGACTTCCGGTCTTTCTGACTCCTTCCTCCTTAAATCCTTCCTATTTTATCTTTTGTCCTGTAATTTGACTGCTTAGTACTATATTTGTTTACTGTTAAAGCTGTTATAACGCATCGGGGAATTGACTAAGTGCTAATGCCAAACGAAAATAACTATGAGTACCAAAATTCAGATCATTGAAGAAAACAGGGCTGCCTGGGATCTTGTTAAATATAAGGTAGAGAGCATAGGGGATAAAGAATTTGACTTTCTGCCATTTTTCCCGTCTGTAGAAGAATCGGTTGGCGCTTTCTTTTTACATAAACCTGATATTTTAATTGCAGATTTAAAGGTGATACATGGCTATGACCTTGATGTAATGGAAAAGCTTATCTACCAGACTATTGCAAAACCTAAAGTAATTATATTAGCTGCGGCCAGCCACCTCGAGGGGATCCAGCAGATTGTTGAAATTGGTATTTCGGGCCTGGTAATGAAGCCATTAAATACTGATAACCTGGCCAGGGCCATTCGCCGCGTAACCAACCTTATTGACAGTGATAACAATGTAAAGACAGACGGCCATTTTATTACTTTAAAAGCCAACCGCTCCTTATTGTATCTGAACCAGCAGGATATTCTTTTTATTGAGTCTAACAGGAATATTTGCACTGTTACGGTAAAAGACGGCAGCCATCGTACTGTAAATGAAAGCATCAGCAGCATTGACCAGCGGCTGCTGGCTAAAGAATTGATGCGCATTGATAAAAGCACTATCATTAACCTGTCTAAGATTGTGTATCTCGGGGGCGACAAATACAATAAGGAGTGCAGGCTAAAGCTGGATAATGGCAATGAGGTCTCCAAATCGTTAAGTAAAATAGCCATGAGCCGTTTATATAAAATAGTGTCAAATAAGGTAAGGGAAAAGGGACAAAACGTTATTTTGTAGTATTTCGTCCTTTAAAAAGCACTTTATTTCATTTTTGTTAATTAAAGTCAAATAAAATGCTAATCTTGCCCAAAATATATTCCTGCGTAAGCCGAAAAGCAGATTTTGACAAGTTAGAGTAGGCATCATTTTTTAACAAAAACATAATTAATCAATTAAAAAACTTAATTACTATGAGACGATCCTTCTTATCCGTTCTCTTTCTAGCCTCACTGATCGTGGGAGTAGAATCTTGTAAAAAAGGAGACACAGGTGCTCAAGGCCCTGCTGGTCCTACCGGTCCTCAAGGCGCTGCTGGTACTGCCGGCGCTGCTGGTGCTACCGGTGCAAAAGGTGCTGATGGTACCATTATTTACAGCGGTACAACCGCTCCTTCAGCTGCAAAAACTGGAGATTTCTGGTTTAATCCAACTGCAAAAACTTTAGCAGGTCCAAAAGCATCTGATGGAAGCTGGCCTGCAGCAGTTTCTTTAGCTGGTGCAACTGGTGCTACAGGCCCAACTGGTGCCACAGGTGTTGCCGGTACAGCTGGTACAAAAATCATTAGCGGCGCAGGTGCTCCTGGTGCAGGAGTTGGTGTTGACGGTGATTTTTACTTTGACACTGCAACCTCTATCTTCTACGGTCCTAAAACTGCAGGAAGCTGGGGTACTAACCAAATGCCTTTAGGTTCAGCTTATGCAGCTAAAACCTTCTACATCACTGCTGGTTTAGAAAATGTAACTTTGGTTACAAACTCTAAAAAGGTATCTGAAATTGCAGTATCTACTTGGGGAAATCCTGAAATCTTCTCTTCTTACAAAGTGCTGGAAAATGATATGATCCGTATCAACCAGTATGCAGGTTGGGGTGATAACAGGGAAATGATATTCCAGTCTGTTCCTGGTTCTGGTATATTCGATGTTATTCCTCAAAATGGTTTACCTGCTACATGGGGTCCTTCTCCTCTTAACGTAGGTGGTAATGCAGCTTCTATATTCCGCGTGGGTGCTAAGTTCCGTTATACTCAGAACTTCACTAACCCTACTGCTGAATTTACTTTAACTGCAGAAGACATCGATCGTTTGACTGCTGATAACGGTGCTGCGTTTGGTTATTTAACTTATGCTAAAGCAGTTCCTGCTACTGTAGCTTTAGGTCAAAACCTGACTTTCTACCGTACTAAAAATATCAATGTTCAAACTGGTGCAGATGCTGATGGTTACAGGGCTGATTATACTGCAGAAACAAATATCAACCTGAACACTATCCCTGGTTTAGGAAACAAAATCGAGTCGTACAAACAAGATGGTAAAGTGTACCTGAAATACAGGTATGTAAACCCTGGTACTAAAGCTCCTTATTATGAAACTACCGGTGTTGTAGGTTGGATAGATTTAACTTCTACTTATCTGCATCAGTACACTGTAGGAGGTGCTACATTTGGCCCAAGCGGTGCATACTCTACTAACAATGTACCTGCTTATACGCTTCCTTTCCCTGCTGGTGGTTATAATGGTAATCCTTTCACTACTAACAATCACCCTGATGGTGGTACTTACTTAGGTAACACAGGATTTACATTTACTCCGTACACTAATAACGTAGTTACAGCAGCTACTCCAACAGCTTCTCAGTTCAGAAGTGGTCAAATGAAGTTCTACTGGACTATTAACTCTGGTACAAACGCTGCAAGCGCTCCTACTGCCTTCAAATTTGGTCCTATCACATTGAATAATGTGGCTTATACAGGAACAGATGCTAATGTAGGTATCACAGGAACAGGTTACTACGATGTTGTAGGAAGAAGCCTGAATAATCCTGCCGGAACTTTAGCTACTGGCTGGAACTATAACACAACAGATATGACAAGGCCTTACTGGAGTGATAATACAATTGCTGATATTTATTACAAATCTCCTGGTTCTTTAACATCTAACAAACCTATCACAGGAATTGGTTCTATCAACCTGATCAAATATGCAGACGGACGTCCTGCAGCTGATTTCAGTGGTATTCCTTTGGTACAGGTTCAGGTATTTGCTATCCCTGGCGATGTTGTTAAAGCTGCTGCTGCAAAAGGTATCAATGTTAACAATCCTGATGCTTTAGCTCAGTTTGCTGAAACATTAAAATAATAACAGAAAGGTAAAGTTTTTACTAAACTGATATTTAAAAAGTGGGCTGTATATTACAGCCCACTTTTTTGTGCTTTATAGTCAGGGAAGTCCGGAAAGAAGGCATTTAAACAATCAACAATCTTACCTTTCCCACTTTGGGGAGTTTTGATCTTTGCACTTTCAGACACCATGTAGGGGCCGAAAGTTCGAAGTCAGAGGTTCAAAAGTTACGAGTTACCAGTTATAAATAACCGGCAACCAGCAACCAGAAATACTGCTATGCGGGGCGTCCTCGCTTCGCAATACTTATTCTGTCACCTGCAGCGATCTTTTGAAGCAAAATCTTAATCCCCGGAAAGCATTTTTAATACTCATTGACGTATTTTTGTTTTTACTGTATATGTGCAAGAAACTGCTGATAGTTATTCCTTCCTACAACGAGGAGGCCGCTTTGCCAAAGTTGCTGGATGAGCTCAAAACTGTAGCTCCGCTGCCGGGATTTGAGTGGGTACCGTTAGTAGTGAATGATTGCTCTAAAGATAATACGGAAGGTGTTGCCCGGCAGTGTGGTGTGCATCTGTTAAGCCTTATTAATAACCTGGGAATTGGCGGTGCGGTACAGGCTGGCATTAAATATGCCGCCAGGAATGGTTTTGATTATGTATTGCAAATGGATGGAGATGGCCAGCATCCTCCTGACCAGGTGAATAAACTGCTGCAGGCTGTGGTGGATACAAATGCCGATGTGGTGATTGGCTCAAGATTTTTAAGCGGTGAAGGGTTTCAGACCTCTTTCTGGAGAAGACTGGGGATCCGGTACTTTCATTGGCTGAATAGGCTTCTTAGCGGTAAAAATATATATGACAGCACTTCGGGATTCAGGCTTTTAGGCAAAAGAGCTATTGCACTGGCCACAGTATATTATCCTGATGATTATCCGGAACCGGAATCTTTGGTTTTTTTTTCCAGAGCCGGGCTGCAGATCAGGGAAGTGCCGGTAATAATGCGGCAACGCCAGGGCGGAGTATCCTCTATCGGTAATTTTTCATCTATATACTATATGATAAAAGTAACGCTTAGTATGTTTCTTTCTTATATTAGAAAAATTTAAAACAGTGATTATGACCAGGATACAGGTTATTGCAGTTATTATTAATTTCTTATTCCTTGTTTATACATCGCGCCTGATCATAAAAGGAAAGCTGCGGGAAGAATATGCTGTGATATGGTGGGTATGCGCAGGCTTTTTGCTGCTCTTTTCTATTTGGGATAATGGCCTGGAAATACTGGCAAAAATGCTTGGCGTATATATGGCCACTAACCTGGTTTTTTCAGGATTAATTTTTATGATCCTGGTATATTTGCTGCATTTATCGCTGGTAAACTCCAAACTTCACAAGCATATTACCCGGCTTACACAGGAAATGGCTTTAATGAAAGAAAAAATGGAGCAAAAGGAGCAGGTGGCGGATTAAAAAAAACTATGAAATCAGAAATATAAAACAGTATGACCCCAACAAAACGTTTGCGTACCGGAATCATAACCTGCCTGCTTATTCTGATACTGGCGTATGCCAATCATTTTAATAATGCTTTTCATTTTGATGACAGCCATACCATACAGCAAAATACGGCTATCAGGAATTTGAAAAATATCCCGCATTTTTTTTCTGATCCCACAATGTTCAGCGCTAATCCGCAACATCATCATCTGCGCCCTGTGGTTACCACTACACGTGCTATTGATTACTGGCTGGGAGGCGGACTGTCTCCTTTTTTTTTCCAGCTTTCTACTTTTTTATGGCATATAGGATTATGTATCCTGCTGTTTTTTGTTTACCGGAAGATTGCTGGTAATGTTATAAAGCATAAGTGGACAGACTTTCTTGCATTGGCAGCTGCCGCGCTTTTCAGCTTACATACAGCTGTTGCTGAAACGGTTAACTATATTATTTCCAGATCTGATGTGCTGTCTACCTTTTTCATTGTGCTATCCCTTTTCCTGTATATTCAATTTCCTCAGAAGAGAAAATGGGGTTTTTATGTCCTGGCAGCGGCAGCAGGGGTACTGGCTAAAGAAACAGTGCCGGTGCTGCTGATCATTTTATTTTTCTATATCCTGTTTTTTGAAAAGGATATGTCTGTAGCACAAATATGCAAGCCCCGCAATATAAAGACTGTGCTAAGGGTAATAGGAATGCTGCTGCCCTTATTGATAGCCATTGCTTTGGTTCAGGTGTATACCCTGACACGTGTAAATACCGAGACCAAAGATGCTGGCTTAACCAACCCTTTTGGTTATTACTGGCTTACGCAAACCTATGTATGGCTCCGGTATTTTACGGCATTTTTTCTGCCGCTGCATTTAAGTGCTGATACAGATCTTTCTGTAATAACCCGTGTATCAGACTGGCGTATTGTTGCAGGGATATCTTTTGTTGTTTTATTGCTGATTACTATTGTAAGAACATCTGAAAAGGCAGAGACCAGGCCTGTAGCTTTGGGCCTGATATGGTTTGCCGCATCTTTGTTGCCTACTTCGGTATTACCTTTTGCGGAGGTAATGAATGATCATAGAATGTACTTTGCCTTTACAGGGTTATCACTGGCGGTAGTATATACGATCTGGCTGTTAATAATTAAGAATGAAAAAGCTATCCTGGCTAAGAGTGGGTATAAAACCGGGTTAATGGTGGCCGGCTGGCTTATCCTTTGCTTACATGCTTATGGCGTGTATCAGCGAAACCAGGTTTGGCGTACCGAAGAATCTTTGTGGAAAGACGTTACAGAAAAAAGTCCTGGAAACGGCAGAGGATGGATGAACTACGGGCTTGCGTTAATGAGCAGGAGCGATTATGTTTCGGCCCTGGAAATGTTTGCAAAAGCTGAATCCTTGCTTAATCATTACCACTTCCTTGCTATTAATATGGGTATTGCCAATGGAGGTTTGAAACGGGATAAAGAAGCTGTTGAAAATTTTGAAAAAGCAATAATCTGGGCGCCTGATGATTACAATTCCTATTCTTATTATGCGCGCTATCTTGCGGGCCAGGGAAATTGGATAAAAGCTAAAGCAATGGCAGAAAGAGCTTTGGCCTTAAATGGAAAGGATATGACGGCTCTTAATGCCGCTATGGCCGCCTACCAGGGGTTAGCGCTTTGGGAAGATCTGAAGAAAACCGCTGCCTATACGCTGACTATTAATCCCGGAGATGCCAATGCTATTGCTTTCCTGAAAGCAGCCGGTAATAAAAAGCAGGCTGTATCAACCCAGCCGGTAGGATTACAAACAGCAGAAGATTATCTTAATTTAAGCCTTGTAATGTATAATGCCGGTCAATATGAAGATTGTATTGCAGCCTGTAAGAATGCTTTGAGCTTAAAACCAGATTATGCCGATGCCTATAATAATATTTGCGCAGCTTATAATATGCTGAAAGAGTGGGACAATGCAAAAGAAGCCTGCACGAAGGCTTTACAGTTAAATCCTCAACAACCTAATGCATTGGCCAATCTTCAATGGGCTCTTAAAGAGAAGCTGGAATAGGGTTGGTATTAGTACTTAAATGTTAGTTAGTATTCAAACATACTGAACCATTAACTATTTAGGGCCTGCTGTTTAGCTCGGATATGTTTTTGATCTTTTGTAAAAACGGTAAATATTGCCATTCCGATAAATATCGGAACACAGATATTTTGTCAAAATGAATATGACAAAGGTTGGCATAAAAGGCTTTTTTGCATGACAGTGGGAAACCTTCATTTTTTTGATGCAAGGGTTTTACTCTTTATTCTTGAAAACACATGCAGACAAATAGCAATATTTATAAAACGCCTATATAAAGCCCTTGTTGATACTACATCTGTGCATCGGTGGCAGTTGATCAGCAAGACCTGTTTATTACGGATTACGAGTACAACCAGCATCCAGCATCTGTGCATCCGTGGCATTTTAAAATCACCCCGATATTAAAGCAAATAACAGCATCCAGTAACCATCAACCAGCATCCCCCTAATTCCTTACCGGCTTTCCTGTTTTAATAACGCTTTGCAGCCTTTCCAGCGTTTTTCTTTCACCACAAAGAGAGAGGAAGGCCTCGCGTTCCAGGTTCAGCAGGTATTGCTCACTTACTATGGCAGGTTCGCTAAGATCGCCGCCACACATTACATAAGCTAATTTGCGGGCTACTTTTGCATCGTGATCAGTGGCATAATTTCCCTGTTCCATACCGTGTATGCCTGCCAGCAAAGCGCCGAGCACACTGCGTCCGGGTACTTTAATATCGCTGCGTGGCACGGGCATTACATAACCGTTATCGTATAAATCAATCACACTGTGTTTGGCTGCTGCAATACGCCTGTCCTGGTTCATGACCACTTCATCCAGTCCTTTACGATAAATGCCCAGGTTAAAAGCTTCACTTGCTGAAGTAGCAACCTTTGCAGTGGCAATGGTTAAAAAACGATTCTGTAAAGGAATATTTTCAGGTGCTCCCTGCTGCTGCTCATCATTGGCGCGCAAAACAAACTCTTTGGTACCGCCACCGCCAGGAATAACGCCTACGCCCAGCTCAACAAGACCCGTATAGGTTTCTGCAGCTGCACAAACTTTATCAGCGTGCAGGCTCAGCTCACAACCACCCCCTAATGCCAGTCCATGAGGTGCTACCACTACAGGTATGCCGGAGTAACGCACCCGCATCATGGTATTCTGAAAAGTACGGATAGCAAAGTCCAGCTCATCATATTCCTGCTCTACGGCCAGCATAAAGATCATCCCGATGTTGGCCCCCGCGGAAAAATTAGTGCCATCATTAGCAATTACCAGCCCTTTAAAATCCTTTTCTGCTTTTTCAATAGAGGTTTGTATGCCGCTTAGCACATCGCCGCCAATAGTGCCCATTTTGGTGTTCCATTGCAGGGCCAGCACATCATCGCCTATGTCATATAATTTGCAGCTGCTGTTTTTCCAAACCAGCCTATCACTGTAATTTTTGAGTAGGATGAAGGCTTCGCTACCCGGAACAGGCAGGTGATTTTTTGATGCAACATCATAAAATAATTTTCTGCCATTTTCAATTTTATAAAAGCTTTTATAGCCGGCGGCTGTCATTTCTTCTACCCAGGGGGCCACATTATAGCCTTCCTCCTTCATGGAAGCTATAGTTTTAGCTACTCCCAAAGCATCCCAGGTTTCAAAAGCGCCGATCTCCCAGCCGAAACCGGCTTTCATCGCATCATCTAAACGGTAGAGCTCATCGCTTATTTCAGGAATACGATGGCTGATATAAGAAAACAACCCATAATGAAAATGCCTGAAAAAATTACCGGCCTTGTCCTGTGATTGTGCCAGCATTTTGATCCTTGCCGTGAGGTCTTCAACCGGCTTTGCAGCATCAACCGAAGCAAATTTTGGTTTTATGCGCGGCTCGTATTCAAAGGTTTTAAAGTTGAGGGTCAATATTTCTGTACTGGAGGCGGCTTTTATTTTTTTGAAAAATCCCTGGCCTGTTTTATCTCCCAGCCACTTGTTGTCAATCATTTTATCCAGCCAGCCGGGTATTTTAAAAATGGCTTTGGCTTCATCAGCCGGACAATTATCATACACACCATTAGCTACTTTCACAAGGGTATCAATACCCACTACATCTGCTGTTCTGAATGTGGCAGATTTTGGCCTGCCAATCAGGGGGCCGGTTAATGCTTCTACTTCATCAATGGTTAATCCTAACTGATCCATCAACGAAAAAATGGACATGATGCTATATACTCCAATGCGGTTGGCTATAAATGCAGGAGTATCTTTACAAAGTACCGTGGTTTTTCCCAGGATCACATCGCCATACTCCATTAAAAAGTTTATGATTTCCTGGTCAGTTTTTGGTGTGGGGATGATTTCCAGCAATCGCAGATACCGGGGCGGATTAAAGAAGTGGGTACCACAGAAATGTTTATTAAAGTCATCGCTTCTGCTTTCGGTCATCAAATGAATGGGAATGCCGGAGGTGTTGGTGGTAACCAGCGTTCCTGGTTTGCGAAATTGCTCTACTTTATCAAACACCTGCTTTTTAATATCTAAACGTTCTGTTACCACTTCAATGATCCAGTCGCAGCCGGCAATATCTTTCATATTGTCATCAAAATTGCCCGTAGTAATTCTTTTTACCACGTCAGGAGTATAAACGGGCGAGGGACTGCTCTTCAGGGCTGCCTGCAGCGCATCATTCACCAGTTTATTAGCATCCTTTTTTTCTCCCGAAGGAGAAACGTACGGCATATCTAATAGCAGTACGGGGATGCCGGCGCCCGCAAAATGACAGGCTATACGCGAACCCATAACGCCGCTGCCTAAAACAGCTACTTTCTTAATTGATCTTTTCATTGTTTTATTATTCAATCGTCTGTGGTACACAGCCTGTTTTCCTTTCACTCACTTCGGCCCCACAATATGGCTCAGCAGAACCGGTAATCGGCCCCTAATCTTAAAATAGTTAGTTAAACAACTAACTGATATGAAGATAAGCAATTTAATAAAGAATTGTAGCGGCAAAGAGGGGCATAAAAGATTTTCGAAATTTTACTCCACCGATCTCCTGCTGTTCGAGGTGTCTTCGCCTCGAATTTTTAAGTTATCGCCTCCAGGTGATAGGCAAAATCTCGTAAAAAAGGAGATTTGTCCTGTACTCTGGGAGCCATAAAAGTGTTTCTAAAATTTACTTCCCCGATCTCCGGGTTTATCCTGTAAGGTGGAAGAGAGGTTCAATATCAAAGTAGCCTTTTATCAAACCGGATTCTTCTGCGTCCAGTTATTTTTACTTTTCCCATGTCCGGGTGAAGCGGGTTTAGCACATAGTTGAACTCTTCGGGCATAATAACACTTGGTATGCCAAGCATCAGCGCTTTTCCTCTTTTTAAAAAACTGTCCCCTATTTGCATGGTTTGCAGGTCTGGACCGGTTATATCCCATCTCTGCGGGAGTTTTTTTAACTGAACTTTTTCCTTCTGTACTGAAACAGGTACTTCAAGTGTTACTAAAATATAAGGTTTTATATTCAGCATTTTTGCCGGCACATGCGCCAGCGTTTCCAGCAATGCCAGTGCCCGGCTTTCGGATGTGTACAAGGCAAAATGCCCTTCGCTGTTCCACCTGCCACCGTTTAGCCAAGCGCCTTTTCCCGAAAAGTCGGCCGCATAGGCTTCTTGTGCTATTCTGTATAGGAGCAATATTTTAAAGATTAAAAAAGTTAAGAATACACGCCATGTTCTAAGCGGCCAAGCAGCTTATTCAGCATTTGAATCCCAAACGATGTGTCTAAAAAATCAAGTGGTTTTTTATTGTTTAACGCCGGCAGGGGGCTTTGCAGCCATTCAGCAAAATATTCTTTAGAACCTATTACCTCTATACCGCGTTGTGCAAAAGAAGCCAGCTCCAGCACTTTTTCGGTTTTAAGCGTGTCAAGTAAGTCATTGTCTTTTTTGCGCTGGATATTGCGGTAGGATGAATGCAATAAACCGCTCAGTTGCTCCATAGTAATGCCCAGGTATGCTGCCAAAGATGGCAGGGTAGCACGTTTGATACCGGCCCGTGTTAGCGCAATCAAATCATAATCATCCGTAAGTGGCTTACCTATTGTTTTACTGCCACCTAATATTACACGTAAAGTGGCTTCGGTGTTGTATTGAGGTGCCGGCTCGCTTACTATAGAAAGATCATCCTCTTCCTCATCGCTGAAAAATGGCTTATCTTTTTTCATACCCAAATATATGACATTTTGTTTTTATTTTATCCATTTTGTCGTATTTTTTATCCACATTCTATCATTTCAATACATTGTTTGAAGTATTGATTTATATTTCTCGGCAAAAATTTATGATTGGTTGCAAAAAACAGGCGCCGGCTGCCAGAGTACACTTTCTTCACATGCTGTGTATAAATCCCAAATATTTATTGGCATTGAGTTTTGTTATATTTGCGCGATCGGGAAAACAGAACGGAAGCTCAAAAAAAATTGAATGAGATTCCCTGCATGGGGCCGGATTAAAAAAGGAATTGATATATGGCAAAGGAAAAAGTTATTACACCCGGAAGCGATTATGACGAGGACAGTATTAAGAGCCTTGACTGGAAAGAACACATCCGCCTGAGGCCGGGTATGTATATTGGTAAGCTGGGCGATGGCAGCAGTTCTGATGATGGTATTTATGTGCTGGTGAAAGAGGTGATGGATAACTGCATTGATGAATATACCATGGGCTATGGCAAAACTATAGAGCTGACCATTGATGGAAAAACAGTTACTGTGCGTGATTATGGACGTGGCATTCCGCTGGGCAAGGTAGTTGATGTAGTAAGCAAGATTAATACTGGTGCCAAATACGACAGCAGGGCATTTCAGAAATCTGTTGGTTTAAACGGCGTAGGTACCAAGGCAGTGAATGCGCTGAGCAACTATTTTAAGGTAACCTCTGTACGTGACCAGAAGGAAAAAGTGGCCGAATTTGAACGGGGTATCCTTCTGACCGAGCATAAGGAAGGAAAGACACCGGAATCTAACGGTACTACCGTTACGTTTATTCCTGATGACACGATCTTTAAAAATTTTAAGTTTCATCATGAGTATTTAGAAAACCTGATATGGAACTACTGCTTTTTAAATGCCGGGCTAAAGATCATTTTCAATGGCAAATCTTATGTCAGCCGGAACGGTCTGCTGGATTTATTAGAGCGGAAAACCAACCCTGATGAGATCCGTTATCCTATTATTCATTTAAAGGGAATGGATATTGAAGTAGCTATAACGCATGGAAATGATTATGGCGAAGAGTTGTACAGCTTTGTGAACGGGCAGCATACTACTCAGGGTGGTACGCATCAACAGGCATTCAGGGAGGCATTTGTAAAAACGGTTCGTGATTTTTACAAGAAAGATTATGAAACTTCTGATATAAGGACCGGCATTGTTGCGGCAATCAGTGTGCGCGTAGTGGAGCCGGTATTTGAGAGTCAGACCAAAACAAAGCTGGGCTCGCAGAACGTAGATATAAACGGGCCCAGCATGCGGCAGTTTGTAGGTGATTTCTTTTCCCGGGAACTGGATAATTTTCTCCATAAAAACCCCTCTGTTGCTGATGCCTTGAAGAAGCGGATTGAACAAAGCGAAAGAGAGCGGAAGGACCTTGCCGGGATTAAAAAGCTGGCGAATGAAAGGGCTAAAAAGGCCAACCTGCATAATAAAAAGCTGCGCGATTGCCGCTTTCATTTGAATGAAGAACCGCCGTCTAAAAATAAGGAAGAATTTGTTGCCAAACAGGCCGAAACTACCATTTTCATTACTGAGGGTGATAGTGCGAGCGGGTCAATAACCAAAGCGCGCAATGTAGAAACGCAGGCGGTATTTAGCCTGCGTGGTAAGCCATTGAACAGTTTCGGGCTTACCAAAAAAGTAGTGTATGAGAATGAGGAGTTCAACCTGTTACAACATGCCCTGAATATAGAAGAGGGGATGGAAGGGCTGCGTTTTAATAATATTGTAATTGCAACCGATGCTGATGTGGACGGTATGCACATCCGGTTGCTGATCATGACCTTCTTTTTGCAGTTTTTCCCTGACTTGGTGAAGCAGGAAAAAGTGTATGTGCTGGAAACGCCTTTGTTCCGCGTTCGTGATAAAAAAGAAACTATTTACTGTTACAGTGAAGCAGAGAAGAAAGCAGCGATTAAAAAATTATCCGGAAAGCCTGAAGTTACACGCTTTAAAGGGTTGGGTGAAATAAGTCCGGATGAGTTTGCACAATTTATAGGGCCGGATATGCGTAAGGCCCTGATGAGAGTAGAACATGGGGATCACATTCAGCAATTGCTGGAATATTATATGGGTAAGAATACCATGGAGCGCCAGGAGTTCATTATTAATAACCTGGTAGTGGAGATTGATAAAGAGGAGGAGCTGGAGGAAGCAATTAGCAATTAATGATTAATAATTGATGCGATGAAGGAGAACAATCTTATTGCAGATAAAAGCTACGCTTTTGCATTGAGAATTGTAAAGCTTTATTTACATCTGAAGGCGGATAAAATAGATCTGGGGTTGTGCTCTCAGATCTTAAATAGCGGCACTTCAATAGGAGCCAATATTGAAGAAGCTATAGGAAGTTCTTCCTGAATGGATTTCAGGCATAAACCGGAAATACAGGGAATCAAGAGAAACAAGATATTGGTTAAGGTTATTAAGAGATTCAGAAATTTTAGATAAGAACATCGCTGTGATTGTGAAGTGGTATAAAAAATATTGACAGCTATTCTTAACACATTAAAGGGCCAGTAGCAGGTATTATTAATGGCTAATTTTTAATTATTAATTACAAAATGATACATATAGTTTTTAATGAAGCAGAAATAGGGCTGATGCAGAAAGTGCAGGAGCTGGATGAAACCCTGGCAGGGGAAGTGATCCAGGTTAAAGATGATTATGCGGTAGGCCCTGTTGCAGATATTTATGAAACAGAAGGCTATCAGCAACGCCGCGACTGGTGGAAGCAACTGCTGGAGAACTCCCCGTATAAAGAGCAAACAGATCTGGTTGACGATAAATTAACGGTTCATAATCTTATTAAGCAGTTGCAGGAAAATGAACAGGAAGAAGCCTGGATATGGATGGGACAGAATCAACATGATGTTTGCGGATACTACTGGCTGATGCCACAGCTGCGTGAGTTTCAGGGAAGAGTAATGGTTTTGTATATGAACAATCTGCCTTTTATTAATGAAAAAGGACAGATATTTTATCCTTCATGGTTAAGCGAGATCCAGCCTTCTGAATTTCTCAAGGCCAAAAAGCTGGCAAGGCCTGTTACGTTAAGCGAGTTTGAAGTAGACCCCGATGAGTGGGATAAGCTAACGCAGGAAAACGCAATGGTACGTATTTTGGAAGGCGGCAAAAAAATAGCAGGTAAAGAGGCTGATTTCTATGATACGGAAATATTGAAGAACATAACCGGGGATTGGCAAAAAGCTACAAGGGTATTGCAAAATACGCTTCATAGAATGAAGGTAAAAACAGGAGATGTATTTTTAATGTGGCGTATTAAAAGCCTGATCGGTGAAGGAAAGATCATTGCTGAAGGGGATATCAATAAAGACTGGAAATCCTTTGATATTAAGCTTGCCGGTGCTTCAAAGCAAACAACAGAAACTCCTGCTGAAACAGAAACTACATTGTAATGAAAATCTTGCTGAAACTGGAAGAGGCTGCCATGCTGTTATTAAGTATATTCCTGCTGTGGAATAGCAACGCTTCCTGGCTTTGGTATTTATTATTATTGTTGGGCCCCGATATCAGCATGATAGGATATGGTGTAAACAATAAAACCGGTGCTTTTTTGTACAACCTGTTTCATCATAAAGGTGTAGCAATAGTTGTGTTTATGATTGGTATTTACTTAGGCAATGAGTTGTTACAACAAGTGGGGATAGTGTTGTTTGGTCACTCATCAATGGACAGGATATTAGGTTATGGATTGAAATACGAAAGGGGTTTTGAATTTACACATTTGGGAATGATTGGAAAAAAGAAAAATATACAGGGGCTGTAAATTCTATGGAGATAACATGTCGCCGCTATGCGGCTCGTTTGGCTATTTGAATATTATAGGCTATTAGTATTAGGCACCTCTGGCGCTATTAATAGACAGCCGTAGCGAAACAGCAACATGGTTAATAAAGAATGTTATATCTGTATAGCCGCATAGCGGCGTTATATTAATAGCTGCGTAGTGGCGACATGTTAATGAAAAAATCGAATTTCAAATAAACCGCATAGCGGTGATATGTTAATAGCTGCGTAGCAGCGAAATATTAATAATGGCGAATACATATACCAAATTATATATACAGATCGTTTTTGCGGTGAAGGGGCGCCATTCATTGATTAATGAGGTTTTTAGAGAAGAATTGCAAAAATATATTGCCGGTATTATTCTCAATAAGAAACAAAAATTATATGCCATCTATTGTATGCCGGACCATGTTCATATTTTTGTTAGCATGAGTCCTGATATGGCTATATCTGATCTGGTCAGGGATATAAAAGCTAATTCCAGCTCGTTTATAAATGAAAAGAAATGGTTGGACAGTCGTTTTGAGTGGCAGAGAGGGTTTGGCGCTTTTTCATATAATGAATCTCTGGTAGATACGGTTGTAAACTATATCTTAAACCAACCAGAACATCATAAAGTGGCAACATTTAGAGAAGAATATATTGAGTTTCTTGAAAAGTTTAATATAGATTTCGACGAGAGATATTTATTTGAATTTATTGAATAGGAAAACAATTCTGATGGAGCCGCATGGCGGCGTTATATTAATAGATAAAAAAGTGAAATTCAAATAAGCCGCATAGCGGCGTTATATTAATAGCTGCGTAGCAGCGAAATGTTAAAATGAGCATTCAAATAAACCGCGTAGCGGTGATATGTTAATAAGATGAAAGAAGAAGTTGTAGATAATATAGAGCATAGTGAAGGCACCGGCATACAGGGCCAGTTTAAAACATGGTTTTTAGATTATGCTTCGTATGTAATATTGGAGCGTGCCGTACCGGCCATTGAAGATGGATTGAAGCCGGTACAGCGCCGTATTTTACATGCCATGAAAGAGATGGACGATGGCCGTTTTAATAAAGTGGCCAACATCATCGGGCAAAGCATGCAGTACCATCCGCATGGCGATGCCAGCATTGGCGATGCTTTGGTAAACCTGGGACAAAAAGACCTGCTGATCGAAACGCAGGGTAACTGGGGCGATGTACGCACCGGAGATGACGCGGCGGCTCCCCGTTATATAGAAGCAAGGCTGAGCAAGTTTGCATTGGAAGTTGCTTTCAATAGTAAAACCACAGAATGGCAATTGAGCTATGATGGGCGTAAAAATGAGCCTATTACTTTACCAATGAAATTCCCGCTGTTGCTGGCGCAGGGTGCTGAGGGTATTGCGGTAGGACTTTCTACCAAAATATTGCCTCATAATTTTTGTGAGCTGATAGATGCTTCTGTAAAATATCTGAAAGGAAAGAAGTTTGAATTATTTCCCGATTTCCAAACCGGGGGGATGATTGATGTGGCGGATTATAACCAGGGCAAAAGAGGGGGAAAAGTTAAAGTGCGCGCGCATATTGAGGAGGCCGATAAAAAAACGCTGCTGATTAAGAGTGTGCCTTATGGTGTTACTACCGATCAGTTGATTGAATCCATTGTAAAGGCTAACGACCAGGGCAAGATCAAAATTAAAAAGGTTACAGATAATACTGCTGCCAATGTAGAGGTACAGGTGGATCTGGCGCCGGGTATATCACCTGATATCACAATTGACGCGTTATATAAATTTACGGCTTGCGAAACGTCAATATCGCCTAATGCCTGCGTGATCGTGGATATGAAACCGAAGTTCTTAACGGTTACTGACCTGCTGAAAATTTCAGCCGATCATACAAAAGATTTGTTGCGCAAGGAACTGGAGATAAAGCTGGGCGAGCTGAACGAAAAATGGCATTATACTTCCCTGGAAAAGATATTCTTTGAAGAAAAAATATATAAGGAGCTTGAAAAGAAACATGAGACCTGGGAGAAGGTTATTGCAGCGATCGACAAAGCTTTTGATCCGTTCAAGAAAAAATTAAAAAGGGACGTTACGCGTGAAGATATCCTGAAGCTGACAGAGAAGCCGGTACGCCGCATTTACCGGTTAGATATTGATGAGCTGATTGAGCAGATCAAAGGGCTGGAAGCCGATATCAAACAGGTGCAATATGACCTGGATCACCTGGTAGAATATGCCGTGGCATATTTTGAAAACCTGCTGAAGAAATTCGGAAAAGGACGTGAAAGGAAAACTGAGATCAAACAGTTTGAGGTTATTGAAGCGAAACATGTCACTATTGCCAATACTAAATTATATGTGGACAGATCTGGCGGGTTTATAGGTACGAGTTTAAAGAAAGATGAGCTTTTATTTGAATGTTCTGATCTGGATGATATTATTGTTTTCACCAAGCGGGGGATCATGAAGGTGATCAAGATTGCTGATAAAACCTTTATTGGGAAAGACATTATACATACTGCCGTGTTCCAGAAAAACGATGAACGTACTACCTACAATATGATCTATGCAGATGGTAAGAGCGGCGTGAGTTATGCCAAAAGATTTAATGTAACAGGGATAACAAGAGACAGAGTTTATGATCTTACCAAAGGCGATGAGAAAAGTAAGGTACATTATTTTACAGTGAACCCTAACGGAGAAGCTGAAGTAGTGAAAATTGTGCTAAGTCCCAACAGCACGGCCCGTATTAAGGAGCTGGACTTTTATTTTGAAGAGCTGGCCATTAAAGGCCGCAGCAGCCAGGGTAACCAGGTTACCAAGTATCCTATAAAATCTGTTAAGTTTAAAGAGGCCGGGCGTGCCACTTTAAGTGGTAAGAAACTTTGGTTCGATGATAAGTTCGGACGCCTAAATACAGAAGATAAAGGGCAATACCTGGGTATGTTTGATCCTGCTGACCAGTTGCTGGTGATTTATAATGATGGACATTACGAGCTCACTGACCAGGAAATGACCCAGAAATTCGATCCGGAAAAAGTGTTGCTTATTGAACGCTACAACCCCGAAAGCATTATTACTGCGGTTTATGCAGATATGGATAAACTACAATACAATGTAAAACGCTTTAAAATAGAAACTACCACGCTCCGGAATAAATTCTTATTTATAAAAGAGGGTGATGGCAATTACCTGGAATGTGTTAGTACCGCAGTAGAGCCGGTTTTACAGGTGAAGAGCGGCCGGGGTGACCAGGTTCGCAGTGCTAAATTCAAGCTGGCAAAAGTTACCGATGTAATGGGCTGGAAAGCAGTAGGAGCCAAGCTTACGGATTATAATAAGAGTGTTTCCATGGAATGGCTGGAAACTAAAGAAAGCGAATCACCGCAGCAGGAGCTGTTTTAGCGAATAGGTTGTTATGATTGTACTTGTTTATTCTAGTGCTGATATGAAGGGAAGTTATCAGGGTGAAGTCGGATGCAGAAACGGAAATAATCAATGTTCGATGCTCAACATTCAATGATCATTTTGTTGAGCATTGATTATTGAATATTGCGTATTGAGTATTTGAACGCTTATACATCTCATTAATCTCAATACGTTCATTTTCTATTAGTACAACATTAGTATCTTTATAGAATGTTTGATCACTGGGATATAAATGATCTTTACAAGGCAATAATGGCGCTGGGTGCAGGCATTGTATTAGGGCTTGAGAGAGAGCTGAAAGACAAGGCAGCCGGACTGAAGACCATTTCCCTTATCAGCCTGGGATCTGCATTGTTTGCTATTATTTCGTACAATATCGGTCAGCCTAATAACGAGTCTACACGCATTGCTTCTTATATTGTAAGTGGAATAGGCTTCCTGGGCGCCGGTGTTATTTTTAGGGATGGGGTAAATGTTAGCGGCCTTACAACGGCAAGTGTTATCTGGTTGTCCAGCGCAGTAGGAATGTCCATCGGCTTCGGGCTGATTTACCTGGCGCTTTTATTTTTGGGCATATCCATCATTCTTATTCATTTTGGAAGTATTATTAATAGTCTCTTTCCTGATTATAAGATCAGCCGTATTCTGACGATTTGCATGGAAAAGGAAATGTCCGGTATGCGCCAGTTGCTGATTGATAAAATAAAGCCTTTCCTGGATAAAATTGAGGAACGAAGAATTAAGGTAAAAGATGATAAGATGTATATTTTCTATGATATTACACTGAAGAACAGCAGGCTGATGGAGTTTGAAAACCTTTTACTGGCTCAGAAGGAGATACTGGAGTTTGAGCTGTAATCCTCATCTAAAAGTATTTCTGGTATCCTAACCCATAAGTGAGGATCAGGTTTTCTTTTTCGGTTCTGCTGATTTTGTTGTATAAAAGCCTTGAATTAAGGCTCAGACCTTTCCAGAGGAGGTAAGCAAATTCCGTATCGCTTGAAATAATATGATCGCTGAAATATTTCAGCGATGGCTGGAAGAAATTACCGGTTTTAAAAGTAAAGCGACTACCCGCTTTGAACATAAATTGTATGCGTAAAGAATTCCGGAGGGTTTGGTAATTAATAACAGCGGTATCATTTTCAATAATCCTGCTCAGCTCACCAATTAAGCCATTACTTACATTCAGCCAGATGTTGGGCTTGTTCAAGAAATTATAGGCAATGCCAATACCGGTCTGTCCCTGGCTTTTAATATTGAGCGAGTAGCTGGTAGTATAGTTGACAAGCCCCCAGTAATAAAAGTCTGTAAAATGCCTGTACAGGTTTACATTACTAGACAAGGTAAAATCGTTATTGGTAAGCTTTTCAGGTGTCAAACCATAAAGCCAGGCAGCAGCAGCATTGAGAACAGTTCTTTTTTTCTTTACATTAAACTGTGTATTATTGTTAAAGAGGTAACTGGAACCATCTTTTGTTTTGTTAATAGAGCCGCCGGATGTTATGTTTATAAATTTTGTAGTGCTATCAGTGAATTGAGCATTTGAAAATAATAAACAGCAAAATATAAAATATATAGTAAATATAAACCTCATCAGACTTGCGATTTATTGTACGGGTCAGGCTAATTTAAAGACTTATATATAGATGGCAATAAAGCTTGTAGATTTTTATCAAAATGAAAGCTGCTGTTAATAATTGTTGTATAGGCGTTTTTGATTTTCACTTTATTTACAGGGAAATCACTTTTGTTACTGTTGATGATATATACAGAGGCGGATTGTATTTTATTGATTTCTGCAGCTACATCCATATTGTAAGTGGTGCTGCTGCCCGCCATATCAAGCATATGCACTTCAAAATCAGTGGTAGGGGAGGGCGCCAGCAGTATTATTTTATTTGTTATTTTTTGAATTGCCTGTGGCAGGCTGTTGTACACAAAAGGCATCACATCAGCACCAAATGAATAGCCAATCAGCGCAACAGATTGCTGCCTTCGCTCTTTAAAATATTTTTGTATATAAGGCTCAATAAATGCCGCTGTTTGCTGCGATGTTTTCTTTTTCCAGAAATACGACTTTGAATTAAGCGCAATAACGTTATAGCCGTTTTTGGAGAAATCATCGCAGAGCGCATTACTGAAAGCATTAAAGCCGCCGTCACCTGAAAAGTAAATAAGCAATGGCTTTTGATGATCAGGGCTGTTATATATTTTTATAGTATTACGCTGTGCAAAAACGCCGCTTATGCCTGCCTGTAACATTAGGATTGTAAACAAAAGCTTCATACCGGTAAGATTGTTTAATCAGGTTTTGAATTAAGGTTTCATTATTTTATTTAAAATAACAGGTAGCTGCAACAGATCAAAATCTTTACCGTACACAATATATTTATTGGCCCAGATACTGGCATATTTTTCTTTAAACTTTCGCAATGTATGGTAGTTCCTGAACCGTTTTAGTTTCTCCGATGCGAAGCGCATTACCTGCTCTGCCGGTGATTGAGGATGTTCATTGCCTGTTAAGGGAACAAGGCCAAGGTTGAGAAATTGTATGTTTTTTTCTTTTGCATGCTCAATAAGTTTTACAATCAGTGCATCCATACAGCCACCCGGCGCATCAGTTGTTTTTCTGATCAGGTCATAAGTGCATTCATCTATTGAAAAATTAGGGATAATATTCAGGAAGGCCTTTGCTTTTCCATATTCGTCTTTAGTAACAATAATATCCTGATGTTTTATCTCTTCAGCAATAAACATTCCCTGTGAAAACACCATTTCCTCTTTGTCGAACTCTTCCAGCCACTCATCTGAAAGCACTTTCAGCTCATGAACAAACGTATCACTCTGCGGTGCTTTTATAATGGTTGTTGTGTAATTCTTTTTTTTGAGGCTGTTCAGCCCATTACGTAAAGAGCTTTTGTCCCTGCCCGTAAGCATGAATTTCGGGACCTCTAAAATGGCTTCCTGCCCTATAAAAATTTTTTGCTTACCCAATGCATTAAACCACGGAAGGCTGTTCTCATCCACCCTGTAATAAATGGTTTTTAAACCCTGTTGTTTGCAAAACGCTTCAAATTCCTGTAATACTTCCAGCTTATCATCAGGTGCACACACAGGCTCATCCAGGCATATTGCAAATCCCGAAGCTATTTTGTATGAGATGAAACCTTCATTTATTGATGAAAAGAAGAAGAGCTTGTCGTGGTAAATTTTAAAATAATCATTTCCATAGCTGCTATAATTCTTTAACAAAGCGGTGGCTTTATTGCGTTCCTCATCTCCTGCCAAAGACCTTATGGGTCTGGGCTTTAAAAGGGCAAATAATAAAAATCCCCATGATAAAGTGCCGGTTATACGGCAAATGCCTAAAAAATCTTTTGCGAAATTTGTTTTAGGATCTAAGGAATCATCATATAAAAGAAAGAAACTTTTCAGTGTATGCACAACTGATTCCTGCCAGTTGAAATCTATACCAAAGTGCTTTTTTGCTATAAAATTGAAACTGACAATACCTAACAGGCATACCATTACCAATAATGTAAGCACGGTTATAAAGCCAATGCGCATCCATTTAATGCTGGATTGAATGCGGTATTCTTTTCTGCCAATAAGTAATAGTATCAGTACAATGAAAGAGATAGTGGCTTCTTCATAATCCCATGCCTTAACAATATTACCAAAAAGTGATAATATACAAAATAACATGGCTACATAGAAGGCATTACGATAACCTCTTATTAAATAGGCTGTTGTGATAATTAAACCAACTCCTACAAAAAGTACCAGCAGCTTACTTTCCTGTATCACTTCAAGCGGCAGGTGCTTTCTCATTATTTTTATACGTTCTGCTATGGGCGGTGTGAGCACAGAAAGAATGTTAATAATGCCCAATCCAAAAATGGCTAAAGCTGGTATCAGTCTTATAAATAATTGCTTGCCGCGCCATGCAAAGGCAAATATCCCCCCTAATAAAGGCAACCAAAATTCGAATATACGATATAGGATAGTGATGCCTAACCCTTCCGCTTTGTTGTACCCATAAACATGCAGGATGTAGATCATTGAGAACTCCACAGCGCCAAGGCCGCGCAGAAATGGAGAGATGATCATTAATAAAACCGATATGGTGTAAGCCATGAAAGCCGCTTCAACAGAGGGCTGGCAACCCATTGCCATCATGGCAATGTAAACGTGTGCTACACCTGCAAGTTCAATTCCCAGGGAAAAAAGTATGGTAATAAAATAATTGGTTTTGTTGAACTGCGATGAGCGGAACTCCTCTATAAAATGTATGGATGATGGAAAGTACCTTACTGTAAGCCGGTAAGCAACGCCCTTGTTTTTTATGGAATAATAAATGGCAACAACCAGCGTAAGTAATACAAATAAAGCAAACAGTCCTACCCATGCATTATGCAATTGCTGTATATGCGATATGGAATGGAGAATAACCGGTATGCCTATCATAAATACGGTAAGCAACCCTACAAAAGCATAAATACCTCCTGCCTGGTGAATATGGGCTTTGCTGAGATTACGTTTTCTTAATTGGGAAGGTGTATATGCCAATGAACTGATACTGCCCGCGGGTAAAAATACACTTAGAAAGTTGCGCTTTAAAAAAAGTTCAGCAGCATCGGCAAGGTAAAAGCGGGAGCCTATCGTTTTAAAACTGAATACATACATCATGCTTTGAAAAAAGATGTATATCACTGTTACAGCAATTCCTATAACTGCCCATTCAGGCTGGGCCTCCCTGAGGTGAGGAATAAGGCTTGCGATTTCTTTTCTTTCACTCCTGAAGAAAAAATAGCACAATAGGAGTGTTACGAGCGCCAATATCTCCCGCCAGTATGTTTTGGGAGAAAAGGAAATTATTTTTTTCAGAAAAGAATGTATGGCGTTATTTCCCGTAGACATAGTAATAATATATTACTTCAGGTATCTTTTCATCTCGCGTTCTACATCTTTTTGTTTGATGCTCTCGCGTTTATCATATAATTTTTTCCCTTTCCCTAAACCAATTTCTATTTTGATGAAATTTTGAGCGGTCATGAAAATTTTGAGGGGTACCAGGGTATAGCCTTTTTCTTTAAGCTTAGCCTGTATTTTTCTTATTTCTCTTTTTTGCAGCAATAACTTTTTGTCCCTGTCAGCATCGTGGTTGTTTACGGTGCCATGAGAGTAAGGAGAGATGTGCAGGCTTTTGATCCATACTTCACCTTTATGTATGATACAATAGCTATCGTTAAAGCTGGCCCGGCCTTCACGTAAAGACTTTACTTCTGTTCCCAGCAATACTATACCGGCTACATAAGTATCATCAATAAAATACTCATGAAAAGCGGAACGGTTTTTTATGGAAACGGATTTGTTGATAAGTTTAAAAGTTAACAGGGTGGTTACTATTATAGTACTGTCTATGCTAAACGATAAATATTCTGCACTTGAAGTGTACAACCCAATACTGATGCCATTTCTATAGCTACCGGAACATCAGCCGCGTAAATAATTAATTTCTGAACAGGCGTATCACCGTGCCTAATTTATGTTTCAGGTCCTTACGGTTTACAATAAAATCAAGGAAGCCATGCTCTAATAAGAACTCGCTGCGCTGGAACCCTTCGGGCAGATCTTTTTTAATAGTTTCTTTAATTACGCGTGGACCGGCAAAGCCAATAAGGGCGCCTGGCTCGGCTATGTTCAAATCGCCCAGCATAGCAAAGGAAGCTGACACTCCTCCAAAAGTAGGATCGGTAAGTAATGATATATAGGGCAGCCTGGCATCGCTTAACTGTGAAAGCTTACCGCTTGTTTTTGCCATCTGCATAAGAGAAAAAGCGCTTTCCATCATACGCGCACCACCGCTCTTATTAATTACCATATAAGGTAATTTGTGCTGGATGCAATGATCAACGGCCCGTGCAAATTTTTCACCCATCACACTTCCCAGGGATCCTCCTATAAACTCAAAGTCCATACACGCAATCACCATTTCCTCCCCGTCAACCTTGCCAATAGCCACCCTTACTGAATCACTGAGGTTACCATTGCTCCGGATATCTTCGAGTCTTTTTTTATAAGGTTTCAGATCGGTAAAGCCCAGGAGGTCTTTACTTTTAATATTGGTGAAAAGTTCCTCGTACTCATTATTGTCAAAAAGCACTTCGAAGTATTGACTGCTGTTCAGCCTGTGATGATAGCCGCATTTGGGACATACATACAACTGCTCTTTCAGCTCTGTAAAAGTAGAAATGTAGTTGCATTCCGGGCACTTTGTCCAAAGGCCTTCCTGGGTTTCTTTTTTCTCTGAAGTCTTTGTTAGTATACCTTTTTTGATCCTTCGGAACCAGCCTGTTTTTTGGTCTTTACCTTCTTCTCCGGCCAGGTCGGCATCAAAATCTTCTATCTCTTCAGCCATATCGTATTATTGAATATGTTTAGATGAAACACAAATATAAGAATTGTAGTGTACATAGGACAAATTCGTCATTTCGAAAAGGCTGTGAAGGAAGACGCTTCACACTTATGATGTTATTGCCTCCCGCCGATGGATAAACGCGCAACAAGGGGGATCTGACCTGGAAAAACGGCCTCATTCATAACGTAAGGCTTCTATGGGATTAAGTCTTCCCGCTTTTATAGCAGGATACAGGCCTGCCAGCAGTCCAACCGCGCTGCAAATTAATATGCCGTATAGTACCCATCCCCAGGGCACTACAAAACCAGTGCTGAGTACTATGGCAAAACTGTTACCCACCAGTATTCCTAAAATAATTCCAAACAATGCTCCTAATACACTAATAATTACGGCTTCCAGTAAAAACTGCTTTTTTACCACAGCACTTTTGCCCCCAATAGCTTTAATGAGGCCTACCTCTTTGGTTCGCTCTGCCACGCTTACCAGCATAATGTTCATAAGGCCGATAGCGGCTCCAATCAACGTAATAAGGCCGATTACGGTAGCTGATATGGTAAGAAAACCCAGGCTGTTCATAGCGCGTTCTACCATGCTGTCGCTCTTATCCAAAACAAAGTTACTCTCTTCGGTAATGCTGTTTTTTCTTATCCCTCTGAATAAGGCTTCCGCTTCACCCATAGCTTCGTTCATGTGGTTAATATCGCCTACTTTTACAGCAAGCACATAAGTGGAATTATTACCCAGGAAATTTTTGGCAAGATTGCGATAGCCGATGATGACCATATTATCGCGACTAAAGCCGAAGGTAGAGCCCCTGCTTTCCAGAACGCCTAATACCAGGTAAGGAAGATTATTAATCCGAATGGTTTTTCCCACTGCTTTATCGGCCGATTCGTTAAAAAACTTTTTAGCTACATCGTATCCCACTATACAAACGTTCTGGCCGTTCCTCACTTCCTGGAGGGTAAGGTTTCGCCCGCTTAACAGGGTATAGCCGTTCAGGTCGAGGTATTTTTCATCACCACCAAACATCATCACATTCGGGCTGGTTTTTTTATCGGCAAAAGAAATGATGGAGCTGCCGCTTCCAAATACCGATATGCTGGTTACAGCTCCGGGAAAAGAGTAGTGGCCGGCAAAATATTCTGCTTCATCTTTGGTAATTAATTTGCCGAGGTTTGATTTTTTTTCTTTCTTTCCTTTTTTAGTTACTGTAAGGTCCCTGTTGCCGCCACCGCCTATGCGTATATTCCGCTCTTTAAATCTTATGGTAAAGGCATTGGCGCCCATGCTGGAAAAGCTTTCGGTAAATTTCTGGTTCATGGCTTTTATGGCAGTGATAATGCCTATGAGCGCCATGATTCCGAATGCAATAATAGCTACAGTAAGCGCGGTGCGCAAGGTATTACCTTTAACGGTACGAAAAGCCAACAGGAATGTATCTCTGAATTTCATTTATAATTGCCGGGGCATAAAGCTAAAAGCATAAAGCAGAAAAAGCAAATTTATTATTGGACCGGGTATATTTATTAACGTGGGTTTTAGATGTTATTATCTAATGATAGCTAATTGAATGCTGTTTCGTAGGAACAAAATGTGGGTAGAGAATGGTCCATTCAGTGCCCCGTACGGCACAAGAAGCGCTATTAAATGTTTCATGCTATCAACGTTTTGTCGCTTCGCGACATTTAGGAAATATCCAAAGCCATGTTTATTAAGTAAAAAAAGGGAGCATACCTTTCCGGCAGCTCCCTTTTCCTCTGTTATAAGGAGAAGATTACAAACACCTGTTTAGTTCCATCCTGCATTCTGATTGAGTATTGCCGGATTAGCCTGCATCTCACCTAACGGGATAGGCCACAGCAACGCATGTTCGGGAATGGCGCCTGTTTTGGTAGCGCCATCGGGCTTGTTTTGGATCATTGCTGAGGAAAGGGCTACCCATTTCAGTTTGCCTGATTGTGCCCCGTCTGCTTCAGGATAAAGGCGTGTGCGGCGGATGTCGTCCCAGATTTTGAATTCCAATGGAAATTCATGGAAGCGCTCGGTGAGTATAGCCTGAATCAAAGCGGTCCCGGCAGCTGTTTCATCGGGCAACCCGGCGCGTTTGCGTACCTGGTTAAGGTAACCCCTGGCTTCAGGTTCAAGCCCGGTTCGTGCTAACCCTTCTGCTGCGATAAGGAGTATTTCTGCATAGCGGATCATTGGCATATTATAATCCCCGTCACGGCCGTTTTTTAATCCTGTTTCATCAAACCATGCCCAGTTCCCGGCATTGTTCAATGTATGCGCAACGCCGGTGGCATCAGTATAATTGCGGAAGAAGAATTGTTTTTCCTTGTTGCGGATATCGTCAGGAGCATAACTGTTAAGCAGCATGTTGCAAGGCAGGTAGGCATTGTACAATACATCTCCTCCGGGTTTGAACACACCATTGTTGTTTGCGTCTTTCCACTGAAAAGCATCTGCACCTATGGAACGGCATGCATAAGAATTTCCCACATTATAGCTTGTCATGTTGTACTCTTTGGCATAGATGATCTCGGTGTTAGCTGCGGTTTCATTTGTTTTAATGATATTAAACGCAGAGCTGAGATCAGCCGTAGTACCATTAGGATGAATAAGAGCATGCTGGCCACCTGTGATCACTTTTTTAGCCATGTCGGCGGCCTTGGTGTAATAGGCAGCTCCTCCGTTGAGTGGCGCACCCGCCCATTGCAAATAAACCTGCGCCAGCAGCGATTGTGCCATAGGTTTTGTAACGTAGCAGCCGTTAGCGTAGAAGGCTTTATCTGGCAATGCGCTTCCTTCTGCAATGCCAAGCAAATCCTGTTCTATAAACTTATAAATATCTGCCGATGGCGTACGTTCTTTGTAGATGCCTTCTGTAGAGGTAAAAGGCGCATCTATGAGGGGCGCATCACCAAAGTCCTTTACCAGTGCAAAATTGGCCAGGGCGCGGAAAAACTTGCCCTGAGCCACATAATTATCTATTGTGGCCTGGTTTAATACATTGGACATTTTAGGAATATTAGCGATAACAAAGTTGGCGCGTGAAATACCTATATAGTACTCGCTCCACAATTTAGCGGCGGTGGAGTTGAACGATTCTATATTGAAGGTACAGTTTTCAGATGCGTTCGTAAACGTTCTGTCCTTACGTTTATCTACAAATAACCCCGACATGACACCGCCCCACATGGTGGCTTTGGGTGTCCAGCCGCCATCCACATCTATATTGTTCAGATAGGGTACGCCGCCAAAATAAAGCCCGTTTACAGCGGATTGGGCGTCAGCAGGGGTTTTCCAGAACTGGTCGGCTATCTTCGTATCCAACGGGTTCTCTTCCAGAAACTTATTGCATGAGTTCATAAGTAACGAAAATATGATCATGCAAAGGATTGCTATATATGTTTTATTTGATTTCATGTGTATATTTTTTTATTACCATGAATTAAAATGTTACATTAACACCGAGCGTAAATGCCCTCGGGCGCGGATAAGTGAAGAACTGACGGTTAGCGCCCCACTTATTATCTCCCAAACGCGAAGAGTTGTCAGGGTCATATCCCAGGTATTCGGATGAAGTTACCAGGAAGGCGTTGTTCACATTGGCATATAAGCGCAATGATGAAAGACCGGCTTTCCTGATAGCGTAAGGGGCAAAAGTGTAACCCAGCTGGAACAGGTTGCCGCGCAGGTAAGAGCCATCTGCCACCCATGTATCATCAGCATTGGCGTTGCTGCCCATACCAAAGTTTGCCAGTCGGATGGCCTGTGCCTTACCATTAGGGTTTAATGTGGGGTGCCATGCTTCCTGGTAAAGACGGTCAATGCCACTTGTCAGGAAACGTCCTTCTGTTGAGTGAAAAAATTCCTGCATTACTTCTACTCCCCATGTATATTGTAAATCAACGGTGAGGTCAAAACCTTTATAGTTGAACGTATTGATAAACGAGCCCATCCAGCGGGGTAAACCATGACCAATCACCTGGCGGTCTTTATAGGTAACTTTTTCACCAATAAGAGCTGGAATATTCATGGTTTTGGGATCCCAGTTGGAGGCAATGCCATCGTAAATACCTGCCCGCTTGTAGCCGTAGAACGAAGAGAGCTCATCGCCTTCGCGGATAAGTATATCATAACCAACAAAACCATCGGTAGTGATTTGGCGTTTGCCGGTAATAGGATCGATGGACGCGTTTTCATCCAGTTTTTCCACGCGGCTTTTGTTGTAGCCTAAATTGATGGTTGAAGTCCATTGGAAGTCATTGGTTTGTACCGGGTATGCGGTAACCAATATATCCACCCCACGGTTGGAAACCTGGCCAATGTTTTGCGTTACCGATGAGAACCCAACTGAAGGAGGAAGCGGGCGGCTCAGCAACAGATCCTTGGTGTTTTTGTAATAATAAGAAAGCTCCAGGTTGAGGCGGTTATTCAACAAGCCAAGATCAATCCCTGCATCCCATTGAGTGGTTCTTTCCCATCTTAAATCAGGATTAGGCATATTGCTCATATAAGAAACTACGCGCAATGCATCACCTATAATGGTATTGGATTGTCCTATACGTGCCAGGGATGCATAGGTGCCTATCTCTGAGTTACCGGTTGCACCAATTGAGGAGTGCAGCTTCAGCTTGCTGATAGCCTGAATGTTTTGCATAAAGTTTTCGTTGGAAACCAGCCAGCCCAGGCCTAATGACGGGAAAAATCCGTATTTGTTGTTTGGCCCAAATTTGGAAGAACCATCATAACGTCCTGTAAGGGTAGCCATGTATTTCCTGTCGTAAGAATAAGCTGCACGGAAGAAATAAGAGTTCATGGCCCATTTGTCATAGTCGCTGCCTACGGTAGGGCGATTGGTACCTCTTCCCATATTGTAGAATCCAAAATAGTCATCTACGTACTTGCTGTCGGAGGATGAAAAATAGTTGTAAATATTTTCCTGCCATGACATACCTGCCATCGCATTGAGCGAATGGTTACCAATGAGCTTTTTATAAGTAAGGTAGGTTTCTTCCTGCCAGTAGAATGTTGAAGCTTGAGATGCGGAAGCCGATCCTTCAGAGTTTTGATTGATCAGCGGGCGGGGAGTGAATGGCGTATAGTTGACAGCGCGGTTGTTATGATAATCCACACCGAACTGTGTTTTCAGTTCCAGGTCTTTTGTAAGATGAAAGGTAAGGGCTGCATTACCAAAAACCTGTGTGCGATATTGCATGGCCTCCATCCGCTCCAGCAGTTCAACAGGGTTACCCACACCTTCGGGCTGAAATCCCTGTGTGGCGCCGCCGGGATTATCTTTATTTATGGGAATAGCCGTTGTTTTGATATCGTTTGTTTGTGCATATTGCCCATTGGATAATTTTACAGGCAGGAAGGGCAATTGTTCTACCATTGTACGTAAGGCACCTTGCCCGTAAGGGTTATCGGAAGTTCTGTTGCCCCAGGTATGGTTTACCAGCAAATTAACAGAGGTTGATAACCAGTCTGTAGGTTTATCGTCATAAGCCAGCTTGGCATTAAGACGCTTAAAATAAGAATTAAGCAAAACACCCTGCTGGTCGGTATAGTTTAAAAAGGCACCCACTGAAGCGTTTTCCATACTGCGCTGAATGTTGATCTGGTGGTTGTGAGACGTAGCAGTACGGGAAGCCTCTTTTTGCCAGTTTGTATTGTATTTGGGCGAGCCATCGGCATTGAACAGGTCGGGGTCTGTGAATATTTTTGATAAATCGGTAGTAAAGTTCCTGTTCTGCCATGCGTTGGCGTTTTCCAAACCCTGTTTGAACGTTGCCATCCATTCATTGGCATCCATAACATCTATAAATTTGGCTATTTTGCCAATGGATACAGAACCGGCGTAAGAAATCAATGCATTTTTCCCGCTTCCGCTGGAGGCACCCCGCTTAGTGGTTACCAGCACTACGCCATTAGCGCCACGTGCACCGTAAATGGCAGCCGATGAGGCATCTTTTAAAACTTCAATAGATTCAATGTCGTTCGGGTTAAGGAACTGGAAGTTCTGCATAACCACTCCATCCACTACATACAATGGATTGGCCGAAGCATTAATGGTAGCAAGACCGCGGATAATTACACGCATTTCTCCACCAGGCTGTCCCGTATTGGAGAAAATGTTTACACCTGCAGCCTTCCCCTTTAATCCTTCCAGCGCATTAAAAGACTGGGCTTTGATAATGTCGCTGCCTTTTGCAGTGGCAATAGAGCCTGTTAAGTCTGATTTACGCATGGTTCCATAACCTACTACTACCACCTCGTCCAGCTTATTTTCAATAGGAAGAAGCGCAACTGTTATGGGCTGGCCGGATACCGTTACTGCCTGTTCTGTATAGCCAATGCTCGAAATGATCAGCACATCTCCTTTGTTTGCATTAATGGAGAAGCTACCGTCTGACGCAGTAGTAGTGCCAATAGTAGAACCTTTAATAGTAACAGAGGCGCCTGCAATAGGCTCTCCTTTTTCATTGAGAACAGTTCCTGTGATGGTTTCAGCAACGGCAGATGGCTTCATGATGATCACTTCGTCAACCGGGGAAATGACCACGTTGGTTTTTTTGTAGGTTTTCCAGCGCAGGGGATAATCTTCAAAGATCTTGGACATCACCTCATCTATATTGGCATTGACCACATTGATGGAAACAATCATTTCAGAGGGTAATACATCATTGGAATAACTGAAACGGTAAGATGAGGTGTTCTCTATACGGCTCAAAAGATCGGCTACAGTTAGGTTGTCTGCCTTCAGGCTAATACGCTTTTGGGCATAATTAGTGGCCGACACCTGCAAGGCAACTATAAGGAATAACAGGGACAATTTCATATAAAGAAGCATTCTTCTAAAAAGCATAGCACTGGCTACGCCCCAATGAACATTTTTTTGCATATTTTCGTTTTGCAATTAATAAATCACATTAAGGTCTCAAACTCAATGTGTGATTGTAGCTTCGGAAGGGGGAATGTTAGCGCATTCTCCTTTTCTGTTTGAGGGGATGTTAACTTGTATTAATAAGCATGGGCAATCGTTTTAAGTTTTTATTCAATCATTAACGTGTCTTTAGATATAAACCTGTAATTAATGTCTTTGGATAGCTTGATGATCTGCATAATTTCGTTCAGATCATAGTTATCGGTATGAATGGTGTACTTATAATTTTTAGCCGCTTCATTTCCGAAAATAATAGTGGTTTTAAACTCCCGCTCAAGCTCCTTGGTTATCTGGCTCAAAGATTTGTTAACAAAGCTGAATTTATTATCCAACCACGCCAGCTCCGCTATAGTGCTGTCTATTAGTGCAATGCGGGTAAGTTTAAAAATATCCTCCTCCCAGCTCATTGGTTTGTCTTTATCTGTTTTTGAAAGGCCGCTTTTGGAGATGACTATTTTTTCTGATGCGTTCAGGATCACCCGGCTGTTTTTTTCATCATTAAAAGTGAGCTCTATTTTACCCTTGATGAGTGAGGTTTCCATTAAATCTTCCTGGGGATAATTACGAACGTTAAAGGTGGTGCCTAATACTTTTATATCGGTTTTTTCCGTATGGACAATAAACGGTTTTTTGCTGTCGTGTTTTACGTCAAAAAAAGCTTCTCCCGTTAACCTCACTTCACGTGTGTTCCTGTTAAACCCGTTATCATAGGTAAGGCGGCTGTCTGAGTTAAGCACTACCAGACTACTATCCGGCAACATTACTTTTGATTTTGAACCTCTTTCAGTAGCCACCTCATTTTTGAAATGGTCAGCAATATCTTTTGGCTTTGTATTTAATAATACAGAAGTATAATGAATGGAAAGAATTAAAACAAGAACTATTGCTACTGCTGTTGCCAGGTGTTTATAGAGCCTGGTTATACGGTGTTTTCCGGAGCGGGCAGCAGTATGCTGAACAGGGGCTGCAAGTAGTTTTTTCTTTACATAATGACTGGCATAAGACTGTTCCAGCACCTCACCGGGATAGGGCAGGGGATGACCGGTGCTTTCCAGATGATTGTACAGGGATAATAATGCTGCGTGCTCGTTCAGCATCTGTTTTAAACGGGCTAATTGCTCAGGTGAAGCTTCTCCTGCCATCTTTAAACCTAAAAGATCATAAAATTCGATATCTACAGTATTATCATCCATTGTACTTTTATAGATTGAAATATAGCGGCCAGGGGTGAAATAAATGTTTATTTTATTTTTTCCCTGTTAGTCTCACTTGTAAAATCTTCCAATGCCAGCCGGATACGTTTGAGGGCGATGCGTATATGTGTTTTGATGCTATTGTTGCTGATGCCCATTACCGTTTGCACTTCTTTGTAAGACAAACCCTCATCCTTTACCAGCCGGAATACCAGCCTGCTTTGCGGCGGCAGACGCTTCACTGCCGCTTCTATACAGCTGCCAATTTCTTTCGAGTTGATTTTTGAATCGGCTGTGAAATAGCCCGCGCGGTCCAGGTAAGAAGAATCCCCGGCATGTAACACCACCGGCTTGTTTTCGTTTATGCATGCCAGTGCTGCATTCCTGACAGATTTGAACAGGTATAAGTCGAGGCGATTGACATTATTTAATTTTTCTTCCATCAGCCAAATCCTTATCATAACATCAGATACAAGCTCTTCTGAGGTTTCGGGGTCGCCTAAAAGGGTAACTGCAAAACGATGAAGGGGCGTGTAGAAATGAAAGTATAGCTCTTTATAGGCTTTTTCATCCCTGAAATAAGCTATCCGCCTCTGCCAGTACAATATATCCGATAGTTCTTTCTTCAAGCTATTGGTTTATTTTGTGCGTATAATCTTTATTAATCTTAGCCACACTTATCCCATTAAAGGCGTGGGTGCAATTACGCATAATGGCAGCGACCACAGGGAAAATTATTGTATTGGATATTCCCGATGGCAACCGGGGTATCCGAGGGTTTTATGGTTTATTTCATACAACAATTTAACAAGCCTTTCAAAATGGAGAATGATTTTCGCCATTAAGATGGGTATATAATTATAGAGTTGTTTTTTGGTTTCAGGGGTGAAGAGGAAGCATAATATTTTTTTCTGTCGTTTCAGGAATAACTAAGACAATAACATTGCCAAATGCTGTTGGCGAAAAGAAACTGCCAATAAATGCTGCGGCGCCCGTACAGATGGCAATAGAAATAAAATTACGGATATCCGGTTCTAGGGGATATTCAAAATATTATTTGCCGTTTAGTCTTAAAACAGTTAAGACAAAGCATCGCAGAAGCTTGGTAGCACAACAGTGTGCCAGGGAGTTATTTTAATAGTAGTATTTCTGTTGGTATTAAAACAGTGCCCCCGTGCTAAAAATACAGCCAGTTCAGAAACACGTTAGGAAATATACCCAGCAATACAATAAGAATGCATATAAAGATCAGCGTATATTTTTCAATACTGGTAGCCGGTGCTGATGGTGCGGGTCCGTCCTTAAAATACATAGCCTGTATGACACGGAAATAGTAATAAGCGCTTACAGCAGCCATAATAACTGCAAATATTACCAGCCATAGATTTTGCCCTGTAATAATAGCCGCTTTCAGCATGTAAAATTTACCCAGGAAACCTGCTGTTAAAGGAATACCTGCTAAAGAAAGTAAGCAAATAGTACCTGTAAAGGCCAATACCGGCTGGCGCTTTGCCAGTCCATTAAAGCCTTCAAAGCTGTAATCATCCATTTTGCTCAATACTGCAAAAATACCGATAGTGGCCAAACAGTAGGCTGCGGAATAGATCAGCAATCCTTCCCGGGCGGCGCTATTCATGGCATAAACGGAAAAAAGTAAAAAACCGGCCTGTGAAATACTGGAGTAGGCAAGCATCCGTTTTACGCTTTGCTGGAAAACGGCCGTAATATTACCCACAAACAAAGTAGCGGCAATCATTACTGCTATCCATACGGACCATGTTTTTTCCATTGCGGCAAAGGCGCCTCCAAACAGGCGTACAAAGCCAACAAATACTGCGGCCTTAACAATAGTGGCCATGAAAGAAGTGAAAACAGTAGGGGCGCCATCATATACATCCGGTGTCCAGAAATGAAATGGAGCTACAGATGCTTTAAAGCTCATGGCAAACAGCAGGAACAGCATTCCGGCAATATGCAGGTTAGGATTGGATTTGGCATCTGTAATAAAATTCATTTTATCTATAGCAAACGTTCCCTGCGAGCCATAGATCAGCGCAATGCCCATTAACAGGATACCGGTAGAAAATGAACCCATCAAAAAGTATTTCAGAGCGGCCTCATTGCTTTTTAAATTCTTTTTATCGGCCCCGGTAAGTATGTATAAAGGGATAGAAATAATTTCAATTCCGAGGAACAAGCTAAGCAGTGAGGTGAAGCTGGTGGTAATAGTAATACCAGCAATGATAAAGAATATCAGCGCGAAATAATCGGCCAGGTTTTTTCCTATTTTTTCCATTTCGCCAGAGGCAACCAGCAAATAGACAAGGGTAGCAAAAATGGCAAGGGCATTAAAGAATAAAGCATAATCAGTAAAGGACATAAACGCCGAAACATCAAACCGGAACAATTTAATGCCTTTCATTTCCATGCAATTAGCTATTAACAGCAGGAGCATAGCAATGATACCTGTTGTTTTTATGGGGGCGTTTCTTTTAAAGAACACGCCGCTGAACATCATCACAACGCCAAATATTGCAGAGAGTACTAATGCATTCATACTATATTGCTTAATGCTTCGTCTTTAACAGGTGAAGCACATCTGATTTATTTAAAATTGAATTGGTAATATCTTCAAAAGAATGTAACAGGTGATGCGGATAAATGCCGGCCACAATGATGGTTACAGCTATTATACCTAATATGGCTTTCTCATGGAAAGCAATATCGGTACCACTTTCTGTTAAGCTATTGGTTTCGCCTAAAAATACGCTACGCGCCATTTTTAAAGTATAAACAGCTCCCAGTATAACAATGCCAATGCCGGCTAAAACAGCGAAAGGTATCCCGTATTTGGAAATGTTGGGATCTACGCCTAAAATACCATTGAACATCAGGAACTCTCCTATAAAGGCATTGGTAAGCGGTAGGGCAATATTGGCCAGCGCTATTATAAAGAAGAAAATAGTTAATGCAGGTGCTTTTTTGGCAATACCTCCCAGCTCGCTCATTTTTGTTGTGCCAAATTTCCTTTCAATAATTTCAACAATGACCCACATACCCAGTATATTAATGCCGTGTGAGAACATTTGTAACATAGTACCCTGCACCGCGCTTTTGTTTTCTGTAAATACGGCAAGGCACATAAGGCCGATGTGGGCAATAGAAGAGTAGGCTACCAGGCGCTTCATATCATTTTGCTGAAGGGCCACAAGCGAGGCGTAAATAATACCTATAACTGCCATAGTGGAAACCGTATCTCCCCAGCTATAGGACGCAACAGGTAGAACCGGTAATAACCATCTTAATAAACCCAGCAATCCCATTTTAACCATAATACCACTTAATACCATTGTTGCAGCAGTAGGTGATTGCTGGTAGGCATCGGGCTGCCAGGTATGGAAAGGGAATATCGGCATTTTGATAGCAAAAGCCAGGAAGAATAACCAGAATACCCACATTTGCTGATCGAAGGGCAGCTGGGCATTGTAAAATGCCGTAATATCAAATGAGTTGGTTTTAGAGTAAATGTATAAAATACCCACCAGCATCAAAAGGGAACCCACAAAAGTGTAAATAAAGAATTTGAAAGTAACCTTAATGCGTTTTTCTCCACCCCATTGCGAGCATATAAAGTAAACGGGTATTAAGGCCAGCTCCCAGAAGAAATAGAACAGCAGGGCGTCCATAGCTAAAAATACGCCCATTAATCCTGCCTGTGTAAGCAGCATCAGGCCTAAAAAGTTTTTAGCATTGGAATAGCGGGTGTTCCATGTTGAGACAAATATGATAGGGAAAGAAATAGCCGTAAGCATGCAAAGCATGGCACCCATACCATCGGCAGCTATAGAAAAGCTGCTGTTCAGCAGGCCCATCCACGGTGCCTTATAGGTGAGGGACTCAGCGCTGTTGCATATAGTAAAGCCCAATATAGCAACAATAAAAGTTGCAATAGCCGCCAGTAACGACCATGTTCTCGCCCCTTCTTCTTTCTTTATGAAAAAAGTAATAATGCCGCCAAGCAAGGGTATCAATATCAACAACAATGCGATCATAAATATAGGCCTCACCCCTCCCAAGGAGTCCTTCCGGACCGGCCCTCTCCACAGGAGAGGAGAGTAGAACTCCGCAGCCGGGGTTGTTTTTAAATTTTCAAATCAATTTATTATTTGTAAGCGCTACCCCTGCCCTTCGGGAAGGGTTGGGGTAGCGCTTTTATTTCCTCATAAAGAACTGCAGCACAAAAACCAGTAGCACACTTACTACCATCATTAATATATAAGCGCCTGTTTGCCCGCTTTGCAGCCAGCGCAATTGCCTGCCGCCATAATTCACTAACCTGCCAACGCCGTTTACAATTCCGTCAATAATATTTTTTTCAAAAACGTTATTAAAAAAGGCGCTAATGGCATTCAATGGTTTTATAATAATGGAATGATAGATCTCATCTACATACCACTTATCCTGTAATAATTTGCCAAAGCCTTTTGCGTCTTCAATATCTGGTTTTTTGCTGAATCTTGTCCAGGCAAGTACTACCATAATAATGATCAGTAAAGAAGATATACCGGTTAACATCCATTCTGTGCTATGCGACACTTCGTGTGTAGGAAGAATTGCATACGATTGTGCAAATACCGGCTGTAAAAATTCTTTTAATGAATGCGCGCCATGCATTAAAAATTCAGGAATACCAATATATCCGCCGATAACAGAAAGAATAGCCAGCACAATTAACGGAATAGTAATGGCCGCAGGACTTTCATGCAAATGATGCTCCTGTTCATGCGTACCGCGGAAGCGGCCTTTAAAGGTAGTAGCGTATAAACGGAACATATAGAAGGCGGTCATTAAAGCGCCGATCAATCCAAGTGCATATAAAACAGGTGATGTGGCAAAAGCCCCTGCCAGGATCTCATCTTTGGAAAAGAAGCCGGAGAAACCGGGGATACCTGCAATAGCCAGGCAACCGAGTAAGAAGGTAATATTGGTGATCTTCATGTATTTGCTAAGGCCGCCCATTTTGCGCATGTCCTGCTCACCACCCATTGCGTGGATCACGGAACCGGAGCCTAAGAATAATAAAGCTTTGAAGAAAGCATGTGTCATTACATGGAAAACAGCGGCAACGTAAGCGCCGGTTCCCAAAGCCAGGAACATATATCCTAACTGGCTTACGGTAGAGTAGGCCAGTACTTTTTTAATGTCATTTTGTTTTAACGCGATGCTGGCAGCTAATAACGCGGTAGCAACACCAATAATAGCAATGCAGTTCAGCGTGCCGGGCGCCATGGAGTACATCAGGTTGCTGCGGGCAATCATATAAATACCGGCTGTAACCATTGTGGCAGCGTGTATGAGCGCAGAAACAGGAGTGGGGCCGGCCATCGCATCGGGTAACCAGGTATATAACGGAATTTGCGCACTTTTCCCGGTAGCGCCTACAAATAGTAAGGTGGTGATCACTGTAATGTCAAAGCCGGAAAGCTTTGCCAATGCTTCGGTGGTAAATATCTCGCTGAAGGTAACAGATCCCAGTTTACTGATGAGCATAAACAAAGCAATAAGGAAAGCCAGGTCACCAATGCGGTTCATGATAAAAGCCTTTGATGCAGCTTTTGTATAATCTTTGTTTTTAAACCAGTAACCGATGAGCAAATAAGAACACAGACCCACACCTTCCCAGCCAATAAACATTATGACAAAGTTAGCGCCCATAACCAGCAGCAGCATGGAGAACACAAACAGGTTGAGATAAGCGAAGTACCTGGCAAAATGATGAGGTTCTTCCTCGTGCATATAAGAGGTGGAGTACACATGAATTAAAAAACCCACACCAGTTATGATCAAAAGAAAAATAGAAGTGAGCTGATCTGCCTGGAAGGCAAAGGGAATATGCAGGGAACCTGCCTTTATAAAGTTAAAGTACTCAACAATGGCGGTGTTACCAGCCTTAATCTGCATGAATACTATCACGCTTAATATAAACGATCCTAATATAGAGCCGCTGCCGATTATTCCTACAAGTCCTTTTGATAAATAGTTTCTTAATAAACCATTCAGTAAAAAACCAACCAGGGGCAATAATGGTATTAAGATCAGTTCAATTTTCATCTAAATAATTTTATGGCCTTTCCCCCAACCCCTCTCCGGAGGAAAGGGGAGGACGGAAATATATCCTTTAATGCTTCAATCTGTTTAAGAAATTAATATCCACCGAGTGAATATTTCTGTACATCATTACTATAATAGCCAGTCCCACACTTACCTCTGCTGCGGCTACCACCATAATAAAAAATACAAACAATTGCCCATCGGTGCCGGCCACAGTTAATGCCGCATCCTTTGCCGGCTGCATTTTTGAGAATGCCACCAACAGCAGGTTTACCGAATTCAGCATTAATTCTATACACATAAACACAATGATTGCATTACGGCGCGTTAATACACCTACAATCCCTATTGTGAATAATGCTAAAGCCAGAACGATATAATAATTTATTGGCATGGCCCCCTCCGACTCCCCCAAAGGGGGAGAGTTTTAAGTTTACAAAAAATAAAAGAACACATTATTCTATCAGCCTCTCCTTAAGTCCCCCTTTGGGGGATTTAGGGGGCTATTTTTTCCCGATAACCACAGCGCCTACCATTGCGCTCAAAAACAAAATACTGCTTATTTCAAACGGCACTACAAACGTGGTAAACAATTCTCTGCCCAAGGTTTTTATAAGCCCTGCCTCACCGGTGCCCATTTCAGCCATATTTTTAGAAACTTCCGTGTTTTTTAAAGCGGCTACCAGCACCAGTAATAAACACCCGCCTGACACTATACCTACAATCTGCAGCCAGCGGTTTTTTAAAGGCTCTGTACTTTTATTCAGGTTCATCAGCATAATCACAAACAGGAACAATACCATGATGGCTCCTGCATAAACAATGATGTTTACTATGGCAAGGAACTGTGCGTTCAGTAAAATATAATGGCCCGATATAGTGAAAAAAGCAGCTACCAGCCACAATACACTATGCACCGGGTTTTTACTTGATATAACCATGATGGCACTGAACAATGCAGCCACCGTAAGTATCCAGAAGAGTATTTGTGTGATGCCCATTTTGCTTAATTAACTTCCTCCGTTATTTGGTTTTCCCTGCTGATTGTTCCCAGGGCTTTTTGATAGGCCTCCGGTTCTGTTACCGGGTTGGGAATTAACAGATCCTCTTTTTTATAGATAAAACCTTTGCGGTTATAATTTGCCGGTGTAAAAGTCTGGGAAAGATAAATAGCATCCTTGGGACAGGCGTCTTCGCAGTATCCGCAGAAAATACAGCGAAGCATATTGATCTCGTATTTGGCAGCATATTTTTCTTCACGATATAAATGCTCTTCACCTTCTTCCCTTTCTGCTGCTTCCATAGTAATGGCTTCGGCAGGGCAGGCTACAGCGCAAAGTCCGCAGGCAGTACATCTTTCACGGCCTTCTTCATCGCGGTTTAAAATATGAAGCCCGCGAAATACCTTGCTGAAGGTCCTGGTTTGTTCGGGGTATTGTATAGTAGGCTTTTTCTTGAAAAAATGCTTTAGTGTAATGGCCATGCCTTTTAAAATATTCCACAGGTACAGGCGCTCTACCCAGGTCATCGGGCTGCGGTCAACCGGCTTGGCTCTATTTGTATATTGGATACCCATTAGTTTTCGAGCAGTATTTAATTTTTCGCAAATATAACTTAGTTGATAGTATTTAGATGACAGTTGGCAGACTTATTTCCCTCCTCCTGCCAACTATCACCCTGTCAACTCTTATTTGTTTAACAACAGCACTACCAAAGCTGTAATCAGCATATTCACCAGGGCCAGTGGCACCAGTCTCTTCCATCCTAAGTGCATCAGCTGGTCAAAACGGAAACGAGGAACTGTCCAGCGTATCCACATAAACACAAATACAAAGAAGAACGCTTTACACAGCAGTACCACAAAGCTGATAAATGCTAACAGATTTTGTGATATACCCCAGGATGCCTCATTCACGAACGGAATATCATAGCCACCAAAGTACAGCGTGGACATAATAACACCACTAATGAACATATTGATATATTCTGCAAACAGGTAAAATCCCAGCTTCATACTGGAATATTCCTGGTGATAGCCGAAGTTCAGCTCGCTTTCTGCCTCCGGCAAATCAAAGGGCGTACGGTTACATTCTGCCAGCGCGCATATAAAAAATATCAGGAAGCCCAGCGGCTGATAAATAATATTCCAGCCGTTATCCAGTTGATTTTGCACAATAGTGCTCATTTGTAAAGAACCGGTAAGCATCAGTACGGCAATAAGGGAAAGCCCCATTGCCAGCTCATAAGAGATCATTTGCGATGCGCCCCTGATAGCAGCCAGCAAAGAGAATTTATTGTTAGAGGCCCACCCGCCGATCATAATACCATATACACCTAAGCTTACCACGCCAAAAACATAAAGGATGCCGATATTAATATCGGCTACCTGCAAAGGAACCGTTCTGCCGGCAATAACAGCAGGAGAACCCCAGGGAATCACCGCGCTGGTAAGCAGGGCAGTAACCATGGCCAGTACAGGACCTAATACAAATAAGAATTTTGAAGAGGCTAAAGGAATGATCTCTTCTTTGAAGAAAAGCTTACCACCGTCAGCCAGCGGTTGCAGTAACCCAAACGGACCCGCGCGGTTAGGGCCAATCCTGTCCTGGATAAATGCAGCCACTTTCCTTTCTCCGTAAGTAGCATACATAGCCACAATCATCGAAAGAGTAACCACTAGGGCTATTAAAATCAGTTTTTCTATAATAAAAAACCAGTCTGTTGCGAGTAAGTACATATCAATCTAAATTTCTTTTGAGCATTTCTTTTATCTCTCAGCCGGTACTGTAAAGGAGCTGCTTTTTTATTCCTGATAATATTTGAGCACCTTTAGCTATTATGAACAGCTATTTTACTCTGTATTTTCTGTTAATTGCTTATGGTTAAAAACAGCGCCGGTGGCTGGCCCGGAAATCTTGCTCAGATCCACGGAGGGGTCATTAACATCGCTAATGCTGTGTATATCCAATAACAATTTAGGCTGGCGGCCTCCCATTACTTTTGCTACAGTTTCATCGGGTTTATCCAGCACTTCATAATGGTTAACGCCAATTACTGAGTGGCGTGATACTTTTGTAGGACCTTCAATTACCCAGTCTTTTACGTCTTTCTTTTCAAAGCGGCATTCGTTACATATCCAGCCTGTTTTGCCTTCTTCGTCATTCATCACCTCGCCCCACTGGTCTTTGCGGGCGGTTACACGCAATACTTCATCGCCGCGTTTCCATAAAGTTACTTTCCCGCAACATTTATCGCAATCACGATGGGCGTCTTCGGGTTTGGTAAACCATACCCGGTTTTTAAAGCGGAATGTTTTATCGGTTAATGCGCCTACAGGGCAAACGTCAATCACATTTCCAATAAAGTCGTTATCTAAAGATTTCTCAATGTAAGTTGCAATTTCTGCATGGTCTCCCCGGTCTAGAACACCATGCTGGCGTTTGTTGGTAACCTGGTCAGCTGTAAACACGCAACGGTAGCAAAGTATGCAGCGCGTCATGTGCAATTGTATATATTGGCCCAGGTTATGTTTTTTGAAAGTTCTTTTTTTAAATTCGTAGCGGGTGCCTTCCTTACCGTGCTCATAGCTAAGGTCCTGTAAGTGGCATTCACCTGCCTGGTCGCAGATGGGGCAGTCCAGGGGATGATTCAGCAGTAAAAATTCAACCACACCTGCGCGTGCGCCTAATACCCGCTGACTGGTAATGTTCTTTACCTCCATACCGTCCATAACGCCGGTACGGCAACTGGCTACCAGCTTAGGCATGGGGCGGGGGTCTTTTTCAGAACCTTTGCTTACTTCAACCAGGCAGGTACGGCATTTACCCCCACTGCCTTTCAGCGGAGTATAAAAACACATAGCCGGGGGAGTTACCTCACCACCAATCATACGTGCTGCCTGCAGTATTGTAGTGCCAGGATCCACCTCAACAGATATATTATCTATTGTAACTTTCATTTTCGGAGGTGCTGCTTGTTTAATGTCTTCTGCCATTTCCTAATTACGTCTAAAAATTCAAATGATAACCAATCTCACCATTTACCTGGGCAAAAGCAAAATTTTGTTTGCCCTTACCATTAATGCCCGATTTATGTAAAATAATATCGGGCATATTAATATAACCCGCATCGCCCTCAATCCGTACAATCATGTGTTTTAAAAATAAAGCCTGTATGGCTGTCCGGGCCTCTATATCACCACCTGACACATGAAAACGGTCCGTGCGCTCATAATCCAGGAACTTTACATTGGTTTTGGGCAGCATTACACCCAGCATACCACCATAAATCCAATGTAGCTTCACGCGGCTGTTTTCCCTCTTTATTAAATCCTTGTACACCTCAATACCAACGTTCAGGCAGTTCAGCCCGTCTGTATGCTCAAAGGTGAGAAAATCTGCACTAATCGCCATGTCCTGATCATAAGTCCCTTTATATTTACTATTTCGTGCAATTTCACCTTTCACATGCGCTACCTGATCCTGGTTCATCACATATTTCATGTGGTCCACACCAAACACCAGCGCTACATTATCCTTTAAGAAATAACCCACCCTCAGATCTGTTTGGGGAATGGTTATCCTGTCGTATCTCAAATAGTCCTTGGAAGCAAACTTTGTAGGACGGTCCTTTGCTGCCAGCTTTTCAAGGGTCAGATTATAATCATCTCCCTTCATTTTTAAGGTGCTGTTGGTGTAAGCAGCGCGGTTCCATCCCCAGTTTAAAAAAGCGCTTCCTTTTTTGTAGGGTTTGTACTGCGCAAAACCTGTATTTCCCGTTATAAGAAAGAACCACAGAAAAAACAACCTCATCATCTTTCTCATCTTATGCTCACCTGTTTTTTATTTTCTTTTTTTACCTGATTCATTTTACAGTCAGGCTGTTACCGCTTCTCTTGCATCTGCATAATGTGCCAGTCCGAAATTCCTTATTTGAGCCTCACCGGCATTGGTAATATGCCATTCAAACTCGTCACGGAAATGGCGGATTGCCGCAGCAACCGGCCATGCGGCTGCATCACCTAACGGGCAGATCGTATTTCCCTCAATCTTGCTTTGTATATCCCACAACAGGTCTATATCGCTCATTTTGCCCTGTCCTTTATCTAAACGAAGCAACAGCTTTTCCATCCAGCCGGTTCCTTCACGGCAGGGAGAGCACTGTCCGCAACTCTCGTGGCGGTAAAACCTTGCCAGGGTATAAGTGTGTTTTACCACGCACTGGTCTTCATCAAAAACAATGAAGCCGCCGCTTCCCATCATGGAGCCGGTTTGAAAGCCACCGTCAGAGAGACTTTCATAGTTCATCATCCTTTGCTCACCTTTGGCTGTTGTCAGCAAAAGATTGGCAGGGAGAATGGGTACCGATGAACCACCCGGAATACAGGCTTTTAACCTTTTACCATTGGCAATGCCACCACACCACTCATCACTGTATATAAATTCTTCTACCGAAATGGTCATATCAATTTCATAGACACCGGGCTTATTAATGTTGCCGCAGGCCGAAATTAACTTGGTGCCGGTTGATTTACCCATCCCTATTTTCGCATATTCCTCTCCACCTTCATTAATAATGGGAACTACTGCTGCAATACTTTCTACGTTATTTACCACCGTTGGACGGTCCCATACGCCTTTAACAGCAGGGAAGGGTGGCTTGATGCGCGGATTGCCTCTTTTTCCTTCAAGCGATTCCAGCAAAGCAGTTTCTTCACCACAGATATAGGCGCCTGCTCCACGCTGTACATGAATATCACAATCGAACCCGCTGCCTAATATGTTTTTACCAAGGAATCCATTATTGCGGGCTTCCTGGATGGCTTGTTCTAAAATATCAACAATCCAGGCGTATTCACCACGGATGTATATAAAAGAGGTATTGCTGCCTAAAGCGTAAGAAGCTACAATGATGCCTTCAACTAACAGGTGGGGAATGTGCTCCATCAGGTAGCGGTCTTTGAAAGTACCGGGCTCGCTCTCATCGGCATTCACTACCAGGTGACGGGGAATACCTTCGGGTTTTGCCAGGAAGCTCCATTTCATACCGGTAGGGAAACCTGCGCCACCGCGGCCGCGAAGTCCTGATTTTTTTACTTCTTCAGTTACCTCATCCGGAGCCATTGTTTTCAGCACTTTTTCCACGCTGCGGTAACCGCCCTCGCGGCGATAGGTATCAAAATACCTGATGCCTTCTACATGCGCTTTCTCTAATAATAGTTTTCTACCCATTGTATATTTTCCTAAAAAGAAGTTTTAATTGTTCTTTGCTCTGCACTCTTCTATAATGGCATCCACTTTTTCTTTAGTAAGATGTTCTTTATAGAATTTGCCCAGCTGCATCATTGGTGCATAACCACAGGCGCCCAGGCATTCTACTGTTTTTAAAGTAAACATACCATCAGCGGTTGTTTCACCGGGCTTAATGTTTAATTTTTCACCAATATACGCTATAATATCATCACTGCCCCTGAGCATGCAGGGCCCCGTTTGGCAAACCTCAAACATATATTTACCTACAGGCTTCAGGTTATACATGCTGTAGAATGAGGCCACTTCATATACTTCAATAGGGTCAATGCTTAATAGCGATGCTACATAATCCATTGTTTCCACACTTAACCAGCCAAACTGCTCCTGCGCTACGTGCAATACCGGGAGCAGCGCACTTTTCTGCCTGCCTTCGGGATAACGCGCAATTATTTTATCTACCTTTTCTAAGTTCTCTTGTGTGAGTTGTACGCTCATTTATTTTGACTTATTCGGTTTTTTATTCTTGTTTATACATTAGCTTATCAGCTAATCAGCACATTGGCTTTACGCATCCATTTCACCGGCTATCAGGTTTAAGGATGACATGACAATGATGGCATCGCTCAGCATTCCTCCTTTCACCAACTCTTCGTAAGCCTGGTAATAAATAAAGCAGGGACGCCTGAAGTGCAGTCTGTACGGACTTCTGCCGCCATCGCTGATAAAATAAAACCCAAGCTCTCCGTTTCCTGCTTCTATACTATGATATACTTCACCCTTAGGCATATCAATTTCGCCCATAATGATCTTAAAGTGCCAGATCAGGGCTTCCATTTTCGTATATACATCTTTTTTGGGAGGCAGGTAATATTCAGGTACATCGGCATGATACACTGTTGCTTCCTCACCTTTAAGGTTATTCAGCTTTTGCATGGCCTGTTCAATAATGCGGAGGCTTTGCCACATTTCACCGTTGCGAACCTGGAATCGGTCATAGCAATCCCCCGTAGAGCCAACAGGTATATCAAATTCAAATTCTTCGTAGCTGCAATAAGGGGCAACCACACGCACATCGTAATCCACGCCGGCAGCACGCAGGTTAGGTCCTGTAAACCCATAGTTTAATGCACGCTCTGCAGAAATAGCGCCTGCTCCCATCGTTCTTTCCATGAAAATACGGTTACGGGTAAACAGGTTTTCAAACTCTGCTAAAACAGCTGGATATTCTTTTAAAAATTTTTCTATTTTCTGGAAGGCAATATCATTAAAATCTCTTTCAAAACCACCAATACGCCCAATATTGGTAGTTAACCTGGATCCGCATACTTCTTCAAATATTTCATAGATCAGCTCGCGGTATTGCATTACGTATAAGAAGCCGGTAAAAGCCCCTGCATCTACCCCCATAATAGAGCTGCAGATAAGGTGATCAGCAATGCGCGACAGCTCCATAACAATGATGCGCAGATAATCTACCCGTTTGGGTGTTTTTACACCCAGCAGCTTTTCACAGGTCATGTGCCAGCCCATATTGTTCAGCGGTGCAGAGCAATAGTTCAGCCTGTCCGTAAGCGGCGTGATCTGATACAGCGACCTGCGCTCGGAAATTTTTTCAAACGCGCGGTGAATATAGCCCACCGTAGCATCCGCTTTTACAATTTTCTCGCCATCCAGCTCAATAATATTCTGAAAAACCCCATGAGTGGCTGGGTGTGTAGGGCCCAGGTTCAGCGTGGTAGTTTGTTTTTCAATACTACCAACAGGAAGGTCAATATTGTGATGTATATCTGACATGTGATTAAAATCCGGTTCGTTGTGTTTTTTATTTAGTAACCAACTTCACTGTGATTATATAGCTAAAGGTCATTTTTCATCCTCTGCAATGGTGCCATGTATGGTTTTTTCAGTTCCAAATCCAAACGGGCCACCGCCGCCGCGTCCAAACATCTCATCATCTTTATCGGTGCGACTCTGATCTTCCAGCGGGTACTCCTTACGCATGGGGAAATAATCCATTTCTTCCACGTTCAGTATTCTTATCAGGTTGGGGTGCCCTATAAAGTTAATACCGTAAAAATCGTAGGTTTCACGCTCCATCCAGTTAGCTGCGGAGAACAGCCCTGTAGCAGTAAATATCCCGGGTTTTACAATATCTGTAAATACTTTAAGGCGAACCCTTACATTTTCTTTTATATTATGCAGGTGGTACACCACTGCCAGCTCTTTACCCTTCTGATCAGGATAATGAACACCGCATAGATCTGTCAGAAAATTGAACCCCAGATCAGCTTCCCCCTGTAAAAAGCCCAGCACTTTAAGGTTGATCTCTTTGTCAGCATGAAAGCTTAAAATATCATACTGTACTTCGAAATTGGAAACCTGATCGCCAAACTTTTCTGTAAGTCTTTGCTGTATATATTCGCTGGTCAATGCCATGCTTTTGAAATTTGAAATTTCTAATTAGAGATTTACTTATTGTATCCCGTAGCTTTCCAGTAACGCTTTGTATTGCTCCCCGTTTCTTCTGCGCAGGCTTTCTTTGCCTATCAGGTCCTGGATACGCATTACACCGTCCAGGATAGCTTCTGGCCTTGGGGGGCATCCTGGTACATATACGTCTACAGGAACTACCTGGTCAATTCCCTGTAATACACTGTAGGTATCAAAAATACCGCCGCTGCTGGCACAGGCGCCTACAGCAATCACCCAACGGGGCTCTGCCATTTGAAGATACACCTGTTTTACTACCGGCCCCATTTTTTTCGCAATCGTTCCCATAACCATTAAAAGGTCGCACTGGCGGGGTGAAAATCCTACGCGTTCCGCACCAAAACGTGCGAGGTCATAAGTGGCAGCCATGGTAGCCATAAATTCAATACCGCAGCAGGAAGTAGCAAAAGGTAAGGGCCAGATAGAATTTTTCCTGGCCAGGCCAATAACGCTGTCAAGAGTAGTTGCGAAAAAGCCCTGCCCCTCATGACCGGCCGGCATTTCTGCCATGCTGATATCGGTTTCGAGCGGTTTTTTCTTTATGTTATAAGAAACTGGTCTCATAATTTCATTTAAGATTTGAAATTTGAAATTTCTGATGCAAAGGTTTCGTAATCTCAAATCAGAAATCTCAAATCAGAAATAAATTAGTCTTCCCATTTCAGTGCCCCTTTCTTAAGAATGTAGGTGAACCCGCATAAGAAAAAGGCAACAAACATTAATACAGCGTAGAAGCCTTCCCAGCCCAGCTCTTTAAAATTAACAGCGTAAGGGTAGAAGAAGATTACTTCCACATCAAATAACACAAAAAGAATGGCTGTTAAAAAATACTTGATGGCCATTGGCTGGCGCGCATCGCCATGAGATTCGATACCGCTTGAAAAGTTTTCGAGTTTATCCTTTGTTTTGCGTTTAGGGCCTAACAGGTGTGTAACAAATACCAGCGCTATTATAAGTCCGGCCGCAAAAACAAGCTGCAATCCAACCGGTAAGAAAGACTGCGCTGTATTATCAGTAACGGTTTTTAGTAAATAAACCATATCTATTGAGTAATGAGCAAAAATAAGACAGGTTAGGCAATTAACCTTAACTTACGGTAAAAATAAAACTTCTCCTCTTTATTTATTCAATAAAAAAACCTGCAGATTATGAACTGTCTGCAGGTTTTTATTAGTTATATATGAAATATTATTTTCCTCCTTTGGGTTTAGTTGCCGGCTGAGGAGTTGACGAACCAGACAGAGATTGTATAATCTGCTGTATTTGTTGTTTGAGGGCAGGATCCTCAGTGTTCTCCTCCATTAATTTTAAATACTCAACTGCTTTTAATCTGTCTTTTGCAACGTCATTATAATAATTTGCTAATTTATAGGCAACGCCGGCAATTTGGGCCTTAGCATCTGCGGCAGTATCTGTTTGCAAAAATTGAATATATTTTTCAGCGTCAGGTACCAGTTTATTTTGCGCATTGGTAGAATCAAATTCGGTACTTGCAGCGTAAGCAAACCTGTATCCGTAGTTCCAGTCGGGGAACCTGGTGCGGGCCGCATCAAAAACTTCCCGGGCCTTTTCAAATTGGCCGGACTTAAAATAACCGGTATAGCCAGCGTTAAAATAGTCATTAATAGTTAATTTATCAGCAGGCTTTATTTCCAGTATTTTAGCATACAGATCTCCTGCCAAAGCACCTTTACCAGCGTTTGCAAATGTTTTTGCTCCGTCTTCCAGTATTGTTACTTTACCGGCAAGGGTAGTGTCGGCCTCAGCAGCTTCCATATAGGTTTTTACTACTTCTGCTTCTTTGCCGGGAGTGGTAGAATATGCGGTAGCTTTTAAGCTGTAATCTTTAGGCAGGACATTATCTTTTGCCTGCTTTTTAAAGTAGTCTTCTACAAAAGGAATTGCTGCAGCAGTATCTTTATTTTCAATCAGGCTGTAGGCAATCAGTTTATAAACTTTTGGATCTGTTTGAGCTCCGGCCTGGGAAATAATGCTTTTACCTATATTAATAGCTTCTGTATAGTTTTTATTGAAATAGGCGGCAGTACCTTTAAAATATTCATTGTTAGGACTGGCAGGCAGTAAAGTAAGAATTTTATCGCCATAGGGTTTGGCCTTATTCATGTCTTTTACAGTAAAGGCATAATATTCATATAAATCTTCAAGCGCCGGCAGGAAAGAAGGGTTGGCAGCAATGGCTTTCTCTAATGTTTGTGTGTATAGCTCCAGATTATTTTGCGATTTAAAAATCTTTGATTTCCGGTATTCTGCCATGGCAAAGGAAGGGTCTATGGTTGTTGCTTCCTGATAAAAAGTAAAAGCTGCGCTTCCTTCACCCGGGTTGGCTTTGAGCGTAGCATCTGCAAGATTGGTATAAATATCAGCTACTAACTTGGGATCTCTTTTCTTTTCCTTTATACCCATTACCAGATTTTTGGCCTCTGTTAATTTCGCTACTGCAAAATTAATATCACCCACTTTGTCTATATTATTGTAAGCACGGGCAATAGCGTGGCCTACAGCATTCAGCACTTTTGCTTTTTCCGCATCATCTTTACCTGCAGCGGCTACGGCAGCATCAAAACTTTGTTTGGCTTCGGGGCCTTTTTTGTTAGCGAGCTGTATCTGGCCCTGTGCGGCTAAAAGAAAAGGATCGGCAGGTTTTGCAGCAAGGGCTTTAGCAAGAACAGCACCGGCTTCCGCATTTTTAGCCTGCTCATAATAAGATTCTGCCAGCCAATAAGCACCCTCGGCCTTATCAGCGTGTTTTTCTAAGATACTTACAGCAGAAGCATAGTTCCCGTTATAATATGCTTTAACACCATCCTCTATGGACTGTGCGTACACTCCAGCGTTCACCAATACTCCAAGTGCAAGTAGATGGATTGTTTTCTTCATCTTCATTGTGTTTGTTGTAGTTGTTAAAAGTATGAATTTGTAAATATAATTTTTTTTGTTTAAATAGCATCTTCAGTAAGTTGAACAGGCCTCATTATAAAGTAGCGCCTCCCCGGCATTAAATAAGCCCTTTTGAAAATAAGCTGTCCTATTTCATTGCGCAGGAACTCTGCAAACCCTGTGCCTAACCCCCTGTAGCTCTCTTTAAGTATATATGTTAAATCTCTTGTCATCGGGTACAATCGGCCGTAAAGGTTGGCCTGCACAGGAAAGATATATTTTCCTTCTTTATCGTTGCTTTTTAAATGTGCAATTTTAACTTTTTTTAAAAAGCTTAACTGTTGGTCATCATCCGGATTGCCAATCCAGCTAACCCCTATAAAGCCTATAGCATTGGGTGTTGAGGCCACATAGTCAATAACAGAATCGCTGGTATGTGCTGCCACAGCCCTGGGAGTAAGGCTGGCGCCCTTCATTACCGAGTCTATAATATACCTCACAGTACTGGTGGCTTTTACTCCGTCAAACACCGGAACCAACGGGCGGCTGTAGGTACCTGCCAGTATATTCCTGATATCGCTCATATCAAACATGGAGTCCCTGGATGCAGGGTTCACAATCACAGCTATGGCATCTCTTGCAATAGGTAACTGATCCACCGAAACTTTTAACGAATCAGTAATACCTCTTTTCTCGGCATCGGTTAATGTAAGGGTAGATATAACCATCCGTATGCTGTCATTCCAAAGATCTTTTACGCAATCTGCTTCCGGTTTATACTGAACATTGATCTTAGTGCCATAATTATTCGATTCATACACTTTAGTCAGCTCGTCCACAATAGGCTTAAACGTTTCATCCGCACTTATAGTAATGGTACCACGGCCGGGCGTATCGGGTAACTCTTCACTCTTTTGTTTATAAGATTTACACGAGGCCATTGCCACTGCTACAATAAATACTATAATAGAAACAACCCTCATTTTACTTTTTCTTATATGCCCTGTATAATCTCCATAACCCGTAAATCAGCGCTAATACGCCATATACCTTGTCAAAAATATCTGGCGGATATATTTTATTTAACGGTATATTTAATGCATACCTGAATATTAGAAAAAGCCCGATAAATACAATTACGGTGCCCATAGCATAATCCAGAACAGACCTCACTTTTGAAACCTGCCGGCTGCGCTCCTGTTCATATTCTTCATTTGACTTTGTGTTCATTACGTTGTATGGATGTGGCAAGATAAAAAACTTTTCTTTTTAGATGCAAAATGTTTTGAACTCCATACATAAATAGTATATTAAATGTTAATAAGCTGCAATTAAAACATACGTTAACTTTGTCTTTTATGTATTTTGTAAAGACGCCGCTGTGGGCAAAATTTTTTTTTAACAGGTACACCTGGCAAATCCATACCGAAAATAAAGAGCTGTATCTCACGTTTGATGATGGGCCTCATCCTGTAGCTACTCCCTTTATATTGGAACAGCTGGACCTGTTTGGCGCTAAAGCCAGCTTTTTCTGTCTGGGAAAAAACGTGATCGCACATCAGGATATTTACAGGGAAATGCTGAAGAGGGGGCATTCTGTAGGTAATCACACCCATAACCACCTGAATGGGTGGAAGGTACCGCACAATGATTATATTAAAAACGTGGAGGCGGCTACCCTGCATATTGATTCCTTGCTTTTCAGGCCCCCTTATGGCAGAATTACCCGTAAAGCGGGTAAAAGTCTTATGCAGAAAGGGTTTAGAGTGATTATGTGGGATGTGCTAAGCGGGGATTTTGATATAAATATTAAACCGGAGCGCTGTACAGCCAATGTTATAAACCACGCAGTTAAGGGATCGGTGATTGTATTTCATGATAGTGAAAAAGCATTTAAAAATGTAAGCTATGCACTGCCCCGGGTGCTGGAATATTTCTCTCAAAAGGGGTTTATTTTTAAAGGCCTGGTCGATAGTTAAAGCCATAAAAAAGGGCCCGGGTAAATACCCCGGCCCGATTTTTAATCCGTACCCTATGAAAACTTGCGATGAAGTTAATTTTTTTTGTACACATCTGCAAGAAAAAATATATATTTTAGATAAAATCTAATTTTTGTAACAAAAAGATAGAAAATGTTTATTGATACGCATGCTCATATCTATTCAGAGCAGCTTTTGGCAGATAAAAATGAATTTTTAAAAAGAGCCCTGGTCTCAAAAGTCACCACTATTATAATGCCGGCAATTGACTCTCAAACGCATAGGGCCATGCTTGCTATGGAAGTGCATGAGCCGGTTACCTGCCTTGCCATGATGGGGCTGCATCCCTGTTCTGTTAATGCCGGTTTTGAACAGGAACTGGATATTATAAAAAGCTTTCTTGATCAAAGACCTTTTGTTGCTATAGGGGAAACGGGCCTGGATTTTTACTGGGATCTTACTTTTAAGGAGCAACAGTATCTTGCTTTTGAACAGCAAATAGAATGGGCTATTGAATACAGCATGCCTATTGTTATTCATAGCCGCAATGCAACCCCGGAATGTATAGACCTGGTATCGAAACATATAAGTAGGGGGCTGAAGGGTGTTTTTCATTGTTTTGGAGGGACTGTGGAGGAGGCTATGGCCATTATTAATATGGGTTTTTATATGGGCATAGGAGGAGTGCTTACTTTTAAAAAGTCGGGGCTGGATGAAGTGATAAAGAAAACGGGTTTGGATAAGATAGTGCTTGAGACCGATGCTCCTTACCTGGCTCCGGTTCCTTATAGGGGTAAAAGGAATGAGCCTTCTTATATTCCTGTTATTGCCCATAAGCTGGCAGAGGTAATGGAATTGCCGGTAGAAGATATTGCGGCCATCACTACAGCAAATGCTAAAAAATTATTCGGGTTGTAGAAGAAGAAAATCCTATTTTTGCAGCCCTTCCGGATTTACGGGGATTAACGGAGACGTGTCCGAGTGGTTGAAGGAGCACGCCTGGAAAGTGTGTATACGGGAAACTGTATCGCGAGTTCGAATCTCGCCGTCTCCGCTTCTGTTTTAAAAACGCTGGCTAACAGCGTTTTTTCTTTTTATCCTGTAACAGGGCCACAAAATAATTGCTGCAAAATTCTCTGCTTGCAGTTTTGTTACAGCATGGCTATTCATTTATCTTTGATAGGATTAATTCATTTGTCACTAATATCAATAAAAAAGTTATGGATAAAAACCAGAGCCATGCACGCCGGTCCTTTTTGAAAAAACTAATGCTTACATCAGGCGCTATGGCCGCCGGTAATTACCTGTCAGCATCAGATGCAGAGGTAAGAAAGATCGTAGGTTTATCGCGCAACCAGTCCTTTGCTGCTAACGACAATGTGAACGTTGCTTTAATTGGAGCAGGCAGCATGGGAAGCGGAGATCTCAATACGGCTCTAATGGTCCCCGGCGTTAAAATGGTAGCTGCCTGCGATTTATATACAGGTCGTTTAGAATCAGCCAGGAAGAAATGGGGCAATGATATTTTTACCACAAAGAATTATAAGGAGATCTTAAACCGGAAAGATATAGATGCCGTTATTATTGCAACACCCGATCACTGGCATAAACAGATATCTATTGATGCCATGAATGCGGGCAAGCATGTGTATTGCGAAAAGCCCATGGTACATAGCGTAGGAGAGGGCCCTGATGTAATTGCTGCCCAGAAAAGAACCGGTAAGGTTTTCCAGGTGGGCAGCCAGGGCGTTTCATCTTTAGGAAATGAAAAAGCAAAAGAGCTTTTAAAAGCCGGTGCCATTGGTGAATTGAATTATGCCGAAGGCTTCTGGGCCCGCCGTGATCCTGTAGCGGTATGGCAGTACCCCGTTCCTGAGGATGCATCAGAACAAACCGTAGATTGGGAGGCCTATATCAGTAATACCACCAGGCGTCCTTTCGATAAATTGCGGTTTTTCCGCTGGCGAAATTATAATGATTACGGAACCGGTATGGCCGGTGATTTATATGTACACCTGTTTTCCAGCCTGCATTTTATAACCGACTCTTTGGGACCGGACAGGATCTATTCAACAGGCGGACTGCGTTTCTGGAACGATGGCCGCGAATGCCCCGATGTACAGTTAGGTGCCTTTGACTATCCTAAAACCACTGTGCACCCGGCGTTCAACCTGTCCTTGCGCTGCAATTTTGTTGACGGCACCAGTGGTACTACTTATTTAAAGCTGGTAGGCAGCGAAGGCTCAATGGATGTAACCTGGGATGATGTTACTTTGAAAAAGAACAATTTTTCTGACAGCGGCGATCCGTTCCTTCAGAAACAAAAGAACACCAATGCCAGCGAGCCCCGGAAAAAAATACTGCCTCCGCGCATCATTACTTACAAGGCAGAAGAGGGGTACAAAGGTGGCCCTTATGACCACATGGCCAACTTCTTTACTGCTATTCGCAGTGGTAGCAACAAGAACGTTGCAGAAGATGCGGTTTTCGGTTATCGCGCTGCGGCGCCGGCCCTTTTATGTAACGACAGCCTGCGCGAGAAAAAGCCCATGCATTGGGATCCGGTGAATATGAAAAAGGTATAAAGAGGGGAGGCTGCCCTGCTGACTATTGATATTAGATATTAATATATAGACTTGCTGTACGAGGCTCCCCCGACTCGTACAGCTATTTTATTTGTTATATGTGGCGTCCTCGCTGCGCATTGCTTTATTGTACGCTGTGCGAAGCATCTCGCTTCGCAATTTTATTCTGCCTGTGGCAATATAAAAATACAATGTTGTGCAGCTTGCTATAGGTTTCAGCTCATTGGCCTGGTTCCCGGTTTCTCAACATTTTAAAAATTTTAAGAGAAAAGAGCTACAAGGTCATCCATTTTATTGTACTTTACAATAGAAATAAAATCGTACGCTTTATGGAACAGCCTGTAGTTAGAAATCGTTTTCAAAGCTTTAATCTTTTAGGCATGGCGTTAATAGCCATCGCGCTGGTAATAGGCGCTGCTGTTATTGCCGGAGCCTATAAATATAAATTCAGGAAGCAGGAAACCATACGGGTTACAGGCAGTGCAGGCAAAGACTTTGTCAGTGATCTGATTGTGTGGAATGGCAGCTATAGCCGTAAAGCATTTGATTTAAAGGCAGCGTATGCCCTTATTAAGGCGGATGAGAATAACGTTAAAAACTACCTGGTAGGCAAAGGTGTAAAACCCGAAGAAATGATATTCTCATCTGTAAAAATTGACAAGCAATTTGATACCAAGTATAATGCGGAAGGCCGTTTTACCGGTTCTGAATTTACCGGCTACAACCTTACACAAAACATTAAAGTAGAATCGAAGGATATTCCTAAAGTAGAAGGGCTTTCCCGCGAAATAACCGGACTTATTGAAACAGGTATAGAGCTGAACTCTCCCGAGCCGTTGTATTTTTATACCAAACTGGCTGATCTTAAGCTGGACCTGCTGGATAAGGCTGCAGAAGATGCACGTAAACGCGCCGATATTATTGCAAAAAAAACCGGGGGCAGCATCATTGGTGTAAGCAAGGCTAATATGGGTATCTTTCAGATTACTGGTCAGAACAGTAATGAAGATTATAGTTATGGAGGGGCTTTCAATACCTCTTCCAAAAATAAAACAGCAAGCATTACTGTAAATCTTGAGTGCACTGTAAAATAACTTTTTTGCGTCTGAAACCCTGTTTTAAAAACAACCTAAGTCCATTGTTTGTTGTATGTTTGATGTTTATTCTGCATTAAACTATATTTTACAATGGCGTATAAAAATCAGCAGGAATTTATAAAAGCATTAGAAAGGGAAGGAGAGCTGCTTCGCATTAAAGCTTATGTAAATCCGCATCTTGAAATAGCTGAAATTACTGACCGTATGAGCAAGGAGCCTGGTGGGGGCAAGGCCTTGTTATTTGAAAATACTGGCTCCGAATTTCCGGTATTAATGAATGCCTATGGAAGTGAGAAACGTATGTGCATGGCTTTAGGCGTAAAAGAACTGAATGATGTAGCCAAAGATATTGAGGACCTTTTCAAACTGCTGTCGGCTCCCAAAGAAAATATCCTGGATAAATTAAAATTACTTCCGAAGCTGGGTGAGTTTGCGTCATGGATGCCCAAAGTAAAAAAAGGCAGGGGCGAATGTCAGCAGGTGATCCTTACAGAGAAGCCTTTGCCAACAGGAGAGCCCTGGGGAGGACTGCCTGATATGGGAAAGTTACCCGTCATTACCTGCTGGCCCCAGGATGGAGGTCCTTTTGTAACGCTCCCCGTAATCCACACCAAGGAGCCCAATACCGGCATACGCAATGTGGGGATGTACAGGATGCAGATTTTTGGCCCGCAGCTCACTGCTATGCACTGGCATAAGCATAAAGTATCTGCCAAACATTTCAATGAGTATAAAAAACTGGGAGTGAAAATGCCTGTTGCAGTAGCGCTTGGTGGCGATCCTGCTTATGCTTATTCAGCCACCGCGCCATTGCCCGAAAATGTGGATGAATACATGCTGGCCGGTTTCCTCCGCAAAAAAAAGGTAGAGCTGGTGAAATGTATCACACAACCTGAAATAGAAGTGCCGGCCGATGCGGATTTTGTGATTGAAGGATATGTTGATCCCAATGATGAACTGCTTTGGGAGGGTCCGTTTGGTGACCATACCGGCTATTATTCCCTGCCGGATTGGTATCCTAAATTTCATATAACAGCCATTACCCATAAAAAGAATGCTGTATATCCCGCAACTATAGTGGGCATACCGCCGCAGGAAGATGCCTGGCTGATTAAGGCTTCCGAAAGAATATTTTTAGCGCCTATTAAAATGACCATGGTGCCTGAAATTATAGATATGGATATGCCGGTGGAAGGTGTGGCCCATAACCTTGTGATCACCCAGATAAATAAAGAATATGCCGGGCAGGGGCAAAAAGTAATGAATGCCATGTGGGGCGCGGGGCAAATGATGTTTAACAAGATATTGGTACTGGCTTCACAAACAAGTTTTGCTATTACCAATTATAAAGAACTGGCCAAAGAAGTATTCAGGAACCTCAATCCTGCTACCGATGTTTATTTTTCTCAGGGACCAATGGATGTTCTTGATCATAGTTGCAGTAAAATGGGCTTTGGCGGAAAACTTTGCATAGACGGTACTGTTAAGTATGATGAAGAAGCAGATAATCTATATGCCTGCTATCCGGTTCCTGAAAGTTTGGATGTAAACCAGGCATTACAGCATTTCCCCGAGATTAGTTTTCTGAATACATCCTTGCTGGAGCATCATATTCCCTGTGTTGTAGTCTCTGTTCAAAAAAGCAGGCAGGGGCATGTAAAAGAATTGCACGATGCCATAAGCCAGTTACCGGCGCTGAGAGGCGTAAAAATGATTCTTTATATAGAACACACCGTAAATGCGCAGGATTTGCCAACGGCTTTATGGCGTTTCTGTAATAATCTTGATCCCAGGCGTGATCATTTTATGCACAGGCAGGCGGATGAAAACGGTAAATACACCGCAATACTTGGATTAGACGGCACTATTAAAACAAAAGAGCTGGATGGGTTTGAGAGGGACTGGCCCAATATTATTGTGGCGGATGATGAAACCATAGCTGCTGTTGATGCAAAATGGAAAGAACTGGGTATTGGCAAACTGATCCCATCACCCTCCCTGAAGTATAAAAGCCAGATGTACGGGGAAAAGGCCGTAGCCGATCCCTCATAAAATGAGTAAAGCCGGTTAACAAACCGGCTTTTTAAGTATTAACATAGGATAAAATCCTTAGGTTTTTATTTTTTTCGCATATCGTCCCTGAGTGACTGCAGCTTAGAAGTAGGCAAATAGATCTGAAATCCCAAACCAAGGTTAGGTTTAAATGCTACACCATTATTTCCCGCACCGGTAGTAATATTGGCCTTCGCCAATAATTCAAGCGCTATATTTTCATTAACAAAAAATGCAAGTCCTGGCCCTATACCTGCCTCAAATCCATTGGTAGAGTTTCCGCCACCATTGGTGCCGCCTAAACCCGCGTTCACTTCACCAAAAAGGCGTGTTTGCCTGGGTGTGTTTACCTGCTGATCTCCAAAATAATAACGGGCCATAGGACCTATAAAATAGTTGAAGGCCGGGCCGCGTCCACGCCCTGCATCCAATCCTAAGCTAACCTGTCCGCCAATTGCCAGGTCATCCTGTACAAACCAGGCGGCTTTGGGCTCTATTTTAAGGTTAAAGCTTTTCTCATTGGTATTTCCACCCATGCTTGCAATATTACCTCCTATAAGATAATAGCCTTTCTGTGTTTGTGCTTTCAAAACAGTTCCTGTCAGGCAAAATGCCGTTGCTAATAACAATATTTTTTTCATAATTACGGTTTTAAACTTATTCAGGATTTGCAATAACTATGCCGTAAATAAAAATCCCTGCTTTAGCAGGGATTCTATACTTAATGCACTTGGTAAAAAAATTACGCGAGTTGAGCCGCTCTTTTTCTTTCTGTAGGAGGCGCAGCGCTTCTTTCTGTCTTGCACCTTTCAAACCTCGTGGCTGTCCACACATGATCTAATTCAACATTATCAATACCAGAATATCCATCCTTGGTCAACCTGTTCCAGCTCCGCTCACGATTAAGATCAGTTACTATTTTGGAAGTAGTTTTGGGGTACGCAACCCAAAATTTAGTGTTTTCTTTCAATGAAGGCATTACATCATTTAAAATACCGTTCAGCTGGTTTTCATTTACGGCAAATACCAGGGCAAAGTCAAGTTTCCTTGATCTTAATAATGGCGTCATGTTTTTTGCGAATGATAATTTGCTGAATTGCTTTTCAATTGATGATGGTAAACCCTGAATTAAAAGATTCTTTTCCTCTGCGTACTGTAGTTTCTCAAAAACTGATTGAATCATACAACTTGTGGGATTTATTAAAAAATACCAGATATGTTACTGCCTGGTTAATATTTACAAGCTCGAAAAGGTTTTGCAAAGGTAACCCAAAAAGCTATACGGTTTTTTATATTTAACAAAAAAAGCGTTGATTTCTATATATCAACGCTTTTTAAATTATTTATATATTATATATATTTATTTCCCAATAGGTTGATAATATTTTAAAGCTTCCGGCAGATATTTTTGAAGCTGCTCAATCCTTCTTTCCGGCCCTGGGTGGGTGCTTAAAAACTCCGGCGTTCCGCCACTTCCGGCCTGAGCCTGCATTCTTTGCCATAAACCTATGGCTTCCTGCGGGTTATATCCTGCCATAGCAGCCCATATCATCCCATAACGGTCGGCTTCCAGTTCCTGTTTTCTGCCAAAAGCCAGGATGCCCACCTGAGAACCTACACCTACTGCTGCTCCAAAAATATTACGCATAACAGGTGAGCTTTTATTAGCCATAAACGCATCTAATATGCTTCCTCCGTATTGAGCTGCAATAGTTTGGCTCATTCTTTCATTGGTATGGCCAAATAAAGCGTGAGAAACCTCATGGCCCATAACATTTGCCAGGGCGGCTTCATTTTGGGTAATAGGTAACAGCCCGGTATAAACTACAATTTTACCTCCGGGCATACACCAGGCGTTTGCTTCATTGCTTTGTACCAGCTTGGTTTCCCATTGGTAGCCTTCCAGGTCCTGGCTCATATTATTCTGGTTAAAAAACCGGGTAACGGCAGCCACTATTCTTTGCCCTACACGGTTCACCATTTCTGCATCCTTATTATTGGCGTTTGCTGCCACTACTTTATTACCGGATAAAAAAGACTGGTATTCTGTTACCGCCATTTGCTGAAGCTGTGATTCGGGCAATAATTTAAACTGGCTCCTGCCCGTTACGGCATTGGTGGAGCAGGATACAGCAATTATTGCTACAGCAATAAGGCTTACTAATTTTTTAATCATAATGTTTTGGCGTTTGATTTTAAACTTAAATGGTATCATCGCAATCATTATACCAAACTTACAGGAAACCTGCCTGATTGCAAGCAGGCTTTTTATTCATAATTCCGCAAAAAGATGGATGAAAGATTTTCCTGAGAAGTTGCTTACGCTAAAAATAATAATAAATTTCACGGAGCAACAATATAACAACCCTTGAAAATGTATCCTTTTTATGGAAAAAGACTATTGTCCCTGGTTTTTTTGTTTTTTCCGGTCCCGTTTTTTAAAAATGGGAACTTTGCTTTCACCGCCGCGTATGATGCGGCCAATATTTTTTTGGTGGGTGAGTATTACCAAAAGAGCTACAGCAACGGCAAATACACGGTAGAAGTGATTATCTACATTAAAAATTACCAGTATAAATACAGGGAAGGCAATACTTGCCAGTATGGAGCTTAATGAAACAAACCTTGTTAAATACAGCACTACTAAGAAAATACCTGAGCAGGCCAGCGCTGTCCACGGAGAAATGCCAATTACAAGTCCAAACAAAGTGGCTACGCCTTTGCCGCCTTTGAAATCGGCCCAAACCGGGAATATATGGCCTATAACGGCGGCAATTCCAAGTATCAGCTGGATATTAAGAAATGCAATTTCAGAGTCAAATTCGGGCAGTAAACCCGCCAGCTTAACGGCAACAAATCCCTTCAGTACATCGCAGATCATTACGAAAGAACCCCAGCGGGGACCTAAAACCCTGAAAGTATTGGTAGCGCCGGCGTTTCCACTGCCATAATCACGTATATCAATGCCAAAAAAGCTTCTGCTTACCCACACAGATGTGGGAATACTACCAATACAATAAGCACATAAAACTAATAATATTTCCTGCATTCTTTTTTGTTATATGGCAATTTAGAAATTCAAATATAAGGGATTAATTTTAAGAGCGCTGATTTCTAAAATATTAATATATTATGGCTTTTTAAAAGTAAGACAAATCCATTTATTTCTTGTGGTTTTTTCAAGCAGGCTTAGCTGGCATGCTTCAGCATAGCTGCTGATCACCTCCTGGTCTTCTTCCAATATACCGCTCAGGATCAGCTGTCCGCCTTTTTTGAGCTGTGATGAAAGGGCGGGCATATTTCCCAGCAGCACATTACGATTGATATTAGCAAGGATAATGTCAAAACTTTTACCCATTTCCGCTGTGCCGGATTGCAAAAGTTGTATGGATTGGGTATTGTTATGAGCAAAGTTTTCCCTGGCATTGGTAATGCTCCATTCATCTATATCGTTAGCCACAACACTCAGTGCGCCCAGTTTCTGCGCCAGTATGGCCAGCACACCGGTGCCGGTTCCGAAATCAAAAACGGATTTATGGGTAAAATCAGTTTTCCCCATCTGTTGCATCATCAAATAAGTAGTGGCGTGATGCCCTGTGCCAAAACTCATTTTTGGAGTGATGATAATTTCGTGCTGTACATTTTTCAGCGGTTCATGAAAAGCTGCGCGGATACCTGCAAAATGATCTATGATTACAGGGTCAAAATTAGATTCCCAAAGCGCATTCCAGTTTTGGGACGCTATTGTTTCTTTTTTATACGGCACTTTATAAACGCCAGCTATTTCGGCTATTTTTCCTTCCTGATAATTTTCTGTTAGAAAGATGGCCGTAAGCCCCTTGTCGTTTTCCTCAAATCCTTCGGCAGTATCCTGCAGGGTGGCAAGCAGGATCTCTTTTATTTCTTCAGATATATTTTCAAAAATGATTGCTATGTACATTGTTTTTTATTATAGATGTTCTATGAGTTTTGTAATGGTATAAATAACCAGGCCTACCAGCCCGCCTACCAGCGTGCCGTTAATACGTATAAACTGGAGGTCTTTGCCTACTTCCAGCTCCAGCTTGTTGCTGAGCTCTTTTCCTTCCCAGTTCCCAACGGTATGGCTGATCAGCTCACCGGCTTTTTTAGTGTTCTGTAAAATATACTTATAGGCCTGTTGCCGTACCCATGCGTTCAGCTTATGCTGCATGGCTTCATCCTGTTTCAGGTTGGTCACCATTTCAAGCAGGGTCTTTTTCAGATATAGCTGGATAGCCGATTCCTGTGCTTCCAGGTCGTTAATAATACCTGCCTGCAAATGTTTCCAGATGGAGGAAGCATATTGTTGTATTTTATCGCCGCTCAGGATCATATCCTTTATTTCCTGCAGCTCCTGCTGCCATTTAGGGCTGGTTCTTACGTCATTGATAAATTGTGTTAATTGTTCATTCACTTCATGCCTTATCTTATGGTTGGGATTGGTTTCAATCTCATGCAGGTACCTTGCTAAACCATTGGTGATTTTTGAAGCGATCATATTGTCCACAAAGCCGGGGATCAGAAAGTGGCTTTCTTTTTTAACCCTTTCTCTCACCATTGCTTCATTGTCTGTAACATAATTGCGCAGTTTATTTACCAGGTAATCCAGTATTCTTGCCTGGTCACCACGTTTCATAATAATATCAAGTCCCGAAGCCAGCACTTCGTTGAGCTTTATTTCCTGCAGCAGCTCTTTTGATTTATTGCTGATGAATCCTGTAACAGCCTTATCATCTGCATTCTGGATCACATCTTTTGCAATGCGGGAAATTTCAGTTACTAAAATGCCGGTATTTTTTTCGCTGCCCAGCCATTGGATAAGCAGGGTGCTGATATTTAATTTCCGGATATAAGGCCTGATGGTAGCTGCATTTAAAAAATTAGATACTACAAATCCGCCCAGGTTATCTCCAATACTTTTTTTCCTGTTTTCGATGAGGTTGGTATGTGGTATGGGTATTCCCAGCGGATGGTGGAACAGGGCTGTTACCGCAAACCAGTCCGCCAGCGCACCCACCATAGCGGCTTCGGAAAAGGCTTTCAGGTAGCCCAGCCATGTATAACTGTGATTTTTTAACAGCCATGCCGAAAGCACATAAATAGCTGCCATCAGCAAAAACAGGCCGGTGGCAATGATTTTATGCTTACGTAGCTGCGCACTTTTTGTTAAATCGCTTTCGGTATTCATTTATTTGTTTGTTAAATGAACATTGATTATTGCATATTGAATATTGATTATTTGTATATAATATTCAACAATCAATGCTCAATTTTCAATGCTCATCGACGGCTTCAAACGAGGTTAAGCCTCTTTAAACTTTTGCCTTCTCAACAATATCTTTCATAATAATAACCGCATGTTCTCTTGAGTTTTCTATAAATAAGCGATGGGTGTTCATGCCGCCGCATATCACACCTGCAAGATAAATGCCGGGAATATTGGTTTCATGTGTTTCAGGATTAAGGGTCGGGCAGCGTACTTCATCGCTGCTTAATGCAATGCCCACCTGTTCCAGGAAATGGAGGTTGGGCTGATAGCCTGTTGCTGCAATGACCCAGTCATTTTTCAGAGTAACCAAACCTTCTGGCGTAATAATATCAACTTCATCAGGCCGTATTTCCGTTAATGTTGAGTTGAAATAAGCCTTGATCGAGCCTTCCCTGATCCTGTTTTCAATATCGGGTTTTACCCAGTATTTCACGCGCGATCCTATTTCATTGCCTTTGATCACCATTGTAACATGCGCGCCCTTTCTGAAAGTTTCCAGCGCTGCATCCACTGCCGAGTTCATAGCGCCTGCCACCACTACGTTTTGGAAGGCATAAAAATGGGGGTCGCTGTAGTAATGAGTTACTTTGGGCAGATCTTCTCCCGGGATATTGAGCAGGTAGGGAATATCATAAAAACCGGTGGCAATGATGATATTGTCGCAGGTGTAGGTTGCTTTGTCTGTTTGAACAGTAAAACCATGTTCCTTACTGTCATCTGTCAACTGTCCTCTGTCAACCTTTTTCACTTTTTCAAACAAATGGATATTCAGTTCAAAATTTTGTGCCACCCTCCTGTAATACTCCAATGCTTCATTGCGTGTGGGCTTGGCATTGTTCGAAACAAAGGGCACATTTCCTATTTCAAGTCGCTCCGAAGTAGAAAAAAAGGTCATATTTACCGGGTAATGGTACAAAGAATTGACCAGGCAGCCTTTTTCAATAACTATATAACTGATGTTATTTTTTTGAGCTTCTATGGCGCAGGCCATGCCTATAGGGCCGCCACCAACAATAATAACCGGAAAGTGAGATTGCATGTAACAAAGATAACGGCATGGAATTATTGATTATTTTATATTTTATATTGAATATTCTATATTTTACGTTTAAATTTGCTCCACTTTAAAAGTATCAATATTATAATATGGCAAGAATAATTGCATTTAGAGAGGCTTTAAGAGAAGCCATGAATGAGGAGATGAGAAGGGATGAGCGTGTGTTTTTAATGGGTGAGGAAGTGGCCGAATATAACGGGGCCTATAAAGTGAGCCAGGGAATGCTGGCAGAGTTCGGCCCTAAAAGGATATTGGATACGCCTATTTCCGAGCTGGGTTTTACAGCGGTTGGAGTAGGTGCCGCGCAAAATGGTTTAAGGCCTATTGTAGAATTTATGACCTGGAACTTTGCTGTTCTGGCATTAGACCAGATATTGAATACTGCTTCAAAAATGCTGGCGATGAGCGGCGGACAACTTTCCTGCCCCATTGTATTCAGGGGCGGTAATGGATCTGCAGGCCAGCTGGGAGCGCAGCACAGTACCGCTTTTGAATCATTATATGCCAATATACCAGGTATTAAAGTAGTTTCTCCCAGTAACCCTTACGATGCAAAAGGTTTATTAAAACAGGCCATCCGTTACGAGGAAGACCCCGTAATGTTCATGGAGAGCGAACAGATGTATGGCGATAAAATGGAAGTTCCTGAAGAAGAATATTATATTGAGTTAGGTAAAGCCGATATAAAGAAAGAAGGCAGCGATGTAACTATTGTTTCTTTTAATAAGATGATGAAAGTGGCGTTAGGAGCTGCTGCAGAGCTGGAAAAAGAGGGAATCAGCGCTGAAGTGATAGATCTGCGTACTATCCGTCCTTTGGATGTACCAACTATTGTGAATAGCATCAAAAAAACAAACAGGCTGGTAATTGTAGAAGAGCAATGGCCTTTTGCATCAGTTTCTTCTGAAATTACTTACAATGTGCAGAAAGATGCATTTGATTATCTGGATGCTCCCATCCGCCGTATTACAGCGGCTGATGCGCCTTTGCACTATGCCCCCAATTTAGTTGCAGCCGCATTACCTGATGTGGCCCGTACCGTAAAACTGGTTAAGGAAGTTATGTACCAGGAAAAATAATCCGGTTAAATTTTTATATTAAAAGTCCGTGAGCTATATTTATTCGCTCATGGACTTTTTAGGTTAATATTCTGAACATAAAACTCTATACCCTGTGCCCCATAGAAATAAAGCAAACGACAACGCGCCTCTGATTCTTGTAATTGATGATGAAGCATCTATCAGGAAAACGCTGATAGAAATACTTTCTTTTGAAGGATATAAAACCCTTGAAGCCGCTGACGGGGAGTCGGGTCTCAGGGTTTTTTCTGAAAATAAGGTAAATGCTGTTTTGTGCGATATTAAAATGCCCAAAATGGATGGCCTTGAATTTCTGAATAAAGCGCTGCAGGTGCATCCGGATGTTCCTGTAATCATGATATCCGGCCACGGAACTATTGAAACCGCTGTTGAAGCAGTAAAAAAAGGAGCTTATGATTTTATTTCAAAGCCGCCTGATCTGAACCGTTTACTCATCACCATTAAAAATGCGCTTGATAAAGGCACCCTTGTTTCCGAAACCAAAGTACTTAAAAAAAGGATCTCCAAAGTACAGGATATTGTAGGCGATTCAGAGCCTATAATGAAAATTAAGGACACTATTGACAAAGTGGCCCCTACGGAAGCCCGTGTGCTGATAACAGGGGAAAACGGCGTAGGTAAAGAGCTGGTGGCCCGGTGGCTTCATGAAAAAAGTGCCCGCAATGCAAGCCCGCTGGTAGAAGTAAACTGTGCCGCTATTCCAACTGAATTGATAGAATCAGAACTTTTTGGCCATGAAAAGGGCTCTTTTACTTCGGCTGTTAAGCAGAGGATCGGAAAATTTGAGCAGGCTGACGGCGGTACGCTTTTCCTGGATGAAATAGGCGATATGAGCCTTAGCGCCCAGGCCAAGGTATTAAGAGCCTTGCAGGAAGGTAAAATAACCAGGGTGGGTGCCGATAAGGATATTAATGTGGATGTAAGGGTTATTGCGGCTACCAATAAAGACCTGCTGCAGGAAGTGGAGCAGAAGAGCTTCAGACTCGATCTCTATCACCGCCTGAGTGTTATTTTAATTCATGTACCCTCTCTGAACGAACGCCGGGGCGATATTCCACAGCTTGTTGATGGCTTCCTCGAAAGCATTTGTACCGATTATGGCATCTCAAAAAAAGCTATTGATGACAAAGCCATAAAGCTGCTCCAGGAGTATAACTGGACAGGTAATATCAGGGAACTGCGCAATGTAGTAGAACGCCTGGTTATCCTTAGCGGTAAAACAATTGTTGAAGATGACGTCAGGAATTATGTAAATCCCAAATAATTGCATCTTTTTAATATGATAAAGGCAACTCATGCGCTGCTGCTGATCAGTACCGTTCTGCTTTCTGTAAATGCTGATGCGCAGGATCAGCTTTCAAAAATTTTAAAACATGAGCTGCAACGCGAATTTACCCAGCTGAAAGCTGCTGACCGGAACGTATATTATATGAGTTACAGGGTTGATGATATCATGTCGTACCGTGTTAACTCAAGTTTTGGGGTGATCAACGCTATTGATTCAAGCAGGGTGCGGATTTTTACACCCACTATACGGGTAGGCACGTACCAGTTTGATAATACCCACAATATTCAGTTTGGCGCTAATGCAGGTTCATTGCCGGTGGTAGATAATGAAGACCTGATCAGGCTGGCTATTTGGAAAAGCACCGATGGGGCCTATAAGAATGCCGTACAGATATATGAGCAACTGCTGACCAATAAAAAAGTACGGGTAGCAGAAGAAGATACGGCAGCCGATTTTTCCACCGCTCAAAAAGAAATTTATTTTGACGCCCCCGTTAATTATGCATCGCTGAAACCCGATTTACAAAAGATAGCTGAGGCCATGAAAGCCTATACGGCTGTTTTTAAACAAAATGCTGATCTGCTAATGGGCGGGTCCAATTTTGAGTTTAAAATAACCCGGAAATATTTTGTAGATACAGACGGGTCAGATATTGTGCAAAATGCCACTGAAACCTGGCAAAGCATTTATGGGAACAGCAAGGCCGATGATGGCATGGAATTGCCGCTTTACAAATTATATTTCGCCTATAGCCCTGCCGAATTGCCTTCTGTGGACAGTGTACTGGCCGATGTTAAGGTAATGAGCGCTAAGCTGAGTGAGCTGAGGAAATCACCCCTGGCAGATCCTTTTGTAGGTCCTGCTATACTTTCAGGTCGTGCAGCGGGTGTATTTTTTCATGAAATTTTTGGCCACAGGCTTGAAGGCAAAAGAATGAAAAATGAATTTGACGGGCAAACCTTCAAAAATAAAATAGGAACTGACGTGCTGCCGGGCTTCTTAAGCATAACCATGGATCCTACAAAGAAAAGTGTTTCAGGTAATGAAGTGAACGGCTTTTATAAGTTTGATGATGAGGGTGTGGCAGCGCAAAAAGTAGATGTGGTGGAAAACGGTATCCTGAAAAACTTTTTAATGACAAGAACTCCCATCAACGGGGTAAGCGGGAGCAACGGACATGCCAGAACTGCACCCGGTGGGATACCGGAAAGCAGGCAAAGTAATCTTATTGTTACAGGTAAAAGTGACCAGTCCTTTGAAGATTTGCGGGCCTTGCTGATTGCTGAATGTAAAAAACAGGGAAAACCTTACGGGTATTTGTTCCAGGATGTGCAGGGCGGGTTTACCAATGTAGGGCGCACCACGCCCAACGCTTTTAATGTGCTCCCAACTGAAGTGTATAAAATTTATGCAGACGGCAAACCTGATGAGCTGGTGCGGGGCGTAGACCTGATAGGTACGCCGCTATCCATGTTCAAGCATATTGCGGCCTGCAGCAACCAGGCAGAGACATTTAATGGTATGTGCGGCTCAGGCTCGGGCTGGGTACCGGTTTCTGCATCATCGCCCGCGATCTTTGTAGATGTTATAGAAACACAGAAAAAGAGCAAATCAAGCGAGCGTATGCCGGTGTTGCCAAGGCCGGATCTGGATAAAGAAGATAGATAATGGATTGTAGACGATAGACAATGGATGACAATCCTTTAAAAAAAGCTGCGTAGCAGCGATATATGAATAGCAGCGTAGCTGCGTTATGTCAATAGCCGCGTAGCGGCGACATGTTTGAAATTGATAAGATGAATGAATATTCGGCATAGTGTGTTGAATATTTACAAAATCAGACCACACACCATTCAAATATCAAAATGAAAATAAAAGCAAAAATATTCTTCCTTTTATTGATTGCAGTGCTTGAAGGGCCGGCAATATTTGGCCAGCAGTTAAAGGATAATTTTTATATAAAGATGCTTAATGAAGAATTACAGCGCAATATAAAAAAGTTGCATTTGCCCGATCTGGAGAAGCCCTTCTTTATAGCCTACAATTTGCGTAACCAGTATTCCTACAGTTTAAACGGCGAACGTGGTGAAATTACTACTACTGTCAAAACGCCCGTTAATAAAAAGTCTGCATCTGTTAAGTTAAGAGTGGGCGATTATCACCGCAATTTTGATTACATGATGTACGATGGCTACTTTGTTAGCCTGCCTGACGAGGATAATGCCGATGAATATCGCCGGCTGTTATGGCTGGAAACAGACAGGGCCTATAAAAATAACTCAAGGCAGTACAGCAGCTTTATGTCTTCGCTAAAGCGTGTAAATGTAGATGAGAAGGAGCTGGCATTGGACGATCTTTCCAGGATCACACCGGTTGTTACAGATTTTGGAGCAGTTCAGGCTATCAACATAAACACCAGGCAATGGGAGCAGCATTTAAAAGATTTGTCAGCTTTATTTAAGGATGTTCCCACCATAGTAAATTCTTATTGCAGGCTAACAGTAAACAGCTATGAAGATTACCTGGTAAGCAGCGAAGGTACGCTTATAAGGAAGCCGGGACAGTATGTAACTTTTACTGCTTATGGCGCAGCTTCGGACGAAGAGGGTAATAATTTTAACAGCAGCTATACGGTTACTGTAAGTAGCATAGAGGAGCTTCCTTCAGCGGACCAGCTCCGGGCACAGGTAAAAGAAGTAATAGCAAAGATCAGGCAAAAGGAACAGGCAAAGCCTTTTGAAGGCTCTTATCTGGGGCCGGTTTTGTTTGTAGGAGATGCGGTTAGCAATATTGTTGCCCAATGCTTCACACAGCCATTACAAACAAGGCGCAAATCTATTTTGGGTTATAGTTCCGGTGAGACGGATTATGAAGAAAAACTGGGGCAGAAATTAGTGTCGTCCGATCTTACTATTACCGCCATCCCGTCTTTAAGATTGTTTAATGGAAAGCGTACCACCGGCTATTATCCGGTAGATGACGAGGGCGTAATCCCGGCAGATTCTATGGTGCTGATTCAGCAGGGAATTTTGAGATCTTTGCTGAACGGACGCACTCCCACCCGCCGCTTTCTACAGCCGCAGGGTTTTGCGCGGTCTTTCATGGGACGGAACTATAATGCCGGTGTGCTGAAGCTGACATCTGCCAGCACCACAGCTATGGATTCAATGCAGGCAAAGCTGTTGCAACTGGCCAAAGAAGAGGGCCTTTCTGCTGCATATATTGTAAAGGACCTTGCTTTTAACAGCCCCGAAATTTATAAAGTTAATGTAGCAGAAGGTACGGTTGAAATGGTAAATGAATGTAAAATAACACCCCTCAATTTAAGGTCGCTGAGGCGTTTTGTTACAGCATCTGATAAAATGCAGCTAAACAATACACCTGGGTTCAGCATGATAGTGCCCGAGAGCATTATTGTAAACGAAATAGAAATTGAAAAGAATGAAATAACGGCCAAACCCAAGCCCATCATTGTTTCAAACCCCTTGCTTGATAAGCCCGTTGCCGGCAGTAAAACAAAGAAGGCAAATAAAAAGGCTGCTAAATACTAACAGCCTTTATGGGTGTGTAGTTATTTCATAGATGAAAGGTTACGCACCAATACCGTGCTACCTTTGAACGGCCTGGTTGGGGTTTTACAAGTTGTAGCGTTCGGGATCATGGATCACAACTTATCAGTGCCTCTTGTTTCTTTATCCATCCGTTGAATGTCTTTCAGCTTATCAGCAGCAATAGGGTTTACATAATCCCAGAATGCGGCCACACAAACAATCTTCCACTGGCCGTTTGCTTTCTCCATCACCCGTACCTCTTTACTATGATGGAAATTGTCGCCGGCTTTATTGCTGTTAAACTGGTCCCAGGTTAAATAGCAGGCATTGGGACCATAAAATTTATATCTGATATTTTTACGTTCTACTACGGGGTGGCTGCTGGATTGGGGCTCGGGGTTTTCATGAATATACTTTCCAACAGTGCTGTTAATGCCATTCCATCCTACGCTGGCATCAAAAGTACCGTCTCTGTTGCTCCATGCCTGGAATGTATAGTCAGTTTGAGCGTAAGTAGATTTCCAGGCATCATAGTCCCTTGCAAAAAATGACTCAGTTTCTTTTTCAATAGTGGCAAGTATGGCATCTTTATCAGCCTGTAAATTTTTTTCATTTGGGCCGGCGTTGGATTGTTTACAACCAGGTAATATCACTGTTACAGCCAGCAGTGAAAAAATAAAGCAACATTTTAAAAATAGCCGGGCCGGCTGTGTGATTAAAAGGTAATGGCTAAAGGGGTTTCTTGCTGGTGAGGGTTTCAATGCAAACTGGTTCATAATGTTAAGTTTTAATTGTGATCAATAAACTCTCCATTCTTCTCAGTATCGTGCTTAAAGGGGATGCTAAAATGTAGCAGGCTGACTTTTACAGTACTAATTTACTCCATATTTATGTATTTTACATAATAATATTTCCCTGGTTTTTTCGTTGAAGTATTTTACCGATGGATTGATGTGCTTCGCCGAATAGGTAACACGAGTTTCCCTTTCGATCATTAATTCAGTTAAATTTGTTTAATAAACCTAAAAACAATATAAAATGAAAGGAATAGGACTCATTGTGCTGATAGCACTTATAGTGGTTGGCTTTATGGGCTGTAAAGGTTACAACAGCCTTGTTGCTGAAGATGAAGTAGTAAAAAATGCCTGGGCCAATGTTCAGAGCGACTACCAAAGGCGTAATGATCTTGT